>NZ_JABGBO010000009.1 GCF_013133775.1 Pelistega europaea | reverse complement strand
CCTTTGCGCCGATGATAGTGGGTGGACACCTGTGAAAGTAGGACATCGTCAAGCTCTTCATTCCTAAGCCTCTTGAGTTCCCCTCAAGAGGCTTTTTTACTTGCCTAGAAAAAACCTCAAGCCCCCCTCAAACAACACCTCCCAGTAGGTTCCTTGCTTAATCAGAAAAAACTCCTTCATACCCTCCCTCAAGAGGCTTTTTTACGTCTACAACACTTGAGTTTAACGAGTCTTCAATGTTTCAAAAGCTCCTTGATAGACAACCCCTCCAATTCGTTTTGCTGCTTCAGCATCTATCTTACCCAGAGCTAGTTACATCAGCGTATCTTAAAGTCACTTGCTCTAGATGCAAAGATGAACGAAGCGACTAAGCAAGTTTGATAAGTGTAGCAGGAGGCTGCCTGAGCGATTCATTTGTTTACATGCTCCGACAACGAATCAATCGCCGCACAGCCTGCACGATGCATCGATTGCCAAACCTCCACCACGAATCAATTGCCACACAGCCTTCGCAATGAATCGGATTTTCCTCCCTCTATGAAAACCTGCATTAATAGTCTTGTCATCATTTCGTCCATAGAAGGCATTTATATTATTATTCCCATTGAGCAGTCTGGTGGATGTTTAAACATCGTCCCCCATCCTCAAATCAAGCAAGTTTAAGTAGACTCAACCTGTGAAGCAATATTGGTATCTTTATTTAGCAACATCTAATATCAATGCTAGAATACCTGCTGCAATTAGTGGCCCTACAGGGATTCCTTTAAAAAAGGTCACTCCTATCACGGTGCCAATCATTAATCCTGTTACTAGGGCTGGTTGTAGCGCCATCAGACTGACTCCTCGTCCACCTAACCAAGCGACAAAGATGCCAACCACAATAGCAGCCCATAAATGCCAATTAATAAGTAATTCCTTTAATGCAGGAAGCTGTATTTTACCGGCAACAAGAGGGCTAAGTACTCCAATGGTTAAAATAATAATGCCGATGCTCAAGCCATGACGCATAACTGCAGGTAGGAAAGCTGATAATACAGTTTGCTGCATGATAAGAAGCACACAGGCCGAAATGGTGATAGCATTGTTGTGACTAATTACTCCCAACACAATCAATACAAGCAATAGACCAGCTACTGTATCTAAATGAAAATTAAACATTTGTTTTAGCCTTTGCACGACCCTTAACCCTTACATAACACCATCACAGCCCCCTCCCCACCTAGGTTTTCTGGCGCAGGGATAAAAGCTATAACATGTTCTAAATGACGCAGCCATGATAGCACATTTTGTTTAAGTACAGCTTCACCGCCTTTAGAACCATGCCCTTTACCATGGATAACCATGAAACAACGGACTTGATGTTCAAAACATGTGCTGACAAACCGGTCAAAGCGTACCGTCGCTTGATCAAGTGTCGCACCGTGTAAGTCCAATGTTGCTTCCACTGACCAGTTAAGAGATTTCAATTTGCTGAGAACATCTTTGCCTACGCCATCTGCCAGATAAGTATTAGGCTCTTGCTGCTCATGACGCTTAGGTTCTATCTTGCGAGAATGAGGCGTTTTTGTACGTTTGGTAGGGGAGAGGAGTAGTTCTCCTTCGGCTTGTTCTCTTTTTGCTTTGTAAAATTCAGGGTGCTTGAGAGGTACTGCTTTGTGTCCGATGCGATTCTTATCAGGTAGTGGCACCACTCCTCGTAAAGATTGGCGAAAGATTTGCCTATCTTCTGGGCTTAAAGGAGGAATTTTGCCTTCGCTCTTGGCTATCGTGACTTTCTTTTCAAAGGCAAGTTTTTCTTGACGGTCACGTTCTTTGATAAATTGTTTTTGCAGTTTTTTAAGGGATTGTAATTCCCCTTTAATTGCTTTCATGAGTAAAAATTATTCCTCGTTTTGAACTACTGCACTTACCTCTCAATGTTGCATCTAAACAGAGAGAGGTAAGTATAGAAATTATCCTTCGTTTTCCTCTAGCCAACGTTGTGCATCTAAGGCTGCCATGCAACCTGTGCCAGCACTTGTGATGGCTTGACGATAAATATGGTCTTGTACATCTCCAGCAGCAAATACACCAGGAATTGAGGTCATGGTGGCGAGTCCTCGATGGCCGGATTGTGTGACGATATAACCATTTTCCATGGTTAATTGCCCCTCAAAAATAGCCGTATTAGGAGAGTGTCCAATAGCAATAAATACACCTGTCACAGCTAAGTCGTCTGTGCCGAGAGAATTCTTGATACGCACACCAGTAACACCACTATCATCACCAAGCACTTCGTCTAATACAGCATTAAGGCGTAGCTCAATATTGCCGTTTTTCACCTTATCCATGAGTTTGTCAATCATAATAGGCTCTGCACGAAACTTGTCACGACGGTGAATAACATAAACTTTGCGAGCGATATTGGATAGGTATAGAGCCTCTTCGACGGCAGTATTTCCACCACCAACCACTACTACATCTTGGTTGCGGTAGAAAAAACCATCACACGTTGCGCAGGCAGAGACTCCTTTACCCATAAAGGCTTCTTCACTAGGTAAGCCTAAATAACGAGCAGAAGCTCCTGTCGCAATAATTAAACTATCGCAGGTGTAGGTATTACCCATGTCAGACTTAAGTGTAAAAGGACGATGCGATAGATCAACCTCATTGATATGATCAAATACAACTTGTGTATCAAAGCGTTGAACATGTTTTAAAAAACGATCCATTAATTCTGGGCCTTGGACGCCATCGACATCAGCTGGCCAGTTGTCAATTTCTGTGGTTGTCATTAATTGGCCGCCTTGAGCCATACCTGTAATAAGCATGGGATTAAGATTTGCACGAGCTGCATAAAGAGCAGCAGTATAACCAGCTGGTCCAGAGCCTAGTACAATGACCCTGGCATGTTGAGCAGAAGTTGTCATAGAAAATTCACTCCTATGTGTCTTTTTTGGTGTTTAGTTTTATAATATTGAACATGTAATTATAAATGAGTTTTATGGCACGCACTAAAAATACTTCAGAAAAACGCTACCCTCGTAGCCTTCGCAAAGAATCAGCCCCAGTACAACACACCCCTAATCGCTTGCTATCTATGCTTGTTGAAGCCAAGGGGTTAATTTATTTTGGCGGTATGGTTGTTCTTGCTTTGTTGTTGTTTTCTTGGCATCCTTCTGACCCTGGTTGGGTAAGCACTATGTCCAATGGTCAGGTTCATAACCTATTGGGGGTAGTGGGGGCCTATATTGCTAATATTCTTTACTATCTTGCCGGAGCCTCTGCCTGGTGGTTTGTGGTGCTACTTGCACAGCGGACTTATGTGGCCTTTAGGCGTGTGATTAAATCAGTGGTGATTGATCCTGAGGCAGCGTTACCTCGTTTCCAATGGGAGCTGTGGGTAGGTTTTATCCTATTATTTTTGGCTTCTATGGGTATTGAGGCAACACAAGGATCAGCCTTTCAGTTTGGTTTGCCTGGAGGTGCAGGAGGAGTACTAGGTAATCTATTGGCCACTCGTTTACAGATGCAGGTTGGAGTAGGGCCAACAGCTATCATTCTATTGATTTCATTCTTGTTAGGATTAAGCTTTTTCTTCAATTTCTCTTGGTTGATGGTGGCGGAGAAAATAGGTACTTTTATCCAGAAGTCTATCAGTTTGGCAATGACACGCCGTGAAGCAAGTGAAGACCGCAAGATTGGCGAGTCTGCTTCTGAAGAGAGAGCCACTAGTGTTGAGACTCAGAAAGAGCAATTGCAAGCACAACATGAGACGCCTATCCGTATCGAGCCAGCCATCACACAGGTGAAGCCAGCTCAACAAGTCGTTCAGCAAAAGCAACCTGTACTCTTCAGAGAGCCAACACAGGATGAGCATGATATGCTTCCAACTATTGACTTGCTCGATCCAGCCCCTGCTATGATTGAGACTGTATCGCCAGATGCTATTGAATTTAATTCTCGTATGATTGAGAAGAAACTACAAGATTTTGGTGTTGAGGTTAAGGTTGTTGCAGCCCAAGCAGGTCCTGTGATTACACGCTATGAGATTGAGCCGGCAACAGGTGTACGCGGCACGACCATTGTAAACTTAAGCAAAGACTTGGCGCGTTCGCTGAGCTTGGTGCGTCTGCGTGTTGTGGAGACTATTCCTGGTAAGAATTTGATGGGTATTGAGTTACCCAACCCACGTCGTCAAACAGTACATTTAAGCGAGATTATTGGTTCTGAGGTTTATCATAAGAGTGCCTCATTGCTTACTATGGTATTGGGTAAAGATATTGCTGGTAATCCTGTGGTGGCAGATTTGGCCAAGATGCCACACTTACTTGTAGCTGGTACGACTGGTTCAGGTAAGTCTGTGGGTATTAATGCCATGATTTTGTCACTGCTTTATAAAGCTCATCCTAGCGAGGTTAAGCTCATTCTCATTGACCCTAAAATGCTAGAAATGAGTGTATATGAAGGTATCCGACATCTATTGGCACCCGTAGTGACGGATATGCGCCAGGCTGCCAATGCACTTAACTGGTGTGTAGCGGAGATGGAACGCCGTTATAAACTCATGAGTAAGATGGGAGTACGTAATATCGCTGGCTACAATACTAAGATTCGCGAGGCAGAGAAAAAGGGTGAGCAAATTCCTAATCCATTCTCTCTTACTCCAGAGAACCCTGAGCCACTTAACACCTTGCCAATGATTGTGGTCATTATTGATGAGTTAGCTGACTTAATGATGGTTGCAGGCAAGAAGATTGAAGAATTAATAGCGCGTCTGGCTCAAAAAGCACGTGCAGCAGGTATTCACTTGATTCTCGCTACCCAACGTCCAAGCGTGGATGTTATTACAGGTTTGATTAAAGCAAATATTCCTACTCGCATTTCTTTCCAAGTTTCTACGAAAGTGGACTCCCGTACTATTTTAGATCAGATGGGGGCAGAATCCTTGCTGGGTCAAGGGGATATGTTGTACATGCCGCCAGGTGCAGGAGTGCCTTTACGTGTACATGGAGCTTTTGTGGCAGATGATGAAGTACATCGTGTAGTGGAGTTCCTCAAAGAGCAAGGTGAGCCAGAGTATATTGAGGGTATTCTTGAAGGGGGTACTTCAGGAGCTAGTGATGAGGGAGTCGGTGGTGTATTCGGTGGTGATGCAGAGAAAGACGAGTTATACGACCAAGCGGTAGAAATTGTATTACGTACGCGTAAGGCTTCTATCTCCTCTGTACAACGTCACTTGCGCATTGGTTATAACCGTGCAGCACGTCTTTTAGAGCAAATGGAGGCTGCGGGATTGGTGTCACCTATGCAATCGAATAACAACCGTGAAGTTTTAATCCCTGCAGGACAAGGTATGGATGATGATACGGGCGAATAGATTGTTTTCAACCGCTTCAACCTGTTTCTTCACATAGCAAGTTGCAAGGATATAGGTGATACTAGAGATTGAACACCCAAATACTATTTCTGCAGATGTTAGACTGTAAAAATATGGATGTTCGCAACTTGGTTGAACATAAAAGGTGATAGGTATGCGATTTTTTGTACAGTGCAGTACCATACTGTTGGGTACTGTAATGACAACGGGAGTCTTTGCACAAGATATCAAGGTAGAAGGCGGCTTATTGGCTCCTGGAGCTACTTTAGAAACAGTGGATAATATCCAAGTATCAGACTTGACTCCTATTGAGAACAAGATAAAGGCTGATGCTCGTCAGCAGTTGAATGATTTTGTGAAAAATATTAAGTCTGCTACAGGTCAGTTTATGCAGATTACGACAGGTAATAAAACAGGAGCACAATCTGGAACTTTCGCATTTGAGCGTCCAGGGAAGTTTGCTTGGAAAGTGACTAAACCGTTTGAACAAACTGTTGTGTCAGACGGAAAAATAGTTTATCAATATGATGTTGATTTGATGCAAATTACCGAACGTCCTGTGCAGAAGTCTTTTGGTGCTTCTCCCGCCGCTGTGTTGTTTGGCAATGGTAAGTTAGAGCAGCATTTCAAAGTAGAAGTATTACCTGCACGTGAAGGTATGGAATGGCTACGTGCAACTCCCAAAGTGGCAGATGCTGGTATGAACTATATTGATATTGCTTTTGCAAATAACTTACCTGCTGAATTACGTATCCTGGATTCTTTTGGCAAAATGACGACGATAAAATTACGTCAGTTTGTCCCTAATACACCAGTGCCTGCCTCCACTTTTAAACTAGATGCACCGGCCGGTGTGGATAGAGTGAAATTGCAGTAATAAAAATGCCCTGTCTTTCGTCTTTTGATGATAGCGTGACCAGCAAGAATATAATGTGATAGAGATAATGGTGTAAATGGCACAATTAGGAATAATATGTCTTCTGATGACTTATTTGCAACGAAATTGTTAGATGCTCCTCTCGCGGAGCGTCTACGTCCTCGGCATTTATCTGAAGTTGTAGGACAGACGCATTTACTTGCTGAAGGTAAGCCGTTACAGGTGGCTTTCCAGTCTGGTCGCCCACATTCCATGATTTTCTGGGGACCGCCAGGGGTAGGGAAAACAACACTTGCACGGTTAATGGCCAATGGCTTTGATGCCCAGTTTATTGCTATCTCTGCAGTATTGGGTGGGGTTAAAGATATTCGTGATGCCGTACAATCCGCCCAGCTTGCACAAGCACAAGGACGTAAAACTATTCTTTTTGTGGATGAGGTACATCGGTTTAATAAAGCACAACAAGATGCTTTTCTGCCCTATGTAGAAAGTGGTTTATTTACTTTCATTGGAGCAACCACAGAAAACCCTTCTTTTGAGGTCAATTCTGCTTTGTTGTCGCGAGCCAGAGTCTATGTATTAGAGTCTCTCAAGCCAGAAGAACTGAAGATTCTCATTGAGAGAGCTTTACATATTGTCAATGAAGCACATCCTGATACTCCTTTTAGTATGGATGAAGAGGTTCGAGATCATCTTGCGCAATGGGCAGATGGAGACGGTCGGCGTTTGATTAATGCAGTAGAAATTGTTTTGGAATCTGCATTAGCTGTAGGACAATATGAAATTACCCAAGAGTGGTTAGAAAAATTTCTTCCACAAAATTTGCGTCGTTTTGACAAGGGGGGCGATGCTTTTTATGACCAAATTAGTGCTTTGCATAAGTCGGTGCGAGGTTCTCACCCTGATGCTGCCCTATATTGGTTGACTCGTATGCTAGATGGAGGGGCAGATCCTAAATATCTTGCTCGCCGTATTGTTCGAATGGCGTGGGAGGATATTGGATTGGCTGATCCTAGAGCCATGCAGATTGCCAACGACGCAGCTGAGACTTATGAGCGACTCGGTAGTCCAGAGGGAGAGTTGGCATTGGCACAAGCGGTGATTTATTTAGCGGTCGCCGCCAAGAGTAATGCAGGATATATGGCTTATAATCAAGCCAAGGCATTTGTTCAAAAGGACAAAACAAGAGGGGTACCGCTACATCTTCGCAATGCACCGACAAAGCTGATGAAAGAGTTGGGTTATGGCAAAACTTACCGCTACGCACATGATGAACCTAATGCTTATGCAGCAGGTGAAACCTATCTTCCTGATGGTATGGTAGAGCCAGGGTGGTATCAGCCAGTAAATCGAGGTTTAGAAATTAAAATTGCGGAGAAGCTAGCCCAACTACGCGAGTGGGATAGAGAAGCACGCCAGCAAACAAGAAAAAATAAGTCATAAGAAAGCGGTATAATGGTAAAGTTTTTAAATTTCTTTTATGGATAAATCAACATGTTAGATCCTGTATTGTTGCGTAAAGATATTAATTTTGTAGTGACGCAATTAGCTCGTCGAGGCTTGTCTTTTGATGTAGAACGTTTTAATAAACTTGAAGCTACACGTAAAGAAATTCAAATCGAAACAGAGAATTTACAAGCTCAACGTAATACTTTAGCGAAAGAAATCGGTAAATTGAAATCGCAAAAATTAGATGCTTCTGAGGTAATGGCACAGGCAGCACAGATTCCAGAGAAGCTCAAACAACTCGAAGAAAAACTGAATAGTGTGAAAAATGAGCTCGATAGCTGGTTAATGACTATTCCTAATTTACCACATGAATCAGTACCTTTTGGTAAAGATAGTGATGACAATGTAGAACAACGTCGTTGGTTCCCTGATGGTGGCTATCAATCAGATCGTGAACCAGCTCCTTTTGATTTTGAGGTCAAAGATCACGTGACTCTAGGAGAGAAACTTGGTTTAGACTTTGACACAGCCATTAAATTGTCAGGTTCTCGTTTTAGTTTTATGCGGGGTGGTGTAGCACGCCTACATCGTGCTTTGGCACAGTTTATGCTGAATACACATACTGCTGAACATGGTTATACTGAGTGCTATACCCCTTATATTGTTAATGCATCTACGCTTTATGGTACAGGTCAGTTACCCAAATTTAAAGAAGATATGTTCTGGGTCACCAAGGGGGGTGATGACATTGATGCTGAGGGTAATGTTATTCCCAAAGAGGAAATGTACCTAATCTCAACTTCTGAAATCACATTGACCAGCTTAGTCAAAGACAGCATCGTGTCTGCGGCGGACTTACCAATTCGCTTGACTGCACATAGCCCTTGCTTCCGTTCTGAAGCAGGTAGTGGTGGCCGTGATACGCGCGGTATGATTCGTCAGCATCAATTCGATAAAGTAGAAATGGTGCAGATTGTAAAACCCGAGACGTCTTATGATACCCTTGAGCAAATGACAGCACATGCAGAGAAGATTTTGCAATTACTTAAATTGCCTTATCGTGTAGTGTTGCTATGCACTGGTGATATGGGATTTGGCTCTGCTAAGACCTATGATTTAGAAGTATGGATTCCCTCTCAAAATACATGGCGAGAGATTTCTTCAGTTTCAAATTGTGAGGCGTTCCAAGCTCGTCGTATGGGGGCTCGCTTTAAAAATGAACAAGGCAAGAATGAACATGTTCATACATTAAACGGTTCGGGTTTAGCTGTAGGTCGTGCTTTAGTTGCTGTGATGGAAAACTATCAGCAAGCGGATGGTAGCATTGTGATTCCTGAAGTTTTGCGTCCATATATGGGTGGTCTAGAAGTATTAAAACCCTAGTTTTACAAGAGGAGAGGATTATGTTGTTTTTGTTATCACCTGCTAAAAAGCTCGATTATGATACGCCACTTCAAGTGGAAAAGCATACACAACCTTTGTTTGTAGAACAAGCCCAAGAATTGATTAGTATTTTGCGAACAAAATCGGTCGAAGATATTTCGCAGCTGATGGATTTAAGTCAAGCCTTATCAGAATTAAATGTTGCGCGCTATGCAGAATGGGAGCCTCATTTTAGTCTTGACAATGCTCGTCAGGCGATTTTGGCCTTTAATGGTGATGTTTACGAAGGGCTACAAGCACATAGTTTAAGCTTAAAACAATTAGACTGGGCACAAGATCATATTGCGATTTTGAGTGGTTTGTATGGGGTGTTGCGTCCCTTAGATTTGATGCGTGCTTATCGTTTAGAAATGGGGACCAAACTTGATAATCCCAAAGGTAAAACACTCTACGCTTATTGGGGGAACCAGATTGCTACTTATTTGAATGAACGTTTGGCAATGGAAAAAGAGCCTGTCGTCATCAATTTGGCTTCTGAGGAATATTTTAAATCGGTGGATTTAAAAACGTTAAAAGCAAGAGTAGTGCAGTGTGTATTCCAAGAATACAAGAACGGCACTTACAAAGTGATTAGCTTTAATGCCAAACGAGCTCGTGGGTTGATGGCACGATTTGCTATTGAAACACACGCTAAGAAACCAGAAGATTTGTTGGCATTTACTACCGAAGGATATGCTTACGACAAGAGTGTATCGACCGAGGATAAATTGGTCTTTAGACGGAAAGTTTAAAGCATGAAATGCTAGGCAAGGTCCTAGTTTACCTTATAGGTTACTAGAGAGAAATCTTTTTCTCTCAAAGCTAAAGATTGCATTGCAATATTTTTTGCAATGCGATAAAGTAGTGGTTTCTCTTATATCCTAAGAGAATTTTTTAGGCAAAAGCTAGCTACCCGCTGGCGTGTTTGGTATATACCTTAAATTGAAAAATATAGTGGTTATATTGATCACAAGTTGATATAGCAACTTTCCGATTCAAACTTGTGCGTTTTACGCGATTTGCGCTGACTGATTGGTTCTTATGCGCTTAATAAGTTAAGGTTTCTGGGTGGGCGGCCTTCGTGAGGCACAAAGCGCTGGGAGTTTTAGCTATTAACCTAAGTACCCTCAAACAATCACCAATCCAGTTGGGCTAGTTATGAAAGGACATAAAAAATGGAATTAATAGGTGCCGACATAGTCGTGCGTTGCCTCGCCGAGCAGGGCGTTAAACATGTTTTCGGATATCCTGGTGGTGCCGTACTTTATATCTACGATGCCATTTACAAACAAAAAGATTTTGAACATATTCTCGTTCGTCACGAACAAGCAGCAGTTCATGCCGCTGATGCGTATTCCCGTTCATCTCAAGAAGTAGGTGTTTGCTTGGTGACTAGTGGTCCAGGTCTGACCAATGCTGTTACTGGTATTGCGACGGCGTACATGGACTCTATCCCTATGGTGATTATTAGCGGTCAAGTACCCACTAAAGCTATTGGTGAAGATGCATTCCAAGAATGTGATGCTGTTGGTATCACTCGCCCATGTGTAAAACATAATTTCCTTGTGCGAGATGTCAAAGATTTAGCGGATACCATGCGTAAAGCGTTTTATATCGCTAAAACAGGTCGTCCAGGTCCTGTGTTGGTAGATATTCCTAAGGATGTCTCTATGGCTCCTTGCAAATATACTCCACCAAAAGGCGAAGTAAAAATGCGTTCTTATTCCCCTACTACCAAGGGGCATGGTGGACAAATCAAGAAAGCGGCACAACTCCTTGTAGGAGCCCAACGCCCCATGATTTATGTGGGTGGTGGGGTGATTCTTGCTAATGCAGCAGAAGAATTGACAGAGTTTGTTGATTTATTGGGAGCACCTTGTGTGACAACCTTAATGGCATTAGGCGCTTTACCTGCTTCTAATAAGCATTACCTTGGTATGCCTGGTATGCACGGTACTTATGAAGCCAATATGGCTATGCAACAAAGTGATGTATTAATCGCTGTGGGAGCACGTTTTGATGATCGTGTGGTAGGTAATACGAAGCACTTTATGTCACAACCACGTAAAGTAATTCATATCGATATTGATCCATCTTCTATTTCTAAGCGTGTTCGTGCTGATGTGCCTATTGTAGGCTGTGTTAAGGATGTATTAACAGAGCTTAATGAGGTGCTTCGCGAGCTCAGTGAAGCTCGTCAAAAACAAACAAAAGCCTTAGCAAATTGGTGGAAGCAGATTAATGAGTGGCAAGCACGCAAATGCCTGGCTTATGATACTGAGTCTGATTTAATCAAGCCTCAATATGTTGTCCAAAAACTTTGGGAAGTGACTGGCGGTGATGCTTTTATCGCTTCTGATGTGGGACAGCACCAGATGTGGGCCGCCCAATATTATGGTTTTAATAAACCTCGCCGGTGGGTGAACTCTGGTGGTCTAGGTACTATGGGTGTGGGGTTGCCTTATGCAATGGGTATTCAGAAAGCTAATCCTGATGCTCAGGTTGCTGTGATTACAGGCGAAGGTTCTATTCAGATGAATATCCAAGAACTGGCAACTTGTAAACAATATGGCTTTACTCCTAAGATTGTTTGCTTAAATAATCGTTACTTGGGTATGGTTCGCCAATGGCAAGAACTTGATTACGAAAAACGTTATTCACAATCTTATATGGAATCTATTCCTGACTTTGTGAAACTGGTAGAAAGTTATGGCCATGTGGGTATTCAAGTTGAGAAAAAGGCAGATGTAGAACCGGCTCTTCGAGACGCTTTTGGTAAGTATAAAGACCGTTTAGTCTTTATTAATGTGATTACTGACCGTGAAGAAAACGTATGGCCTATGGTAAAAGCAGGTAAGGGTCTTACTGAAATGCTTTTAGGTCCAGACGATAAATAGGGGTGTATCATGAAACATATTCTTTCTGTATTATTAGAAAACGCCCCTGGTGCTCTTTCTCGCGTGGTTGGTCTGTTTTCAGCTCGTGGTTATAACATTGAGACCTTGACAGTGGCACCGACAGAGGACCAAACCCTATCCCGTATGACTATCATGACCGCAGGTTCAGATGAGGTGATTGAACAAATCACTAAGCATTTGAATCGTCTTGTTGATGTAGTGAAAGTAGTGGATTTAACAGAGGGTGAGCATGTTGAACGTGAATTAATGATGATTAAGGTTCGTGCAGTAGGTAAGGAACGTGAAGAGTTAATGCGCCTAACAGAGATTTTCCGTGGGCATATTGTTGACGTGACCGATAAGACTTACACCATCGAATTAACTGGTGATCAGGCCAAGAATCAGGCTTTTATCAATACACTTGAGAAGAGCTCAATTTTAGAAACTGTACGTACAGGCGTTTCAGGTATTGGACGAGCTGAACGTATCTTGAAGATTTAACTAGTTCAATATTTAACAACTCGTTTTACTTATATTTTGGAGATTTTAATGAAAGTTTTTTACGATAAAGATAGCGATTTAAGCTTAATCAAAGGTAAACAGGTAGCTATCATTGGTTATGGTTCTCAAGGCCATGCTCATGCCTTAAACCTACATGATTCTGGTGTTAACGTAGTGGTAGGTTTACGTAAAGGTGGTGCTTCTTGGAATAAAGCCGTAAATGCAGGTCTTAAAGTAGCAGAAGTTGCAGAAGCAGTGAAAAGTGCTGATGTAGTGATGATTCTTTTACCAGATGAAAACATTGCTGAAGTGTATAAAAATCATGTGGGTCCTAACATGAAAGCAGGTGCTGCATTAGCTTTTGCCCATGGCTTTAACGTGCATTATGGTCAAGTGATTCCTCGTGATGATATTGACGTTATCATGATTGCTCCTAAGGCTCCAGGTCATACTGTTCGTAGTACCTACACGCAAGGTGGTGGTGTTCCTTCACTTATTGCTGTTCACCAGGATAAATCTGGTGCTGCTCGTGATATAGCCTTATCTTATGCAAGTGCTATTGGTAGCGGTCGTGCAGGCGTTATCGAGACAAGTTTCCGTGAAGAAACTGAAACTGACTTGTTTGGTGAACAAGCCGTGCTTTGTGGCGGTACTGTTGAGTTGATTAAAGCTGGTTTTGAAACTTTAGTTGAAGCTGGTTATGCCCCTGAAATGGCTTACTTTGAGTGCTTACATGAGCTTAAACTCATCGTTGACCTTATCTATGAAGGCGGTATTGCTAACATGAATTACTCTATCTCTAATAATGCAGAGTACGGCGAATATGTGACTGGTCCTCGCGTTATTACTGAAGAAAGCAAAAGCGCTATGCGTCAATGCTTAAAAGATATTCAAACTGGTGAGTATGCTAAGAGCTTCATCCTTGAAAATGCCGCAGGTGCTCCTACATTGATTTCTCGTCGTCGTCTGAATGCAGAGCATCAAATTGAACAAGTGGGTGGTAAACTTCGTGCAATGATGCCTTGGATTGCTAAAAATAAACTAGTAGACCAAACTAAGAACTAATTCTTTATCGAGTTTACTGACAGAAAAACTCCTGTACTGTTGCGGTACAGGAGTTTTTTTGTGTCTAAAAAATGTGGTGGGAATAAGAGGGGATAAAATTTTATAAATTTAATAAAAAAAAGTGTAAGGTTTTGAGGATATCTAGCGTCTAATAGTTTAAGTTATTTTGTTAATGAAAAAGATTTTTATGAAATACAAATACTTAAACCAATTTTCAACAACTTGGGGCAAAGATATTTCTTTACTTATTCTTCGTTTATTCGTTGCCTATGAGTTTATCGAGGCAGGATTAGAAAAATGGGGTGGAGAAAACTGGTTTGCCCATATTCAAGAGGCGTTCCCTATACCGTTTAACTGGTTTCCTGTGGAGCTTAACTGGCAGATAGCTATGTGGGCAGAAATTATCGTACCTGTCTTACTTGTTATTGGATTATTTGGACGGATAGGTTCATTAATCTTGTTTGTATTAACATTAGTAGCCTGGTATGCAGTGCATAGTGGGAATGGTTATAACGTTTGTCATAATGGCTACAAAATGGCAGTCATCTATTTAATTACCTTGATTCCTTTAGCTATGCAAGGTATGGGACGGTTCTCGTTAGATTATTTAATTTGTTCACGTTGTTCCATCAAGACAACAAATTAATTTTAATATTTTTAACCTAGAAAAGGAGTTATACAATGAAAAAATCAGCAACTTTAGTCGCTTTGGCAGGTGTTTTGGCAGCATTTGGTTCTCAAGCTGTCATGGCAGAAGAGAAGCCTGCAGCGCAAATGGCTAAAAAAGAAATGAAAGAGGCGGGTTGTGGAGCTGACCACAGCAAAGCAAATGAAGGAAAATGTGGGGCCAGCCAAGATAAAAAGGTTGAAAAAATGGGTAAATCTGCCGAAGGCAAATGTGGGGAGGGTAAATGCGGTAGTTAATTGCGTTTCATTGCAGGAGGTGCCGTCCAATGTAATTGGACGGCAGTATTTTTTATATTCAAAACATCATGATTAATTGAAGTAACAAGGTCTGTGATAGGGGATAAGTATGACAATATTACAGGGGGCAGGGATTGGATATAAACGTGCATTGTCAGAAAATTTTTTGACGTTAAGTAAGCAATCACCTATCCAATTTATTGAAATAGCCCCAGAAAATTGGTTAAGAATGGGAGGAAAAGCCCGTAAGACTTTTGACAAGATAGCAGAGCGATTTCCTATTGCTTGTCATGGCTTATCTTTATCTCTAGGGGGGCAAGACCCACTGCAAGAGGATTTCTTGCGAGAGATTAAATCTTTTATGCGTCAATACAATATTAGTTTTTTCTCAGAGCATTTGAGTTACTGCAGTAATCATGGCCATTTATATGATTTATTACCATTGCCTTTTACTGCAGATTCTGTTCAACATACAGCACGACGCATTAAACGTGTCCAAGAAATATTGGAGATGCGTATTGCTATTGAAAATACCTCATACTATTTACATAGTTCCTTAGCAGAAATGACAGAGGTTGAGTTTCTCAATGCGGTGGCACAAGAAGCAGATTGTGATATTCATTTAGATGTGAATAATATTTATGTGAATGCCTTTAATCATCGTATTGTCGATCCTGAAACGTATCTTCAAAAGGTTGATAAGAAAAGAATTACTTATCTTCATATCGCAGGTCATGATCAAGAAAATGAACAGTTATTGATAGACACACATGGACAAGCAGTGTGTCCGGATGTGTGGACAATTTTAGATAGAACTTATGCAAAACTTAACCATGTTCCTCCTTGCCTCTTAGAAAGAGATAGTAATTTTCCTGCTTTTTCTGAACTAGAAATGGAAGTAGCAAAAATCCGTAAAATTCAACAGCAATACGAAAAAATTTATGATGCAGCCTAGTGACTCCGCCATATTCCAGAAATTATTAGCCGATAGTATCCGTAATATCAACATACCAGTGTCTGAACAATTGGATGCTTATCGACTATCGGTTTATAGACGTTTAATTCATAACAATATACGTCAGTTTTTAGAACTCTGTTTTAGTGATAGTATGCAATTTCTTGATGCGATAGATTGGCAGCAATTACAGCATAAGTTTATAGCAGAGGCTGCTCCACAGTCTCCTTTTTTTAATGACATTCCACAACAGTTTCTGGATTATATTCACACGCTACCTGCTGTAGATAGACCTATTGAGGCTATTTTGGAGATGATGGATTTTGAGGTTGGGTTATTAAAAGCGGAAATTGCAATAACTCCAGAAGTGAGCAAAGAATGGGATGCTGAGACTTTGCTTGGTTGGTCGCCGGCTGCTTATTTGAAGTATTATCAGTTTGATTTTATCAGCAGTGATTTAACTGAATATGAGCAAAAAACAACTCATGCTATTATTTGGAGAAATAGAGAGGATAATGTATGTTATAAATCTCTGGATATGGCGGAATGGTTGCTTCTACAGTATTTTTCGGAACAAGGTAGTAGTATTTCGCTAATACATCAACAACTGTATGAGTTAACAAATAAGACGTTTGATCAAGATTGGCTTAATAATACAATTGAAAAATGGATAATTGAAAACGTTTTAGTGCCTATGGAAAAATAAACGAATGAATACACCTTTTGTAGAGCAGCTGAATGAACTATATCCCTATATGCTTCGTTTTGCTCAAGTGCAATTACGAGATGATAGTTTGGCAGAAGATATGGTACAAGAAGCATTGACGGCGGCTTGGAATAAACGAGAGCAGTTTAATGCGCAATCTACCCTTAAAACATGGATGTTGAGTATCTTAAAAAATAAAATTGCGGATTATTTTCGTAAGACTCCTGTTTTAATGGATTTAGACATATTAAAAGAAAAGAATGATGATTTAGATATTACTCATGATAATTATTTTGATGAAACAGGGCATTGGAAAGAAGGATTTAAACCACAAGAGTGGCATCAAATTCCTGAACAATATATGCAAAATCAACTGTTTTTTCGAGCATTGGAAGAGTGCCTAGCTCGCTTGCCAGAAGATACTGCTCGTGTTTTTTATCTAAGAGAAGTTGATGGTTGGGAGACAGAAGAAATCTGTCAGCAATTTAACTTAAGTAAAGATAATTGCTATGTAATGCTACATCGGGCGAGGAATGCCCTGCGTCGATGTTTACAGCGCAACTGGTTCAATGAACATTAATGTGAAACCATATTTTATGTAGAGAATTCATACCATGATTGACTGTCGAAGAGCCTCCTACCTTCTTTCTGAGAAGCAGGATAGAAAACTATCTTATCGAGAAAGAATTAGTCTGCACTTGCATTTGATGTTGTGTATTGACTGTCGTCGTTATCATAAACAGCTTAAACTGATTCGTTCTCAAATCAAAAATTGGCAGAAATAATATTAATGTTTATTTCTTCAAAAAGGCTTGAATAATAGCCTTCGAACTTGGCTGTGTGATGCACTCAATAAAACGCTCTTGTTCTGCGCTAAAGCAAGCCTGTTCATCAAAACCTTGATGTTGACGCAACAGCGCCTTAGTGGCGATTAATGAGTAACGAGGTAGCTTGCAAAGTTGCTTTGCAAGTTGTTGTGCTTGATTCAATGTATCGCCTGGTGAGCAAGTACGGGTAATGAGTTGGGTTTGCAATGCTTCTTGGGCAGTGATTTTGCTTCCTAGCAGCAACCACTCCTGTGCTTTGCGCATACCCACGGCTTTAGGTAATAAGTCCGAAGACCCTCCTTCTGGGCATGCACCAAGCGGGGCAAAAGGCATAGTGAAGATAGTGTTCTCACCAGCAATAACAAATTCACAATGTAGCAATAGTGTACAACCAATACCCACGGCCATACCCTCAACGGCTGCAATGATGGGGACTGGTACACGACGTAATGCAGATAGAAATTTTAATCCCTCAAAGAACTCACCATCAGTGGGTAGCGGGCCTAGAAAGTCATGTAAATCATTGCCTGCTGTAAAAAAGTCCTGACTACCGGTAAGAATAAGAGTCTGTATTTGGTCATTGTTAGCCACTTCATCCAAGCATTTTGCTAATGCTTGATAGCTTTCTGTGTCAAGAGCATGGCGCATCTCTGGACGATTAAATTGTAAGGTAGCAATGCGGTCTTCAATTGTTAAGATAGCTTTTTCAGACATAAATTCTCCTGTACTATGGGAATATTTGTATGTAAATAGAGAGGGACGAAGTATCGCATTAATATCCTTGAGAGTTAGGTTATATATTTAATGCAATATACTTAAGATACAAGACTTAAAGACTATGAAATAAAGCCTCTCTAGCTGCTTTATATTCTGTCTGAAGCTGTGTAATAAGCTCTGCTGTAGACATAATCTTATCAATCGTACCGACCCCTTGACCAGCGCCCCAAATATCTTTCCATGCTTTAGCACCATGCACATTTTCACCAAAATTCATTTTGGTTTTATCGGCTTTGTTTAGGTCTTCGGGATTAATGCCTGCATTGATAATGCTTTGTACTAAATAGTTGCCGCTGACCCCTGTAAAGTAGGGGGTATAAATAATATCTTTGGCACTTGCTTGCAGCAGCATATTTTTGTATTCATCACTTGCATTGGCTTCTGTGGTTGCAATAAATCGTGTTCCCATGTAAGCAAAATCTGCTCCAGCAGCACGAGCACCAAGGATACCTGCACCAGTGGAAATGGCACCAGATAGTGCAATAGGACCATCATAAAAACGGCGAATTTCACTTACTAGCGCAAATGGATTGATAGTACCAGCATGTCCACCCGCACCATTGCATACAAGAATCAAACCGTCAACACCAGCTTCTAGTGCTTTTTCAGCATGACGCACAGAAATCACATCATGAAAAACAATGCCACCCCAAGCGTGAGCCGCTTTAGCTACATCGGCTGGTGCGCTTAAGCTGGTAATTAACATAGGGGTTTTATATTTCTCGCACAATGCCATATCTTTTTCAAGACGTGTATTGCTGGCATGTACAATCTGATTAATCGCATAAGGGGCTGTTTTGGGTGATGTAGATGCTGCCAATCCTTCGGTTATTTCTGCCAATTGCTCATCAAGCTGTTCTGTTGTGCGAGCATTTAAAGCAGGCATGGAACCAATAATACCACTGGTGCATTGGGCTAATATGAGTTTAGGATTAGCCACAATAAACATAGGTGCACCAATCACAGGGAGTGTCATTTTTACATAAAGTTTTTCTACAATAGGGTGGGTCATTATTGTCTCCTAAAGTTAAGCGACTAGAGCGACATCTTGGTCAAACTCAATAGGTTCTTGGTGTTTGTTTCTGTGTTTAGTGATAAGGATGATGTTGTAGAAGTATGTGCTTACCAGCTTTTTAGTCGTCTAGTTTATCAGGTCATGGGCGAAAAAACTATGAGTTTACCTAGTGGGTATTACTAGCTTGATTTGTTTGAAGTGAAAGTTTACAAGAAAGGGAAGGATATTTTTTGAGGAAAAGTTGTATTTAATGTCGATAAAATCATGGCTATTTGCTTGGCATATAGGCAAATACACGGCAAAAGAGTAAAATGAAAGATTGTTTAGAAAAAGGACAAAGCGATGATGACAACACAAAAACCTCATAAGGGTTTTTATTTATTGCCCAATGCTTTTACGACAGGTAATTTATTTGCTGGTGTATTTGCCATTATGTTGGCGATGAATGGTCAATTTGAAACAGCAGCAACAGCGATTTTTTTAGCCATGTTATTAGATGGAATGGATGGGAGAGTCGCTCGCTTGACCAACACCCAGTCAGCGTTTGGTGAACAGTATGACTCTATGGCTGATATTGTATCCTTTGGGGTAGCACCTGCTATGGTAATGTATTCCTATATGCTTGATAATCTTGGGCGTCTAGGATTGATTGCTACCTTTATCTATGTGGCAGGAGCAGCATTGCGACTTGCTCGTTTTAATACCAATATCAATGTAGTTGATAGTCGTGCTTTCCAAGGCCTCCCTAGTCCGTCAGCAGCTGCTTTGGTGGGGGGGTTTGTATGGTTAAGTGCAGAAAATCGATTGCCAGCCACTGACTTTATGCAATGGATTGCTTTCTTCTTGACGGTTTACGCTGGCTTGACCATGATTTCTAATGCTCCGTTTTTCAGTGGTAAGCATATGTTTAAGGCCAAAGAGGAGGAGGGTTGGCGTCAGACTAGACCCCCTGTGTGGTTATTGTTGACATTGGTGTTAACATTTGCCATTGTGGCCTTGGATCCTCCCATCGTATTATTTCTTCTCTTTGTAGTGTACTCAATATCAGGTTGGGTGGTGTTCTTTATGCGGTGGAGAAAGGCACGCCGTCTTAGTGGAGAAAGAATAAAAGAGGAAGAGGATAGTCAGAATCTCTCCGATTGATAGCAGAGAAAAGCATCTTCTTAGTAGTTGTTAGAGAGGGAAATAGCTTCTCCAGTGAAACGAACCCAGTTCATCATGAACTGGGTTTTAGTTTGGAGTGCAGAGAATAAGGTAAATAGGATTAATCAAAAAACCAAGCATTGTCTGTATCATAGCGAGGATCTGGACCTGAGTGATAGTGAGTAACTTGGCTACCATCACGACCAAAATAGATATACATAAGGTTGTTCCACACATTAATTTCTTTGTAGCGATAGGTCCATACAACTTCATTCTTTTCCCCAAGTCCAATACGTCCTGTTTCAGCAGGGGGACCAAACTCGCAGCGGACATCTTCTGGAGTCCAAATACCTTGGTTGAGTTTTTTAAAATTGGCATCACTTAGCAAAGAAGTGACTTTATCGATTACCCCATTTTTGGATACATTTGCTCCATAGGCATACTGCCCATTAGGTTGGGTTGACCAAATAAGACGCTTGCTGCCATCAGACTTGGTACAGCTAGCAGTGGGCGTCCCCATTTTGTTGAGTACTACTTGCTCAGAGGAGTTTGCAGGAATGTCACGGTATGAGGTGCAGCCAGAGATGGCTAGCACAGCGATTGTTGTCATGAGAATACGCATCTCAACTCCTTAAAGGGTTGTGTTGTTATCTGTTAAAGTGTTTTTTGATGGTGTTATTTTTTAAACATCCTTCTTGAACAATGCTTTTTATTTGAGAGAGAAAGGTAGATACAAAAATATGTCTGTAATTTTGTATTTCATTCTCTAGTAAAGCCCTGAACTAACCAAGTTTGGGTAAAAAGCCTGGATAAGTATAGCACCATACATTATTGCTAGCAAAAACCATCTTGATGCCCTTTGCTAGGATGAGGGGAAAGAGAGATATTGTCATTCTAGCAAAACCTTGTTATAATCACGGATTAATCCCAAATATGGGTGATTTTAACCACGTCAGCACACATTCATCGCTGACGCTTGTATAAAGGAATAAATCATGTCAGTAGCAGATATTAATAAAGCCGATATCGTTAGTCAATTTGCACGTACACCTGGCGATACAGGTTCTCCAGAAGTTCAAATCGCTTTACTTACAGCACACATTAATGAACTTACAGAACACTTCAAGACCCACAAAAAAGACCACCATTCTCGTCGTGGTTTGTTGCGTATGGTTAGTCGTCGCCGTAAATTATTGGACTACTTAAAAGGTCGTAATCCAGACTCTTACCGTGCTTTGATTGAAAAATTAGGCCTCCGTAAGTAATCCTTGTGGTATACTAGGATTCAAGACCGTACACAGTGCTGATGGTTCTGTGTGCGGTTTTTTATTGTTAATGTTGCCTAAATACACAGCATCATGGTGTATTTTGTAGTGGATAAAGGCAACGCATTAAGAAGGAAGAACACGATGTTCAATAAAGTAACTAAATCATTTCAATACGGTAACCATACCGTGGTACTGGAAACCGGTGAGATTGCTCGCCAAGCCACAGGTGCTGTGGTTGCCTCTATGGGAGACACCGTTGTATTAGCAACAGTCGTTGCTGCTAAAGACGCAAAACCAGGTCAAGACTTTTTCCCTTTGACTGTGGACTATGTCGAAAAAACTTATGCTGCAGGTCGCATTCCTGGGGGGTTTTTTAAACGTGAAGGTAAACCTAGTGAGAAAGAAACTTTAACTTCTCGTCTTATCGATCGTCCATTGCGCCCATTATTCCCTGAAGGTTTTTACAACGAAGTACAAGTTATTGTGCACGTTTTATCTGTTGACCCAGAGATCGACCCAGATATTATTTCTATGATTGGTACATCAGCCGCATTGGCGATTTCTGGTATTCCATTTAATGGTCCTATTGGTGCCGCTCGTGTAGGTTATATTGATGGCCAATATGTGCTTAATCCAACTATTAGCCAAGTAGAAAAATCTGCAATGGATTTGGTGGTTGCTGGTACAGAGGCTGCGGTATTGATGGTAGAGTCGGAAGCAGACAAGCTCAGTGAAGAAGTAATGCTTGGTGGTGTGGTTTATGGCCATGAGCAAATGCAAACAGCAATTAATGCCATCCATGAATTGGTGGAAGAAGCTGGTAAACCAGAATGGGATTGGCAACCAGAGCCCAAGAACGAAGCACTTATTGCTGCGGTTAAAGCGGTTGCCGAGGAAGGTCTTAAAGCAGCCTTCCAAATTCGCCAAAAACAAGAACGTTCTGCTAAATTAAAAGAAGTGTCTGCTTTGACTAAGGAAACATTAGCAGCACAGGCGGCTGAGCGTGGTGAAGAAGCGCCAGACGAAGTGGCTATTGATAACATTATCTTTGATTTAGAGTCCGCTATTGTACGCGGTCAAATTCTCAATGGTGAGCCTCGTATTGATGGTCGTGATACTCGCACTGTACGTCCTATTTCTATTCGTCTTGGAGTGTTGCCTCGTACACATGGTAGTGTGCTATTCACTCGTGGTGAAACTCAAGCATTGGTGGTAGCAACATTAGGTACCAAGTCTGACGAACAAGTAATTGATTCTGTATTGGGTGAGACTCGTGATCGCTTTATGCTTCACTACAATATGCCTCCATTTGCAACTGGAGAGTGTGGTCGTTTTGGTTCACCTAAACGACGTGAAATCGGTCATGGTCGCCTTGCTAAACGTGCTTTAGTACCTACATTACCTAAACACGAGGATTTCCAATATACTATTCGCCTTGTTTCTGAAATTACTGAGTCTAATGGTTCTTCATCAATGGCTTCTGTTTGCGGCGGTTGCTTAGCAATGATGGATGCTGGTGTTCCAGTAAGCGATCATGTAGCAGGTGTTGCTATGGGTCTTATCAAGGAGGGCAATAAGTTCGCCGTACTTACTGATATTTTAGGTGATGAAGACCATCTAGGAGACATGGACTTTAAAGTGGCTGGTACTGCAAATGGTATTACGGCTTTGCAGATGGATATCAAAATCCAAGGTATCACCAAAGAAATCATGCAAGTGGCTCTAGCACAGGCACGTGAAGGTCGTTTACATATTCTTGGCAAGATGAAAGAAGCTATTTCAGGCTCTCGCGACGAGTTATCTAGCTTTGCTCCTCGTATGCTCACTATGAAGATTAACCCTGAAAAGATTCGTGAGGTGATTGGCAAGGGTGGAGCCACTATCCGTGCCTTGACAGAGGAAACTGGTTGTCAAATTGATATTACCGATGAGGGTGTAGTGACTATTTCCTCTGCGGATCTTGAAAAAGCTAAAGAGGCAGAACGTCGTATCACAGAGTTGACTGCTGTTGTTGAAGTTGGTCAAGTTTATGAAGGTACAGTTCAACGCTTATTAGACTTCGGTGGTATTGTTCAAATTCTACCTGGTCGTGATGGCTTGTTGCATATTTCTGAAATTGCCAACTACCGCATCAATGATATTAATGATGTGTTAAGTGTAGGTCAAAAAGTTAAGGTTAAGGTAATCGAAGCTGATGACCGTGGACGTGTTCGCCTTTCTATCAAGGCATTAGGCGGTTTAGATGCTGAGAAACCAGTAACTGAAATCGTTAATCCAGACGCACCAGCGGCTGAGTAATACAGGTCATGTGTAGGCTATTTTGACTAGTCTACCTTTGAAGTATGAACCCTCGCTAGGCTTTGATGTCTTGCGAGGGTTTAGTATTAGTAGTGTGAGGATGTTTTGCTATTGTGGATATGCCCCTCACTTTTGAGAGACGCAATTTCTCCCTTGTAATGAGAGCCAGAATCCACATTGTTTTATATGGATTTCCTGATATTTTGAACTGAGAATTTTATCCTATGTTCTGTAAAACTCCTCTAATAATTTCTCCTTTTGGACACGATATTTAGCAATATTGCGTTCTTTGACATGACCGTAGCCACGTACGTCATCGGGAAGTTCAGCCAGTGCAATGGCCTTGTTTATATTGTCTACCGATAGCTTTTGTTTGAAGAGGTCTAGCATAGCTAAATAGTCTTCAATCAAGGAGCGCTCAGTGCGTCGCTCTTCGGTATGGCCAAATGGATCTAGTGCAGTACCACGCAACCATTTAAATTTAGTCAGTATTTTAAATGCCGTAAATACCCAGGGACCATAAGCTTTTTTAACAAGATGTCCATCAGATTTGCGCTTAGCAAATGCAGGAGGGGCCATATGTACATAGAGTTGGTAATCTTTCCCTGGCTCTCCTGCAAAAGTTTGGCGTAAACGTTCTAAATACTCTGGGCGAGTGTAAAGACGTGCTACCTCATATTCATCTTTATAGGCCATCAGCTTGCAGAGATTTTTGGCAACAGCCTCGGTAAGAGGATAGCTGCTTGTATGGTAGGGGAGGTGATACTTGCCATCAGCAGAGGATAACGCTTCTGTATTGATGCGATCTTCTATTGTCTTAATGGCAGAGACAGCTTGTACAAATTTATTGGCATACGCCTTGTTTTGATATTCAGTAAGAAACTTTGCCAAACGTTTAATCAAACTATCAATACTTTCAGTAAATTGTACAGTGTGATGTAATACATTTTTGATAGTATTATCCGAATATTTATCAAGATTTGATGATTGACGAGAAATTTCTTGACCAAAATCTGTTGTTTGACTATTGCTAGAAATCAAGCTATCAGCAACAGCTTGCTCTTGTTTGTTACCAATGTCTGCTCCAACCTTATCAGAAGTTTTAGTGGGAGAGATAGCATTGCTGCCAGTAATCTCTTGCAGCTGACCAAAGTGTGCTAAATAACGCCCCCAATAAAAGGCCTCAAGGTTTTTCTCAATAGCGACATTATTGAGTTCAATTGCACGTTGGATAACGTGTAGTGATAAGGGAATACGACCTTTTTGCCAAGCATATCCCAGCAAGAGTGGGTTAGCAAAAATGGCATCACCCAGTAGGGTAAAGGCATAGAAAGAGGCATCTAAAAAGTCACAACCTTCTTCGCCTAAGAGACCTTGAATGTCACGTTGTGTGGCAATACTAGGGAAACGCCACTTTGGATTGGAAAACAACTCTGCAGTTGGTGTTTTGGCACTATTAACAACAGCATAGGTTTGATGTTTTTGTAGTTTAGAGGTAATTTCTTTAGATGCCGCCACAATGGCATCGCAAGCAATGACCAGATGTGCCTCACCTGTACCAATACGAGTTGCATATAAATCTTCTGGTTTTTCCCCAATCTGTACATGACTTACAACAGCACCACCTTTTTGGGCTAGACCTGTAATATCAAGAATATTGACCCCCTTGCCATCCAAATGGGCAGCCATACCTAGTATGGAGCCAATAGTGACCACTCCTGTACCACCAACACCAGGGACAAGAATATTGTAAGAACGCTGGATAGTTGGTAATTGGGGATAAGGGAGATCCTTTTTCTCAAAAGAAGCACTATGTGATTGTGGCTTAAGCAATTGAGCCCCTTTGGCTGTGACGAAACTTGGGCAGAAACCACGTTGGCAAGAGAAATCCTTGTTGCAGCTTGATTGATTAATCTTGCGTTTAACACCCATTGGGGTTTCTACAGGCTCAATGGATAAGCAGTTAGACTGTACACCACAATCACCGCAACCCTCGCAGACATCTTCGTTAATGTAGGTTCGTACTGCTGGATCTGGGTAGGTGCCACGTTTACGGCGACGGCGTTTCTCTGTGGCGCAGGTCTGTACATAAATTAATGCCGTGGTCCCAGGAGTATCGCGCAACATGCGTTGGACATCATCAAGATCATTGCGGTGATAAATTTCAGTCTCGCTAGGAATGCCGAGTGCGCGGATATTATCAGGTTCATCACTGACAATGACTACTTTGGCAATTCCTTCTGCCACAAGTTGGTTATGAATCTGTGGAACTGTGAGTGTGCCATCAATTGGTTGTCCACCAGTCATTGCAACGGCATCATTAAATAAAATCTTGTATGTGATATTTGCTTTAGCAGCAATAGATGCACGTACGGCTAGGATGCCTGAATGAAAATAGGTTCCATCACCCAAGTTGGCAAAGATGTGTTTTTCATCAGTAAAATCTTTTTGACCAATCCAAGGTACACCTTCTCCTCCCATCTGGGTGAAAGTATAAGTGTCTCTATCCATCCAAGTGGTCATATAGTGACAACCAATGCCTGCTACAGCACGAGAGCCTTCGGGTACACGTGTGGAAGTATTATGTGGACAACCAGAACAAAACCAAGGTTTACGTTCAGCAACAACGGAAATATGCTGGCTTTCTCTTTCTTTGTTTTTAATAATTTCAATGCGGGCACGGATACGCTCACGTACTTCGTCGGGTAAGTTGTGTTTTTCTAGACGCTTGGCAATCGCTTTAGCAATAATAGCAGGGGATAAATCAAGATTAGGTGGTAATAGCCAAGGCCCCCTAGGAACAGACCATTCTCCACCACCATCATCGCGTGCGTCGTATTTACCATACACTTCCGGACGTACATCATCACGCCAGTTGTAGAGCTCTTCTTTTAGTGCATACTCCATAATCTGACGCTTTTCCTCGACTACAAGAATCTCATCTAATCCAAGAGCGAATTCACGTGCCCCTTGTGCCTCAAGGGGCCATACACAGCCAACTTTATAGAGACGAATCCCTATATCACGACAGGTTTGTTCATCTAGACCTAAGTCAGTCAGTGCCTGACGCACATCAAGATATGCCTTGCCTGCTGTCATAATACCAAAGCGTGCATTAGGCGAGTCGATAATGATTTTATCTAGTTTATTTGCACGCACATAAGCAAGAGCTGCATACCATTTGTAGGTGTTCATACGCTCTTCTTGTGCGGCTGGAGTATCTGGCCAACGGATGTTTAGGCCCCCCTCAGGTAGTTCAAAGTCTTCTGGGATAATGGTTTGAATCCGGTCTGGGTTGACTTCAACAGAGGACGATGATTCCACTACATCGGTAACACATTTAAGACTGACCCATAACCCAGAGTAGCGGCTCATTGCCCAGCCATGTAAACCATAATCAAGATACTCTTGCACATTGGCAGGGTAGAGGACAGGGATGCCCGCCGCTTGTAAGTCATGTTCAGACTGGTATGCGACAGTAGATGATTTCGCTGCATGATCGTCTCCTGCAATAAGCAAGACACCGCCAAACTTAGATGTGCCAGCATTATTTGCATGTTTAAATACATCCATGGAGCGGTCAAGGCCAGGTCCCTTACCGTACCACATACCGAACACACCATCACGGTTAGCTCCTGGGAAAAGATTAAGTTGTTGAGACCCCCACACTGCTGTAGCAGCGAGCTCTTCGTTGAGTCCTGGTTGGAATACAATATCATGGGCTTTTAAGTGTTTTTGGGCTTTCCATAGTGTAAGGTCTACATTACCAAGTGGTGAGCCTCGATAGCCAGATATAAAACCTGCAGTGTTAAGCCCAGCGGCTTTGTCGCGTTCTTTTTGTAATAGGGGCAGGCGAACTAATGCTTGCGTACCATTCATAAAGACGCGCTGGTGCTTTGCAGTATATTTATCGTCCAGTGTGGTGCTTTCAGCCAAGTTTAGCTGTGATTTAGATAAAGGTGCATTCATCGTTGTCTCCGAGAATTATTCTTGTGATTTTGATTAACACTTGTGGTGTCAATAGATTAAGTAGTATGTGTTAAAGTTGCACTTGTGGTGCTTTTGTATTAGTGTAGTTTATCTTTTTTCGGAATTCGTTAAAATAAGAAGAACTAGGGATTTATACGGATATTTTTGATGTTGCAACGCAATAAAATAAGTTGAAAATCAAAGGGTTATAAAAAACTTTATCAGATTGTGCCGTAAAGCTCCTCTGTTTGCTGTGACGATATAAAGCACTGGCTGTGTTAGTCATTGTAGGTATTCGTTAGCATTTAGCAGGGGAAGGTAAAGTGAAAATATGCTATTGCTGTATTAAGGGGGGTAGTAATTTAGTGTTGGGTAGTCAGGTAGGAATTTGTTATGTGGTTAATAGCGTTGGTGATTGCTTTAGTATTGTGGGCAATATTAGATAATTTTTTAATTGCTGTGATATTGGCAGTTTTTGGCGTGTATTCCTTTGCTTTGGTCAGAGCGTTGATGATATTGAAAAAGGAGGAAAAACAAAATCATACTGGCAATAAGAATTAGCGACAGTTAATGAGGGGTATTTTCCCCCATTAACCAAACGCTAGGAGTTATTTTCCTTTGGCTTCCAAAATTTCCCACCTCTCAAATAGAGCAAGTAACTCCTCCTCAATCTGAGCAAGCTCATCATTAATTGCTTGGGCACGGTCATTACCACCAGAATATAACTCAGGATCTGATAATTGTTCAGTGAGTTCCTGCTGGCGTTTTTCCATAGAGGCGATTTTGTCCGGAATTTCAGCCAATTCGCGTGCTTCCCAGGAGCTTAATTTAGACTTATTTGGGGATTTACGTGATGCATTAACAGACCCACTCGTTGCGAAATCTTCTTTACCTGCCTCACCAGTCCCAGAGTTTACAGAAGAAATACCTTCATTTTTTGATGAGGAAATACCGCCGTTCTTTGATGAAGAAACATTGGTATTATTTTTTTCTGTAGTTTTACTATTGATTCCCCCCTTGCTTTCACTCGTACTACGGATAGCTTTGGTCTCGCCCCCACGCTGCATAATCCAATCATCGTAACCACCGACATAATCATGCCAATGTCCATTGCCCTCATATGCAATCGTCTGTGTAATAACATTATCAAGAAAACTACGGTCATGGCTTACCAACAAAACAGTACCATCGAACTCTTGTAATAATTGTTCTAATAATTCTAGGGTTTCAATATCAAGATCATTAGTAGGTTCGTCCATTACCAGCACATTAGCAGGACGAGCAAACAATCTTGCTAGCAACAATCTTGCACGCTCTCCGCCTGATAAGCTACTTACAGGCGATTGGGCACGAGCAGGGGAGAATAGGAAGTCTTCTAAATAACTCATTACATGCTTGCGTGTGTTGCCAATCTCAATCCACTCACTACCAGGATTAATTACATCTGTCAGTGGTGCATTTTCATCAAGTTGCTCGCGCATTTGGTCGAAATAAGCAATGCGTAAATTAGTTCCTAGACGAACTTCACCCGAGGTGGGTTGTAGTTCACCAAGGATGATTTTTAATAGTGTCGTTTTACCTGCACCATTGGGACCTATCAACCCAATACGGTCGCCCCGCATAATAGTGGTGGAATAGTCATCGATAACCACTTTGTCACCAAATTGCTGATGAATATTTTTTAACTCAGCAACTAATTTTCCTGAGCGCTCCCCTGAATCAATTGCAAAGTTCACATTGCCTACACGCTCACGACGAGCAGCACGCTCACGACGTAACGCTTCTAGACGCTTAACACGTCCCTCATTGCGTGTACGGCGAGCTTCTACTCCTTTGCGAATCCACACTTCTTCTTGGGCAAGGAACTTATCAAAACGGTCATTATGCAATTTTTCTGCTTCTAACCAAGCAGCTTTTTGAGTTTGCCACTGTGAGAAATTTCCAGGAAAACTATGCAACATACCACGATCTAGCTCAACAATGCGTGTTGTCACAGCATCTAAGAAACGGCGATCATGTGTAATAATCACACATGCACAACGACTTTGTTTAATGGTATTTTCTAGCCACAGAATCCCCTCAAAATCTAGATGATTAGTCGGCTCATCTAGCAATAACAAATCCGGCTCTTGTAAAAATGCTCGTGCTAATGCTACACGCTTACGAGTACCACCTGATAAGTCAACAGCCATCACCGAACCATCTAACCCTAGTTGATCTAGCATTGCATTAGCACGAGCTGGACGAGACCAATCTTCTTGCTCCATAAAATTGCCAACAAGATTATCAAAAATGGAGAGAGTCTCATCTAGCATAGGTTCTTGCTCAACCGTAATTGCACGTAACGAGCTTAATCTTGCTACCTCTCCATCATCTGCCTGAATACGGCCATCTAAGACACGTAACAAGGAAGATTTACCAGCACCATTGCGGCCAATCAAACCAATTCGTTCACCCTCTTGGATACTAAAATTAGCATGATCTAATAGGGCATGATGTCCAAAAGCCAGTTGTGCATCAGTGAGCGTAATTAAAGTTTGTTCAGCCATAATGAAATAATGATTGTAAATTTAGAGCCGCTATTAAGTTGGCTATGCAACTAACTTAAGGCAGATAAAGTGTTTAATGAAATACAAATAAATATAGTAGAAATGAGTGACATCAGGTTAAATGGTTATTTATTTTTCAGGGCTTTTAGTAGTTTCTGTCCCGCTCTTCCATCAGCAGTCATTCCTAGGCGTGTTTGCTCAGCTTTAATTGCTTCGCGTGTTTTGGAGCCTATTGCCCCATCTATCTCACCAATATCATATCCACGTTTAATGAGTAGCTCTTGCAATTCACGGCGTTCAGAGCGAGATAGTCCCAAGTCATCGGTTGGCCAAGGAGTCACAAAAGGACCAGCACCACGTAGTCTATCAGATAAATGAGCAATAGCTAAAGCATAGCTTTCAGCGGCATTGTAGCTATAAATAACGTCGAAGTTCTTAAATACTAAGAAGGCAGGACCACTACGGCCTGCTGGTAACAATAAACCTGCACGTAAATTATCACTGACAACAGTATCTAGGGCATGGCCATCGGCAGTTCTAACACCTTTTCCTATCCAGTATGCAATGGTCTTTTTCTGTTTACGTCCCTCACCAGCGGTTGACATGCCTGCAGGTAATTTGACTTCACCCCCCCATGGCTGACCTGTTACCCAACCTGCTTTAGCGAGATAATTAGCGGTAGAGCCCAAGGCATCAACAGAATTATCAATCAGGTCACGACGACCATCTTTGTCAAAATCTACAGCTAACCGCTCAAAGGTTGTTGGCATAAATTGTGTATGTCCAAAAGCCCCTGCCCATGAACCGTTAAGGCGGTTAGCAGGAATATCTCCTGATTGGATAATTCTCATAGCGGCGAAAAACTCTTTGCGAAAGAATGCTTGTCGACGACCCGTGCAACTGAGAGTACCTAGAGCTTGTATAAGTGAATACTTGCCCTGATTTTTACCAAAGTTACTCTCTACTCCCCATACCGCCACAACAGTCTCAGGGTCTACACCATATTGTTGAGCAATACGTTTAAGAGCTTCCTTGTATTGGCGCATTTTAGATTTGCCATCATCAATGCGTTCTTCATCTACTAATGCAGTAATATAATCCCATATGGGAGTGCGGAATTCTGGTTGAAAATTGAGTTTTTCCACTAAAGAGAAATCTGGTGCTAAGTTTTGAGTCAATGTTTCAAAAGTATGGCGAGATACACCGGATTGCACAGCGCTGTTTTCAAGCCCAGCAATACATTGGGTAAATTGCTTATTTTGAGAAAGTGTAGCTTTGTTTAGATTATCTTGTGCTGTCGTATGGGAACTGCCCATCTGGTTTAATGAGTGTTTGGGTTGGAGTTCGTTAACATTTTTGGCTTGAGGTGAGGAGCCTGCAGCTACAGCATAATGAGTTCCGCAGCTCAACATAACAATACTAGCAAGATACAAACTACGAGAAATAGACATAAATTCTTCCCAAAGTAATGCAAAGAAATAGCAATTCTCTCATTTTAAGGCTTTTTGTTTTAAATAAGTTCAAGTTTAAGTTTAAAATAGTCTTTTCTTTTTGGTCATGTAACGGATAATCAACTCTATGAAGAAATATTCGACGACATTAAAAAGCCTTGTATTGGCAACTTCATTAGCATGGGTTGTAGGTGGGGCTTATGCAGATACCTTGCCATCAGGGGTAAGTCAAGCGGTAACCAATGCCTCTCAAACTGCAACAATTCAAGTTGCAACCAATGATGATAAGAGTAAGGAGACTTCCTCTTCTAAGGTGGCTCCTATTAAGCCGGCGGATTTTCCCAAAATTCAGCCAGAGATTGAGTTTTCTCGTGCATCATTTATTGTTTCTAATGTGCTCACTCGGCTTGAATACAACAAAAAGCCTCTAGACGGGAAAATGAGTGAAGAAGTATACAAGGCTTACTTTAAGTTACTCGACCCTCAGAAGATGTTTTTTACCGCTGAAGATTTAGCACATTATCAACCGGCAGAGAGTTTAGTATCACGGATGCTTCTTGCTGGAGACATGCGTTTTGCTTTTGATGTTTTCTTGCGTTATCGTGATCGTGTTGCACAACGTTATGATTATGCGATTAGTTTGTTGGAACAGCCTTTTGACTTTTCAGTTGATGAGCAGTTTAATGTGGATCGCAAGAAAGCAGACTGGCCTAAGAATGATGATGAGGTCAATGATTTATGGCGTCGTCGAGTGAAAAACGACTTTATCCGACTTAAATTGACCAAAACCGATGATGCCAAAATTCGTGAAACTTTGCGTAAACGTTATACTAATCATCGAAATCAACTTGTGCGTATGACTAGCGAGGAAGTAGCAGAGATGTTTCTTAACTCCTATGCAGACAGCACTGATCCGCATACTACTTATTACAGTCCCTCCTCTGCCAAAGATTTTGATGTACAGATGAGTTTATCGGTAGAGGGAATTGGTGCAGTTTTACAAAAACGTGATGAGTATGGACAAATTCGTGAAGTGGTAGCAGGTGGGCCTGCTGCTAAAGATGGGCGTTTACAGCCAGGTGATCGTATTGTAGCGGTTGGCCAAGGTGAGGATGGTGCCATGGAAGATGTTGTAGATTGGCGTCTTGAAGATATTGTCAAGAAAATCCGCGGTAAACGAGGTAGTGTTGTCCGTATCGAAGTTATCCCTGCTGAGGGGGGGTTGGATGGTAAGCACCGAGTTATTAGAATCGTACGTGATAAGGTTCTGATGGAAGAGCAGGCGGCTCGTTCCAAGATGCTAGAGACCGACATAGACGGTGTTAAACGTAAAATTGGTGTAATTATTATCCCTTCTTTCTATGAGGACTTTGATGGACGTATTCAGGGTACGCCAAATTATAAGAGTGTAACCCGTGATGTGGAAAAAATCCTTACTGACTACAAAAAAGATGGCGTGGAAGGGGTCGTATTGGATTTGCGAGGTAATGGTGGTGGTTCGTTAAATGAGGCAGCTAATTTAACAGGTTTGTTTATCGGTGATAAGCAGACTGTTGTACAAGTACGCTCTGCCGACGGGGATGTGAATAACGTTCGTAGCCGTAATGTTGAGAAACTATGGGATAAACCAGTGGTTGTTATCGTAGATCGTACCTCTGCATCTGCTTCAGAAATTTTTGCAGCAGCTATTCAAGATTATTCGCGAGGAGTAGTTGTTGGTGATCGCACTTGGGGTAAGGGTACTGTACAAACATTCCGTTCTTTGAGCGATTTCTTACGAGATCCTAACCCTACAGATAAAGATTCTCTTGGTGCCTTGAAGTGGACCATTCAGAAGTTCTTCCGTGTTAATGGAGGTTCAACACAGGTCAAAGGAGTTACTCCAGATATTAAGTTTCCAAGTATGTTTGATAAAGAGGATCTTGGTGAAGCAAGTTATGATAATGCCATGCCCTGGACAGCAATTCAGCCTGCAAGTTATAAGCCTTTAGCAAGCCTGTCTGAAGAAATTAAAACTTTGAAGGCACGCCATGATAAGCGTATCAAGACATCTGGTAGCTGGCAATTGATGGAAGATGAAACCTCTTATGCTTTGAAACTCTCTCAACGTAAATCCTATTCATTAAATCTGGTTAAGCGTGAAGCAGAAAGAGAAAAGATGAATGAGACTTACAAAGACTTTGAGAAACGTCGTAAAGATTTGGGAGAAAAAGATTTGGCCACCTTTAAGCTAGATGATGGTCTAGCTGCTGGTGAGGGTAATCTTAAACAAGAGCTTGAAGACGAGAAAAAGCGCAAGGAGAATCTCGATGTTATCGTGCGTGAGTCAGCTAATATTGCATCTGATATGGTGGCATTAAAGGTCAAGCGTTAAGATTGTAGGTAGTGTGCCTGATAAGGCAATTAAATCCTTTGCCAACGTTATAGTGTCTGGGTACATGAGTTAATCATTGTGCTGTTGGTTATGATTCATCATGCTTTGCTGGATTTTTGTCTTATCACTAGCAAAATTGCTGTTTTATAGAAATTATGTTAAGATAATTTTCTAAGCTGTATATCTGGTCGACTGACAGATTTCTGGACGCGGGTTCAACTCCCGCCGTCTCCACCAATAGGGCATTTCCCCGTGCAGGTTTAGGCATGGCGATGTTACTTTAGAGTGTCTTATTGATGGGGACGTATTGGTTTCGACAGGGATAAATAGGAAGATTGGCAGCCGGTAGGCGATGACCGTAAATCAAGCAATGTTATAACTGCAAATGACGAAAAATTTGCTTTAGCCGCCTAATTAACAGGCCGCTAGGAGAGTGATTCACTTGGCAACAGAACGAATCAAGGCAGCTTCGGCTGCCTTTTTATTATTTTGACGCTAGCATATAAATCCAATCAAGTAATTCCTCAGGCGAATGGGCGATGCCATCAGCTCCCCATGCAGGGATGCGTGTTACATCAGGACAGTAGCCATAGGCGATAGCGATAGTCTTCATACCAGCTGCTTTTCCTGCAATAATATCCCGTTCATCATCTCCCGCATAAATACATGCTTCAGGATTCACTCCCGCACGTTCTGCAGCCAGCAACAGTGGGTCAGCATAAGGCTTAGGTCTAGCAGCAGTATCTCCACAGATATTAGCTACACTTCGGTCATATAGACCAAAATATTTAAACAGTGGGAATGACAGACTTTCTGCTTTATTAGTCACGATACCCCATTGCCAACCTTGTTTTTCTAGGTCATCTAGCATCTCTGGTATACCAGCAAATAATACACTTTTATCAGTCATGTGAGAGTAGTAGTCTTTAAGAAATTGTGTGCGGACGTGTTCATAATTCTCATCTGTTCGATTTAACTGAAGTGCTGCTCCTAATAATCCTGGAGCTCCTTGAGAAGCGTAATTACGCAATGCCTCAAATGGGAGCGGATCTAGTCCTGCACGGATACGTTGCAGATTGGTGGCTGCAACGAGGTCTTGAGCGGTATCTGCTAGTGTTCCATCAAAATCAAAAAAAACGGTATTTTTCATGTCCACCCTTATGCTTGTTGGTATGAGTGTTGTATCTAGTTTGAGTCGATGTGATTGCCAGACATTGGCAGTATCAGATATGGTAAGGTAAATAGAAAGTCCCGATGGCAAATAAGTACCAGCGGGACTAGGGCTTATTTACGTGTTGATAACATATAGTTGACAGAGGTGTCGTTTGATAGAAAGTATACTTTACGCATTGGATTATATTCTAGGCCTTTTAGCTGTTGTAAGTATAATCCAGCTTGACGTGCTGCACGCATAAGCTCACTTGGCTTAATGAAACCCTCATAATGATGGGTACCTTTGGGCACCATCTTAAGCAGGTATTCTGCTGCTACAATAGCAAGTAAGTAGGACTTAGGATTGCGATTTAACGTAGAAAATAATACATATCCGCCAGGTTTGACTAGTTGCTCACATGATTTCACAATAGATGCTGGTTGAGGCACATGTTCTAACATCTCCATACAAGTGACCACATCAAACTCACCAGCATGAGCTTGAGCAAAATCCTCGGCAGATACACATTGGTAGTCTACCTTGATGCCACTTTCTAATCCATGTAACCGTGCTGTTTCTAGAGACTCGGCAGCAAGGTCAATACCTGTAACAATAGCTCCTTTACGCGCCATACTTTCTGCCAAAATACCACCACCGCAGCCAATATCTAGTATGCGAAGTCCCTGCAGGCTTCCCCCCACTTGTTCTTCAATCCATTGCAAACGCAGGGGATTAATTTCATGCAGTGGCTTGAATTCACTTTCTGGGTCCCACCACTTACTAGCAAGTGCACTAAATTTATCAATCTCGGCTTGGTTAATATTTGGGGTATTCATAGATATTCTTCGAAATGTTGTTCTCACTCCTTTCATTGTAACATGGGTCAGCAACTGAATGATTTATTAGCTGTCATATATGAAGTAATGATGCTTTGGATAGGGGTTCTATGTATTTTACAGAAATAAGGAAGAGAGGGCTCCCATCTTTATTTAAAGCATAATGATATGTTCTATGTATCTTATAGAAATAAGGAAGAAAAGAAGGGGAGAGAGCAAACAAAGGATAAGAAAGAATAAGAAAGGCTCCTACAAGAGGAGCCTTTAGAATCACTTGATCCAATCAAGAGATAATTAGCGTGGAGTACCCACGATTTCAATCTCTACGCGACGGTTTTTAGCGCGACCTTCACGAGTAGCATTAGAAGCTACTGGTTGAGATTCGCCACGACCAGAAGCGATGATTTGGTCAGCTGGGACACCTTTAGAAACTAGGTAGCTCTTAACAGAAGCAGCACGACGCTCAGACAAGCGTTGGTTGTACTTTTCAGAACCTACAGAGTCAGTATGACCAACTGCGATTAAAGATTCTAGGTTAAGTTTTTGAACTTGTTCAGCAACTTGGTCAAGTACGTTGCGACCTTCTGGTTTCAATGTAGCACGGTCAAAGTCGAAGAATGTGTCTGCGTTGAAAGTTACTTTCTTAGCAGTTACGTCAACTTTAGCAGTTGCACCACAACCTTCAGCAGCAGTTGCAGGAGTCCAGAAATTGTCTCTCCAGCAGTACTCGTCAGTGCCGTTTTTCCAGTTTAAACCAAAATTGCTAACCCAGTTATCTACTGATTGAGCTGATGCAACGCCAGAAGATAATGCAACGGCGATTGCTAACGCGAATTTAGAGGGCTTGTTCATATTTCTCCTCGATGAGCTAAATAAGCTAAAAAATTGACTCGCAGCGATAACGCCGCAGAATGGAAATCAGGGTTAGTATAACAATCCTTGAGGTTTGTTTCAAAACTTTTGTCGTTTTCCCTGCATCCTCATTGACATATTAAGTGATTTCGTGGGCTTTTGCAGGGATTAATGGCTATATTTCTTCAAGTATTTCCGCTGTTTGTGGTTTTTATGCTATAGATGTTGCTGTTATGCAACACTTTGCTGTTTTTCTTTGCTTTAGATGAGGCGAAATGTTTTTTTGATTCCTTATGGGGAGTTTATATCTATGAAAGAAGGATAGTCCATGGAAGAGGGATAGCACTTTTTCTGATGAAAGGGTCTAAACTGATTTCCTTCCTAGAAGAGTGTTAAAATCAACCGTTTAAGAGTATACATTTAATAGAGAACTACCACTGTCATTGCTATATTTAGCAATTGGTTGGTGAAATTAATAAGTGAGTAATATGGATTCTTTTGCTAAAGAAACGCTACCCGTCTCTCTCGAAGAAGAAATGCGTCGTAGTTACCTCAGCTACTCGATGAGTGTGATTGTAGGACGTGCCCTACCTGATGTGCGTGATGGTCTTAAGCCTGTACACCGTCGTGTCCTTTTTGCGATGGACAAGCTGAATAACAGCTGGAATGGTGCTTACAAGAAATCAGCACGTATTGTTGGTGATGTAATTGGTAAATATCACCCTCATGGTGATCAAGCAGTGTATGACACACTTGTCCGTATGGCTCAAGATTTTTCATTGCGTTATATGCTTGTCGATGGTCATGGTAACTTCGGTTCTATTGATGGTGATAGTGCCGCGGCAATGCGTTATACCGAGGTGCGTTTAGCAAAGATTGCTCATCAGCTACTTGCTGATATTGATGAAGATACTGTGGATTTTGGGCCTAACTACGATGGTAGTGAGCAAGAGCCTAGATTGTTGCCAACCAAGTTGCCCAACCTGCTAGTCAACGGTAGTTCTGGTATTGCTGTAGGTATGGCAACCAATATTCCACCTCATAATTTATCTGAGGTGATTGATGGTTGCTTATATTGTTTACGCCACCCTGATTGCTCTGTGGATGACTTGATTGAGCTAATTCCTGCTCCGGATTTCCCTACCGGCGGTATTATTTATGGCTTGAGTGGAGTGCGTGAGGGCTATCGTACAGGGCGTGGTCGAGTGGTGATGCGTGCTCGTACGCATTTTGAAGAGTCTGATAACGGCCGTCATTCTATTGTGGTTGATGAGATTCCTTATCAGGTGAATAAGAAAAATCTTCAAGAGAAAATCGCCGAGCTTGTCAATGATAAACGTATTGAGGGTATTTCAGATATCCGTGATGAGTCTGACAAAGACGGTATGCGTTTAGTGATTGAGCTTAAACGTGGTGAAGTGCCCGAGATTGTATTGAATAATCTCTTTAAACACACACAGTTGCAAGATACTTTCGGTATGAACTTGGTGGCGTTGGTCGATGGACAGCCTCGTTTGTTAAATCTGAAACAGCTAGTTGATTACTTCTTACAACATCGTCGTGAGGTGGTCACTCGCCGTACCGTATTCCGTTTACGCGAGAATCGCAAAAAAGGCCATGTGTTAGAGGGCTTGGCAGTTGCTCTGGCTAATATTGACGAGTTTATCCAAATTATTCGTTCATCTCCTAATCCTGAGATTGCACGTGATCGTTTGATGGAACGTAGTTGGGACTCTTCTCTTGTGCGTGGTTTGTTGCAAGGGGTAGAAGCAGAGGGTATATCAGGTGGAGCACTGGCTTATCGTCCAGAGGGCTTAAGTAGTGCTTATGGTTTGCAGAGTGATGGTTTATACCGTTTAAGTAAAGAGCAAACTGAAGGTATTCTTGCTATGAGCTTGCGTCGTTTGACTGGCTTGGAACAAGACAAAATCATCCAAGAATACGAAGAAACAATGAAGGTTATCGCAGACTTATTAGATATTCTTGCTAAACCTGAGCGTATTACTGCGATTATTGGTGATGAGTTAACTGAGATTAAAAACGAATTCTCTATTAAGGCAAAAGATGTTCGTCGTTCTCATATTGAGATAAATGGTGGTGAGTTAGACACTGAAGACTTAATTACGCCTACAGATATGGTTGTGACTATGTCGAATAGTGGCTATATCAAGAGCCAGCCTTTATCAGAGTATCGTTCTCAAAAACGTGGTGGTCGCGGTAAACAGGCGACGGCAATGAAAGAGGATGATTGGATTGATCAACTCTTTATTGCTAACACACATGATTATTTGTTGTGCTTCTCTAATCATGGTCGGGTGTACTGGTTGAAAGTATGGGAAGTACCTCAAGGTACGCGTACTTCACGTGGTAAACCTATTGTGAACTTGTTTAATCTACAAGAGGGCGAACGCATTACGGTAGTATTACCAGTTAAAGAGTTTAGTGATGATTGTTTTGTCTTTATGGCAACTTCACAAGGCACAGTGAAAAAGACGCCTTTATCTGATTTTGCTAACCCTCGCAAGGCAGGCATTATTGCTGTAACCCTAGATGAGGGGGATTTCCTTATTGGAGCTGAATTAACAGATGGTCAACATGATGTGATGTTGTTTTCTGATGCTGGTAAGGCAGTACGATTTGATGAAAATGATGTTCGCTCGATGGGGCGTGCTGCACGTGGTGTACGGGGTATGAATCTCGAAGAGGGGCAGTCCGTGATTTCATTGCTTGTGGCAGGTGATGAGAGTCAAAGTGTCTTGACTGCAACTGAAAATGGTTTTGGTAAACGCACTTCGATTAGTGAGTATACGCGTCATAGTCGAGGCACTAAAGGCATGATTGCAATTCAGACTTCTGAACGTAATGGCAAGGTTGTGGCGGCCGTATTAGTGAATCCAACCGACGAAATCATGATGATTACCACTGGCGGTGTGTTGGTTCGCACTAGGGTTGACCAAATCCGCGAGATGGGACGAGCCACTCAAGGTGTTACCTTAATTAAGGTTGACGAGGGTTCTGTGTTATCAGGTATCCGACGTATTGCAGAGTCTGATGCTGATGACGATGTAGAAACTGAGGAGGTTGATACTCCTCATGATACTGAGGGGGCCTCTGATATAGATGTCCCAGAGGCTAGCGCACAAGATGATGCGCCTGATACGACATCAGATGAATAAGTGTAATCAATGGAGGATGGGTAAACGATGGGGTTTACCCATTTTTCATGGTGTTGTAGATGGTTTGGAGGCTGGTAACAAAAACTATTTTAAAGGTATGAATGGTTTGCCAGACCAGTGGGTCGTGATGATTATTTAGTGTCACAATTCACAAACTGAATTATTTTTTGATTGCTAAAAAACATGTAGTAAAGGAATGAAAATGACAGTATGGAATTTTTCTGCAGGGCCTTCTAAATTGCCTACAGAAGTATTGGAACAAGCGGCTGCAGAAATGATGGATTGGCATGGTAGTGGCATGTCGGTGATGGAAATGAGTCACCGTGGTGCAGAATTCACGCAAATCTGTGATGAGGCAGAAGAGGATTTGCGCCAGTTGCTTGGTGTACCAGACGACTATGCTGTGATGTTTATGCAAGGTGGTGCCACTGCTGAAAATGCAATTATTCCAATGAATTTGTTGCAGGTGCGTCCTGCAAATACTGCGGATTATGTGGTGACAGGCTCTTGGTCAGCCAAGTCATACAAAGAGGCGGCACGCTATGGTGAAGTGCGTTTAGCGGCAAGTAGCAATAGTGAAATAATACTCAATGGACAGTCTTATGGGGCTTATTGTTGGGTGCCTGAGTTTAGTCAATGGTCAGTGAATCCAGAGGCTTCCTATCTCCATATGTGTACAAATGAAACTATTGGGGGTGTAGAGATGTTTGCTTTGCCTGATATGCAAGAATTGGGTGCGGCTGATGTACCTATGGTGCTTGATATGTCTTCTCACTTTTTATCTCGTCCTTTTGATGTGACTAAAGCTGGCTTGATATATGCCGGAGCTCAGAAAAATGCAGGCCCAGCAGGTGTGACAGTGGTGATTGCGCGTCGTGATTTGTTGGGTAAGGCAATGGCGGTATGCCCATCGACTTTTGATTATGTTAATGTCGCTGAACAACGTTCTCGTTTTAACACTCCTCCCACTTATGGTATCTATATGTGTGGCCTGGTATTTAAGTGGTTGCTACGTCAAGGCGGTTTAACTGCTATGAAAGCTGCTAATGAAGCCAAGGCAGAATGTCTTTATGCAGCTTTAGATGCAAGTGATTTTTATACCAATAAAATTCATCCTGCTTTCCGTTCTCAAATGAATGTACCTTTTGTGCTAGCAGATGACAGCTTAAATGAGGCTTTTCTAGCAGGAGCCAAAGCACGTGGTTTGCTAGGACTCAAAGGTCATAAGTCTGTAGGTGGTATGCGTGCATCTATTTACAATGCCATGCCAATTGAGGGAGTAAAAGCATTAGTTGAATATTTAAAAGAGTTTGAGCGCGAGCACGGATAATTGCCATGGATAAAAAAGGTTTGAAATCACAGTTATTACCGCTACGTCAACGGATTGATGCCATTGATGAGCAGTTGTTATCGTTGCTAAATGAACGTGCACAAGTTGCCATTGAGGTGGGTGAGGTTAAACATGCTTTTGGAGAAGTGGATACAGTGCTTAAGCCAGAACGTGAAGCACAGATTATTCGCCGTTTACAAGCATTAAATGAACGCAAAACCTTTCCAGTAGATTCCGTGCGTGCTGTATGGGCAGAGATTATTTCAGCTTGTCGAGGTTTGGAAAAAGGGCTTGTTGTAGCTTATTTAGGACCAGAGGGATCGTTTTCTGAACAAGCGGCCTTGTCTTATTATGGCCATGCCATTCAGAAGTTGCCTTGTGCTTCATTTGATGAGGTATTTCGTGCAGTAGAGATTGGTCGTGCTAATGTGGGCATGGTACCTGTAGAGAATTCTACTGAAGGGGCTGTCAATCGCACACAGGACTTGTTGTTGACCAGTATTCTCAAAGTTCATGGTGAGTTGACCTTGCCTATTCGTCATTGTCTGTTGCATAAGACTGGCAATCTTGATAAGGTAACAAGACTATTGGGGCATCCACAAGCACTTGCCCAATGTTATCACTGGTTAAATTTACATTATCCAAACTTAGAGCGTGAACCAGCAGTGAGTAATTCTGAGGCTGCACGCATTGCTGCAGAAGATGAGACTTGTGTGGCAATTGCAGGTATGCAAGCTGCTATGATTTACAACTTGACTGTGGTGCATGAAGGCATTCAAGATGATGCAAATAATAAGACGCGTTTTCTTGCTATTGGTAAGATTGAGGCATTGCCAAGTGGTAAAGATCAAACTAGTCTGATTTTTGCTGTGCCTAATCGTGCTGGTGCTGTATACGATATGATTTCACCATTTGCTAAGCATGGTGTGTCGATGACTCGTTTTGAGTCTCGTCCAGCCCGTACCGGGCAATGGGAATACTATTTTTATGTGGATATTCTCGGACATCAATTTGATGATAATGTGGCAGCAGCATTAAATGAGTTAAAAGAGCGGTCAGCGTTTTTCAAGATTTTAGGTTCTTATCCAACAGAGTAAGTTGGACAATAACAGGTTATGTTTTTATCATGAATTTATGGAATAAAGCGGTTGATGATGCGTTTTATTTGAGTGTATCCAGCTTTATTTAGAGAGGTTCATGAGTAAGTCAATAAGGAGTCGCTGTGAAGACAGCAAGAATTAAAACCTTAGGTATTATTGGTGTGGGTCTTATTGGCGGCTCATTTGCTTTAAACTTAAAGCATTATGGACTGGTGGATTGTGTATTAGGGGCAGGGCGAGATACTAGTAGTATTGTCAAAGCGTTAGAGCTTGGAATTATTGACCGTATAGCATCCATTGATGAGATTGCCCAAAAAGCCGATGTTATTGTGGTGGCGACTCCGGTAAATGCCTTTGCTAAAGTATTGCAGCAGTTGATGCCTAAACTGTCTAAACAGGCAATTGTTAGTGATGTGGGCAGTACCAAGGCGAATGTCATCCAAGCTGCGCGTGAAGTGATGGGAAATCGTATTGGTCAATTTGTGCCAGCGCATCCTATTGCGGGTTCTCACGCTTCTGGACCCACTGCGGCATTTTTAGAATTATTCCAAGAGAAAAATGTAATTATCACACCACTAGTAGAGAATAAACCAGAGGATGTGGCCTTGATGACAGCATTATGGCAGGCTTGCGGTGCCCATGTGCAGCTACTTGCCGAGGCTAAAGACCATGATGATATTTTTGCTGGAGTAAGTCATTTTCCCCACTTTTTGGCTGCGTGCTACATGTCGTTTATGGAATCAGACCCCGTGCGTCGGCAAGCATTAAAGATGGGAGGAACTGGGTTCCGTGACTTTACGCGGATAGCGGCAGGTTCTCCTGAAATGTGGCGGGATATTTTTCTCAGTAATCGTGAGGCGATGCTACATCAGATGGATGAGTTTGAGAAAGAGCTGGTGCATTTTAAACACATGTTAGAGCTTGCAGATGGGGAGCAAATTTATGATTGGTTGGCTAAAGCAGCAGAAGCACGGCGCACATGGAAGACAGTTCAGAGTTGATTGCTAGGTCAATATTTGTTGATTGTATAATCTATTGACTATACGGAATTGTTGGCTGTCATGATAGTGTCGGATACACTGATGAATAGGTTGCTAGTAGGTAGTGCTGATAAGTCATGATAGTGTCGGATACACCGGTGAATAGGTTGCAGTAAAGTGCAGTTTTATATTAAATAAATTTTTGAAGATAGAGTGAGTGCTGATGAGTAATAAAACGGTAGAATTTTTAGATTTACCAAAATCAACGCTGGCACAAGGCGAAATGACGTTACCCGGATCCAAAAGTATTTCTAATAGGGTGTTGTTAATTGCTGCTTTGGCTCAAGGACGAACAAAGATTTCTGGGTTGCTGGATTCAGATGATACAAGGGTGATGTTATCAGCACTAAAAACATTAGGTGTATCACTGGAAAAGTTTGATGAACAAACTTATGCTGTGCAAGGCATTGATACACGGGCGGGTTTTCCTGTGAAAGAAGCAGATATTTTTCTTGGTAATGCAGGAACGGCTTTTCGCCCTTTAACAGCTGCTTTGTCAGTGATAGGGGGGGAATATTATCTGCATGGTGTGCCGCGTATGCACGAGCGTCCTATTGGGGATTTAGTAACATCGTTACGTTCATTTGGTTGTTCTATTGATTATGGCTTAAACGAGGGTTATCCCCCTTTGCAAATTCATAAATCTGTAATTGATGTCAAAGCTCCGATTGAGATTGAAGGGTCAGTGTCCAGCCAGTTTCTAACAGCTTTACTAATGGTGTCGCCGTTGATTGCCCAACGACAAGAACGTGAGGTAGTGATTCAGGTTAAGGGAGAATTGATTTCTAAACCTTATATTGCGATTACGTTAAATTTAATGGCTCGTTTTGGCGTGCAAGTGGCTCATGAAAATTGGTCGCGATTTGTCGTGCCTGCGGATGCATGTTATCAAGCTATTGATGAAATTCATGTAGAAGGAGATGCTTCTTCTGCCTCTTATTTCATGGCGTTGGGATTGCTTGGCGGAGGACCAATTCGTTTACAGGGTATCGGTAGATATAGTATTCAGGGGGATATTCAGTTTGCACAGGTCTTGGAGCATATGGGTGCGCAGATTGATATGGCAGATAACTATATAGATGTGAAGCGTGCTAATGGTGCTGTCACTGAATCAGAGCCTAGTGTGGCTTGTGCTGGTGCTTCCTATGGTGGCATAAAACCTTTGCGTGCCTTTGATATGGATTTTAATTTAATTCCTGATGCCGCAATGACAGCAGCTGTGCTGGCTTTATATGCAGATGGACCCTGCACCTTGCGCAATATTGCAAGTTGGCGTGTGAAAGAAACAGATCGTATTGATGCTATGCACAAGGAACTTGAAAAATTAGGGGCTATAGTGTCTTCAGGGCCGGATTGGTTGCGTGTAGAGCCTCCACAAAAGTGGCAAACAGCGAGCATTGATACCTATGATGACCATCGTATGGCAATGTGTTTTTCATTAGCAACATTTGGGCCTGTGGGTGTGCGTATTATGGATCCGAATTGTGTTGCAAAGACGTTCCCTACTTATTTTGATGTATACCGGCAACTAGTTAAGTAATATTGTTGAGGTTATACCTAAGAGGGCAGATGAGTGTTGCTGAAAACAAAATGGAGCTGGCTTGCACCTTTATGTGCTAAGTAACATTGGTTGATTTTTGTTAAAAGGGATATGGCAAATAGGGGATAGCATGAAATTAATAACTATTGATGGTCCGAGTGCATCGGGCAAGGGGACAGTCAGTCAATTAGTTGCCAAAGCACTAGGTTGGGAAGTGTTGGATTCTGGGGCCTTGTATCGTATCAGTGCTTATGCGGTACAACGTGATGGCATTGCACTCGAGGATGAACAAGCGGTTGCAGCAGTTGTATCACATCTGGCAATTCAATTTAAAGACGGAAAAGTATGGGTAGATGGTGCTGCTGTCGACGATATTTTACGTCAGGAATCCACAGGTAAATTAGCTTCTAAAATTGCGGCTTATCCTGCATTGCGTCAAGCCTTGTTTGAGCGACAACGTGCCTTTTTAACAGATGCTGGTTTGGTGGCGGATGGACGAGATATGGGAACAGTTATTTTTCCAGAAGCTCCTTTGAAAATTTTTCTTATTGCGGATGTACGTGAGCGTGCAAATCGTCGTTATAAGCAGCTTTTGGATAAAGGTCTTGATGCTGATTTTGAGGCGATTTTGGCGGATTTACAACGACGTGATGAGCAGGATATGAATCGTGCCGTTGCACCATTGAAACCAGCAGATGATGCTGTGTTAATTGATTCTAGTCATATGGGTATTCAGGAAGTGGTGGATAGTATCCTAAGGGAGTGGGAGAAAAAATCTCATTAATCTCCTAATCACTTGAATAAAAAGATTTTTTTATTTAAAATGCAAAATTCCCTTTGGTAGGGAATGGGTGCTTTTTGCGTTTTTGTTGAGTCAGTGCTTAGGCAAACCACAAAAGAATTGCTACCACAATGGCATTATTATGATGCTGTAGTTAGCTCTTTCAAGGGTTGTTTAAACTAGCATCTACATTGCGCAGAAGGTCTTTTGTTAACTCCGCTGATATTGGTTAACTTAACATGGTGTGAAGTGACCAAGTTGGTGTGTTTTTTGCAGCATATGCTGTTGGATATTTTTAATGTCAACTATCAATTTACAAGAAGCCTTAGGTGGCGAAAGCTTTGCAGACTTATTCTCTGCTAGTGTGAAAGATCAAGAAATGAAATCAGGTGAGGTGATTTCAGCCGAAGTGGTGCGTGTTGAGCATAACTTTGTTGTTGTAAACGCTGGTTTAAAATCAGAGTCTTACATTCCTCGCGAAGAATTCCTTAATGATCAAGGCGAAATCGAAGTACAAGCTGGTGACTTTGTTTCTGTAGCTATTGACTCATTAGAAAACGGTTACGGTGACACTATTCTTTCTCGTGATCGTGCTAAACGTTTATCTGCTTGGTTATCATTAGAAAAAGCCCTTGAGTCTGGTGAAATGATCACTGGTACTATCACTGGTAAGGTGAAAGGTGGTCTTACTGTTATGACTAATGGTATCCGTGCTTTCTTGCCAGGCTCTTTAGTTGATGTTCGTCCTGTTAAAGATACAACACCATACGAAGGCAAAACTATGGAATTCAAAGTTATTAAGCTTGATCGTAAGCGTAATAACGTTGTGTTGTCTCGCCGTTCTGTTCTTGAAGAGAACATGGGTGAAGAGCGTCAAAAACTTCTTGAAAGTCTACAAGAGGGTTCTGTGGTTACTGGTGTTGTTAAGAACATCACTGATTACGGTGCATTCGTAGATTTGGGCGGTATTGATGGTCTATTGCACATCACTGATATGGCATGGCGCCGTGTTCGTCACCCATCAGAGGTGTTGACTGTTGGTCAAGAGGTTGAAGCTAAAGTACTTAAGTTTGACCAAGACAAGAATCGTGTTTCATTAGGTATCAAACAACTTGGTGAAGATCCATGGGTAGGTTTAGCTCGTCGTTATCCTACAGGTACTCGTTTATTCGGTAAAGTAACTAACTTGACTGACTACGGTGCATTTGTTGAAGTTGAAACTGGTATCGAGGGTCTTGTTCACGTTTCTGAAATGGATTGGACTAATAAGAACGTTGACCCACGTAAAGTAGTAAGCCTAGGCGAAGAAGTTGAAGTTTCTGTATTGGAAATCGACGAAGAGCGTCGTCGTATCTCTTTGGGCATGAAACAAACTCGTGCTAACCCATGGGAAGAGTTTGCTAACAACTTCAAACGTGGTGACAAGATTAAAGGTGCAATCAAGTCTATCACTGACTTTGGTGTATTTATCGGTCTTGATGGTGGCATCGACGGTCTTGTTCACTTATCTGATCTTTCTTGGACAGAACCAGGTGAAGAAGTGGTTCGTAAGTACAAGAAAGGTGATGAAGTTGAAGCAGTTGTTCTTGCTATTGATACTGAAAAAGAGCGTATTTCTTTAGGTATCAAACAGCTTGAAGGTGACCCATTCAATAACTACGCTTCTGCTAATGACAAGGGTAGCATCGTATCTGGTGTGGTTAAATCTGTTGAGCCTAAAGGTGCTGTAGTAACATTAGATGTAGATGTCGAAGGTTACTTACGTGCTTCTGAAATCTCCAACGGTCGTGTAGAAGATGCTACTACAGTACTTAAAGAAGGTGACAAAGTTGAAGCGATGATTCTTAATATCGATCGCAAGGCACGTTCTATTCAATTATCTGTTAAAGCACGTGATAATGCTGAAACTGCAGATAAATTAGAAAGCCTTAACGATGCTGCTGCATCTTCAGGTACTACAAACTTGGGTGCTTTGTTAAAAGCGAAACTTGATCAAGCAAAAGACGACTAAGCTGATGACTAAATCAGAGTTAATCGAGGCTTTGGCGGCGAGCTATCCACAGCTCGCTGTCCGTGATATGGATTTAGCCGTTAAGACGATTCTTGATGCGATGACGGACTCTCTTGTTCAAGGTCAACGTATTGAAATTCGTGGTTTCGGTAGTTTTTCTTTATCACAACGAGCCCCCCGTGTTGGTCGTAATCCCAAAACTGGTGAGCAAGTTGAGGTTCCTGGTAAACGTGTGCCTCACTTTAAAGCTGGTAAGGAATTGCGCGAAAGAGTGGATCTTGTCTTCAAGACAGATAAGTAGATTGTTGTAAACAATTTACATAAAGGCTGATGCTCATGTTGGGTGTCAGCCTTTTTTCTGGTTCAAACTTGCACATAAGCTAAAAAAATAAAAATTTACAGTACTTACCCTAAAGTTGAATCGGTGAAAGTGCTATAATCTACCAGTTTATAAACTTTTTCTATTTTAAAATAGGCGGCGAAATTATGAGTATTGCTGAATATTTGCCCGTGCTCCTCTTTATTATTGTGGCAACTGGGTTAGGCTGTTTGCTATTGTCATTGGGTTCTATTCTTGGACCCCGCAAGCCCGATGGAGAGAAAAACTCTCCGTATGAGTGCGGTTTTGAAGCATTTGAAGATGCTCGTATGCGATTCGATGTGCGTTATTATTTGGTCGCAATTCTTTTTATTCTTTTTGATTTGGAATTGGCTTTCTTATTCCCTTGGGCGATTGCTAATAATCATGTGGGTATCGTAGGTTTTGGTACAGCGATTTTATTCCTCGTGATTTTGACTGCTGGCTTTATCTACGAGTGGAAAAAAGGCGCATTAGATTGGGATTAATCTTTTCAAAGAGCAGCAATTATGGAAGAACAATTAAACAATAAGGGTTTTCTCGTTACGAGCGCCGATGCGGTGATGAACTGGGTGAAGACTGGTTCTATGTGGCCGATGACATTTGGTCTCGCCTGTTGTGCCGTTGAAATGATGCACGCTGGCGCTGCACGTTATGACCTAGACCAATTTGGTATTATTTTCCGTCCTAGTCCCCGTCAATCAGATGTGATGATTGTTGCGGGGACTTTGTGCAATAAGATGGCACCTGCTTTACGCAAGGTTTATGATCAGATGGCTGAGCCACGTTGGGTGTTATCCATGGGGTCCTGTGCGAACGGGGGTGGTTATTATCACTACTCCTACTCAGTGGTTCGTGGCTGTGATCGTGTTGTCCCTGTAGACATCTATGTTCCAGGCTGTCCTCCGACTGCCGAAGCATTGGTCTATGGTTTATTGCAATTACAAAATAAAATCCGTCGTACTAATACTATCGCTCGTGAAGCATAGTGTTGGCAGGCTTACTTATACGGTATTACTATGACGCGTTTACAAACACTTGAAAAAACCTTACTAGAGCGCCTCGGTGACACGTTCCCTATGGTGGTCAAGCATGGTGAAATCACTTTAGAAATTCCCGCAGACCAATGGGTGAAAGTCTGTACTAATTTACGCGATGAACCATTGCTTGGTTTCGATATCGCTGTTGATTTGGCAGGTATTGATTACTCAACCTATGGGCTACCTGGTAAAGGTCCTGCAACTCCTTTCCCTGCACGTTTTGCTGCGGTAGTGCATCTTCTTTCTACTAAACATAACTGGCGCTTACGTGTGCGTGCTTTTGCTCCTGATGATGCGATGCCTATATTGCCTACATTGGTGAATGTGTGGCCTAGCTTGGGCTGGTTTGAGCGAGAAGCCTTTGATATGTTTGGTATCATCTTTGAGGGACACCCTGACTTGCGTCGTATTCTTACGGATTATGGCTTCATTGGTCACCCATTCCGTAAGGATTTCCCATTATCTGGTTATGTGGAAATGCGTTATGACGAACAAAGCCAACGTGTTGTTTATCAACCAGTAACTATCGAACCTCGTGAGATTACACCACGTGTAATTCGTGAAGAGGGTTACGGAGCAGGACGCTAAGATTATGTCAGATATTAAAAACTATACGCTTAACTTTGGTCCGCAACACCCTGCAGCGCATGGTGTGTTACGTTTGATTCTTGAACTTAATGGTGAGGTCATTCAGCGTGCTGATCCTCATATTGGTTTGCTTCACCGCGGTACAGAGAAGCTTGCTGAGCACAAGACTTTCCTACAAGCTTTACCTTACATGGATCGCCTAGACTATGTATCTATGCTTTGTAATGAGCATGCTTATGTGATGGCAATCGAACGCATGCTAGGCATCGAAGTGCCCTTGCGTGCTCAATATATCCGTGTGATGTTTGATGAGATTACTCGCATTTTGAATCACTTAATGAGTGTGGGTACCCACGCACTTGATGTGGGAGCAATGGCAGTGATGCTTTATGCATTCCGTGAGCGGGAAGACTTGATGGACTGTTATGAGGCGGTTTCAGGTGCACGTATGCATGCAGCTTACTACCGTCCTGGTGGTGTTTACCGTGATTTGCCTGATACGATGCCTAAGCACGAAATTGATTCTAAATATCGTAGCGTGCGTGAAATGAAGCGTCTTAATGCCAATCGCGAAGGCTCTCTGCTTGATTTTATCGAAGACTTCACCAAGCGTTTCCCCAAATGTGTTGATGAGTATGAGACTTTATTGACTGATAACCGTATCTGGAAACAACGCTTAGTTGGTATTGGAGTGGTTGAGCCAGAACGTGCCAAAGCACTTGGTTTCTCTGGTGTGATGCTTCGTGGTTCTGGTGTGGAGTGGGATTTACGTCGTAAACAGCCTTATGAGGTTTATGACCGACTAGAGTTTAATGTCCCTGTGGGTGTTAATGGTGACTGCTATGACCGTTATCTTGTGCGTATTGCTGAGATGCGTGAAAGTAATCGCATTATTGCTCAATGTGTTCATTGGCTCAAAAATAACCCTGGTCCTGTAATGACTGACAACCACAAGGTGGCTCCACCTAAACGTGCAGACATGAAAACAGGTATGGAAGACCTTATTCACCATTTCAAACTCTTTACCGAGGGGTATCCTGTACCAGCAGGCGAAGTGTACTCCGCTGTTGAGCATCCAAAAGGTGAGTTTGGTATTTATATGGTATCTGATGGAGCGAATAAGCCTTATCGTCTTAAGATTCGTGCTCCAGGCTTTGTCCACTTGCAATCACTTGACGAAATGTCTCGTGGTCATATGTTGGCGGATGCAGTGACCATTATTGGTACACAAGATATCGTATTTGGTGAAATTGACCGCTAGTTGATAGTGGAATTATTTGGAACAATAACTATGTTGCTTTCAGAACAGGCTTACAAATTGATTGATGTCGAGTTGGCGAAATATCCAGCCGATCAGCGCCAATCAGCTGTCATGTCAGCTTTGCGTATTGCGCAAACAGAAAAAGGCTGGGTGTCTCCTGAGATTATCGAAGACATTGCAAAGTATATTGGTATGCCAGCAATTGCAGTACAAGAAGTAGCGACCTTCTATAATATGTATGATTTACAACCTATGGGTCGCTTTAAGATTACGGTTTGTACGAATCTTCCCTGTGCATTGCGTGATGGCGAAAAGACAATGGAATACCTCCAAGAAAAATTGGGTATTGGTATCAACGAAACTACACCAGATGGTTTAATCACATTAAAAGAAGGTGAGTGTATGGGTGCTTGTGGTGATGCACCAGTGCTTCTTGTAAATAATCATCATATGTGTGTTCGTATGTCCAAAGAACGTATTGATGAAATGTTAGCGGATATTCGCAAAGAGGGGCAGGCATGAGTTTTTTAGATAAATACTCGCAAGGCTTGGTACCTAATCCCGGCAATGATTTAGCCACGAGCATGGCCTTACACGGTCGCCATATCAAGCCACAAATTTTGGCTGATTTAAATGGCGAAAACTGGCACATCGAAGACTATATCAAACGTGGTGGTTACGAGGCTATACGTAAAATTCTTACCACTGGTATGACCCAAGAACAAGTGATTGCAGAGGTTAAGGCTTCTGGTCTTCGCGGTCGTGGTGGTGCAGGCTTCCCAACTGGTTTGAAGTGGAGTTTTATGCCACGTTCTTTTCCTGGTCAAAAATATATCGTCTGTAATTCTGACGAGGGGGAACCAGGTACATTTAAAGATCGCGACATCTTACGTTTCAACCCGCATGCAGTTATTGAGGGTATGATTATTGCCGGTTATGCCATGGGTGTAAGTGCTGGTTATAACTATATTCACGGCGAAATTTTCGAGATTTATCGTCGTTTTGAAGAGGCTATTGCAGAAGCTCGTGCGGCTGGTTTTCTTGGTAACAATATCCTTGGTACCGATTTTAGCTTCCAACTTAACGCTCATCATGGTTATGGTGCTTATGTGTGCGGAGAGGAAACAGGTTTACTAGAGTCTCTCGAAGGTAAAAAAGGTCAGCCACGCTTTAAACCTCCATTCCCAGCAAGCTTTGGTTTATATGGCAAACCTACCACTATTAACAATACGGAAACTTTTGCTGCAGTGCCTTGGATTATCCGCAATGGTGGTCAGGCCTATGCTGAAGTAGGTATTCCCAATAATGGGGGTACCAAGCTGTTCTCTATCTCGGGTGATGTGGAACGTCCTGGTACCTATGAAATTCCATTAGGCACTCCGTTTTCTACTCTATTAGAGTTGGCGGGTGGTATGCGTGATGGTGTACCTCTTAAAGCAGTTATTCCCGGTGGTTCTAGTGCTCCAGTGATTCCGGGTAACATGATGATGGATTTGACGATGGACTATGACTCTATTTCTAAAGCAGGGTCTATGTTGGGTTCTGGAGCAGTGATTGTAATGAATGAAACTCGCTGTATGGTGAAATCATTGCTCCGTTTATCGTATTTCTACCACGAAGAAAGCTGTGGTCAATGTACTCCTTGTCGTGAGGGTACAGGTTGGTTGTATCGCGTAGTTAATCGTATCGAACATGGTCAAGGTCGTCCAGAAGATCTTGAAATGTTGGATAACGTTGCTGGTAATATCATGGGTCGTACAATTTGTGCCCTTGGTGATGCAGCGGCTATGCCTGTTCGTGGCTTCTTAAAACATTATCGTGATGAATTCGCTTACCACATTGAGAACAAGAAATGTGTGGTGGCTCCTTACAAATAGGTCAGAATAATGGTTGAATTAACTATCGATGGTAAAACAGTATCGGTTCCCGATGGTAGCATGGTTATGCATGCTGCCAACGAACTCGGTATCTATGTGCCACATTTCTGCTATCACAAAAAGCTTTCTATTGCAGCTAACTGCCGTATGTGTTTAGTAGAAGTTGAAAAGGCACCTAAAGCGCTACCTGCTTGTGCAACCCCTGTCACCAATGGCATGGTGGTTCATACAAACTCTGAAAAAGCCCAAGCTGCTCAGAAAGCAGTCATGGAATTCTTGTTGATTAACCACCCACTTGACTGTCCTATTTGTGACCAAGGGGGTGAGTGCCAACTACAAGACCTCTCTATGGGTTATGGTAAGACACACTCTCGTTTTGGTGAAGAAAAACGAGTGGTGATGCACAAATCTATGGGACCGTTGGTGTCAGCAGAGGAAATGTCTCGTTGTATCCAATGTACTCGCTGTGTTCGTTTTGGCCAAGAAATTGCCGGTCAGATGGAACTCGGTATGCTTAACCGTGGTGAGCATTCTCAGATTACCTCCTTTGTAGGACGTGCGGTTGAGTCGGAATTGTCTGGCAATATGATTGATATTTGTCCTGTTGGTGCGTTGACTTCTAAACCTTTCCGTTATTCTGCACGTACTTGGGAGCTAGCTCGTCGTCGTTCTGTGAGCCCACATGATAGCTTAGGTGCTAACTTGGTGGTTCAAGTTAAAGGCGACCGTGTGATGCGTGTGGTTCCGTTTGAAAACGAAGATGTCAATGAGTGCTGGATTAGTGATAAGGATCGCTGGTCTTATGAGGGGCTTAATTCAGAAGATCGCCTCACCGTGCCTATGGTTCGTGATGAAAATAACGTATGGCGTGAAGTAAGTTGGCAGGATGCACTTAAAGTGGTCGCAGACGCGTTTGAACAAATTGCTCGCATTGAAGGTCCTGAATATCTCGGTGCCCTAGCGACAGAGACTTCGACTTTAGAAGAGTTAGCACTATTAAAACGAGTAATGAGTGGTCTAGGTTCTAGCAATGTTGATGCACTCTTGCGTAATAATGACTCTAATTTTGCACGTGCTACTGAAGGTGCTCCTTGGTTGGGTATGTCTATCAGAGATTTAGATAGTGTTGATGGAGTGGTGGTGATTGGCTCTTACTTGCGTAAAGACCATCCATTAATGGCACAGCGTCTTCGCCAAGCAGCTAAGAAAGGTGCTCGTATCACGCTTATCGATAGCTATGGCGAGGATCCATTGTTCCCAGTAGCTGCTCGTTTGACTGTGGCACCATCTGAGTTAGCTAAGACTGTAGAAGCCGTAGCTAAAGCAGTTGCTGCTCAGAAATCAGGTGCAGAAGCTGATTTAAGTGATCCCGTTCAAGCATTAGCTGCCCAATTAGTTGGTGGTTCTAAACCTGCTGTATTCCTTGGTAACGCAGCTGTTGCAGCTCCTGATGCAAGCCAAATTGCAGCGAAAGCACAAGAGTTGGCAGATGCTTACGGTGCAACATTAGGTTTCTTAACTGCTGGAGCTAATACGGTAGGTGCTTACATCACTGGTGCGGTTGCTCAAGGTGATGGTTTGAGTGCAAAACAAATGATTGAAAATCAACTTAAAGCCTATTTAGTTTTACATGCAGAACCTAAGTTCGATATGGACAATGGTCTTGCGGCTGAGAAAACTTTATCGAATGCCTTTGGGGTAGCTTTAACAGCTTATAAATCAGCGGCTGCTGATTGGGCAAAAGTGATGTTACCGATTGCACCATTTACTGAGACCTCTGGTACTTTTGTTAATGCTGAAGGTCGTGCACAAAGCTTTAAAGGAGTAGTGGCAAGTAAGGGTCAATCACGTCCAGCCTGGAAAGTGCTGCGTGTATTAGGTAATATGCTACAGTTTGGAGGTTTTGAGCAAGAGTCTTCTGAACAGGTACGTGATGAAGTGATTGGTTCTGGCATAGCTCAATACCTCAATAACAAGGTCACTGTGTTAGGTCAAGAAGTACGTCGCACAACAGTTCCTACAGAGGGACTACAACGTGTGGCGGAAGTGGCAATTTACCGTACTGATGCAACAGTACGCCGTGCGGCAGCTTTACAAGCAACAGCAATTAGCCAAACACCTAAGGCACGTTTGAATGCAGTTACGTTGAGTAACCTTCAAATAGCAGATGGTGACAAGGTAAAAGTGAAGTCTGCGGTTGGTGAAGGTGAGTTTATTGTTCAATTAGACGATAACTTGGCTGACGATACTATCCGTTTGGCACAAGGATTTGATGCAACTGTGGCTTTAGGCAATGCCTATGCCCAATTAACTGTGGAGCGAATCTAACATGGATATTTGGTCTTGGTTCACAGATGGTATCGCGGCGCTGAATGCGTGGGGTACTGGGCTATTTGGTGAGACGCCATGGCTTATTATTTGGACGATTGTCCGTATTTTAGTGATTGCTTTACCCATCATTATCTGTGTGGCTTTTTTAACCTTATGGGAACGCCGCATGATTGGTTACATGCATATTCGTCGTGGTCCTAATCGCGTAGGTCCTGGCGGTGTTTTGCAACCATTTGCGGATGTGTTAAAGCTCCTCACTAAAGAGGTTATCGTCCCTACAAAATCTAACAAGATTCTCTACATTGTGGCACCAATTTTGACCTTGGTTCCAGCACTTGTAGCATGGGCGGTGATTCCTTTTGGTCCTGAAGCAGTGCTTGCCAATATTAACGCTGGTTTACTCTTTATCATGGCGGTGACTTCGCTAGGAGTGTATGGGGTGATTCTAGCAGGTTGGTCTTCTAACTCTAAGTATCCTTTTATTGCTGCGATGCGTGCATCTGCACAGATGATTTCTTATGAGTTAGCAATGGGCTTTGTGTTGCTAACTGTGTTGCTAGTTTCTGGTACGCTCAATATGAATGGTATCGTAGCAGGTCAAACACAAGGTTGGTTTGCAGATAAGGGCCTAACATTCTTATCGTGGAACTGGTTGCCACTACTTCCTCTTTTTGTTATCTATGTGATTTCGACAGTAGCTGAAACTAACCGCCACCCGTTTGATGTGGTAGAGGGTGAGTCTGAGATTGTGGCTGGTCACATGGTGGAATACTCTGGTATGGGCTTTGCGATGTTCTTCCTCGCAGAGTATGCCAATATGATTTTATTATCTGCAATGGCTTCTATTATGTTCTTGGGTGGTTGGTCTAGTCCTTTGGACTTTGCACCATTTACATTGATTCCAGGTTGGTTATGGCTTGGTATTAAGGCTTTTGTAGTGGTCTCTTTCTTTATTTGGTTCCGTGCATCATTCCCACGTTATCGTTATGACCAAATCATGCGTTTGGGTTGGAAGATTTTCATTCCGCTTACTGGTATTTGGTTAGTCGTTGTGGCGATTTGGATGCAAACACCACTCAATATTTGGACCCATAACTAGGAGTAGGTCAGATGAGTTTTAAAAATCACTTTGCAAGCCTATTCTTGAGTGAATTAATCAAGGGTATGGCTTTAACAGGTAAATATTTCTTTAAACCAAAGTTTACCTTGCGTTATCCCTATGAGAAAACGCCAATGTCGCCTCGTTTCCGCGGTTTGCATGCACAACGTCGTTATGCCAATGGTGAAGAGCGTTGTATTGCATGTAAACTATGTGAAGCAATTTGTCCTGCGATGGCGATTAGCATTGAGTCTGGTATACGTGAAGATGGCAGTCGTCGTACTACACGCTATGACATCGACTTAACCAAATGTATTTTCTGTGGTTTCTGTGAGGAAAGCTGTCCTGTGGATGCTATCGTAGAAACCCATATCCATGAATATCATGGAGAAAAACGAGGGGATTTATATTTCACCAAAGATATGCTGTTGGCGGTTGGTGATAAGTATGAACCCGAAATTGCTGCGCGTCGTCAAGCTGATGCGCCTTATCGATAGGCAGGTGCGTAAAATGATGTTTTCAAGCATTTTATTTTATATTTTAGCCGCTGTGCTACTCTACTCCGGGGTACGTGTGGTATTGGCTCGTCACCCGGTAGTGGCTGTATTGCATCTTATTTTGGGATTCTTTACTGCTGCTATGTTGTGGATTCTTATCGGAGCAGAGTTCTTGGGACTCTTGCTGGTAGTAGTCTACGTAGGAGCGGTGATGGTATTGTTCCTTTTCGTTGTAATGATGATTGATGTAGTTCCTGAATCATTACGACATGGGTTCCGCACTTTCTTGCCTCTTGGTTTGGTCGTTGGTGGCGTAATGGTCGCTGAAATTGCTTTTGTGCTTGGTGCCGCTTATATGGATACCCCAGCACCAGCACAGCTTGAAGGTTATAACAACACCTTAGCATTGGGTATTGCGATGTATACCGAATATTCCTTTGCTATTCAAATTGGTGCTTTCATCTTGCTAGTTGGTATGATTTCTGCGATTGCCTTGACTTTACGTGAACGTAAAAACCGTAAATATGTCTTGGTTAGCGATCAGCTTTATGTCAATGCCAAAGAGCGTGTTCGCTTGGTAAATCTTAAATCAGAAGTCGAAACTCCTGAACAAGAGGGAGGTGAGCAATAATGGAACTTACTTTAGCGCATTACCTTATTCTTGGGGCAATCTTATTTGCTCTAGGGGTGTTTGGTATCTTCTTTAACCGTCGCAATATTATCAGCTTGTTGATGTCGATTGAGTTGATGTTATTAGCGGTGAACATGAACTTTGTAGCTTTCTCTGTGTGGCATCCAGATGCAAATGGCATGCCTGATGCTGCAGGGCAAATCTTCGTATTCTTCATTCTTACTGTAGCAGCAGCTGAAGCAGCTATTGGTCTTGCCATTCTTGTCTTGCTATTCCGTAAGATTCATTCTATTAATGTTGACGACGTTGCGCGTCTCAAAGGCTAAGGGGAAAAACAATGACAACATTTTCTCCCGTTCTCTTGGCGTGTATCGCATTGGCTCCATTGTTGGGTGCGATTTTAGCAGGTCTATTTGGTACGGGCTTCTTGGGTAATTTTGTGAGCCGTCGAGGGGCTCATATGGTAACGATTGCTCTGGTAGCTTTCTCTGCCTTAGCCTCTATTTACGTCTTATATAACGTTATCGTAAATGATGCTTATTTTAATGGCACGCTTTATACTTGGAGCATGATTGGTGATATTCACCTTGATGTGGGTTTCCTAATTGACCCACTCAGTGCCTTGATGATGGTTGTAGTGACTTCAGTATCCTTGATGGTTCATATCTACACTATCGGTTACATGGTGGATGATCCTGGCTATGCCCGTTTCTTTGCTTACATCTCATTATTTACTTTCTCAATGTTGATGTTGGTGATGGGCAATAATATGCTCTTACTCTTTTTTGGTTGGGAAGCCGTAGGTTTGGTTTCTTACCTATTGATTGGATTCTGGTATACCAAAGATACAGCGATTTTCGCCAATATGAAAGCATTCCTAGTTAACCGTGTAGGTGACTTTGGTTTTATTCTTGGTATTGGTTTAGTGTTTGCTTTCTCTGGCAGCATGAACTATGTAGATATTTTTCCTAAAGCTGAGGAACTTAATCAAGTGACTGTGCTTGGTGATTGGCATATGCTGACCTTGGCATGTATCTGTCTGTTCATCGGTGCAATGGGTAAATCAGCACAAGTGCCTTTACATGCATGGTTACCTGATTCTATGGAAGGTCCTACACCAATTTCTGCATTGATTCACGCGGCGACCATGGTGACTGCTGGTATCTTTATGGTATCTCGCTTCTCGCCATTGTATGAGTTAGCCCCTAGTGCATCATCATTAATTATCATCGTGGGTGCTATTGGTGCACTGTTCCTAGGTATCTTAGGTCTTATCCAAAACGATATTAAACGTGTAGTTGCATACTCTACTCTTTCACAGCTTGGCTATATGACTGTGGCTTTAGGTGCTTCTGCTTATTCAGTAGCGGTATTCCACTTGATGACACATGCTTTCTTTAAAGCCTTATTGTTCTTGGGAGCAGGTTCAGTTATTATCGGTATGCACCATGACCAAGATATTCGTAATATGGGTGGTTTACGCAAATATATGCCAATTACATGGATTACTTTCTTAATTGGTACTTTATCACTTGTCGGTACACCATTCTTCTCAGGCTTCTATTCCAAAGAGCATATTATTGAGGCAGCTCACTATGCGAATGTTTGGGGTGCTGGTTTTGCATACTATGCAACTCTAATCGGCGTATTTGTGACTTCATTGTATTCTTTCCGTGTGTACTTTGTAGTATTCCATGGAAAAGAGCGTTTTGATACCTCAAATCATGGACACGATGCCCATGGACATGATGATCATGGACACCATGGTGGTACACCTCATGAATCACCCTGGGTAGTGACTTTACCACTTATTGTGTTAGCGATTCCTTCTGTAGTCATAGGGGCTTGGGCAGTAGATAGCTTGTTATTCGGTGGTTACTTTGCTAATACCATCTTTATTGATGTTCACCAACATCCTGCGATGGAGCATTTGGCTGAAGAATTCCACGGTTGGGTGGCTTATGGTATTCATGCCTTTACTTCCGTGCCTTTCTGGCTTATGGTAGCTGGTTTGGTGGTGGCTTGGTATGGTTATGTGGTGAACCCATCATTACCACCTAAGATTTATAAAGCACTCTCTAGCATTAACCGTATCCTTGAAAACAAATACTATGTGGACTGGATCTACGAAAATGTATTCGCACGTGGTGCTCGTGCCCTAGGTAAGTTCTTCTGGAACATCGGGGATAAAGGCATTATTGAGGGTATCTTTATTGGTGGTTCAACTCGCTTGGTTGGTTTGGTAGCTGCGGTAAGCCGTGTGCTTCAATCTGGTCATATCTATCATTATGCTTTTGCCATGATTGCGGGTTTGATCGTATTAATTTCTTTCTTTGTATTCTTTGTATTAGGTTAAGGGCGGCGAAATGAATTCAACTTTTCCATGGCTTTCCTTATCGATTTTTGTACCGATTATCGCTGGTATTCTGGTATTGATTTTCGGCCGTGATGAACGTGCTGACTATACCCGTAAGATGGCGTTGGTTGGGGCGATAGTGAGCTTTCTAGTGACTTTACCAGTCCTTTTCGGTTTTGACTCTACCACTGCAGATATGCAGTTTGTAGAGAATGTACCTTGGATTGATGCGTTTAACGTCGCCTACCACCTTGGTGTGGATGGTATTAGCTTATGGTTTGTCATTCTTACTGCTTTTATTACGGTTATCGTGGTATTAGCGGGTTGGGAAGTGATTAAAAACCGTGTAGCGCAGTATATGGCAGCATTCCTTATTTTATCGGGTTTGATGATTGGAGTGTTCGTTGCTCTTGACGGTTTGTTGTTCTACGTGTTCTTTGAAGCGACACTTATCCCTATGTACATCATTATCGGTGTATGGGGCGGACCAAATCGCGTATATGCTGCATTTAAGTTCTTCCTCTACACTTTGTTAGGCTCCTTATTAACCCTGATTGCCTTTATCTATTTGTACACTCAAACAGGTACGTTTGATATTGCAACATGGCATGAAGTGCCACTTGGCATGACAGCGCAATTACTAGTGTTCTTTGCCTTGTTTGCAGCGTTTGCTGTTAAAGTTCCAATGTGGCCAGTGCATACATGGTTGCCTGATGCACACGTGGAGGCACCTACTGGTGGTTCTATCGTGTTGGCAGCGATTATGTTGAAATTAGGGGCATATGGTTTCTTACGTTTCTCTTTACCTATCACCCCTGATGCAGCACATAGTATGGCTGGTTTAATGATTGCGTTGTCATTAATTGCCGTTATTTACATTGGGTTGGTGGCTATTGTTCAAGACGATATGAAGAAACTGGTGGCATATTCTTCAGTAGCTCATATGGGTTTTGTGACTCTTGGCTTCTTTATGTTTAGTACTGCAGGGGTTGAGGGTGCGGTTATCCAAATGATTTCTCACGGTTTTGTTTCTGGTGCGATGTTCATGTGTATCGGTGTTCTTTATGACCGCCTACATACTCGTCGTATCGCTGACTATGGTGGTGTAATCAATGTGATGCCTAAATTTGCCACTTACTTTGTGTTGTTCTCTATGGCAAACAGTGGTTTACCTGCAACGAGTGGTTTCGTGGGTGAGTTCTACGTGATTTTAGGCTCTGTAGATTACAACTTCTGGATTGGTTTATTGGCAGCAACAGCCTTGATTCTTGGTGCCTCTTACTCACTTTGGATGACTAAACGTGTGATTTACGGCAAAATTACCAACCCAGAGGTCGAACATATGACCGATATTAATAAACGTGAATTTTTAATTTTAGGTTTATTAGCTATCTTTACGCTATTTATGGGTCTCTATCCGCAAGCCTTTACTGATATGATTCACGTATCTGTACAAAACTTGCTTGAGCAAGCGGCTCAATCTAAACTGTAAGGTCGGGACAAAATGGATAATCAATTTAATATCGCACTCGCTTTACCGGAAGTTGTTCTTTGTGCTTTGGCAACCGGTATTTTGCTTATTGAGGCATTTATTAAGTCCAAAGACAGTGCAGTAAGCTATGTGTTGTCGTTATTGTCTTTGGTTTTTGTGACTGTACTTACTTTGGTTCAATGGAACTCAGGTGTAGTTGGCACAACTTTCTACGGACAATTTACGGCAGATCCTTTAGCCTATTTGCTTAAAATCTTCTCTTACCTAGCTGCACTAGTGACTTTCATCTATAGTCGTCAATACTTGATTGATCGTCACATGGTTAAAGGGGGGGAGTACTACGTATTAAGCCTATTTGTTCTATTAGGTCAAATGGTAATGATTTCTGCTAGTAGCATGTTGATGATTTACCTTGGCTTAGAGTTAATGTCATTAGCGTTATATGCCTTGGTGGCTGTTCGACGAGACCATCTTGGTAGTATTGAATCTGCGATGAAATACTATATCTTGGGTTCATTGGCTTCTGGTTTCATGCTTTATGGTATTTCTATGGTATATGGAGCGACAGGGGCATTGAATCTTTCAGATGTAGCACAAGTACTCGCTCAAGGCCAGGTTGATCAAATGGCATTCATTCTTGGTATCGTTTTTGTGGTAGCAGGTATTGCCTTTAAACTTGGTGCAGTACCATTCCATATGTGGATTCCTGATGTATATCAAGGTGCTCCCACAGCTGTAACATTGACTATTGCTTCTGGTCCTAAATTAGCAGCATTTGCGATGGCCCTGCGCCTATTAGTTGAGGCTATGAGCTCAATGTCACTTAGCTGGCAACCGATGTTAGTTGTATTGGCGGTGTTATCATTGGCTATCGGTAACTTGACCGCGATTATGCAAACTAACTTTAAACGTATGTTGGCATACTCTACTATTTCCCATGTAGGTTTTGTACTGCTAGGTCTATTATCTGGTATCGCTGATGGTCAGTTAGCGACAGGTGCTTATGGGGCAGCGTTGTTCTATATGGTTACCTACGTATTAACAACATTGGTGGCTTTTGGTGTGATTTTAATCCTTAGTCGAGCAGGCTTTGAAAGCGAGGAAATCAGCGATTTAGCTGGATTGAACCGTCGTAACCCCTTGCTTGCCTTTGCGATTTTAATTTTGATGTTCTCATTGGCAGGTATTCCTCCAATGGTGGGCTTCTATGCTAAATTAGTGGTATTACAAGCAGCACTTGCGGCAGGTCATGTAACTTTGACCATCGTAGCTGTATTGTTCTCGCTTATCGGTGCATTCTATTACCTCCGTGTCGTGAAAACTATGTACTTTGATGAGCCAGCAACAAATGCCCCAGAAATCGGTAAGCAACTTAGCTTCCGTAGTGGAGTACTCTCTATCAACGGTTTGTTAATCCTTGTACTAGGTATCTTACCAGGGGGCTTGTTAACACTGTGCGTACAAGTGATCGATGCATCACTTAAGTTTCCGTTTTAATTTTTAGCGTTGTATTATGTATCCTGAATCATCCGTTTGGTTAATTATTGTCTTGGCGATTATTTGTGCTAATGTACCGTTTTTAACCGAGCGGATGTTCGCTTTTGTGCCTGTACGCATGAAAGGGGAGCCAGAGAAGTTTGCTGGCTTTTATCTTATTCGTGCCTTTGTTTTTTATGGCGTGATGGGGTGTGCTTTTTACCTAACGACTGAGGTTGTACTACCGATGAGTGCCAAGCTGTTTGGATTGGTATTGTTTATCGTGTTATTCGCTATGCCTGGGTTTTTATATAGTCGTTATGTGGCGGTGAAGCCTGTCTGGGCTCGTATGGTAGAGCTATTGTTATTAGTGTGCTTTATTGCAGCAGTAGGATTTTTTATTGAGTCCTACTACGCTAATCGTTTTACACAGAGTTGGCAGTTTTACGCTATTGGTATTTGCTTGTTTGTGTTGCTTGCCTTCCCTGGGTTTGTATGGCGACATTTAATGCGTCATCCAGGATTAGGGCAAGGGCATATGGAGTAGGTCCTCTATATTACTTGATGAGATATAACACCCTTTGGAGTGTTATAGATAAAAAGTTATTTAGGGCCATGCAGTTCGTTATGAATCTTCATCGCTTTAGCTTGCATATCTTTGAGTTTTTGTAGATTGAGATTGATAGGAGCTGCTTTCATCACAGCTTGCATAACCTGTGCAGTCGCTACTGCATCAGCCACAGCATGGTGACGGTTCATGTTTTGGATGTGAAATAGCTTCATCCAGAAGTCTAGATTGCGGTGCTGACGTGCTTTCTCTGGAAAAAACAAAGGGGCAATAAAAGCAACGTCCAACCATATGTGGTGTTTGAGGCTGATGCCTAGATACTTTTTAAACGCTTTATCCAACATGGGTTGGTCAAAACCCACATAAAAGGCGAGTAATGGTCGTTTCCCCATATATTCTAAAAAACGCATCAGTGCTTCGGCAGGTTCAACCCCATTTAGTTGTTGTTCTTGGCTAATGTGGTGGATGAGGATGTTTTGCTTAGAGCTGATTTGCTCTTGACGCAATATGATGTCAAAGGCATTGGCTAGAGGGATTTTGGCATTTTTAAGCAGACAGGCTCCAATAGCAATGAGGTTATCTTTACGCAGGCTAAAGCCACTAGTCTCCACATCAACAACAATAAATTCGCTCTCTGCAAAAGTTCGAGTGAGGTCTGGAGGAGGCAGGGCCTCCCATGCCTTTAGACGCTGCTCTATCTCTGGGCTTAATGCTGGTGTAGAAGCAAATAGTCGCTTCACAGCTTTTAATATCTGCATTGGTTACTCCTTTTTCTCCCTTTCGCTCAAAGTGTATTCTCCTGTAGCTTGGGTTGAGTATCTACTATTTCACTTTCACTGTAGCCAATGTTTTCTTTATAGTTATCTATAAAAGCAGTGAAGTAAGTGTGGTAGCAGGATTACAATCGATACCTATTCGCCATGCTACTTTGTAGGTCTCGGATAAACCTAAACGCCTCTTTTAATACCCTTGTATTTAGCGTATTTAACTCTGATGGTTTTATCTCATTACTCAACTCAGTGCCAGCTTGCTCCAATTCAAAATGGTGTCGCATACGTAGCAGCTGAATAAATAAAAATGTCTCTATACATCCTTTAATTTGTTTTTCCGTGAAGCCTGATTTATCTACCACATCTTTAAACCGTTGCACAGTATTCGTTGCTGTAGAGCCATGTGCAAGAGCAAGGAGACGGGCAATGTCGACAAGTAGGGCAGCACCGTTGATTTTCAGATCAATCGCATCATTATGATTGGTCGTAAAGTCTTTGATTAATCCTAAAGGAGGGCGATTTGAGAGTGCATTTTGGCATAGAAAGCGTAAGAACATCTTCTGTGTAGATACTTGTTCACATAACCATGTGCGTAATTCTTCTGCAAGACGAATATCTCCTGCAATACCTCTAAAATCAAAGAAAATGGTGCTATTTAAAATTGCCTGTGGTTCGGGGGTATTCATCCATTTGCTAAAGCGTTGACGCCACTCTACCGTGCTGAGACACCATTGTGGATTCATCGCCATGATATTACCTTTGCATAGGGTAAAACCAAGAGTATTTAAGTCATGGTTTACTTGGTGGGCAAACTTAAGTAGGATTGCACGATGTTCTTCGCGGTTATCGGTATCTTCAAAAATAATACCATTATCCTGATCAGTGTAAAACATTTGTTCTAGTCTTCCCTCTGAACCCATAGCCATCCAGGCAAAACGGATATCCCTGACTTCAGGGAATTGAGCTATCCCTAAGGAGATGACTTTCTCAGAAATTAAGTCGTTTAATGTTGAAATAATGTGGGTCAACTGACCAATCGCTACCCCTTGAGCCATCATATTTTTGGTCAGTCTTTTAATTTCTTTTTGGCAGTCTTTAAGAGTTTCTAATTGGGTTGCTTCCTGAATTTGGATACTCAATTCCCGTAAGCCTATGCGTTGCAGTGAGAATAAGTCCCTCTCAGAGACAACACCGAGTAAGACTTGGGTATGTGGATGGACGACAAGGATATGACGAAAACCATGTTTTGCCATAATCAACGCAGCTTTATATGCTAAATCATCACGTGATAAGGTGATGGGATTAGCTGTCATATAGTCTTTAATTGGTGTGTCTAGGTTAACTTGAGGAATAGTGATGCGACGCAAGACATCATGTAGAGTAAAAATCCCCACAGGCTGTTGTTGAGGATTGACAACTACCATCGAGCCAATACCTGTGCTATCCATAGTGTTTAATATGTCACGTATTGGGGTATCAGGTGTACAAGAGTAAATGTTTTTGCGAATTAGCTCACCGAGCGGTAGAGATAAAGGTTGTTGTTCTTGGTCACGAGTGGCATATTGGCTTTGGATAATGCGTTTGGATTCTTCTAATAATATGGCTACGCGGGTTTCACAGAAATCTTTAAATACTTGTGACCGCTGGCGTAGTTCATGAAAAACATGGTTGGATATTTGATAAACAAAACAGTCTGTGCTTGCGATAAATTGGCTGAGATTAGGGGAATGGGAGAGCAGTGGTCCTACAGGAAAGCCTTCTCCTTCCTCAAACTCAAAGGCATTTTTGTAAAACTGGTTTTCTCTGGCTTCACGATGCCCTTCTACAACACCTTGTTTCACAATAAAGAAGTATTCGGGTTCTGTGGTTGTATGGTTAAGCACGACTTCCCCTTGGGCAAAGTAGTTCACCTCAATATGCTCAGCAAGAAAAGTCAGGGAGGCAATATCCATTTTTTGATAAGGCATAAACTGTTGTAGGTGGTTTATCGTCGTGCGAATAATGTCCATGTCTAATCCTCTGTGGTGGGGAGCTATTTATTTGTTGTTATTGATTAATAAATCGGTTTTTTTCAGTGTGGGGTGTATGAACTACGTCTAATACAGTAGGGCTACATGTGTTTTATATTAGGTGGATTTTTGATTTAAAAAAACTGGTATTTTTACTGATTTAATCAGTGAGATAGCAGACAGATGTTGTTCAAGACCGTCAATTTCCACGCTTATATAAACGGATTTAATTAGTGAGATAGGAGATAGGTGTTATTGCACTTTACTATCACGGATTTGTGCTTTGCCAGTGGTTTGTCCGTATAGGTATGATTTTCTATAGGGGGTATATGTTTCACCTAATAAAAAGTATTTAGCCTAAGGCTCGGTAAAGAGATAAGATGTGTAGATTTTAAGTTGCAAAATTACTCAGTATTACTACTAATTTCTATCGAAAAACCCTCAAAAATTACTAGAATTTTCCCTAATTTTTGCAAAAAAAACTTGTCGTTTTGAGTTTCTTAAAAGATACTAAGTTTGTCGTTTCTATTAACAGAAATAAATTCAATTTTCTTTAAAACTTAACTCTAGCAAAAGAGGAGACAACATGAGCGACAATCAAAAATCTATTGACCATAGTGGTTATTGGAAGGCAACCAAACAGTTGCTATTCTCAATTCTAGTTGTATGGTTCCTGTGTTCCTATGTGGTAGGCATTGTCTTTGTGGAGTTCTTTAACCAGTTTAGTCTGGGTGGATATCCATTAGGATTTTGGTTTGCTCAACAGGGTTCAATCTACATCTTTATCGTGCTGATTTTCTTCTATGCCAAGAAGATGAGCGATATTGATAAGCGCTTTGATGTGCATGAAGAATAGGAGAGAGGATCATGGATTTACAGACGATTACTTACTTGGTAGTAGGGGCAAGCTTTGCTCTGTATTTAGGTATTGCATGGTGGGCTCGTGCAGGGAGCACTAAGGAGTTCTACGTGGCGGGTGGTGGTGTGCCACCAGTTATCAATGGTATGGCAACTGGTGCAGACTGGATGTCAGCTGCATCATTTATTAGTATGGCTGGTCTTATTGCCAATATGGGGTATGGTGGTACTGTATTCCTTATGGGGTGGACTGGTGGTTATGTGCTATTAGCGATGTTGCTTGCTCCATACTTGCGTAAATTCGGTCGTTTTACTGTACCAGAGTTTATTGGTGATCGCTTCTATAGTAGCAGTGCTCGTACAGTCGCAGTGATCTGCTTGCTATTAGCATCAGTGACTTATGTGATTGGTCAAATGACAGGTGTAGGTGTAGCGTTCTCTCGCTTCCTTAATGTGTCTAGTGAAACTGGTATCTATATTGGTATGGGTATCGTGTTCTTCTATGCTGTGTTTGGTGGCATGAAAGGTATTACCTACACTCAAGTTGCTCAATTTATCGTATTGATTTTGGCATATACCATTCCTGCTCTCTTTATTTCTCTAAACCTTACTGGCAATATTATTCCGCAGATTGGTTTGGGAGGTACTTTGGTAGATTCTGGAGAACCATTCTTGCATCGTCTTAACCAAGTAGTGACTGACTTAGGCTTTAGTGAATATACAACAGCTTTTGCAGGCAGTAAGTTAAACACTTTCTTCTATACTCTATCATTGATGGTTGGTACAGCAGGCTTGCCTCACGTGATTGTACGTTTCTTTACTGTACCTAAAGTGGCTGATGCACGTAAATCAGCTGGTTGGGCTCTTGTATGTATTGCGATTCTTTATACTACAGCCCCAGCAGTAGGTGCTATGGCTCGCTATAACGTACATGCAACAGTCAATGCTAACGTAGCTAAAGGTGGTGATTTATTTGCTCCAGAAGCAGCCTTGCATTTTGATGCGAAACCTGATTGGATGCAACGTTGGGAGAAAACTGGTCTATTGAAATTCCAAGATAAAAACGGTGATGGTTTAATCCAATACTATAACGACAAAAACACAAATCCTGAGTTTGTCGCTAAAGTAGAAGCCGCTGGTTGGAAAGGATCAGAGATGACCGTAAACCCAGATATTCTTGTATTGGCTAACCCTGAAATTGCTATCTTACCTGATTGGGTTATTGCATTGGTAGCAGCAGGTGGTTTAGCTGCAGCGTTGTCTACGGCAGCAGGTCTACTGATGGCAATCTCTTCTGCAGTATCACATGACTTGATTAAGAGTGTGATTAAACCAGATATTAGTGAGAAGAATGAACTTCTTGCAGGTAAGATTTCCATGGCTGTGGCGATTGTCTTTGCAGGTTGGTTAGGTCTTAATCCTCCAGGGTTTGCAGCAGGTACTGTAGCGTTAGCATTTGGTATTGCAGCATCTAGCTTGTTCCCTGCAATTATGATGGGTATCTTTAGTACTAAAGTGACTAAACAAGGTGCTATCTGGGGTATGCTGTGTGGTGTTGGCATCACGTTATTCTACGTGTTTGCTCACAAAGGTATCTTCTTCATTGCAGGTACTTCTTACACAGACCTTATCGGTGGTCCTAACTCATTCTTTGGCATCTCTCCAGAAGGGTTTGGTGCAGTGGGTGCTATGGTGAACTTTATCGTTGCGTTTATCGTAAGTAAAGTGACACCAGCTGTTCCTGCAGAAATTCAACAACTGGTTGAATCTATTCGTATTCCACGTGGTGCGGGTGCAGCACATGATCACTAATTAAGTGATGGGGAGGGAGATTTTTCCCTCCCATTTAAAGCTGATTTTATTCAGTAAAAGAAGCTAGTTAACAATGTATTGATTTTGTCTGTGTTATTTGAGAGTGTTTATGTGGATGTTGTATAGCATCAGGTTAGCAGACTAGATTCAAAAGTGGAGAATGTTGTTTATTAAGAGCTTACTGAGTTTTTAATAAAAAATATTTGAGTTATTAATCACCGAGTAATGATCATTTGATGAGTGAGATAAAAGGGGACTATGATGGCATTTTATGTAGATCTTGTACTGACGTGGATTTTGTTTTTAGCACTTTTTCCTATTTCAGGATTTTGGCTTTATCGTGCTTATCGTATCGCTGTAAAAAAAGACTATTCTGTGGTTGCCCTTAAAAAGGGTGTTCCTGCATTGAACCCTCGCAAATTTGCCATTCCTGATGTAATTTTACATGTGGTGGCAGCATCACTATTGCTCTTTACTATTTATGGAGTGGTAGTCGAAGCGTGGTCTTATAACACATGGACAGCATTGGCGGGTAGTACGATTTGGTGCAAGATGATGTTTAGTTTTGTAATGGGACGGCATGCACACCCACCTGTACGCAAGAAGCCCGCATAGTCTTCTATGAATTCTCTTTAGTTTAATAAGCCACTTGTTAATTGTGCTTGGTGTTTAAAGAAGGTGAAATGATACCTAGCACCATATCAAAGAGGATAGACCTATGTAAAGATAAGGGAGTTAAACGCCCTCAAACCAATTTAATACAGCATTAAGCCCACTGTAGTTGATACTAAAGCGGGCTTTTTGTTGAACAATAGGTTTCGCACGGTAGGCTACAGAATAGAATGCCTTTTCCATCATTAATAAATCATTAGAGCCATCACCCATTGCAATGCATTGGGTGGCATCTGCTTTCTCGCGAGTAGCTAAATCCGCAAGGTAGTCTGCTTTGGCTTGAGCATCTACGATATTACCAAGTACTCTACCAGTAAGGTAACCTCGTGCATCAATTTCTAAGGTATTAGCATGAGTCTCATAAAGACCTAGACGTTTTTGAAGGCGCTCAGTAAAGAAAGTAAAACCACCTGAGACTAATAGGGTCTTAATTCCTGCTTCATGGGCCTTGCGTAGCAATAGTTCAGCTCCTGGATTGGGTGCAAGTTTTTCTAAATAAACCTGCTCAAGGGCAGAGGCAGGTACACCTTCTAGCATAGCAACACGGCGGTGTAGACTTTCAGAGAAGTCTTTGATTTCACCACGCATAGCAGCCTCGGTAATTGCGGCAACTTGTTCTTTGCGGCCCGCCATCGCAGCGATTTCATCAATACATTCAATATTAATCAAGGTAGAGTCCATGTCCATTGCCAAGATACGGATATCTTGCCAATTAGTTAAACCATGGGGGAAATAGGCAAAGTCCACGCGTTGTTGAGTTGCCCATGTACGAACATCATCTACTAGTGTGGTATCTATATCGACTAGCAAACCGCAATGAGCACCTTCTAAAATCAACTGATTGGCATTCGCCAGTGCTGCTGCTTGTTCCATCAAAGAAAGGGAAAGGGCAGGAGCTTGGAGAACAATACTAGGGGTGGACATGACAAATTCCTTCGTGATGACAGCAAACTTAATGGAAGCATTTTAACATGGGGGCAGCGGTAAAACAGATAAAAGAAAGTGAAAGCAGCTATCCATTGAAATGATATTGAGCTAGATTGTTTTCTACCCCAAGACTGTATTGAATGCTTAATCAGACATGCCATAAAGAGGATTGATAATAGCTTTAATACTATGGAATAAGGTAAATAGCTGATAAGGTAGACCAGTAAAATCTACAGAGCATAGATGACGCCAGTATTATGGTTTATCGTTGATAGAGGACTCTTTGAGGCGGATAGAATGACAAGCAAACAATGCCCAACAGAGAGGTGTTATTTTCCTTTCAACGTTTTTAGTAACTGACGAATACTTTCTATGCGTTGTGCAATATCTGGCATATTTTTCAGTTCAATGCGTAATTTATCAGGTCCTTGCAGGCGGATACCGCGATTTTTCTGAATGAGCTCAATAATTGTTACTGGATCGATTTTATTATTTTTCTCATCAAAGACAAGTAGGGCATTTTCTTCACTAATATCAATCTTTGTGATACCCAAGTCTTGAGCAATAAGACGTAGCCGGTGGGTTGCCATTAGCATGATGGTTGCCTCAGGAAGTTTACCAAAACGGTCAACAAGTTCCTCCTGAATTTGAATCAAGTCATCGTTGTTTTCAGCATGAGAGAGGCGTTTATAGATAGACAAACGCATGTTAATATCAGGGCAGTAGTCATCTGGTAGCAAGGCAGAGGTATGTAAATTGACCTCGGTTCCAAGATCAAATGGTGATTCTAAATCAGGTTCTTTTCCTGCTTTTAAAGCCCGCACAGCACGATTAAGCATATCTGCATAGAGGGTAAAGCCTACTTCTTGAATATTTCCTGATTGCTGATCTCCCAGTACTTCCCCTGTCCCTCGTATTTCAAGATCGTGCATGGCAAGATAAAAACCTGATCCGAGCTCTTCCATAGATTGAATAGCTTCAAGACGTTTCTTTGCTTGTGATGTAATTGCATCTTCTCCAGGTGTGAGTAAATAGGCATAGGCTTGGTGGTGTGAACGTCCTACGCGACCACGTAGTTGGTGTAATTGAGCCAGTCCTAGTTTGTCTGCACGATGAATAATGATGGTATTTGCACTGGGAACATCAATCCCTGTCTCAATAATGGTGGTGCAAAGCAAGATATTACAACGCTGATGATAGAAGTCTTTCATGACTACTTCCAATTCACGTTCGTGCATCTGTCCATGTGCTACACCAATTCGAGCCTCGGGAATTAATTCTTCTAAACGAGCTTTACGGTTATAAATAGTATCGACTTCGTTATGTAAGAAATAAACTTGTCCACCTCGTTTTAATTCACGTAAGACCGCTTCGCGAATGGTGCTGTTATCTTCACGACGCACAAAAGTTTTAATGGCTAAGCGTTTTTGTGGTGCGGTAGCAATCACTGAGAAATCACGAATACCCTCTAGCGACATGCTGAGTGTACGAGGAATAGGAGTAGCGGTGAGAGTAAGAATATCCACCTCAGAACGTAATGCCTTAAGGGCTTCTTTCTGACGCACACCAAAACGATGTTCCTCATCAATGATAACCAAGCCTAATCGTTTGAAATGCACATCTTTGGAAAGGACTTTATGTGTCCCGATAACCATATCAACAGTACCGTCCTCTAGCCCTTTTAATGTTGCTGTAGTTTCTTTGCCAGTACGGAAACGTGAGAGCTCAGCAATTTTTACTGGCCAATCGGCAAAACGATTAACGAAAGTTTGTGCATGTTGTTCTGCAAGCAGGGTTGTTGGACAAAGCATGACCACTTGTTGACCATTGGCAATACAGAGAAATGCTGCACGCAAGGCGACTTCTGTTTTACCAAAGCCCACATCACCACAAACTAAGCGATCCATAGGCTTATCACTTGTCATATCTTGGATAACAGCATTAATGGCTTGGGCTTGATCGGGCGTCTCTTCAAAACCGAATCCTGCTACAAACTGCTCATAGTCTTGTAATGGCAAGTTAAAACTATAACCTTGGCGTAACGCACGTTGGGCATAGATATGAAGCAACTCTGCAGCGGTATCTCTTACCTGTTTGGCAGCCTTTTTGCGAGCTTTTTCCCATTGCCCTGAACCAAGTTTATGTAATGGTGCTGTCTCTGGATCCACTCCTGAATAACGTGAAATGACATGTAGTTGAGAGACAGGGACGTAGAGTTTGCTATCACCAGCATAGTCAATCTGTAGCATCTCTACAATATCACCATTAATTTCCATATGTGTAAGACCGCGATAGCGTCCAATGCCATGTTGTACATGAACAATAGGGTCTCCTTCCTGTAACTCAGCCAAGTCACGTACCATCGCATCCACATTGCTATGTTTTTCTTGCTGACGTCGACGACGTTGTGACTGACTAACACTCTCTGGGTAGAGGTCATTTTCGGTGATGAAAAGCAACTTTTGTTCTGGTAAGGCAAAGCCTTTTTGCAAAGGTGCTACAGCCATTACAAAGTCTTCAGGTATTGCTAGAAATTGATGAATGGTATCGACAACTTTAGACGGGCGTAGTTGATGCTCTTGCAAAAGTTGTAATAACGTTTCACGGCGACCAGCAGAGTCCGTGCAGAGCAAGACTTTCCATTCATGACTATTCAAGACTGTGCTGAGATGTTGAAATGGCTGTTCATGACGACGTAGTACCGCAACTGTTGGTGGGGTAGTAATATCCGTGCTAGTTTGTGTATCATCAAAACCAAGACGCGGGTGGGATTTTAGGGCAGTGTAAAACTGCTCTTGTGAGAGGAAAAGTTCTTCAGGAGCAAGGATAGGACGCTCTCTATCTGTATTGAGAAAACGATAACGATTTTGAGTATCTTCACTAAACTCGCGGATAGCTTTTTCTCCATCGCCTACGGTGATGCAAATGCTATCAGCAGGCAAATAGTCAAAAATAGTGGCAGTTTGTTCAAAAAATAAGGGTAGATAGTATTCAATCCCTGCAAAGCTGATGCCATTACCAACATCTTTATAGGGTAATGCACGTGATGGGTCACCCTCAAAATACTCTCGGAATCTAGCCCGGAACTGTTGACGTGCCTCTGAGTCCATTGGAAACTCGCGACCAGGGAGTAGATTAATCTCATTGACAGGATAAATACTGCGTTGTGTATCGACATCAAAAGCGCGGATAGAGTCAATCTCATCATCAAGTAAATCAAGGCGATAAGGTAGTGCTGACCCCATGGGGAAAATGTCAATAATACTGCCACGCACACTAAACTCACCAGAGGTGGTCACTTGGGTGACATTGGTATAGTTAGCCAACATCAGTTGATTTTTTAAGGCTTGCTCATCTAACGTAGCTCCTTTCTTAAATGAAAAAGTAAAAGCTGCTAGGAAAGATGGTGGAGCTAATCGGTACAAGGCAGTAGTGACAGGAATGACTAAAATGTCTACTAGTCCTTGGCATAGCTGATTAAGTGTTTGCAAACGTTCAGAAATTAAGTCTTGATGGGGAGAAAAAGCATCATAGGGGAGTGTCTCCCAATCTGGAAACTGGTGAATTTTAAGATGTGAAGCAAATAGACGCATCTCTTCAGTTAAGCGTTGAGCCTCTAAGGGGTCCGCACAGAACACTGTTAAACATTTCTTGGTGTAGTCTGCCAGCTGTGTTATCCATAACGCATCGCCAGAACCAACAGGTCTAGCAATGAGAAATTTTTGACCAGATTTAATAGCGTGGGAGGGTAGATGGATGAGACTCATAAGTGATGATAGTAGGTGATGCTGTGGTTAAATTTCACCAGATAAAACAAAGGAAAATTTTAACATACTAGGTATTTGCTTGACGTATTTCTGTGTGTTAGCAAAGTTATCTACTTAATGGTAATATAGCCAGCATGATAAAAGAAAGGGTGATATAGGTTTGATGAAGTTAGATTTTCCTTATCCTACTATCCGTGCAGTTATTCCTGCTGGTGGTGTTGGCTCAAGAGCGGCTGCTATGGTCAATGGACAGGCTATTCCAAAGCAATATCGTCTGATTAAAGGGCAATCTATGTTGTGGCATACCGTGCAAGCACTATTGGCTCATCCTGCGATTGAGAGTGTGCATATTGGTGTGGCAGCAGATGATGATTGGATTTTGCAGCAAATATTACCTGAGCATTGTTATATTCACCGGACAGGCGGTGCTACACGGGCTGATACCGTACTAAATACAATAAGCACCTTGCCAAATGAGGGATGGGTGCTTGTTCATGATGCTGCCAGACCAGGGCTTCCCCTTGATGCGTTAAATCGATTGATAACAACGTGTTTGTCTATGGATACAGGAGGAATTTTAGCTCTACCTGTTGGAGATACGGTGAAGCGGCAGCAACGATTGTCAGAGAAGCCTCTTTCAGATATGACGACAAATACTACTGCAATGTATATCGATGAGACTGTGAGTCGTGATGGTTTGTGGTTGGCTCAAACCCCCCAACTTTTTAAAAAAGAGCTATTGGAACAAGCATTAAGAGTGGCTCTATCTCATGGATTTGCAATTACTGATGAGGCTAGTGCTATTGAGTTTGTAGGGGAAAAAAGTCTATTGATAAAAGGACATTGGCGTAATCTGAAGGTGACATGGGCAGAAGATTTTGAACTGGTGGAGTCTTTTTTAACATAGGACTATTTCTTTAATTGGGTTAATAGTAGACTCCTTGAATTTGGCAGTTTACTGTCGGGTTTAGCAGTTTACTGGGAAGTAAACTCTGATAAGTTGTAATCATTTGAAGGTATATCAATGGGAATGAATTTTCGTGTAGGGCAAGGGTTTGATGTGCATGCGTTGGTAGAGGGGCGTCCTCTGATTTTAGGGGGGGTGACTATTCCCCATACGCATGGGTTGATGGGGCATTCTGATGCGGATGCCTTACTTCATGCAATTACAGATGCAGTGCTGGGAGCGGCTGGTCTAGGTGATATTGGACGCTTGTTCCCTGATACAGATCCTCAGTATAAGGGGGCGGATAGTCGGGTATTATTAAGAGCTGCTTTTAAGCGTGTTCGCGAGGCTGGTTGGTTGGTGGTCAATGTGGATGCGACAATTCATGCACAGGCCCCCAAAATTATGCCTTATGCACCAGCGATGGTGAGTAACATTGCTACAGACTTGCAAATAGAGGAAAGTGCGGTGAATGTTAAGGGAAAGACCAATGAGCATCTAGGCTTTTTGGGGCGCAAAGAGGGGATAGCTGCAACAGTTGTGGTACTTCTTTGTAAAGATGCATAGAGACCCCCTTGGAGAGCACAAACCCCAAGGGGAGGAAAGAGATTACTTGCCTTGAGCTGCAAGCACTTGAGCTGCCGCATTGACGACAGAAGCAATACGACCCACATCTTGTAGTTGCTCAGTGGTCATGCCTTCTGCCTTGGCACCCTCATAGTGGGCTTTAACGCAGAAATGACATTTACCAATAATAGAAGCGGCTAAACCAAAAATCTCAAAACGTACTTTTTCAATGCCACCATGTGAAGCATAAGCATTCATGCGTAGTTTTGCTGGTAAGGTTCGAAGTTGCTCATCCCCAGCCATTTCAGTAAATGGATAATAGGCATTATTCATACCCATTAATGCAGCTGCAGTAAGTACACCATTTATATCTTCAGGGCTTAATCCTAGTTTAAATTGCTCAACAAGGAAAGGGCTTTTGGCTGCATAAGCAGCTGCTAAAGCAACACCTACGGCGTCTGCAGGGGATAAAGATGAGCGAGCAATAGTGCCATCTAAGTTTAAACGAATATCTTTTGCCCAATCAGGGATTTCATTTTTGATGGTTGTTAGAAATTCCATAATAATTCTCCGATGACAGTGACAGACACTTCAGATGGGGTAATTTCTGTAGTGACTACACTATGTTATGAGGTATAAACCTAATTTTAGGTAAAAAGAAACCCAGCCATATAGCTGGGTTCTCTCATGCTATATGTTTAATCTATAAATAGATTATAGTGTTGCACCACCAGCTGCACGGTTGCATGGGCAAAGTTCATCAGTTTGTAGACCGTCTAGAATACGTAAGATTTCTTCTGGGCTACGACCAACGTTCAAGTTGTTTACAGAAACGTGTTGAATAACGTTGTCTGGGTCAACAATGAAAGTTGCTCGTAAAGCAACACCAGCTGATTTCTCACGAACGCCTAATTGGTCAACTAAAGAACCAGTAGAGTCAGAGAATTGGTAGTGACCTAAACGATCTAGGTCTTTGTGGTCACGACGCCATGCTAGTTTACAAAATTCGTTGTCTACTGAGCCGCCCATTAATACAGCTTCACGGTCTTCAAATTCTTTAGCTAGTTTGTTAAAACCAACGATTTCTGTTGGGCAAACAAAAGTAAAATCTTTAGGATAGAAGTAGATAACTTTCCATTTGCCTGGGAAAGAACTTTCAGTGATGTCTTCAAAAGCTGACACACCGTTTTCTTCGTGATTGTTGAAACCAGGTTTAACACCAACTACTTTGAACGCTTCTAATTTATCACCAACTGTTTTCATAATAAGTTCCTTTTTAAGTTAATTAAGTGGTTGAGTCGTTATGACTTAACTTCACCATAACGATATTCTAAAGCTATTAATTAATTTCGTCTAATTGAATATTTCTATTGTTTCTTAAGGGAATTTCTATTCGACATAAGAGACCGCAGGGTTTATTGGGTAAAAGGCTTAATGAACCACCAAACTGTTTAAGTAGGCGTTCACAAATTGCTAAGCCCAGACCTGAACCGTTGGTATCAGTACGAGCCTGTTCACCTCTGGAGAACGGTCGCAAAATACGGGCAATTTCTTCGGGAGCCACACCTACACCATAGTCCATCACGTCAATGTGAATTTTTAGATGGTGACGATATACCCGTAATTCAACCCTTATTTCCCCATCTTTTGTTTTACCATAGCGACGAGCATTCTCAATAAGGTTGCTGACGACCCGTTTGATATTGCCACCTGTGAAATCTGCATATAACCCCTCTTCAATAGAGTAGGTGAAAGTACCATTTAGGCTAGCTGTATAAGATTGCTCAAGCTCACACACCCGTCTGAGAGTCTTGCTAATGTTGATAATCTGAGGAGAAGTCGAGGTGACAGGGCGGTAGTACTCCAATAATTGGTTAATACAATGGTTTACCTGCTCCAAATCCTCATCAATAACTTTTTGAGACTCTTCGGGGATATGACACATTTCAATCTCAAGACGGATACGTGCCAGCGGGGTACGCAAATCATGAGAAATACCTGCCAACATCACTTGTCGATCATTTTCTGCTTCTTTGAGATCATTAACCATGTGATTAATATCTTTGAAGAGATTACGTAATTCGTGGGGGCCCTTGTCTTCGGGAAGTGGTTTAGGAGCCTCGCCTCGACCAATGGAGCGAACAGTCTGTGAAATCTGTTTAAGTGGCTTATTAACAAGTAAAGCAACAATACTTGAACCAATGAGAGAGAGTAATAGAATAATGGCACTCCAATAAATCCATTCTTGTTTTATATCAAGTGCCTGATAACGAATGAGCAACCAGTATTGCTCATCATCTGGTGTGTCTAAACTAATCCAGAGACCTCCCTCACCATTGACCGATTTAGCGATAACAAGATTCGGGTCATGAATGAGGTTCTTCCTGATGCGGTTAGAGACTAGTTTCCAGAACTTTGTGTTGGGTATGGGAACAAAGGTATCTGTAGATTCTCGGGGGAAAACTTGAGTATCACCAATGGTCACCAATTCCATGATGAGGTCAGCATGTTTTTCTGGTGGTGCAAAACGGAACGCTCGTTGAGTAATGTAGTAGGAGGTAATGGCTCTATCGGCGATTTGGGTGGCACGGGGTGCTTGCTGAGCCAATAAAAAGATGAATAGCCAAACCGATAGGCTTGAAAGTAGTAAAGCAAAAAGAGTTAGGAACACTCGGCTGAATATTCCTAACTGTATTTGATGCTTGAGTTTATCAAATAAAAGCTTAACAGGATTGGCAATCATAACAAAAGGTTATTGCTGCTGGACTTGTTCGTCTGCATTAGGGATAAAGACATAACCTAACCCCCATACGGTTTGGATATAGATAGGTTTTGCAGGGTTTGGCTCAAGTAATTTGCGTAGACGAGAAATTTGAACATCCAAACTACGGTCAAATGCTTCGTATTCACGACCACGAGCAAGCTCCATAAGCTTATCACGTGACATAGGATTGCGAGGATTACGGGCAAAAACCTTAAGAACAGAGAATTCTCCTGTAGTGATAGGTAGGATTTCGCCATTTTTCATTAATGTGCGAGTAGATAAATTAAGTGTATATGGACCAAAACGAACAATCTCTGCTTCGTGGCTAGGTGCACCGGGATGCTCTTCAACTTGTAAACGACGAAGTATCGCATTGATACGAGCGAGTAATTCGCGAGGGTTGAATGGTTTAGTAAGGTAGTCGTCTGCACCCATTTCCAAACCAAGAATACGGTCAATATCTTCAGACTTTGCTGTGAGCATAATGATAGGGGTTGTATCATTAGCACCGCGCAAGCGTCGGCAGATAGAAAGACCATCTTCACCAGGTAACATAAGATCTAATACATATAAATCAAAAACTTCGCGCTGAATAGCTTTAGACATCTCTTTGCCATCTTCAGCAGTGTGCACAGTGAACCCTTGTTCAGATAAATAACGTCTGAGTAAATCTCGTAGACGGACATCATCGTCTACAACGAGAATTTTGCGAGGAAGAGAAGAGTTGGATGCGTTCTGTACCATAGAAATCTATCCTTGTTAAAATTTTTATGCGAGCTAAATGTGTAATGAAAGTGAATAAAAAAGTATAGTTAGACAAGAGTGTAATAAAAAACACTTCAAGCCACTAGTTTCACATTAATGTAAATGTTACATAAAAACCTACCAAATTTCTATGAGATAAAGCGAAAAAAATTTAAATTAGTAATAAATTGAAATTTATCAGCAAAAAAATGCATGATATGGCAAGGCGTTAGTGAGTCTTGCTACAATAGTGTCCTAGAAAAATGGATGAGGTCTTACTGTGAATTTGATTGCTATAGAAAATGCAGCGGATGGAGCGAGCGTAGCACTTTTACAATCCCATTTGAATCAACAAGACGTTGATTTGTCGAATTCAAAAAAGAATTTAGTGACTTCTCAACCAACAGATGGCATTCGTGTGTTTTATCGTACTTCTGATGAGGGCGGGAAAAATGCAGAACAAGTCTTACCAATGCTAGATGAGATATTGGCAGAATCTGGATTGTCAAAGCAGGATATCCACGGCATTGCGTTTTCCCAAGGACCAGGAGGGTTTACAGGGTTGCGGGTAGCTAGTGGGCTGGCTCAGGGTTTAGCATTGGGGCTGAATATCCCTATTGTCCCAGTTTGCTCTTTAGAGGCAAGTGCCGTTTTAGCACAGCATTGTCTCTCCGATGGTTTGATAGTAGTGGCATTAGATGCTCGTATGCAAGAAGTTTATTTGGCTGCTTATGAGGTCAAACAAGGGAAATTATTAGACCAACCTGTATTAAAACCTCTATTAATACAAGCCAAAGATGTCGTTTCATGGATACAGCAACAACTGCCTCGGTGGTGTCTTTTACATAATTGGGCACCCAAAGATTTACAAGTTTGTCTTGCTGGTAATGCTGTTAGTGAGTATAAGGATTTATTTATTTTGCCAAATGAGCAATGGCACATTGGTGCAACAGAGTGGGCACATGCTGATACTTTAGTAAGGATGGCTTATCAACGCATACAAACCCAAGGTGATTTCCCCAATTATGAGATTGATGAGCTTGCTCCTTTGTATCTGCGTGATAAGGTAGCTTTTACGACCGTGGAACGGGAGTCAGGTCTAGGAGGTAATCCGCAGATTGCTTTGCCTATATTGTCAGAACTAGAGCAAGCACAACAAGCATTTGCAAATGAGTTGCTGGCACAGGGGTATTGGATTCGCCCTCTTAAAAGAAGTGATTTGCCTGCGGTACTGGCAATAGAACAAAAGACACAATATAACCCTTGGAGTGAGGGGATGTTTTTTGCGGCGTTTATGCATGTGAACTATCATAATTGGGCATTGGTAGATGGGGATGATCAGGTTGTGGCATTTGCAGTTCAGATGATTGATCCTGATGTTGTGAATCTCATGACGATTTCTGTTGCTCCAGCTTATCAAGGACATGGATTGGGGAAATTATTATTAAAATGGTTGGAGTTGTTTATTGCAAGTCAAGCACAAGGTCCATATTTACACTTGCTTGAGGTGCGTGTTTCTAACGTGGTAGCTAGAACCCTGTATGAGAGTATGGGGTATGAGCAGATAGGGATACGCAAAGGGTATTATGAAACCGAGGGTGGCCGTGAGGATGCGCTTGTTTTACAGAAAAACCTCGAAAATCTGTACACAGCCTAAATAAGGCTTCTAAAATGAAGACTGTTCTACCTTGTCATGCATTCGAGATGAATGGGCTTAAGGCTTAATAAGTTAGGTGATATTTTGTCTATGAATAACTTTCCACAACATACTGCCTCTAATGGTTTATCACTCTCATCTGTACAAGTCTTATGGCTCAAAGAGTTGGGCGTGACTATGTTGTGGGGACGAGAGCTGCAAGAGAACAAAGAGGAACCAGTAGCCTCAGAAGCACAGGTAAATCTCGATGCAGCTACTTCTCAGCAGACAACAGTGACTACTCCTTTAGGAGCCATACCGTCATCAACTTTGGCAACATCCACTGCCATTTCAGCAGAAGTGGTGTCATCAGAGAAAATGACTCCAGCAGCAGTAGCACCAAACCAAACAGTTGCCCCTAGTGGTGTGTCATCGGTATCAGACTCGGAAGTTAGTCTCATCAAACGAGGTTCTCCTGAGGGGAGAGTAAAAGCTGGACGCCCTGTTAGTCAAGAGCAAGCACGTGCCATTCAGACCATTCAGAAGGGGTTTGAACAATTATCTCGACAATCTTATCGTACTTCCTCTCCCGCTCAACCTGGTGCCATGCCGACTGTACAAGTGAATTCATGGGATGAGTTGGTTCAGTCAGTATGTCACCAATACCTGCAATGGGGGTGGGTACAGGATGAGCGTGAGGTGCTTGTGGGGCAAGAAGGTAAAAAACCACTGGATATATTAATTATCGAAGAGATGCCAGGAGCTGAAGATGCCTTAGAGGGGCAAGTATTTGCTGGTGCAAGCGGAAAATTATTGGCAAACATGTTGGCTCCTTTAGGAGTGGCAAAAAATGATGTTGCTATTACCAGTTTGTTTAAGTTTCATGCCCGTGATGAGAACATCCCTGTTTCGTATGCCATTCCTTATTTACAAGCACAAATTCAGTTATTACAACCTAAGTGTATTTGGTTATTAGGGACAAGAGCTGCTCAATCATTTCTGCAGCAGGACAACAGTACAATGGATGGTTTGCGTATGCAAGAGTGGTTTTATCCCCTTAATGAGACGCAAAAAATCCCAGTGATTGTCAGTCATCACCCTAGTTTATTGCTTATCAACCCTTCCTTAAAAGCAGATATCTGGACTGACCTACAAAAAATCCTTCCCTATATCAAGGGATAAATGATATTAATAGGATAATTAACCGGATTACACTATGAAACCTTGCAAAGACACAAGGTGAAGATTGCATGGTCTATACTAAATTTATTGTGCTTTGCCATGACCTGTGTCGCCAATCTCCGCAAACGCTTGAGGGTATTGACGTTGGTTGTACTTGCTCCATAAAATCACGACAAACATGAGTATAGCTACTGATGTGCCAAAAATGACAATAATGGTGTTGATATGTAAGCCTGAATGCACCATAAAGCCATAAATGGCAACCATGAGAAGGATGTTAAGCTGCTCGTTAAAGTTTTGTACAGCAATAGAATGTCCAGCTGAAAGCAACACATGTCCACGGTGTTGTAGTAAAGCATTGAGCGGTACCACGAAAAAGCCTGAAAGTGCTCCTACTAAGATGAGTACAGCACATACAGCCCATAGAGATTTCACAATCACCATAAGCATTACACATAAACCCATGATAACACCGACCCAGAGTACAGAGAGTGATTTCTCAAGGGAGACTTTACCAGCCAATACTGCTCCAATGATAGTACCAATAGCAGCTACTCCCATAAGATAAGAGGCTTGAGAAACTTCAAGTCCTAGATGATCAATACCCCATTTAAGAACAACTAATTGGATAACGGCACCTGCTCCCCAGAAGAGGGTAGTTACTGCTAGTGAAATTTGCCCTACCTTGTCGCGCCAGAGAATACTAACGTATTTAGCAAATGTATTGATAAGCACGATGGGGTTCTTTGGTTGTTTGGGGTAAACAAAATAGGTGCGAGGGATGAGCAGGTTACAGACGGCTGCCGCAATATAGATGACACCAATAAGCATCACAGCAATTTGTGCGGGTGCATCTCTAAATGGGGAAAATATAGGGAATGATACAATCCAGTTAGTGAATTTAGGGGCAATAAGAAATCCACCTAATACAAAACCAAGGATAATTGACAATACTGTCAGACCTTCAATCCAGCTATTGCCTTTGACCAAGTCTTTTGGGGGGAGTAGCTCAGTAACAATACCATATTTAGCTGGTGAGTAGGCTGCTGCACCGATGCCCACTAAACCATAGGCTGCACAGATGAGGTAGGTTTGTAGTTCAGGATTATGGTGAGCCATAAAGCCTGACACAAAAATCCATAGACAGCCAACGATTTTAATAGAGTTGGTCACAAACATGACACGACCTTTGGGGAATGAGTCTGCTACAGCACCTACAAAGGCTGCTAGTACGACATAAGCAGCAGCAAAAGACCATTTAAGCAGTGAGTCCAACCAATCTGGTCCTGATAGTTGATCAATAAGTGCGATAGCAGCGATAAATAAGGCGTTGTCTGCAAGCGATGACAAGGCTTGCGCCACCATGATTGTATAAAAACCTTTTTTCAAAACCAGTACCTGTCTATAAGTAAGAGGGTTTATCTACGCCGCCATAATGAGCAATCGCAGGTTGAACCAAAACAACCATTATAAGCGATTATTTTATCTTGTATCAAAACATATTACATTGCTAGGATAATTTGCTAAACTTCTCTTTTTTAACCCTTATTCCATTGAGTTTACTGTGCGTTTAACCCAAATTAAATTATCAGGTTTTAAGTCGTTTGTTGATTCTACAGTGATTCCTGTACCTAGTCAGTTGGTTGGTGTCGTAGGGCCTAATGGCTGTGGTAAATCGAATATTATTGATGCCGTACGTTGGGTATTAGGAGAGACCAAAGCCTCTGAGCTACGAGGCGAATCCATGCAAGACGTGATTTTTAATGGTTCAGGCAATCGTAAACCAGCTGGTCGTGCAGCCGTTGAGTTGGTGTTTGATAATTCCGATGGACGTGCAGTAGGTCAATGGAGTAGTTATGCTGAGATTGCTGTTCGTCGAGTATTAACACGAGATGGAACTAGTAGTTATTTTATTAATAATCAACAAGTGCGGCGTCGAGATGTGCATGATATTTTTCTAGGGACTGGTCTTGGTGCTCGTGGTTATGCGATTATCGGTCAGGGAATGATCAATCGTTTGATTGAGGCAAAACCCGAGGAATTACGCGTTTATCTTGAAGAGGCAGCAGGGGTATCACGCTACAAGGAGCGACGTCGTGAGACAGAAAATCGTCTTGCTGATACTCGTGAGAATTTGCTACGTGTAGAAGACATTCAAACTGAGCTTGAAAAACAACTGACTAAGTTAGAAGCTCAAGCGGAAGTTGCTGCACATTATCGTAGCCTACAAGACGAGGGTGAAAAAAAGCAATTAGCTCTTTGGTTAAATCGTGAAGAAAATGCCTTGCATGATCAGCAACGCAAAAATGCCGAGATTGAAGCAGCACAGACAGAGTTGGAAGGTGCGATGGCAGAGTTACGTGCAATTGAGAGTGAAGTGGAGTCTCGCCGTCAGGAACATTATGCTGCAAGTGATGCTGTACATAAGGCTCAAACACATTATTATGAAGCCAATACCCAAGTAAGTCGTCTGGAGGCAGAGATTCGACATGTAGTGGATGCACGTCAACGTTTAAATACACGAAGAACTCAATTAAATGCCAAAATCCAAGAGTGGCAAGAGCAATTTAATCATTGTGAGGAGCAGATTACCCATATTGAAGAAGAGCTGGCAATGGGGGTTGAGCGTTTGGAAGATGCAAAATTGCAAGAAGAAGAATACCGAGGTCAGCTGCCTGATTTAGAGGATAAAGTGCGTGAAGCGATTAAAACACGAGAACAAATCCGTCAGGTGTTATCAGGTATTGAACAAAACCTTGCACTCATTGGACAACAGCAACAGGATATTAATCGTCAGCTGCAGGCATTAGAGCTGCGTAAAGAGCGACTTGAAAAAGAAAAAAGTGAACTAGATGTTCCTGACCAAGAACAATTAGAAGCCTTGAGCATGGAGCGCGAAATGGCTCAAGAAAATCTCGAAGAGGCACAAGCAAAACTTCTGGAAATTGAGGATAAACTGCCTGTTGCAGAACAAACACGCCAAGCAGCCCAGCAACGCGCACAACAAGAGGCACAACAACTGTCTAAATTAGAAGCACGACTAAATGCTCTGGTTGCATTGCAAGAAGATGTTCAGTCTAAGGGGGCGATAGAGCCGTGGCTGCAGAAAAATGATTTAACTCGCTTCCCTCGCTTATGGCAGTCACTACAAGTTGATACCGGTTGGGAAATAGCAATAGAGTCTGTACTACGTGAACGTATTACCGCTTTGCAGGTACACCATCTTGATATGGTTGCTGGCTTTGCTTATGACCCCCCACCTGCGCGATTGGCTTTTTATAGCAAACTACAAGCAATTTCAGACAGCGCTTCGACTGACATGATTCCAGGATTACAGCCCTTAAGTAGTTTGGTACGTGTGGCAGACGCTGACTTGAAATCATTAGTCATGCAGTGGTTGGCAGGGGTCTATGTTGCACCAGACTTACCAACAGCCTTGAAAATGCGTAGTCAATTACGTGATAAAGCCTATTTTGTGGTGAAAGAGGGGCATCTTGTGGATGCATATGGAGTGTATTTCTATGCAGCGGAATCAGAACAAGCTGGTATGCTTGCACGTCAGCAGGAAATTGAGAATCTACGTAAAGAGATTCGTGCAGCTCAATTAAAAGCAGATCAGTCTACGGATGAAGTGGTGCGTGCTGAGCAGGCTTATCAACAAATAGCCAGCACTTTGCCTCCAGCCCGTCAACGAGTAGCAGATTATACACGCCGAGCTCATGACATTCAGCTTAACTACGCTCAACTGCAAAGTCGTATCGAACAATCTCACACTTTAAGTAAACGTCTGCATGATGATTTAGAAGATGTCAAAATGCAGATGGAAGAGCTAGAGGTTCGTTCAGCAGAGTGTGAGGAAAAGTTTGAGCAGCTTGACTTGACTCTAGGAGAAGAGCAAACACGCTATGCACAAGCACAGATGGATGGCGAAGATATGGATGCTCAAGCAGAAGCCTTGAAACAAAAAATTCATGGTGCAGAGCGTCAGGTACAAGAAATAGGCTTTGCCCAACGTGGCTTGCAATCACGTATGGAAGAGTTAAAACGTAATCGTGATTTGTCTAAAAGCCAAACCGAGCAAGCGAAACTAGAGCTTGAGAATTTGGAAGCAGAATTATTTGAGTTTGATGAAGAAGCAACTCGTACTGGTTTAGAAGATGCTTTACAAGTGCAAGCAGAAAAACAAGCCTTATTAAATGAAGCACGTATTCAATTAGATAATCTAGAGGCGAGCTTGCGCGAAAGTGATGAGAAACGTTTACGTATTGAACATTCATTGGAGCCTTACCGTGCCAAGATTATGCAGTTGCAATTAGATGCACAAGCAGCACGGTTAGCTGTAGAGCAGTTTGCTGAGCAGTTGGCTTCACGTGAGGTTGATAGAGAAGCATTGCGTGCGGAAATCCGAGCGTTGGGAGATAATTGGCAGAAAGTGACTTGGCTACAGAGTGAGGTGCAACGCATTTCTCGACAAATTGATGCGCTAGGACCAGTTAATTTGGCTGCATTAGATGAGTTAAATGAGGCAAGACAACGCAAAACTTTCCTAGATGAGCAGCATAGTGACTTGAGCGAGGCGATTCATACATTGGAAGAAGCCATTCGCAAAATAGATAGAGAAACGCGAGAGTTGTTGCAAGATACTTTTAATCAAGTCAATCAGCATTTTGGGGAGTTGTTCCCTCGATTATTTGGTGGGGGAGAAGCAAAATTGCGAATGACTGGCGATGAAATTTTGGATGCTGGAGTCCAGGTGATGGCTCAGCCCCCAGGTAAGCGCAACAGTACGATTCATCTGCTCTCTGGGGGGGAAAAGGCCCTAACCGCTACCGCATTAGTATTTGCGTTGTTTAAATTGAATCCTGCCCCATTCTGCTTATTGGATGAGGTAGATGCACCACTAGATGATGCAAATACTGAGCGCTATGCTAACTTGGTTGCTAGCATGAGTGATCAAACACAGTTCTTGTTTATTTCGCACAATAAGATTGCTATGCAGATGGCGAAGCAACTTGTGGGTGTAACAATGCAGGAGCAAGGTGTATCTCGTATTGTGGCAGTTGATATTGATTCAGCAGTGCGGTTGATGGGGGATAACTAAAAAACGATGCATAATAGGTACAAAAAGGCTTCAAAATCCTTTTTCCTTAAGGAAAAACGTGAAAATAATAGCCTAACGTGCTGAATAATGTGTAAAATCATATCGTTTTGTTATCTATTTGGCTATAAAGGGCTTAAAATAATACTACACGCTCGCCATAATGGGTGATTGGTGGGGGTTGGTAGATTAAAGTGATACTTAAAAGTCGTTAGGGAATATATGTCAAGTCTGCAAATTAGTATCGTTATATTAGGGGTATTGGCTATCCTGGGTGTTGTTGCTTATAACTGGTTGCAAGAGAAGAAGGCCCAGCAACGCATCAGAGAGCAGTTCCCAGCATCAGAACACGATCCTTTGCTGCATGGTATGCATGCTATTAATCCGAGTGAGTCCAAAGAACCTTCATTTAATCTTGAAGAGGGGCAAGTTTCGGTCACCCAAGAACATGATGAAGAATCTCCTGATGCCTTGTGTGAGGCCGTTTTTGATATTCAATTTGTGATGCCTGTCTTGGGATCACAACTTATCAGCCATTTGCAATCTTTGCGTTCTGCTGGGCAGAAAGCAATTCGTTACTTTGCAACCACCTCTGATGGTTATCATCGTGCGCGTATTCAACCGTCAGAAATGTACAGTTCTGTACAGATGGCATTGCTATTAGCTAATCGCAGCGGTCCTTTGCGTATAGAAGAGTGGGACCGTGCAGTGGTATTGGCTGATAATATTGCACAGACTTTTGATGGTACGATTGAGTTGCCTAACAAAGAGGATGTACTTGCTCGTGCTGTGCAGTTGGATGAGTTATGTGCTCGTCTGGAAGCACAAGTTGGTGTCAAATTGGTACTTGAAGGTACGCAACCTGTTAAAGCAATTCTCACCATTGCTAATCGTCTAGGCTATAGTGAGTATGGTCGTGGTCATGTGAGACTACACGAGAATGGTAAGCCTATCTTTATGTTGTTATTAGGTGGTGAATTAAGTGCTGATGTGCGTTCAGCAGGTGTGGATTTTGTGGAGCTCCTTATTGATGTACCTAATAGCCAAGTAATTGATAAACCCTTTACTTATTTAGTGAAATGTGCTTATGAATTGGCTAAAGCACTTAATGCACAGGTGGTAGACGATCAAGGTCAGCCTTTAAATCCTGATAATCGTGCCATCCCAATGATGGATGAACAGCTCGCACAAGTCTATCAGGAGCTAGAAAATGATGGTCTAGCTGCTGGTTCTGAGCGTGCAGCACGTTTATTTAGCTAGTGTGTTTCTAGGTGAGTAATTCAAATTTCTCATTGTGTTGATTACCGACGCGTGATGCTTTATCCTAAGTATCACGCGTATTTTTTCATGGTGAAAGTAACCTTTGATGTTGATAACAGTGAGTTGTTGTCAACCATTTATTCTTAAAGAGAATTCATCTTATGCTCGAATTTATGGCTCGTTTAGAAGCTCTTCGTGATGAAATTCGCCGTCACGATTATGCTTATTATGTTCAAGACGCTCCCACAATTACGGATAATGAGTATGACGGGTTAATGCGTCAGTTGCAGGCAATGGAGGCGGAGCATCCTGAGTTGATTACACCAGACTCTCCAACTCAGCGTGTAGGTGGAGCTCCTTTACGAGAGTTTGCTACGATTCAACATGCACAACCAATGTTGTCACTAGGTAATGTATTTAGTGAAGAAGAATTAAAAGCTTTTGATAAGCGTATTCGGGACGACTTAATGGGTGCAGAGTTATTGCAACCAGGGGAGCAGGTAGAATATGATTGTGAGCTAAAGTTTGATGGTTTGGCAATGAGTCTGCGTTATGAGAAAGGTGTGTTAACTCATGCTGCCACCCGAGGTGATGGTCAAATTGGTGAAGATGTCACAGCGAATGTACGTACTATCCCATCGGTACCTTTACGACTTAATGCACCTTATCCCGAGGTGCTGGAGGTACGTGGAGAGGTATTAATGAATAGAGAAGATTTCTTCGTCCTTAATGAGCGTCAATCTCGTAAAGGGGAAAAAACTTTTGTAAATCCTCGTAATGCAGCGGCAGGTAGTTTGCGGCAACTGGATCCTCGTATTACTGCTCAACGCCCTTTGCGTTTTTTTGCTTATGGTTGGGGGGAAATTCGATTTACAGAAGGGCAGTCTTTTGATATTGGGCAAACCCAGTCAGAGCGTTTGGCGTATTTCAGTCAAGCAGGTTTTGTGGTGGCAAAACAGCGCAAAGTTGTGCGTGGTGTAGCAGGACTTTATCAGTTCTTTAAAGATGTGTCGAGTTGGCGTGCAGAGTTGCCTTTTGATATTGATGGCGTGGTGTATAAGGTCAATAGCTTAACCCAACAACAAGCACTTGGTTTTGTATCGCGTGCCCCTCGTTTTGCAATAGCCCATAAATTCCCTGCAGAAGAAGCCCGTACAGTGATTACAGATATTGATATTCAGGTAGGGCGCACAGGGGCATTGACCCCAGTAGCACGGTTAAAGCCAGTGTTTGTGGGTGGGGTAACTATTACGAATGCAACGCTACATAACGAGGATGAAATTCGTCGTAAAGATGTATGGATTGGTGATACTGTTATTGTGCGCCGAGCTGGTGATGTGATTCCTGAGGTTGTCCGCGCTATTCCTGAATTGCGTCCTGCCAATGCACGACCTTTTGTGATGGTTGATCGTTGCCCTGTGTGTCATTCAACAGTGGAACGTTTGCCTGATGAAGCGGTAACGCGTTGTACTGGCGGATTGTTTTGTGAAGCACAACGCAAACAAAGCATTATGCATGCAGTGAGTCGTAAGGCGCTTAATGTGGATGGTTTGGGAGAAAAACTTGTTATCCAACTTGTTGATGTAGGCTTGGTGCATTCGATTGCAGATGTGTATAAATTGACAGTAGAAAAACTCATTGGATTAGACCGTATGGGGCGTAAATCGGCAGAGAATTTAGTATCTGCTATTAATGTGAGTAAGCAGACAACATTAGCACGCCTTATTTATTCACTTGGTATTCGTCATGTTGGAGAGGCAACCGCACGCGATTTAGCAGGACATTTTGGGACGCTTGATGCACTTTCTCAGGCAAGTATGGAAAATTTACTCGCTGTGAATGATGTTGGTCCAGTAGTCGCAGAATCTATTGTGCGCTTTTTTGCTGAAGCACATAACCAAGAAGTGATTCATGCCTTATTAGCTGCTGGTGTGGAGGTCGAAGAAAATGTCAAGACTGAGGCAAGTCAGAATGATGCAGTCAGTGGGAAGACATTTGTATTGACTGGGACCTTACCCAACTGGAAACGAGATGAGGCAGCTCAATATATTATGGCTGCAGGTGGTAAGGTTAGTGGTTCAGTATCCAAGAAGACAGATTATGTGGTGGCAGGGGCTGAGGCAGGTAGTAAACTAGATAAAGCGCAGTCATTGGGAGTTGCTGTTATTGATGAAGAGCAATTACGTGGCATGTTGGGGATGTAGCTCTCAGTTGCAATCTACTGAAAATGGTATTTGTGCTGTTTTGGGTATAAAAAATATATAATATCGCTATGTTTTAATCAAACGAGACTTCAGTGTATGGATACAAGTAACATCACCACCAGTGTCTTTGATGAGGCTTGGAAAGCCGATGTTTTTGGTGATTTGAGTGATAGTGACCAGCAATTCTTGGATAAGGTTATCACCTGGGTAGAGCCTTATTTGCAGGATAAGTTGTTATTTACCCAAGAGCCTGCCATTCATCATGTCAAAGGAACCCTTAAAGTTCTGTCGCTTCTAGAAATGGATGCTACTACTATGGCAGCGGCATTGATTTCTACCATTACATTGTTAATGAAAGACTCTGCTCTTGAGGATAGTCAGTTCAAGACAAAAGTGATGGATGCTTTTGGTGCAGAGATATTTGAGCTTGTAGAGGGAGCGCAGGCGTTGATTCGTATTGGTTACGTGACAGCACAGGCGACACAGGCAACAGAAGAACTAGAAAAAGTACAACAGGAAATCTTACGCAAGATGTTGTTAGCGATGGCGGCAGACTTGCGTATTGTATTGATTCGCCTGGCAGCCCGTTTGCAAACCTTGCGGTGGTATGCAGAGAGTAAATTACCATGTCCTCGCGAGATTGCTTTACAGACCAGCAATATCTATGCTCCATTAGCTAATCGTCTTGGTATTTGGCAGATTAAGTGGGAGATGGAGGATTTATCTTTACGTTTTCTTAAGCCTGATGTTTATCGTGAAATTGCTGTCAAGTTAGAGGCAACTCGTAAACAGCGTGAGGAGCTGGTCAATCAGTTTCTAATCAAGTTGCGTCAGGCACTCGAAGAACAACACATTAAGGCAGATACTGCAGGTCGAGCCAAACATATCTACAGTATTTACAATAAAATGCGTAATAAATCGCTCGCTTTTGAAGAGTTGTACGATTTATTAGCGATTCGTATTATTGTAAATACTGAGCGTGATTGCTATACCGCTTTATCGCTAGTGCATTCACATTGGGCTCCTGTGATGGAAGAGTTTGATGATTATATTGCACGCCCTAAGCCCAATGGGTATCGTTCTTTACATACCGTTGTGCGTGATGAGTCTGGACATGTTTTTGAAGTACAGATTCGTACTAAGCAGATGCATCAGTTTGCCGAGTATGGTATGGCAGCACACTGGCGATATAAGGAAGCTGGTTCAAAAGGGGGGACGGTTAGTGCTTCTAGTCTTTATGACAGACAGATTTCGTGGATGCGTCAGTTGTTATCTTGGCGCAAAGAGGTTGGTATTACTGAGCAAGCTGAGAAGAAGCAAACTGTCTCTGCTGTCGATCTAGAACGCAAAAAGACAGAGTTGAAGCAAGAAGAGCAAAAGCTGATACAAAGTAAGCCATCTCAAGGGAAGCCTGATCGCATCTATGTGATGACTCCACAGGCACGTCTCATTGAGTTGCCTGAGGGGAGTACTCCAGTGGATTTTGCCTATTCTTTGCATACTGACTTGGGACACCGCTGTCGAGGAGCTAAAGTAGATGGACAGTTAGTTGCTTTGAATACACCACTCAAGACAGGGCAGACAGTCGAAATTATTGCAGCGAAGTCGGGTGGACCTTCTCGGGATTGGTTAAATCCACAGTTAGGTTATTTGCATAGTCCTCGTGCCAAGGCAAAAGTCCGTTTATGGTTTAATGCGATTGAGTTGCAACTACGTATTAACAATGGTCAGGAGCTTGTTGAAAAAGAACTTCAACGCTTGGGTAAAACATCTGTTAATCTTGACCAATTAGCAACAAAACTAGGTTTTGCCCACTTAGATGATTTGTACGTCGCTGTGGCAAAAGATGAGTTTAGCCTGCGTCAGATTGCACAAGCATTTGTGGAGCCTGAACCTGAGACCGAGGAAAAGGCTCTTGTGCCACGGCAAAGTGCGGCAACAAGTGCAAGCGTAACAGGTAAAAGTGGTGTATTAGTAGCTGGTGTTGGCTCTCTTATGTCACAGCTTGCTCGTTGTTGTCACCCAGCACCTCCGGATAAGATTGTTGGTTTTGTAACCCGTGGTAGAGGGGTATCTATACACCGTGCAAATTGCCCATCGTTTAAAGTGCTTCAACAAAAAGAACCCGATCGTGTGATTGAGGTCGATTGGGGTGAGACAGAAGGTACTGTTTATCCCGTTAATATCATGATTACAGGAATGGATCGTAGCGGTTTACTGCGCGACATTTCTGAAGTTTTTGCAAAGTTAAAGCTGAATGTGGTGGGGGTGAATACCCAGACCAAAGAATCTAATGCTTATATGAACTTTACGGTTGAAATCGGTAGTGGAGAGCAGTTGAGCAAAGCCCTCAAGGTGTTGAGTGATGTGACAGGTGTCACCAGTGCTTATCGGGTGTAGCAAGTTAATTAACCTTATATAAAGGGGGTATCATGTTTTTAGACTATGATGCCCCTTTATCTTTTAAAAATAAGGTAAAATAGTCCTTTGTTTGTAAATCTAGGAGCTATCTTTGGTTACTGTTCAGCTACCTGATGAAAGAGGTCATTTTGGGCAATATGGGGGTCTTTTTGTTGCTGAGACATTAATGCACGCCATTACTCAGCTTAAAGATGCTTACATGCGTTATAAAGATGACCCTGAGTTTCTTGCCGAATTTCACTACGAGCTTAAGCATTTTGTTGGTCGCCCCAGCCCAATTTATCATGCAAAGCGATGGTCTCAGTCGCTTGGGGGAGCACAGATTTGGTTTAAGCGCGAGGATTTAAATCATACAGGTGCACATAAGATTAATAACTGTATCGGTCAGATGCTTCTAGCCAAGCGTATGGGTAAAAAACGTATCATTGCCGAGACTGGAGCTGGTATGCATGGTGTAGCGACAGCTACTGTGGCAGCTCGTTATGGTCTAGAATGTGTTGTTTATATGGGGGCAGAGGATGTGCGTCGTCAAGCGGCGAATGTGCATCGCATGAAGTTGCTTGGAGCCAAGGTAGTTCCTGTTGAGTCTGGCTCACGTACATTGAAAGATGCACTAAATGAAGCCATGCGGGATTGGGTTGCTAATGTGGACGACACTTTCTACATTATTGGTACTGTTGCAGGTCCTCATCCCTATCCGATGATGGTACGTGACTTTCAGAAAGTTATTGGTACAGAATGCATTGCTCAGATGGATGAGTTTGTCGGTCGCCAACCTGATTGTGTGGTGGCTTGTGTGGGCGGTGGATCCAATGCTATGGGTATTTTTTATCCCTATATCCCTTATGCTGACGTAAAATTATACGGTGTTGAAGCTGGTGGTGAGGGTATCACTACCTCTCGTCATGCTGCTTCGATTAATGCAGGTCAGGTTGGTGTATTACATGGCAACCGTACTTATGTGATGCAAGATGCAGACGGTCAGGTGCAAGAGACTCATTCTGTATCTGCGGGTTTAGATTATCCTGGAGTAGGTCCTGAGCATGCATGGTTAAATGATACTGGGCGTGCAAGCTATGTGACAATTAACGATGATGAGGCTTTACAGGCGTTCCAAGATTGCTGCCGTTTTGAGGGGATTATTCCAGCATTGGAGTCCTCTCATGCCCTAGCTTACGCAGCAAAGTTGGCACCTACATTAGCACAGGATAAAATTATTTTAGTTAGTGTCTCTGGTCGTGGTGATAAAGATATGCACACAGTGGCAGAGTGTCTGCATTTTGAGCTCTAAGGAATAGATATGGCAAGCGTTAGAATTCAACAAACTTTTGCAAAAGTAGCAAGTCGTGCCGCATTGATTCCTTATATTTGTGCTGGTGATCCTAATGCAGAAACTACATTAGCAGTGATGCATACCCTAGTGGCTAATGGGGCGGATATTATTGAATTAGGAATGCCTTTCTCTGACCCTATGGCAGATGGTCCTGTTATCCAGCATGCGAGTGAGCGTGCTTTAGCTGCAGGAATGACTTTGCATGGGGTGTTGGCAATCGTACGTGAATTTCGTCAGACAAACCAAGATACTCCTGTTGTATTGATGGGATATGCCAATCCTATTGAGGCAATGGGTCGAGAAGCATTTGCGCAAGCCGCTGCTGATTCGGGTGTGGATGGGGCCCTTATTGTGGATTATCCCCCTGAGGAATATGATGATTTTGGTGATATGCTAACTTCTCGTGGTATTGATCCTATCTTTTTATTGGCCCCGACATCAACAGAAGATCGTATGCAACAAGTTGCTCGTGTGGCGAGTGGCTATTTGTACTATGTGTCGTTACGTGGAGTGACAGGTGCCTCAGCCAGCCTAGATATTGACGATGTAAAGCGTCAGCTTGCTGTGATGAAAAAGTATATCCAGATTCCTATTTGTGTGGGGTTTGGTATTTCTGATGCACAGAGTGCTCAGCGTATTGGTGCAGTCGCTGAAGGTGTAGTGATTGGTAGTAAGCTAGTAGATACTATGCACAAGGCATTGGATGGTGAGGCTGCTCAAGGCATAGCTAATAAGGTGGTCAACGCCGCAGGCGAATGGATTAAAGGTATCGCTAAGGCGTTGAAATAATATAGTTTAACAGTGATGATTTGATGCACATTTGCTACTATGATGAAAGTGTTTATTTATTATCATCACTCTAATAGGTAGGCAAATACTTACTTGTTGGTAGGCATTTCCGTATAACAAAGGAACAATAATGAGCTGGTTAGATAAGGTTTTTCCTCCCAAAATTAAGCGTTCAGAAAACGCAGGTCGTCGTGTGCCAGAAGGGGTATGGGTTAAATGTCCTTCATGCGAAACCGCCCTTTATCATGATGACTTAATTAAAAATCTCAATGTATGTCCTAAGTGTGATCATCATTTGCGTATTAGTGCTCGCGAACGCATTAATATCCTATTAGATGCCGAGGATAGAGAGGAAATTGGGGCAAACGTTCGTTCTACAGACCCCTTAAAGTTTAAAGACTCTCGCAAATACCCTGACCGTATCAGTGAGGCGATGAAATCGACTGATGAGACAGATGCATTGGTTGTGATGCGTGGTACTATGTCCTCTGTCCCTGTGGTGTTGGCAGCCTTTGAGTTTAACTTTATGGGAGGCTCTATGGGTTCAGTCGTAGGTGAGCGTTTTGTGCGTGGTGTACAAGTTGCTATTGAACATCGCACGCCATTTATCTGCGTAGCAGCGTCGGGAGGGGCACGTATGCAAGAAAGCCTATTCTCTCTTATGCAGATGGCCAAGACCAATGCTATGTTGACACGTTTAGCAGAGAATGGTTTACCCTTTATTAGTGTACTTACTGATCCTACTATGGGTGGTGTATCAGCAAGTTTTGCCTTTATGGGAGACGTGGTGATAGCTGAACCCAAGGCATTAATTGGTTTTGCTGGCCCCCGTGTGATTGAGCAAACAGTACGCGAACAGCTTCCTGAAGGATTTCAACGTGCTGAGTTTCTGTTGGACAAAGGGGCCATTGATATGGTGGTCAGCCGTAAAGATATGAAGAATGAAATAGTGCGTGTGGTGACTTTACTTATGCGTCAAGCCTCTGAAGCGGTGGACAATTCTTAACTTATCACTATTCCGTAAGATAGTAGGGGGGGCGTGGTGCCCTCCTTTTTCTTTTTTGAGCATTTATTGTTTGCATATGCCCTTCTGTGAGATAGGGTTATTGATACTAAACCTCTGTTGGGGGCATAGTATTATTCTGCATGATGTAGACAGCCTCTTGGTTATCTTGAAAAATACAGCATAAAGCCCATATTCTAAATAATATAAAGTGGGTCTAACAAACACTATATTCTTTTTATAACAATGATGAATTTTATTTTTGAATGGTTTGAGAATCGGATTAATCCTTATCCAGAAGAGGAACCCATACCTCCTAAAAAAGGGGTGGTGCCGTTTATTATTTCAGGACTGTCTGGACTGAAAAAGTATTTACTTTTATTGATTGTATTTTCAGCTGTTATAGGGGCATTTGAAGCCTTGCTGTTTAAGTTTATGGGGTCTCTCGTGGATTGGATGGGACACTACAATGTTAGTCAGTTATGGGCTGAAAAATCCTCATCTATCATTACGATGGCGGTGCTTGTATTGCTGTTTCCTGCTGTTGTAGGACTTTCCAGTTGTATCCGATTTCAAAGTTTACAAGGTGTTTTCCCCATGCGGTTGCGATGGAATTACCACCGCTTGATGTTGGGGCAAAGTTTGGCCTTTTATCAAGATGAGTTTGCTGGACGGGTATCCGCTAAAGTGATGCAAACTGCATTAGCGGTACGTGATGTTGTCATGAGTATTGCCGATATGATGGTGTATGTGGCGGTTTATTTCTTGACAGTGGGCGTTATTTTGCTTCAATTTGACGGATGGTTGATTTTGCCTTTTTTAGTTTGGCTATTGATGTTTGTTGTGGCGTTGTTCTGGTTTATCCCCCGTTTAGCAAAGTCTTCTCGTATTCAAGCGGATGCTCGCAGTTTGATGACAGGTAGGGTAACAGATGCTTATGCAAATATTCAGACTGTCAAATTGTTTTCTTATGATAATCGAGAAATTAAGTATGCCAAAGATTCTATGCAAGAGTTTTTGGGAACAGTACACGGTCAGATGCGTTATGTGACGCTTTTGGAGGTGGCTAACCAGACCATGAATATGACCTTGCTGGCAGGTACAGCAGGTATTGGCTTATGGTTATGGATGAATGGTTCTGTGAGTGTTGGTGCTATCGCTGCAGCAACTGCTATGTCGTTACGGGTGCATGGTTTGTCTCACTGGATGATGTGGGAGTCAGCTCGACTTTTTGAGAATTTAGGTACTGTCCAAGATGGTATGAATACATTGAGTAAACCACGCAAGGTCCTTGATAAAGTGGGGGCCCCTAAACTTACCGTGTCACAAGGGGAGATTGTGTTCGACCATGTGAATTTCACCTATACCGATGGCAAGACGCTCTTACAGGATTTTAATTTAACCATCAGACCCGGAGAGAAAGTGGGGCTTGTTGGTCGTAGTGGGGCAGGAAAATCCACATTGATGAACCTTTTATTGCGATTTTACGATATTAATAGTGGGCAGATTCGTATTGATGGACAAAATATTGCAGATGTCCAACAGGAGAGCCTTCGTCGCCATATCGGTTTAGTGACACAAGACACCTCATTATTACACCGTTCAGTACGAGACAATATCAAATATGGGCGTGTAGATGCCTCAGATGCTGAAATGCAAGAAGCCGCATGTCGCGCTCAAGCCGCTGAGTTTATTCCTGCTTTACGGGATGCCAAGGGACGCACAGGATATGATGCTTATGTAGGTGAGCGGGGAGTAAAATTATCAGGAGGACAGCGTCAGCGTATTGCTATTGCACGGGTGATGTTGAAAAATGCTCCTATCTTAATTCTGGATGAGGCAACTAGTGCTTTAGATTCTGAAGTAGAACTTGCTATCCAAGATAGTTTAAGCGAGCTGATGGAAAATAAAACAGTCATTGCGATTGCACACCGTTTATCAACCATTGCGATGATGGATCGGTTGATTGTGATGGATAAAGGACAGATTGTTGAGCAAGGCACACATCAGGAACTTCTCGCTCGTAATGGGGTTTATGCAAAACTCTGGGCTCATCAGAGTGGAGGTTTTTTACAAACACATGCAGAGTAATCGCAATAGATGTTGAATATCAACATCTATTGCAGCCAAGTTTTTCCATGTACTGTCAGTAGAGGAGAGTGCATGGATTTTTTATGAATGAGAATAGTATTTTCTTTAGGAATGATGACGGCGAATAGATTCCACACATTCTTTGACTAATCGCGGTCCTTTGTAAACTAGACCTGTATAGAGTTGTACAGCATTAGCCCCTGCCTGTATTTTTTCTACCGCTTGTTTGCCAGACATAATACCGCCAACACCAATAATAGCAAAGTCTTTGCCTAATTCTTTACGTAACTTATGAATCACTTTTAATGACATCTCGTGTACCGGTGGGCCTGATAATCCCCCAGCTTCTTCGGCATGAGGCAATCCCTTTACATAGTCTCGAGAGAGAGTGGTATTGGTAGCAATGACACCATCCATCTTATGGGTGATGAGCAAATGGGCGATAGAACTAACTTGATCTTCATCCATATCAGGTGCAATTTTAATTGCAATAGGAACGTAGCGTTGATGCTCATCAGCCAGGGCTAAACGTTTTTCTTGAAGTTGACGAAGTAGCTGACTTAATTCATCTTCCCCTTGTAATGCACGAAGATTCTTTGTGTTGGGTGAAGAAATATTGATGGTAATGTAATCGGCGAAAGGATATACCCCAGCCAATCCAATGAGGTAGTCTTCACTGGCTTTTTCTATGGGAGTGGTGGCATTCTTGCCAAGATTCAAACCGAGTATACCGCCCTTTTGACGATAAGTACTTTGACGAACATTGTTAAGAAAGGTTTCTAAACCTTCATTGTTAAAACCCATCCGATTAATGAGACATTCTTTGCTAGGAATGCGGAACATGCGGGGTTGCGGATTACCAGGCTGAGCACGTGGAGTCACTGTACCCACTTCAATAAAACCAAAACCCATACTGGAGAGAGCATCAATATACTCGCCATTTTTGTCCAAACCAGCTGCTAGTCCTACAGGATTTTGCAGTGTTAGCCCCATTAATCGGGTGGGTAATGGTGCTATATGGTTGCTAATCAATGAACGCAAGAGAGGATTGTTGTAATGTGTTTTTAGTCTTTGAAGGGTGGTGTGATGTGCTTTTTCTGCGTCCATAGAAAAAAGAATGGGACGAGCAATTTTGTATGGGTTAAGCATAATGAGGACTGAGAGTGAATAAAACCAGCCCATATTTTAACATGGAAGTTTATTCTCCTCCTTTATGCTTATACAAGAGAATTCCTACTGTACCTAGTGATGTAACTGGTGTATGGTGGCTATCCTTTACCTACACCTAGTAGACGAGGAGAAAGGAACTAAAGTATATCTACTGGAGGCTTTTGACGCAAAGAAAAAGAAATGTTCACAAAGTGGGCTTATCTTTTGTCCATTGTCCTTGTTGGTAATATTCCAGCGGGTGGTATTTCAACTTATAATGCATTTTTTCGCTATTTTCCACCCAATAGCCTAGGTATAAATAGGGCAGATTCCATTGAGTACATAATTTGGCTAAATACATGACTGCATAGGTACCTAGGCTGCCAGGATATTCAGGATCATAGAATGTGTAGACAGCTGATAAGCCATTTTCTACACGATCAAATACACTAACCATACGTAATACCCCTTGTTCATCGCGGAAACAGACAAATTGAGTATTAATAAGGGATTGCACAATAAATTCCTCATAGACCTGTGGTGTTGTTTCTGGTGCGGCTTCTGCATGACGTAGACGTTGGTAACGCTCATATAACGCATAATGCTCCTGGTCAAAATAAGGCTGTTGGATAAGCTCTGCTGTTAGTGTTTGTGCATGCTTTTTAAATATGCGGCGCTGGGTGCGTGTGGGGACAAACTCAGGCACAATAAGTCGCACAGAAATACACATATGACAACGACTACAACGAGGTCGATAGACAGAAATACCACTGCGACGAAAACCGTCTTCAATTAATATTGAGTAAATAGGTGTTGTTATCCAATGTGACTGTACTACGACTTGCGAACGAGCTTGCCTATTGGGCAAATAACTGCATTCATAAGGGCTGCTGAGAAAAAGACCGAGTTGAATTGTATCGTGGGTCATGAGGGATAATTTGTATTGTATGTAGGCGAGGTTATTAGTCTAGGAAATGCTTTTTAAAGCATACGGACTTTCTCTTCATTATGCAAGTGCAGCTATCGGCGTAGTAGAATCTAAGATGTCAGGACACACAAATCCTTTTTGCCATTGAATGGGGGCTTGAGGGCAGACTAGTTGTAAGTGTTGCTCAAAGGACTGCCTTGGAATACAAGCTCCTCCCATACTAGTAAGATGAGGCGTTTCTTGTTGGCAATCCACCAGATAAACCCCTTGAAGAGCAAGATAATACATTAAAAAGACTAGAGTAATTTTGGATGCATCAGTTTGATGAGAAAACATAGATTCCCCATAAAACATTTTTCCTATGCTCACTCCATATAGCCCTCCAATTAATTGCTCATCTTCCCATAGCTCTACACTATGGGCATAGCCTTGGTTATGCAATTGCGTGTATGCTTGAATAAAATCTTCTGCAATCCATGTTCCCTCTTGGTGTTGTCGTTTGCCTGCACAAGCTCGCATTACGTCCGTGAAAGCAGTGTCTATACGGACTTGACGAGAACCTAAGGGGTTGCGTTGTATTTTACGTAGCTGCTTTTTTAGACTGTGAGAGATATGCAAGTGTTGAAATTGCAGAACCATACGGGCTGATGGTGTCCACCATAACAATGGCTCATTGGCTGAGCACCAGGGAAAAATTCCCCGTTGATAAGCAGCAAGCAAACGTTCTGTACTTAAATCTCCTCCCCATGCCAGCAAGCCATCAGGGTGTTTAAGCGCTTGTTCTGATGGAGGAAAGACTATGCTGGCAGATAGTTGGGGCAGGGTAATGCTCATTAGCGTACAAAGAGGTATAGAGTATACAGTTTAATTGTCATAAGAGAATATTAGCTGATTCCCTTAAAAAAGGGAAAGTTTTATTATGCCTTTGTGTGGATGCGTAGAAAAGGTATTTAATTGATTGAAGAGTAGTGTCACCAGTGATATTCGTGGAGAGGGAGGTATAAGTAAAGAGAGGGTAAAACAAGAAGACAAATTTTTAAAGAACTCAATTTTGTTGTTTTTATCATACAAAAAAGGGCAATTTATACATTTTTGAGTTAAAGGCATAGACAAAGTTTTTAATTATCTGTATAGTTATATTCTTCACACGACGCACTCGTGGTGAAATAGGTAGACACAAGAGACTTAAAATCTCTCGGACATTTAACGTCCGTGCCGGTTCGATTCCGGCCGAGTGCACCAGAGATTTTTGGTTCTTGAGTCGCGTGATGCGGGAGTTTGGCAGAGCGGTTGAATGCACCGGTCTTGAAAACCGGCGAGGGTTTGTAGCCCTTCGTGAGTTCGAATCTCACAGCTCCCGCCAACAAAGTGGTCTTAGTCGGGGCATAGCGCAGTCTGGTAGCGCATCTGGTTTGGGACCAGAGGGTCGTAAGTTCGAATCTTACTGTCCCGACCACTTCTCAAAACAACTGGCTTATAGGCCAGTTTTTTTATGCCTGGAAAATGCGCTGGTATGGCAAATTGGGATAGTAAGCATCCTAAATGCTGGTATTCACTCCATCAACTGCTCTGCCTGCAAGAGGCTTTCGCATTTCATTCTTCTCTAAATCCTGCTTTTAAATCCTGTTAGCATTTTCGTTGCCTGTTCATTTCAATAATATTTCCTATCTATTGCTTTGGCGATAGTTGATGATTGTGGATGAGGAGCAGGTTGCTTTTTCTTTTGTTTACCCTATAAATGATGTTCAGTATAATCAAATTTACTTAACCGTTGCTTAACTAAAACACTCTATATTCTCTTTTTTAAAAAAAGAGATTTATTTAAATCAATGAGTTATGATTTTTAAGGAGGCGAAATTTACTTAACGGTTTTAACTAAAACATATGTTTTTGATTTTTGGACAGTTTTTGAGTTATTTAAAAACAATAAAAATACCAATGGGAATTTTAAGGTTATCCGCCTATAGATTAGATGGTGCAAGGTATCAATGAATATATGGGGATGCTTTCTAATTGCGGAGAGAGATATGCAGTGGTCTGACGGTTCTTAAATAGGATGGTTCAATGGTGTTAGTGAGGAGTGAGGAATGGAAATAGAGTTTGGAAATAAAATGCTTACGTTAGATAATGCTGCTTTATTGTTAATTGATATTCAACAAGGATTTGATGTCCCTAACTATTGGGGGAAAGAGAGGAGTAATCCTTGTGCTGAAGCTAATGCGGCAAAATTACTGCAGTTGTGGCGTCGTCATCATTTGCCGATTTTTCATATTCAACATTGCTCATCAAACCCTCGGTCCTGTCTTTATCCTACACATCCAGGACATGCGTTTAAGCCAGAGGTTATGCCAATAAAGGGTGAGAGAATTATTCAAAAGACAGTTAATAGTGCATTTATAGGCACGCCATTAAAAACTTTATTGGACGAAAAGCAGATTAAGCAATTAGTCATTGTGGGGTTAACGACGGATCATTGTGTATCGACTACGACAAGAATGGCAGGAAATTATGGCTATGATGTTTTTTTAGTTGCTGATGCGACAGCGACTTTTAATAGAATGGGGGTTGATGGTCAAGAATTTCCTGCACAGCTTATGCACGAGACGGCATTGGCAAGTTTACATGGTGAGTTTGCTACTGTTGTTAATACAGCGAATATTGTAGATTGTTTTGTGTGAATGATGAAGGTATAGCCACACAAACTCACCAAGGTGAACCAATAAGCAGTATCTACTGCAGACATCCCCTTGCTTTAGCAAGGGGCAGAGGTCAGTGCTAGGGATTGCTTAATTATTAATGTCTAAAATGGTGGTAATGACTATTAATATAGCGTAGTATTTCTTTGCCTGAAATGGTGAGTACAATGGCTGATAAAATCATAAAAATACCCACAAAAATTCTAATAGTCATATGTTCATGGAAAACGAATACGCCGACTAGTAAGGCAGTGATAGGCTCCAAAGCACCAATAATAGAGGCGGTGGTTGATCCAATCATTTGAATAGATTGATTCATCAATACAAGGGAAAGTACTGTGGGGATTACAGCAAGTCCTATGACATTGATAAGTAGCGATGAAGAATAAGGCAACTGTAATTGGGTGCCAAAATCAAGGCGAACAAAAAATACAGTAGCACTACACAACAAACTATAAAAAGTTAACTTAATAATAGGAACATTGCGTAGAGGGGATTTTTCGACTGCCACGATATAGATGGCATAAGTCAAAGCTGAGATAAAGACAAGCCATACTCCAAATGGATTGAGTGTGGTGCCGTTTCCTCCTCTGTAGAGCATGGACACGCCCAAAATAACCAGAGTAATTGAAAACATGGTGATGAAATTCAGATGTTCTTTAAAGAATATCATCATAATCACCGCTACTAATAGAGGGTAGATAAATAAAATAGTGGAGGCAATTCCTGCTTCAATGAGTTGGTAGCTCATAAACAGAGAAAGGGAGGATATAGCAAACATACCCCCTACAAAAATAAAAGAAACAAACTCCGCTTTAGTAAGGGAGAATGGTATTTTTTGCACTTGCATGAGGACAGCAAGAATGGCGCAGGCAACACTAAAACGGCAAAATAGCACCGAGTCAGGATCTAAACCTAATTGATATAACGGTAAACCAAATAAAGGGTTTAAACCATAAAAACAAGAGCCTAAGCAACCAAAAATAAAACCCTTGGTAACTTGTTTAGAAAACATTTTTTACTGCATGGAAAATTGAATAGGGCGTATTATAGACCTTTTAATTTTGTTAGTGAATGCTTAATTTTATGACGAGTGTCAAATAGTTGCTTTTTCCCATCAAAAATATAGTTTGCTTGTTTTGGAGATGATGGATTAGTGACTTTTTGGGGAACAAAGTATTGTTCATATAAGGAAATTGAGTAGTGTAGACGGGAAAGGTGAGCTAGCCTGGTAAGAGGAGGATGAGTGGGTAACGCAGATAAAAAAGGGGGGGTACTAGAGGGGGATTTGATAAAACTTGGAGTAGATAGTGGGAGACTTGGTAGTAATTTAGTACAATGAGGAGATTACCCTTCCCAAGGTGAGAGTGCTATGACAGAGAAAGATGCATCGTTTTATTTTCCTGCTCCTGTCCATCAGAAGTATTGTACCCAGTGTGGATCTCCATTGACACAGATGTGTCCGCCTATGGATAACCGAGTGCGTGATTGTTGTACGCATTGTGGAGCAGTGCATTATCGTAACCCTCTGATTGTGGTGGGAACAGTGCCTGTTTATGAAGATAAGATTTTATTATGCAAAAGGGCGATAGAGCCAAGGTATGGGAAATGGACTTTACCTGCTGGTTTTATGGAGATGGGAGAGAGTACGGTTCAAGGCGCGCAGAGAGAAACCTCTGAAGAGGCTGGAGCTGTGATAGAGATGGGGTCGCTTTTTACGGTGATGGATGTTCCAGGCGTGAGTCAAGTGCATATATACTACTTGGCCAAGGTATTGAGCCCAGAATTTAATCCTGGAGAAGAGTCCTTGGAAGTGCGGCTTTTTGCCTTGGATGATATTCCTTGGTCTGAGATTTCTTTTACTACAGTAGAGTCAACTTTGCACTATTATCTAGACTGCAAGAAAAAAGGTGTGTTTGAGACTTCTCGATTTACATTAGATTGATTGTAAGTTATGTTGGATTAGGTGTAAGTTAGACCAGACCAATTATAGTGAATTGTGGAAATAACACTAGATTGAAGATTAATTGTAGTGGATTGGAAGTAGCACTAGATTGAAAAGTCAAGGTAAAATATTTCTCAACTTTTGTTAGAAAGAGTTGGATATGTGCTGATATAGAAGCATTAGATGGGGAGGTGAATGGTGGCTCTTCCCCGACTCGAACGGGGGACCTGCGGATTATGATTCCGTCGCTCTAACCGACTGAGCTAAAGAGCCACTATTCTGGGGTGACTGATGGGGCTCGAACCCACGACAACCGGAATCACAATCCGGGACTCTACCAACTGAGCTACAGTCACCACAAGAGATGTAAACTATAGCATTACCCACAACATTCAAGCAAGAAAAATTTGATTTTTTGTTGTTAAAACGCAACTTGTTAAAAGGGAAATCTTTTTAAGCAGGGTAACTAGAGATGGATTGTGTATAGGGTGGTGATTGCCATCTAATATGCACAAAACATCGAATACGTTTATCACATGAAAAATAGTTAGCGAATGGCTTGCAGTAATGTCTAGGTTTGCTTGATGTGCCACTATTGTCAATCCATACGCTTGGGCTTAATTGGACCTGATACACTCTTGAGGGTTCTAACCCACATTTTTGTGCGTCTGCAAGTGTTTTTATGAAATGTGTTAAAAACGCTAAATACTAAAAAACCCTGTAAAATCAAATGTCTTACAGGGTTTAAATATCTTCATACAATGTATAGAACATTGGGTTGGCGCCCCCAGCGAGAATCGAACTCACAACCTACCGCTTAGAAGGCGGTTGCTCTATCCAGTTGAGCTATGGGGACGTTAAGCGAAAAATTATACCTGATTTTTTAAGATATGTCTTAAAGGAAGACTTTTGGTAAAATAGTTTAGGTGGTGCTTGCGATGTTTGGGGTAATGTTTTAGCGATGGTTTTACGGCGATGGGGGTTTACGACTTATGAGTATGTTATTTGAAATACATCCAGATAATCCGCAACAACGATTGATTTATCAGGCAGCATTGTTGATTAGAGATGGAGAGTTGGTTGCGGTGCCTACTGATTCTGGGTATGCGGTGGTGGCACGTCTAGATGATGTGGATGCAGCTAAAAATTTGCGACGTATTCGTGGGCTTGATGAGCGACATTTGTTGACGTTGCTCTGCCGTGATTTGTCGGAAATTGCCCATTTTGCCAAGGTGGATAATCAGCAATATCGTTTACTTAAATTGGCGACGCCTGGTCCATGGACTTTTATTCTTGAAGCGACCAAGGAAGTGCCTCGTCGAGTGTCCCATCCATCGCGTAAAACTATAGGTATTCGTATTCCTAATCATAAAGTATTGTTGGCGTTGATTGAAGAAGTCGGTGAGCCTTTGTTATCTACCACCTTTATTCCTGAAGGGGGAGAGGAGGTTTTTACTCATTATGAAGACTTTATTGATGACTATAAGGGACAACTGGGAGGAGTGATTGCAGCAGAGTCCGTGCCTGTCAATCCTACGACTGTGATTGATTTGTCAGGTAAAACGCCTGAAGTAGTGCGTCTAGGAGCTGGTGATCCAGCACAGCTCGGGCTGGCGGCTTAAGGGGTATTGGGGGTTTTATACAATTTAGTATTCTCAAGTAACAATAATTTCTATTTTTAAAGTGCTTTACACGTTATTCCACTCATTTTTCCATTAAACTAATATGCTATCGGTTTTTATATTTTTTAGGGTGACAACTTATGGCAGTCAATGAGTTTCAATATCCTCAGTTTACAGGTAGCATTCCTGCATTAATTACGCCAATGCTTCCCGACGGAGCAATTGACTATGATGCTTACAAGAAATTAATCGATTGGCATGTGCAAGAGGGTTCAGATGCTCTTGTCGTAGTAGGGACTTCTGGTGAATCTCCAACAGTTGACTTTGAAGAGCACACTCGTTTGATTCATACAGCGGTAGAACATGCGGCTGGTAGAATTCCGGTTATCGCGGGGGTAGGAGCTAACTCTACTAAAGAGGCAATTTTTCTTGCACAACAAGCTGAGAAAGCAGGGGCTCAAGCAGGTTTGTCGGTAGTTCCTTACTACAACAAACCTACACAGGAGGGTATGTATCAGCATTTTAAAGCGATTGCTGAAAATACAAGTCTACCTACTATTTTGTATAATGTTCCAGGTCGTACCGTGGCTAATATGTCCAATGACACAATTTTGCGACTTGCTCAGGTTCCCGGTATTATGGGAATCAAGGATGCGACTGGAGATATTAGTCGTTTGGGAGAGCTTTTGCGTGATAAGCCAGCCCATTTCCAAGTGTATTCTGGTGATGACCCTACCGCAGCAGCGTTAATTATGCTTGGTGGACAAGCTAATATTTCTGTGACTGCTAATGTAGCTCCTCGTCTAGTTCACGAATTATGCGTGGCAGCTGCTCAGGGAGATTTGCCCCGTGTACGTGAATTAAATGGTAAATTAGCGACTTTGAACCGCGTACTTTTCATTGAGGCTAATCCAATCCCTGTTAAATATGCAGTTGCTAGCATGGGATTGTCACAATTAGGTTATCGTTTGCCTTTGTGTCCAATGTCTGAGACTAACAAAGCTGTTGTTAGTGCCGCATTGAAACAAGTGGGTTTAATTTAAATTAAAAGGATTTTTGACAATGCGTATCAACACAACTCATCGTATTGCCGTAACTGCGTTATTAGCACTTTCTGTGACAGCATGCAGCACTGTAGATGACTTAATGAATTCTGAACAAGTGGACTACAAGAGCACTGTACGTGGTAATCCACTGACACTACCTCCAGACTTGGCAAGTACGCAGCTCAGTCCTCAGTACTCTACTTATGCTGGTTCTGCATCAGCTGTGGCTTATAACAAGGCCGTTGATAAGGCAGCTAAAGAAAGGGCCGCAACAGGTGGCGTGTTGCCTGTAGGTGACGGTATGCAAGTAATGCGTTCTGGTGATAGGCGTTGGTTGCAAGTCGATCGTGATGCTTCTAAAGTATACAAAGATGTACTTGGCTTCTGGGCGAGTGAGGGTTTTACTATCAATCGTGAAAATCCTCAATCAGGCCTTATTGAAACAGATTGGGCAGAAAACCGAGCCAAGATTCCTGGTGACTTCTTACGTCGTACACTAGGCAGTATTATTGATATGGTAGCTGATAGTGGTGAGCGAGACCGGTTTACTACTCGTCTTGAGCGAGTAAATGGCAAGACAGAAGTGTACATTCGTCATGAGCGTTTAGTAGAAACACAAATGGACAAAGATGGTACGACTTTCAAGTGGTTGCCTGCTCCAGAGGATCAAGAGCTCAATGCAGTGATGTTGTCTCGCCTGATGGCCTATATGGGTATGCCTAAAGAGCAAGCCCAAGAGGCGGTGAAATCAGCACATGCAGAAGCAGCAGCACAGACTAAGGCAAGTTTTATCAATGGTCAAGCAGCTTTGGCTGTCGTTGGTTCGCGTGAGGATGTCTATCGTGATGTAGGCTATGCTTTATCAGGGGCGGGTTTTACAATGGATAGCTCTGATAGTGCAGCAGGTAATTATGTTGTGCGTTATCTTGATACAGATACAGGTGAGAAACGTAAAGAAAGCAATATTTTCTCTCGCTTGTTTGGTGATAATGGCAACATTACCCCAGTACCTTATACAATTAATGTAGCAAGTGGTGGTGGTCAATCCGTCGTTACTGTTCGTGATAGCAATGGCAATGTAGACAATTCTGAGACAGCATTGCGTATTTTAAGTGTGATTCGCGAGCGTTTATAAAATTAAATGGGGTCAGGCAGTATGCCTGACTTATTGGCTTTCAAGGCGTAGCAGGAGTATTTTACGTTGAAAAATTCATTTTCAAAATTTGCTATGTGGGCGATTTTTATCGTTGTGCTGTTTACCGTGTTTAGACAGTATGACGGTTCAGGTATGTCTAACCCCAATGGCATTTCATATAGTCAGTTTATGGCAGATGCTAAAGCAGGCAAAATCAGTACGGTAGAAATTCAAGGCAACACCTTGACAGTGACGCCGACAGATGGACGAGTATATGAGCTAACCAGTCCAAATGATCTTTGGATGGTAAGTGATTTGATGAATGATGGTGTAAAAGTGATTGCTAAGCCTGCTGAAAGAAGCTCTTTCTTAGCAACAGCCTTTATTTCATGGTTCCCTATGCTGCTTTTAATCGGCGTGTGGATTTTCTTTATGCGCCAAATGCAAGGTGGTGGCAAAGGGGGAGCATTTAGCTTTGGTAAGTCGCGTGCGCGTATGCTTGATGAAAATAGCAACCATGTGACTTTTGCTGATGTGGCAGGTGTTGATGAAGCCAAAGAGGATGTACAAGAATTAGTAGATTTCTTGCGTGACCCCTCTAAATTCCAGCGTTTAGGTGGACGTATTCCTCGTGGTGTCTTAATGGTAGGTCCTCCTGGAACAGGTAAAACTTTGCTTGCCAAGGCGATTGCAGGAGAGGCTAAAGTACCATTTTTCACAATTTCTGGTTCGGATTTCGTGGAAATGTTTGTGGGTGTGGGTGCTTCACGTGTACGTGATATGTTTGAAAACGCCAAAAAACACGCTCCTTGCATTATCTTCATTGATGAGATTGATGCCGTTGGTCGTCAACGTGGTGCTGGTGTTGGTGGTGGCAACGATGAACGTGAACAGACACTTAACCAAATGCTGGTAGAAATGGATGGTTTTGAGTCAGGTCAATCTGTGATCGTCATTGCGGCAACTAACCGCCCTGATGTCCTTGACCCCGCTTTATTGCGTCCTGGTCGTTTTGACCGTCAGGTTGTGGTAAATCTCCCTGATGTGAGAGGACGTGAGCAAATTCTGAACGTTCACATGCGTAAAGTGCCTTTGGCTCCTAATGTTAATGCTTCAGTATTAGCACGTGGTACACCTGGTTTCTCGGGAGCTGATTTAGCCAACTTGGTTAATGAGGCTGCACTGTTTGCTGCTCGTCGTAACGGTCGTACAGTGGATATGGTTGATTTTGAAAAAGCTAAAGACAAAATCATCATGGGTGCAGAACGTCGTTCTATTGTGATGCCAGAGGAAGAGCGTAAGAATACAGCTTACCATGAGTCTGGTCATGCGATTGTGGCTTATCTTTTGCCTAAGACGGATCCTGTTCATAAAGTAACTATTATTCCTCGTGGACGTGCATTAGGTGTCACTATGCAGTTACCTGAAGGTGATCGTTATAGTATGGACAAAGAGCGTTTACTGAATATGATTTCAGTGTTATTTGGGGGGCGTATTGCAGAAGAAGTCTTTATGAATCAAATGACAACAGGTGCTTCTAACGACTTTGAGCGTGCAACCTCCTTGGCGCGTGATATTGTTACTCGTTATGGTATGACAGAATCGTTAGGTCCTATGGTATATGCAGAAAATGAGAATGAAGTTTTCTTAGGTCGTAGCGTGACTAAAACAACTCATGTTTCTGAAGCGACAATGCAGAAGGTCGATACAGAAATCCGTAAGATTATTGATGCTCAGTACAAAGTAGCGCGTGATTTGATTGAGGCTAATCGTGACAAGATGGAAATGATGGCTAAAGCTTTACTTGAGTGGGAAACCATTGATGCAGATCAAATCAAGGATATTATGGATGGCAAGGAGCCACGTCCTCCTCATGAGCCAGACAAACCTTATGACAACCGTAGTGATGCAAAGCCACCTGCTGCGGGAGCTACTGTAGTACAAAACGAAGTGAAATCTGTCTAATATGAGCAAAGATTTTCAATGTGGGCGTTTCAAACTTCGGTTTGAACGTCCTTTTGTTATGGGGATAGTGAACGTTACCCCTGATTCTTTTTCGGATGGTATGCAGCATTATGCGGCGGAACAGGCGATACAGCATGGATTGCAACTTGTTCAAGAAGGTGCTGATATTCTAGATATTGGTGGGGAGTCTACTCGTCCTGGAGCTGATCCTGTGAGTGAAGAAGAGGAGTTACGTCGAATTCTTCCTGTGATTGAAGGCCTCAAAAATTGCGGTGTCCCACTTTCTATTGATACTTTTAAACCGGGTGTGATGGCAGCAGCACTAGATGCTGGTGCTGATATGATTAATGATATTTATGCGTTACAACAACCTGGTGCTATGGATGTGATTGCTCAGTACCCTCAATGTGGGGTGTGCATCATGCATATGGTGGGAGAACCCAATACAATGCAGGTCAGTCCTCCTGACTATGCAGGGAATGTGACACAAGCTGTTTATGATTTCTTGCAAGAACGTGTCAAACTGATGCACGAGAAGGGGATTAGTGACAATAGGATTATGATTGATCCTGGTTTCGGGTTGTTTGGCAAGACCGTTCAACAAAATTATCAGCTATTAGCAAATTTATCTGTTTTTAAGCATTTACAGCTTCCCATCCTTGTGGGTGTTTCTCGTAAATCAATGATTGGTGCTGTTACAGGGCAAGATGTCCATCATCGTTTGCCAGGTAGTTTGAGTGCTGGTCTAGCAGGTGTAGCCAGAGGTGCTGAAGTTTTACGAGTACACGACGTATGGCAAACCAGAAATGCAGTGGATGTATGGCAAGCGATTGAACAGGAGTCTCATTATGGGTCGTAAGTATTTTGGTACAGATGGTGTACGTGGAAAAGTAGGTGGAGCTGTTATTAATGCAGAGTTTGCACTACGTTTGGGATATGCAGCAGGATTAGTTTTAACCTCTAAGCATGAAGGGAATACTCGCCCTAGCGTTTTGATTGGTAAGGATACACGTATTTCAGGTTACATGTTGGAATCCGCTCTAGAGGCTGGGTTAAGTGCGGCGGGTATTGATGTATTACTTGCTGGCCCCATTCCTACACCAGCCGTCGCCTATTTAACTCGAGCTTTACGTTTAGATGCTGGTGTTGTAATTAGTGCGTCTCATAATCCTTATGATGACAATGGTATTAAATTCTTCTCTGAAGATGGTACTAAATTGCCTGATGAAGTAGAAGAAGAGATTGAGCGATTACTTGATCAGCCTGTAGGGTGTGTAGAATCAGAAAAGATTGGGCGTGCCAAACGTATTGAGGATGCGGCTGGTCGTTATATTGAGTTTTGTAAAAGTACTTTTCCGCATGATTTGAATCTGCGAGGTCTACGTATTGTTGTAGATAGTGCTCATGGTGCTGCTTACCAAGTTGCTCCCCATGTGTTTCAGGAGTTAGGAGCAGAGGTTATTACTATCGGGTCAAGTCCTGATGGTTTCAATATTAATAAAAATGTTGGTGCATTACACCCTGAAGTGTTAGTGTCTACGGTGAATGCCTATCGTGCAGATTATGGAGTAGCACTAGATGGTGATGCGGATCGTATCCAAATGGTAGATGCACGAGGTAATATTTACAATGGTGACCAGCTACTTTATGCCGTGATATTAGACCGTTTACAACAAGGTCCTGTCAATGGGGTGGTTGGTACATTGATGACAAACTACGGTTTCGAAAAACGTATGCAAGAGATGAGTATCCCGTTTGTACGTGCGAATGTGGGTGACCGCTATGTGATGGAGCAGTTGCAACAACATGGTTGGCTGTATGGTGGTGAGGGTTCAGGCCACTTACTGTGTCTTGATCGTCATACGACAGGGGATGGTATTATTGCGGCATTACAAGTGTTAAGTGGTTTGGTGCGTAATAATACAACGCTGAAAGAATGGGTTAAAGACCTAGAGATGTATCCACAAGTGATGATTAATGTACCTATTGAGAAAGGCATAGATTGGAAAAATCATGCTGGACTTAAGGCAGCACAAGAAGAGGTCGAGCAGCGTCTTAATGGTCAAGGCCGCACGTTAATTCGTGCCTCAGGAACAGAGCCTAAATTACGTTTGATGGTTGAAGCCCCTAACTATGCTTTGGCTAAAGAGTGTGTCGATATTTTGGCTGCAGTTGATTTAAGAAAATAATAAAATCAGTTACAATAAGGTCTAGCGACGGTGTATGGTTTGGTGCTATATCATTTGAGTAATGTTAGCATTGTTTACCCATACACTGATTGTTGAAGACAGTCAGACCTTTTACGTTGTGATTGGTCGCGGAGTTAGGGAAAATAGTTCGTATATGCGTGAATTACTCAGGACGCCATCATCTGATAATCCCAATGAGAGGGGATTGGTGCTTGGTATTGCGACGACGCCGGAAGAAATTGAAGCATTGCAACGGTTGCGCTTTGATATTTATACACAAGAGATGGGGGCGGTTTTCCCTGATGCAGTGGATGGTGTTGATAAGGACCGATTTGATATATTTTGTGAGCATCTGATGGTTTGTGATGTGCGAACCAATCAAGTTGTTGGTACCTATCGCATAATGAGTCCAGAAAATGCAATTAAAGCGGGTGGTTATTATTCAGAGTCAGAGTTTGACTTAAGTCAGTTAGCAGGCATTCGTTCAGAGTTAACAGAGTGTGGTCGTTCTTGCACCCATCCTGATTATCGGAGTGGGGCTGCTATTATGTTGCTATGGACAGGGCTTGCACAATATTTGCGGATGAATAATTACCGTTATATGTTGGGGTGTGCTAGTGTAAGCTTGGCAGATGGCGGTATTCAGGCGGCTGAGGTTTGGCGTGCTGCTAAACAAGAAAAGGAACTCCACCCTGATTTGCCTTATATCAGACCGTTACAACCCTATCCCTTAGAGAATTTAGAGAAATTTAATGCTGTAGATGAGAAGGTAAAGATTCCCCCTCTTATTAAAGGTTATCTTAAAATTGGAGCCCGTATTTGTGGCGAACCCGCTTGGGATAAGGACTTTAATGCGGCGGATTTCCCTGTAATTATTGATTCGCTGAGTATGGATCCGCGTTATCGTAAACATTTTGGTCTATAACAAAAAACCTCGCTAATTAGCGAGGTTTTTATTAGGAGGCTAAACGGATTATTTAAGTTTAGTCTCTTTGTATTCTACATGCTTGCGAGCAACTGGATCATATTTCTTGATGACCATCTTTTCTGGCATGCTACGTTTGTTCTTAGTCGTAGTATAGAAGTGACCAGTACCAGCACTAGACTCTAATTTGATTTTTTCACGAATACCTTTTGCCATGTTAAGCTCCTAGGGAATAATGAAATTTAAGCACCCAAGGCTTAAACTGATTGACCATTAGCACGCATTTCAGCAATAACTGCATCAATGCCTTTCTTATCAATAGTGCGCAACGCATTAGTAGAAATGCGAAGACGTACCCAGCGGTTTTCGCTCTCAACCCAGAAACGACGAGTTTGAAGGTTTGGTAAGAAACGACGCTTAGTTTTGTTGTGCGCATGAGAAACATTGTTACCGGACATTGGGCGCTTGCCGGTTAGTTGGCATACTTTTGCCATATTACACCTCGTTAAGTTAATAGACCTGATTGTTGGCCCAGATCTGCCTTAGTAAAAATCTGTGTAGTTTCTTATAGTTTAAAAACCCTAATAAACTTCACAGGTTAATCTAAAATTATATAATGAGAATATAAATAATGCAATAATATCAATGAGTTTTTTATTCATTAGTGTTGCATTCTCGCTGAATACTTAACTATTATCTACCAATATTTTAAGTATTAAGAGAAGAGCATATCACTAAATGAGAGGTCGGCAACTGCTTAGACTTTGGCATCCAGACAATAAGTCCAGACAATAAATTCCGATAATAAATTTTGCCAATAAAATTGGACACTATAACCTATCAAACAGGACTTGCGAAGAAATTTTAAGGTATAGGCTATTTTTCGACAAGTAAACGTCGGATAATCGTCCTATACCATAAGGCTAATATCGCACCACAGGAAGCAAGTGCTACACAGCACATAATCCATAAACTAGACACTCCAAGTGTTGAGTTGGGGGTCACAATATGACTTAACCACGCTAATAGTCCATATCCAGAACCATATCCAAAGTAATAACCACCACCGAGTCCTAGGCCAAGAAGCAATACTGTCTGAGTCATAAATGGGATAGTTGCAATTTTATGGGCACGTAGAATATAGGTGATAATGCATTGGAAGTGGTCAAACAAGTGGAAGAATGGCATTAGTGTTAATAAGCTAGCAGCCATTAGGGCTACCTGTGTATCATTGGTATAGAGGTAAATAATAAAGGGTTTACCAAAGAAAACAATGAGGCTACTGATAACAGCCCCACTGAAGCCGAGTAATAAGCCTTGGGTACTAATGCGATGTGATAGAGGATAGTCTCGGCGACCAATGGCGTGAGCAGATAAAGCAGCAGTAGCAATCCCAATAGATTGTGGCATCATATAAAGGATGGCAGCCAGATTAGACATAATCTGATGTCCCCCTGCAACAAAGGTACCTTCGCGGCTGACGAGTAATGCCATAAAAGTAAAGGCGCTGACTTCTACAAAGTAAGAGCCCCCCATTGGCAGACCAAGTTTAAGTAACTCGATAATCTTATCTATTTTAGGTAAGCCTAGCTGGAGTTCAAATTGTCGATAATAACCATCTGAGAAAACAATCCATAACCCTAAAAATAGGGTAAACCAACTCACAATCATAGTGGATAGGGCTGCACCTACACTACCCAGTGACGGAAGACCCAAATGCCCAAAAATTAACGCCCAATTCAATAGTGCTTTAACTGCAATACTAGCGACATTAATATACATGACATGTTTTGGACGTGAGGCTGAGGTACATAGGGCATATACTGCACGGAACATCAACGCTGCAGGAATAGCAAAGAATGAAATTAATAGGTAATTGGTGACTTCATTGCGTACCTCTGGATCAATTCTGCCAGAGTAACGGAGCCATTGGTCAGGAAATAACAATAATAGACCAACCGTGAGAGAAAGAAATAAGGCTAACCAAATACCTTGTCCCCACATAACCCCAATTTCTTTATTTTTCTGTGCTCCAAACAGTTGGGATGTAATAGGAATCAATGCATGTACGACCCCCATAAGGCTTACATTTACTGTAATAAAGATAGAAGCAGCCAAACTCATCGCTTGCAGGGATTGTGCATTAAAATTCCCTAGCATCATGGTATCTAATACACCAAAAGCCATGCTTGCCCATTGCCCAATAAGGATAGGCCAAGCCTGCTGAATCAACGATTTACGAATCTGTGGAGTACTCTGCGTCATATTGCTACTATGGTTGGAAATAACACCTGTAAGCAGAAAGGTTTCTGCGGATATGAGAGGTTCGGCGTAAAGTAAGGGGAGAGGGCCTCCCCCTTTGAGGATATTGTCTTATAGTGAGTTATTATGCGCTTTATTTGTTGCTAAATCAATGAATAAAAAGGTTTCTCCATGACGGTCAGATGGGCGACGCCCTCTCCATATAATCCTGCCTGCATAGTTTTGCTGGATTGTGGCAAGACTTTGGGCATCATTGGCCTGTATCAGAGCGTATCGGCAGTGAGGTAATCGAGATAGGCGTAGCTGAGCGAATGTGGCAAATGCCGCTGCTTGCCCTTGATTAACATCAATAGTAAGGGCGCAGTCATACTCAGGAGCCTGGGTTTGGATGGTCTGAGCAAGTGAGGCTCCAACACTGCGATAAGAGCGGTTATAGTCAATAGCAGGTAGCCAAAGGGTTGACAATAATAACCAAGAGATAATGGTGCCAGCCGCTGTAAGCATAATACCTCTCCATCTAGCGGTAGGATTTGCTTTAAGTCGCCATGCAACAGCTTTGTACCAAAATAGGCAGATAATCACCCCTATAATGCCAGCAATCCAAGGAATGGTCGTATCAAAGCCTGGTATGAGACGCATAATGTTGCGATGAATTTGTGGGGGTGTTCCAAAGTAAAGGGCTGACCAACCGACCCAGATAGCTAATAGACCAAGCGTAACCACCATAATAGAATACCAATCTAAAAGATTGATCACGCTGCGTTTTAAGGTAGGAATGGACATGGCAGCCAGAGCAGCACATGCCATAGTGATAGGACCGTACTCAGCTTCAAAAGCCTCATGAGAGACAAGAATCATGATAAGGTTAGCTATGATAAAGCAAGCAGGGATAAAAATATGCGGTACATCAAACCATTTACGCCAGCTCCATAATGCAAACAAGGCAAAAGGCCAGCTAGGCCATAAAAACCAAGCAAGGTCACGTAGGCTTTTTAGTGTGCCTGTAAACTGAGGTAGTGAAAATGTCTGTAGTTGTTCTCTCCACCATAAAGTCACCCATCCGGGATCCATATCATGTGCACTTGTAATCCAGATGACGCTGAGTAGACTAGCAAGAACAAGACTTAAAAAGAGGAATACTTTAAGTCGAAAAGAATAAACTTTACTAAAAAACAAGAAAATAGTGACAAGAAGGATGGGGGCTACACCAATAAATCCGCGAGTCATAAATGTTAAAGCCATTACTGTCCCTACGACAAGGCTACCTTGTGTGGGATGGTTAAGTAACTGCACAACGCCATAAAAGGCTAGAGAATGCAAGCAGATTAACAGAGGATAAAAACTGGTCTCGTGGGTGCGGATAACAATGCCGACAGTGGCTAACATAAAGAAGAAAGCAACATCGGCCATCATGCGACCATAGTCACGAGGGTTAGGCTCACCACCAAAAGGTAAGGATAATGGCTGGGCTTCTGGGCGGCGTGCTAATACATAAGTACCATACCAAACTCCCCACATCATTCCAAAGAAGTAGATAAAGTTGGGCAAGCGTGCAGCAATAATCTGTGCATCAAGAGTATTCGTAAATAAAGCAAAAAGAGGACTGAAGATTTTGATGAACAGCCCGCCAATCATACTAGTAAGTGGGCCGTGATCGGTGTAGGGAATTAATCCAATATAGGATGTCACCCAATGCCCATCATTGACAGCTGATAGCATAGAAGCAATGCCTGCCACATCGTCTGTCTTCCAAGGGTCACGACCGAATAGACCCGCCACAATATAAGCGAGCATGAACCAAAAGAGAATTTTTCTAGGTAATTTTCTGGCTGCTGGGCTAGCAAGTCTAGCAGGGGTTTTTCTTTGTGTAGATACCACGATTTTTATACGTTTAAAATACGTCGATTACTCAAAACAGTTGCCATTATATCAGGCAATCTATATTGCATGGTGGGGAAGACTGTTATTCGAAGTAGTCATATCCTTATGTAGACATATGACTATTGCCAATTTTGGCAAGATGTTGTTGTCCCACCCATATAATCTAAAAATAACAATAAAAAAGCAGCTTGTGAGAAGCTGCTTCTTGAGTGCTAGAGGTAACTTAGAATTATTTCTTAAGTGTACCAGCAGTACGTGCGAAACGAGCGCGGAATTTCTCAACGCGACCAGTTTCAACGATACGAGTTTGAGCACCAGTGTAGAATGGGTGAGACTCTGCAGTCACATCACATTTAAATAGTGGGTAAGTTTTACCATCTAACTCGATAGTTTCACGAGTTTGTACAGTAGAGCGAATGATGACGTTATTACCAGTTTGTTGGTCTAAAAACACCACTTCGCGGTATTCTGGGTGAATGCCTTCTTTCATGTCAATTCCTTAAAGATATAGTGGGTCGCCTGCAGAAAACACCATGTCCTGCCACGTATCCAAGATTGAATTCGCCATTATACAGGAGAAATGGCGTTAATGGGCTAATAAAGTGTATGTTGTTACTTGAAATTTACACTAATAATGTAAAAAAGTTGTGTGGTGGCAACACATACTAGGATGGTAACACGCCTATTTCCCCTGTAATATGCCACCTATTTGTGATGCAGGAGGGTGTCGGCATGGTAAGAGATCTATGGCGTGCAGTGCAAAACATCAACAATGTCTCAGGGTGTCTGCTTAATTAGAGCTAATTGAGAAATTGGGCAGGTCAATAGTGACTGTTACGGAGTCCAATGCTAATGCACATTGTTCAGCGAACTCTTGGGCTTCTTTGGGGTGAGCTTGGCACCAATGATAACCCAGAGCATCAGCAATGCTAAGAATACGATCAAGGAGCAACACTTTACCGCTTGGACGTAGGGGTTCGCACTCTAGCTCCTCCCATTTATTCTCTAACCAAATGCGAGCTGCTTTACGAGTTTCTTCAGAATTGTCATGGGAGAAAAAGTCAAACTCCATCTGATCATGTGCATTAAAAATAATGGTGACTTCGTTGTGCATGGTAGGTCCAATAAAGTTAGTAATGTTCTAGGTTTATCATAAACAGAGGGCTTAAGTTGTCATTTAACTGACAATGTGGATAAATGTTAGACTTGGAGAAACTCAGTATAAGTCATCACTGATAAATAGTTTTTAAAGGTAGCCTTCTTCTGCTAGGGATACGGCTTCATTGTTGGCTATGATGAGATGGTCAACTAAACGGATGTCGACAAGTGCAAGCGCACATTTTATATCATCAGTGAATTGCACATCGGCATCACTAGGTTTGGGGATGCCTGAGGGGTGATTATGTACCAAAATGATATTGGTGGCATGAAAGCGTATGGCAAGTTTAATGATTTCTCTTGGGTAAATTTGTGCTTTATCAATGGTGCCTTCTGAGGCGAGTTGAGTATGTAATAGTTTAAAGGCATTGTTAAAAAACAAGATATGACATTGTTCTACCTCTAGGTGCCCCAGTAGTTGAATGCAGTATTGTTTCACAGCAGATGACTTATTAAACACCTTGGAGTCACGCAAAGGCTCCTCTAATGAACGCAATGCAAGTTCTTTGAGTGCCAATAGCTGAGCGATTTTGGCATTGCCTAATCCTTTGACTGGGCGTAATTCTTCGCTGGTGGTGTTTAATAAGGCTCTCACTCCTCCAAATTGGTCTAAAAGAGACTGGCAGAAACTAATCACATTATTACCCTTGGTACCTGTCCCTAGCACAATAGCAAGCAATTCTGCTGTGCTGAGGACTTTCGGACCGTGTTTGATAATGCGTTCTCTTGGAAGTTGTTGCAAATATTCCATGCGTGAAGTCTTCATAATCGTTAAAATATCGCTTTAAGTTGATTTTTATAAGCGTGCCTGAAAATGCAAAAAAATGATAGTACTGTGGACAAAATTGTCCACCCTAATTCTTATCTCACATTGAACTATCGCATCTCTTTGGACTCTGGAGAGGGCAAGGGTTCTGTGTTTATTGATACATATACAGGTAAGCCTGCAACACTTCAAATGGGTATAGGGCAATGGCCTGAGTCGCTAGAAAAACCGTTATTAGGGCATCAAGAGGGCGAGTCGTTTACGTATTATTTAAAAGCGGTTGATGCTTTTGGGGAGCGTAATCCTGATTTGATTCAAGCAGTCACAAAAAAAATGCTTGCTGAAAATGCAGGTGAAAATGCTACATTTGAAGAAAATGACTTGGTGGAGTTCACGGCTCCCAATGGAGGGAAATTCTCTGGTTTATTTAAGCGTTTTGAGGACGATAAAGCGATTTTTGATTTCAATCACCCACTAGCTGGGGTGGATTTAAAAATTGATGTATCAATCATAGGGGTGCTGTAAAGTTAATCCTCAAGCCTTGATCTGAACAGCATGTGTAATAAGGAGAGTTTCGTGGATAAGCAAGTCATGCTGAACATGATATGGACTAATGAGGTGAAACAGTGGTTGGTGGTAAAAAGAATGAGGTAGTCAATGAGTAATGCAGAGATTTTATTGGCAGAGCCACGAGGGTTTTGTGCAGGGGTGGATAGGGCAATTGATATTGTCGAGCGTGCTTTAGAGCTTCACGGAGCCCCGATTTATGTGCGTCACGAGATTGTTCATAATCGCTTTGTAGTGCAGTCTTTACGTGACAAGGGGGCTATTTTTGTTGCTGAGTTAGATGAGGTGCCTGCTGGCAATATTGTGGTGTTTTCTGCACATGGGGTTTCAGCAGCAGTACGAGAAGAGGCTGAAAAACGAGGTCTTAAAGTGTTTGATGCTACTTGTCCTCTCGTGACCAAGGTGCATGTGGAAGTCCGCAAAATGCATGAAGCAGGTCGTGAAATCATTATGATTGGACACAAGGGGCACCCCGAGGTAGAGGGGACACTTGGTCAGGCTGCTGGGCGAATGTACTTGGTAGAGACCCCAGAAGATGTGGCTGCACTTGAGGTGGATAATCCAGATAATCTTGCTTATGTGACCCAGACAACCTTATCTGTAGATGATGCAACAGTAGTGACTAAGGCACTGCACGAGCGTTTCCCTAATATTGTTGCCCCTAAGAAAAGTGATATTTGTTATGCCACGCAAAACCGTCAAGATGCAGTGAAAATGGTTGCACCACAATGTGATGTATTCTTTGTGGTAGGAAGTGTTAATAGTTCCAACTCTAATCGTTTACGTGAAGTAGCTGCCCGTCTAGGCTGTCCGTCTTATCTTGTTGATGACCCCAATATGATTCAACCAGAATGGATTGAAGGGAAGCAGGCTATTGGTATTACAGCTGGTGCCTCTGCTCCCGAAGTACTGGTACAAAATGTGATTAATCGCCTTAAAGAATTAGGTGCAATTTCTGTACGTAAAGTGGCTGGTATTGAGGAAAATGTCTCATTCCCGTTGCCAAAAGAGCTGTCTAGAAAATTAGGGAATAGTTAATTAACAGCATTCCTTATAAGTTAGTGTTTCAGGTGGTTTGGTGTGATGCCAACCACCCTAATAATTTTAATTTTAAATTAATCTATTGAGATTGGATTAGCATCGGTTTTACAGATGTCAGTGATGGGATAGTCAAATATCTCTAGGTCTAATTAAGCTAGCTGGGTTAATAAATTCCACGTTTCGTAGAGTGGCAGTCCCATCACACCACTATAGCTGCCTTCAATTTTTTCAATAAATATAGCTGCCAGCCCTTGGATGCCATAGGCTCCTGCTTTTCCTTCAGCTTCTCCACTTTCCACATACATGGCGATTTCTTTCATAGTAATTTTACGCATAGTTACGTGAGTGATAGAGACTGCCTTTAGTAGCAGTTCTCGATGGGCTAATACCACGGCGGTGTGGACCTCGTGAGTATGACCCGATAGTTGAGAAAGAATACGCGAAGCGTCCATTGGGTCTGTTGGCTTACCGAGAACTTTGCCATTAAGAATCACACAAGTATCAGCTGAAAGAATTGGGCGCACAAGCATTTCTTGTTGTTGAACATAGGTCTGAGCGCGTAACGCTTTTTCTAGGGCGGTGCGTTGTACATAGTCAGCTGCGGTTTCCCCTGCTAATTGGGGTTCATCTTCACCAGGGGGGGCTGGTACGCGCAGAATTTCATGCTCTACACCGATTTGATTGAGCAATTCATGACGACGAGGGCTAGCGGAAGCAAGATAAATAGCAGGAATGTTCATAGGTTAGTAAAGCAATTACAAGTTAAGAATATTGGATTATGGTATTAATAGCTAGGAAGTAACATTTTGGGGTCTGTGTTTTTGCCTGGCTACTAAGGTGATTCTTATGAGGCAGAGAACTGTTTATCAGGCACGATGATAGGGGTGATTGACCGTAATACTCCAAGCACGATAGAGTTGTTCTGCCAACAGTACTCGCACCATAGGGTGAGGAAGTGTGAGCGAAGATAAGCGCAACTTGGTATTGCCAGAATTCTTTATACTTGCATCTAGTCCATCTGGTCCACCGATAATGATTGCCACATCTTGACCACTAAACTTCCATTGTTCAATATATTTGGCGAGTTGAACAGTTGTGATGTCCTTACCATGCTCATCAAGCACAACACGAATGGCATTTGTAGGAAGCGCTGCCTCAATGCGTTTGGCCTCTGCTAGCATCATTTGCTCTGGCGTTTTCCCATTGCTACGAGGTTCAGGTTTTATTTCTTTAAGCTCAATAGCACAATCAGCTGGCATACGTTTGGCATAGTCCTCCCAAGCTGTTTCAACCCATTTTGGCATACGATTACCAACAGCAATCACGTAGAGTTTCATATTAAATCAGTCCTTACGGGAATGATGAAAAGTACTGGTTTGTCCAATGTAGTATACAGATACCCGTTATCGAGGGTATTTTAAGCCTGTAATGGTACTGTTTTTATGAGTAGTAAGAAGATATGAGTGAGAGAATCATTCTTTTATCATCATTGGAAGATGTGAGTAAACAATTACTCTTCCTCTTCATAATCATCATAGACAACGTTGTTTTGAGAGGATGTGGACTGAGGTAAAAGTTTCATACGTACTGGACGACCGCCCCAAACAGACTCAAGATCATAGTAAGCACGAATAGCAGGCTGCATACAATGAATGACAATATCACCAATATCTAGTAGTACCCATTCTCCACTTTCCTCTCCCTCTAGTGCAATAATCTCAATATCATGTGCACGCACAGCATCAATAACACTACGAGCAAGTGCACGAGTTTGACGGTTAGATGTACCACTAGCAATGATGACTCGTTCAAAGAGGCTAGTTAGGTGTGTGGTGTTAAATACTTTAATGTCTTGCGCTTTGACATCCTCTAACGCATCGACAACTAAACGTTGTAGTTTTTGAATATTCATAATGTACAAGTTAAATTAGTAAGTCGTTATTTTAATCATAATACAGCTTATGTGCTTGGATATATGCCAATACTGCAGGATTTAGTAAATTGTCTACTGGTGCATGGTCAAGTAACTTCTGACGTACAGCTGTCGAGGATAAATCAATCTCTGGCATATTCAGAAAGATTAAATTACATCTCTTTTGTTGCAAAACAGTGAGCAATTCGACTGGGGGTGTAAACGCATAATCAGGACGTTTAGCGACTACCAGCTGTACGTAGTCAAGAATTTCTTGCCATGCTCGCCAAGTGCAAAAATTATTAATCTGGTCTGTTCCCATTAGCCAATAGTATCGTTCTCCTGATTGGCGAGGTAGCTCTCTTAGCGTATCAATCGTGTAACTAGGGCCTTTACGCTCAAGTTCTATGGTGTTAATACGCAGCCCTGCGATTCCTTTTATAGCAATCTTTAACATGGCGAGGCGTTGTTCACTACTAACAGCAAGAGGTGCCTTTTGCCAAGGTTGTCCAGCAGGAATTAATTGCACTTCATCTAAAGAAAGCTGCTGCAAGGCGGTAGTTGCTAATCGGATGTGTGCCAAGTGGATAGGGTTAAAACTACCGCCAAGTAAACCAATTTTATGTTTTGATGTTGTCATAAACGTTACTCTGACATATCAAATACACAATGGGTATAAAGGACTATTTCTTTAATGCACGCCAAGCAATATCTTTACGATATTGGGCACCATCAAAATGAATTTGAGCCACAGTATCATAGGCAGTTTTACGTGCTAACTCCACAGTGTCACCGATAGCTGTTACACATAATACACGACCACCACTGGTACGCAACGTATCACCATCTAATTTGGTGCCAGCATGGAATGTTACGCAATCAGCTGTTGCAGCAGGTATGCCTGTGATAACGTCTCCTGTGCGAGGAGAGGCAGGGTAGTTCTCTGCTGCCATCACTACCCCCAAGGTTGTACGAGGGTCCCAATCAATATGGGCTTGGTCTAACTTGCCGGCAATAGCTTTTTCAATGACATCTGCAAAATCATTGCGAATACGCATCATAATAGGTTGAGTCTCTGGGTCACCCATGCGGCAGTTAAATTCGAGCACATTGATAGGGCGTGTGGCATCATCTCCTTTATCAATCATTAATCCAGCATATAAAAAACCAGTAAATACAATGCCATCATCAGCCATTCCTTGAACCGTCGGGAGAATGATTTCTCTCATAATGCGGTCATGCAGCACATCTGTCACAATAGGGGCAGGGGAATAAGCACCCATACCACCTGTATTTGGACCCTGATCATGATCAAGTTGACGCTTGTGATCTTGGCTACTGGCCAGGGGAAGCACGTTTTTACCATCAACCATCACGATAAAGCTAGCTTCTTCGCCCTTGAGAAAGCCTTCAATGACTACACGGGCCCCTGCAGCCCCTAGCTTGCCACCGCCAAGCATATCATCGATAGCTTTGTGGGCTTGTTCAAGTGTCTCGGCAACGACAACTCCCTTGCCTGCAGCAAGACCATCGGCCTTAATCACGATAGGAGCTCCTTGCTCATCAACATAATGATGAGCTGCGGTAGTATCTGTAAAAGTTGCATAAGCTGCTGTAGGAATCCCATGACGAGTTAAAAATGCCTTGGCAAAGTCTTTAGAGCTCTCGAGTTGGGCGGCAGCTTGTGTAGGACCAAAAATTGCTAAACCCTTTGCACGAAATAAGTCCACAATGCCATCTGCTAGAGGGGCTTCTGGTCCTACTACTGTAAAAGCAATACCGTTATTTTGGGCAAACTGAGCTAACTCTTCTTTTTTAGAAATAGCGATATTTTGTAAAGAAGATGTCAATGCGGTACCGCCATTGCCTGGGGCAACATAAACAGTTGATACACGAGAAGATTGGGATAGTTTCCATGCAATCGCATGCTCACGACCACCACTACCAACAACAAGAACTTTCATTTGGAATCCTTTGATTAATTGTCAATGTATGATAAAGGCTACCTCATTAAGATAGCCTAATCATTCTTACTCATCCGCTTCGTCAAATACTGCGGTGGTATGTACTTCTTGGACATCGTCTAGACCTTCGAGCATATCAAGGATTTTCTGCATTTTAACTGCATCATCACCCTCTAAGAAAGTCTCATTGAGAGGTTTCATCACGATAGCTTCAACTTCAGGAATAAGGCCTGCCGCATGTAAGGCATCTTTGACCTGAGTATAGTCACTAGGAGCACAAATCACTTCGATAACGCCTTCTTCATCAGTGATAACATCCTCAGCTCCTGCTTCTAGTGCAGCTTCCATAATTTTTTCTTCGTCACTACCTGGAGCATAGATAAATTGACCGCAGTGCTTGAACATAAAGGCAACAGAACCATCTTGACCTAAGTTACCCCCGAATTTTGTCAACGCATGGCGTACATCAGAAACGGTACGTGTACGGTTATCTGTCATACAATCAATGATGACTGCTGCACCTGCTGGACCATAGCCTTCGTAGCGGATACTCTCGTAGTTTTCTCCATCAGCACCACCTGCTCCACGTTGGATTGCTCGCATAATGTTGTCTTTAGGCATATTAGCTGCCATTGCTTTATCCCATGCTAGGCGTAATGCTGGATTGGCATTGGGATCAGCACCACCAGCACGTGCAGCGACTTGGATTTCACGAATGATTTTTGTCCAAAGTTTACCGCGTTTAGCGTCTTGGCGACCTTTACGGTGTTGAATATTTGCCCATTTACTATGACCAGCCATAATTTTCTCTACTCATATAAAAAGGGATACTTACAGTACTCCCTGAAAATGTTGATTAAAATTAAAGATTAAACGCATATTTTAACAAGACTTGACTTATCTTTTTTATAAAATAAAGTGTTTTTTGAATAATAGCGTTTTATCAACAGCAGACATAACCACATCTAGACAGAGGATTGATGCTTGTTCTAATATAGGAGAGTTTTAAGAAATCAATGTGTTTGGATAATGTGGTCATTCTTTTCATTGTTAGGAAAGTTTACATATGGCAAATCCCATTCTTTTAGCAAAAAATAAGGCTCACGAGGTTTTTTTACTCCCGCAATACGCTAATCGTCATGGTTGTATCACTGGAGCGACAGGGACAGGAAAAACAGTTTCTTTACAAGTATTAGCTCAGGCATTTTCTCAACAAGGTGTGCCTGTATTTATGGCGGATATCAAGGGGGATTTGACAGGAGTCTCACAAGCAGGGCAGGCCTCACCAAAGTTGGTGACACGTCTTGAGGAAAAAGGTCTTCCTATGCCAGATTTTGCAGGTTGCCCTGTAGTACTGTGGGATGTGTTTGGAGAACAAGGACATCCAGTACGAGCGACTATCAGTGATATGGGGCCATTGTTATTGTCACGAGTACTGGGTTTGAATGATACCCAGACTGGGGTGCTAAATATTGTTTTTAAACTGGCGGATGATGAAGGGCAGTTGATTCTTGACCTGAAAGATTTGCGTGCGATGTTACAGTATGTAAGTGAGCGAGCTGCGGAGTTGCGTCAGAACTATGGCAATGTCTCTGCCGCCTCAGTAGGGGCTATTCAACGTGCTTTATTAGAGGTTGAGGGGCAGGGCGGAAACCTATTTTTTGGCGAACCAATGCTAGACATCTATGACTTGATGCGTGTTGATAGCAACGGTCAAGGTGTAGTGAATATTCTTGCTGCTGACAAATTGATGCAGTCCCCAAAACTTTATTCAACTTTCTTATTATGGTTGCTAGCAGAGTTGTATGAAACCTTGCCAGAGGTGGGTGATTTAGACAAGCCTAAGTTTGTGTTTTTCTTTGATGAGGCTCATTTATTATTCGATGATGCTCCAAAAGTTCTTATTGAACGTATTGAGCAGATTGTTCGTCTTGTGCGCTCTAAAGGGGTAGGGGTGTATTTTGTAACACAAAATCCTCTTGATATTCCTGATAATGTATTGGGTCAGCTAGGTAATCGTATTCAACACGCCTTACGTGCATTTACGCCCCGAGATCAAAAAGCCGTGAAAACTGCTGCTGATACTATGCGTCCTAATCCGGAATTAGATATTGTACAGGCAATTACAGAGTTGGGCGTGGGGGAAGCATTGGTATCTTGTCTAGATGAGAAAGGTATTCCCAGCATTACTCAACGGGCTTGGATGATGCCTCCAGCAAGCCGCATCGGTCCTGTTACTGAGGCTGAGCGTCAAGCATTGCGTCAATCTTCTTCTCTTGCAGGCAAATATGAACGTACCTTGGATCGGGAGTCTGCCTATGAGGTTTTACAAAAACGTGCAGAACAAATTTCAGTAGAAAAACAATCTGACGATGGTGGCGGAGGTCTGCTTGGTACAGTGAAAGACGTGCTGTGGGGTAGTACGGGACCACGAGGAGGTAAACATGATGGTTTGGTACAGCAAGTGATTAAGAGTGAGGCTCGTAACATGGCACGTCAATTATTACGTGGGGTATTGGGGTCTTTAATTGGTAAAAGGCGTTAAATAATAGTTGTAATATGACGTGATTGTAATATAACCTTATGAAATAAATGATAGAATAATAATGTTGTGAATATCTGCATTTAGTTGCGGATATTCACAATCGCTTATTATTTGTTATTTTTTTGAGGAAATATTATATGAACTTTTTAGGGAAGCTTTGGCGGTTGGATAAGTTTATTGCCCCGTCTATCATTCTTATTGTTTATCGTATCCACCTAGTAATAACTGTTATTGGTACAGTGGTTTACTCATTTGGTTTCGGTGCAGCGATGAGATTGGGGGCTGTTGGAACCATTCTTTTATTCTTACTAGGAATTCTTGTTATTTTACCATTGAGTATTTTATTCATCCGTATAGGTTATGAAACAGTGATTGCTTTCTTCCATAACCATGACAACTTAAAAGCCATTCGTGAGGAATTAGAAAAGGCGAATGGTACAAATTCAGTTAAAGAGATTGAATAGTCGACATTGTTGTTGAACTAACAAAACTGAATTTTCATAAAATACCCTCTTTATTGTGCCGGCTTCTCACCAAAAAATTGGATGCAAATTTTAAGGGAATTTCCTGCCTTAGATAAGGAGGGTAGTTAGTTCGGTCTTGCACATAATGTAGCTGTATCCCTACGAATACACTCAACCTCAGAGGGATTTAAGTTTACTAACATTTTCATGGTGAGCTTTTTATAAAGTTCAAATTCTTCGTTTGTGAATCTCTCTAATGCCTTGTTAAGAATTAGTTCCACAGCAGGCATTAATTTCTTGGTAACATTTGAACCTTTTTCAGTCAGATGAAGATGTACCACACGCCTGTCTTCAGTAGAGCGAACACGTTTGATAAAGCCCTTTTGCTCCAATCTATCTAGGATGCGTGTTGTCGCCCCTGTATCTACATTAATTAAGCGTGCTACCTGTGCAGGTGTGCGAGCTTGTTGTAAATCAATAATAATCAAGGGGTGCCACTGGGCAGCTGTAAGTTCAAATTCTTTCATTTGATCTTCTAGTTGTTGCGACATAGTTTCCTGTAACATCTTGATGAGATAACCCAGATTGCTTAAGGGGTTTTCTAGTGATTCAGGACAGTTTTTGTAATCATAAAACATGGTAGATAATAGAATAAACCAAGGAGTATCAAAAGTTGTTCAAAAATACAGATAAATCAAATAGGGATAAGTAATCGCAAATGCCTGCCTAGGCAATATCTGTTGTTTCTATTGTAATGTATTTTTGTTAAACTCACTAGTATCATCTATTAGCAAGGAGTTTTTTTATGAAAACAACAGCAGTTCGAGTGCATGCGCATGGAGGTGTAGAGCAGTTACGTTTGGAAGAAATTGAGGTGCCATCACCAACAGCCGATGAGGTTCAAATTCAGCAAAAAGCGGTTGGGTTAAATTTTATTGATATTTATTTCCGCACAGGGCTATATGATGCAGCCCTGCCACATGGTTTGGGTTTTGAGGGAGCTGGGGTTGTTGCCGCAGTAGGCAGTAATGTGAAGCACTTAAAAGTGGGGGATCGTGTTGCCTACGGTCAGAGTCCATTAGGTGCTTATGCAGGGGTGCGTAATGTGCCAGCGCGTCAAGTGGTGAAATTGCCTGATGGTATTGGTTTTGAAGAAGCAGCAGCAATGATGCTTAAAGGTCTAACTGTGCAGTACCTTTTTCGCCAAACTTATCGTTTAGAAAAAGGAGAAACCATCTTATTCCATGCAGCAGCAGGTGGAGTGGGGTTGATTGCTTGTCAATGGGCAAAGGCCTTGGGTGTGAATCTGATTGGTACTGTTTCCACCGATGAAAAAGCGGCTTTAGCTAAGCAATATGGTGCTTGGGAAACCATTAACTATAGTCGCGAAAATGTGGTGGAACGTGTATTGGAACTTACCAATGGCGCTAAGTTACCTGTGGTATATGATGGGGTTGGTAAGGATACTTGGGAAACTTCCCTTGATTGTTTACGTCCTCGTGGTCTAATGGTAAGTTATGGTAATGCGTCAGGCGCAGTTACTGGAGTTAATTTAGGTATCTTAGCTGCTAAAGGCTCATTGTATGTTACCCGTCCTACCGTTAGTACCCACACTGATACCTTGGAAAAAATGCAGGCAGCAGCGGATGAGTTGTTTGCTCATGTATTGGCAGGGGATATTAAGATTGTGATTGACCAGCGTTATCCATTGAGTGAGGTGGCACAGGCGCATACCGATTTGGCTGCACGTAAAACTACGGGGTCTACTGTACTCACATTAGATTGATGTATAGTTAGTCGAATACGGATGACTGAACAAGGCTAGAAAGGATGATGAAAGTCTCTTCTAGCCTTTTTAGTGTAAGCAGATAGAGGGATATTATCAGATTAATAATATGGAAATAATTTTCTTTTCGAAAAAATTTTCTTGGATTTTATTTTTTAGTTGGTGAGGAGTATTATTTTTAAAAAAATAATGATATAACAATGAGTTATAGGAATAATTAGTACAAAATAAAACGCAGAGAAGTTTTTGGATTGCAAGAACTATTTAATAACGTATTGAGATGGATTCGTATTTCCTTTAATGAATTATAATAAATTGATTTTTTTATAAAAAATAAGAATATTCAAACGATTGTTTGTTGTACTTTATTTTTCGTAGTTGTACAACAACAGTCATCAATGTGATTTGTGACAAAGTATTGGTTTTATATTTCGTGATAAGGTTTATTTTGTTTTCATCTTATTGAAAAATATATTTTTTTATTTTTGATGGTAGACGAATTGTAAATCCAAAGATAAATACTCACACTTTAGATTCCTTTTCTTTTAATTCTTCCCTAGAATGTGCGAATAACTTCTAGGTTATGGATTCAATTTCCTTCATTAGTGGCTAGTTCAAGCCTTCTCTTGATGAGGTTGCATCTTGAGAAGTGCGTGTTTTAAATAGGAATAAAGTCTATGAATAAAATTTATCGTGTGGTTTGGAATGCAACGTTGGGATTGTGGCAGTGTGTGTCTGAACTAGCCACAGCAAAAGGTAAGCGTAAATCACTAGCAGGAATTGAAGCTCATACAGAGGAAGCCAAAAAATCCATACGCTGGTTTGTATTGACACCGTTAGTCGCGTGCTTGGCATTGGTATCTGGGCAGGCAAGTGCGGTGGATACATATGAAACGATTAGCGGTACTAAAACTATGACTGCCAACCCTATTAAGGTGGGAGATCCAGTGTATCCTAATGATGGAGCGGTGCATTATACAATTACATCCACTGGTGTTTTGAACGCTACCGGCCGCAATCTTCAAATTACTGCATACGCTGGTGGTGTGACGAGCTCACCCTCGGATGCTGTTGTTCAGGCAGTTGCTGGCTCTTCAATATTAGTGGATGGAGGGAAACTACAACATACTGGTGGAGGCTGGTTGGAGATTGGACGAACCAATTATGGATGGTTGACTGTTCAAAATGGTGGTACGGTCACTACAAACGGAACTGTTGGTATTGGGGCATGGGCTAGTACCACAGGGACCGACTCCTTTGTGACGGTGACAGGATCTGGCTCAACGCTTACGGCAACACAAGCAATCGCTGTTGGTGATAGTGGTAATGGTTTTAATGGTGCGGGTGTTTTAAATATTACCAATGGTGGTAAAGTTACAACAGGGGAGATTTATACTGATAACGCTAACACTTACGGCGAAGTCAATATTGATGGTGGTACCTTAGACATTACAAAAGCAGGAAGTGTTTTCAAGAATTTCAATACCTTAACAGGTACTAAGCCAGATATTATCAATATCGGTGCTGGCGGTACTACCTTAATTACTTCTGCAAGTGGTGATTACACGCAATCTGCTACAGCGGCGATTAGTGGTACAGGTGCGTTAACCAAAGAGGGAGTAGGTAATTTAATCTTAGCAGCCGATAATACTTATGTTGGCGATACAACAGTTAAGGCAGGGACTTTGCAACTCGGTAATGGCGAAGCAACGGGTGATGTTGCTAGTGCAAATATTATTTTAGAGACAAACACTACTAATCTAAAATTATCGTGGAGCAGCAGGTTACCGTAACGAGAGTTACTATGCGGCAGCGGGTGGTCATGTATGCTATAACCAAACACGTATAGGTATGATGGTAGGTTATGGTCATGACCATGCGGGTAGCATCGGTTCACCGTCACAACAAACATTAAGTGCAGATACTTTCTTGCTTGGTATGTATGGTAGTACGCCAGTTGGTGAGAAAATGGATATGGATTTCCGCGCTGGTGTTGGTTATAGTGAGG
>NZ_JABGBO010000008.1 GCF_013133775.1 Pelistega europaea | reverse complement strand
TCTATAACCATCGAAGACCAAGTTCTGTGTTAAAGAATTTGACTCCGATGGAATTTAATCAACAATATTATCAATCTAGTCAGGTCTATTGACCTTTTTGACTGTCCAAAAAAACCATACCAGTACAAAAGAGCTGCCAGAGAAGCCTGTCTGTGCAACTCCTCTCCTATACGCACATTAAATGAACCTTTAAAAGGTTTATCAGGTTTTTTATGTAACTCTGCACAAGAGGATAAATATTCGTCTACTGACTCCTCAAAGGCCTTTTGTAAATCAGCTACTGTATGTGCCTCGTAGGTAACAACATCACGAATATAGGCTAATTTACCAAACAGCATATCCTGCTCAAAATCAGCTTCTATAGTACCTATATATCCCTTATATTCCATCATCTTCATAAGTAACCCTCCGCAACTAATGCATCTCTGATAGCCCTCAACGCCCCTCCCTTAAGATAACTCTCAGGATGAGGACGACGCAATAAAATCAGATGTTTTGTTCCATGGTGATAAAATCGTACCCGTGAGCCTGACATTTCTTTTTTCTCATAACCCAGCATTACAAGTAAAGAAACAATCTCCCGCCACTCAATCGTCGTCCTTGTTTGTTGAAGCTTCAGCAAAAGTTTTTCTAATTTACTCATAAGCCATCCAGTAACTAATTATAGTTGCAAAAGAATTAAGTTTCAAGGTAAAAACCATTATTCCTTTAACGACTACAAAAAGCCATTCAGATAATTCCTCATGGATAAAAACATTCAATCATTCTTGACAGACAACAAAAAGTCTTTTGCGTTATCTATCCAATCTCGACCTTGTGTTTAAAGAAACTCTTGTGCATTGATAACAATAATCCCTGCCAGCTGATTAATTCAACTGACAGGGATTATGTATGTTGCGATGATTGCAAGGCTAATGAGAAGATAGCTTTTCATTAGTCCTTTCACCTTAATTAACGCGGCAATAAGCTACTTCCCATTAAGAACTCATCCACGGCTCTTGCACATTGACGTCCCTCACGGATTGCCCATACCACAAGTGATTGTCCACGACGCATATCGCCAGCAGCAAATACTTTAGGCACGGAAGTTTGGTAATTATCCGTATTGGCTTTGACATTGCCTCGTGCATCTTTTTCTACCCCTGCCGCCTCAAGTACAGCAGCTACTGGATGAACAAAGCCCATAGCCAAGAAAACCAAATCTGCCTTAATTTCAAACTCAGAGTTTGGTACTTCCTGCATTTTCATTTGACCACTCACTTCATCACGCACCCACTCGACACGAGCAGCAATAATTTTTTGAAGTTTACCTTTTTTACCTTCAAAAGACTTGGTCAAAATAGACCACTCACGCTCGCAACCCTCTTCATGAGATGAAGAAGTACGCAATTTAGCTGGCCAGTATGGCCATGTTAATGCTTTGTTCTCATGCTCTGGTAACTTAGGCATTAATTCGATTTGAATTACAGAAGCAGCACCTTGGCGATTACTTGTACCGACACAGTCTGAGCCTGTATCACCACCACCAATCACAACAACATGCTTATCTTTGGCTGAGATTTTCTCCTTGATGCGATCACCTGCATTCTCACGATTCTGTTGCGTCAAGAATTGCATTGCAAAATACACACCCTCTAAATCACGGCCGGGGATAGGTAAATCTCGTGGGGTCTCTGAACCACCTGCCATTACAATCGCATCAAACTCTTTATCCAGCTCTTCAAAAGTCACAATCGTCAAACCATCTTCAACTTTGTCACCTTTATTGCCTACATAAGTCGATGTACGGAACTCCACACCCTCGGCTTCCATCTGAAGGATACGGCGGTCAATCAGGCTTTTATCCAATTTAAAATCAGGGATACCATAACGCAATAAACCACCGATGCGGTTATTCTTCTCAAATAACACTACGCTATGACCTGCTCTTGCTAATTGTTGAGATGCAGCCAAACCTGATGGGCCAGAACCAATCACTGCTACACGCTTACCTGTGCGTTTGAGAGGCACTTTGGGAACAACCCAACCTTTCTCCCAACCCTTATCAATAATCGCATGCTCAATGGACTTGATTCCTACAGGCATATTATTGATATTCAAGGTACAGGCTGCCTCACAAGGGGCTGGGCAGATACGACCGGTAAACTCTGGGAAATTATTGGTTGAATGTAAAGTATTCAACGCTTTTTCCCATTGTTGCTTGTATACAAGGTCATTCCAATCAGGAATGATATTATTGACTGGACACCCATTATTGCAAAATGGGATACCGCAATCCATGCAACGAGCACCTTGTTGCTGTGCCTGTTTATCATCAAGTGCAAGCACAAACTCTTTGTAGTGTTTTACACGTGCAGCAGGTGCTTCATATGTTTCTGAAACACGTTCAAACTCTAAAAAACCAGTAATTTTTCCCATGATACCTATTCCTTACGCTGCTTGTTTAGCTTGCCACAATTCTATTAATGCACGACGATAGTCATTAGGAATGACCTTCACAAATTGTTTGCGTGCAGTTTCCCAATCCGCAAGCAATGCTGCAGCACGCTCACTACCTGTATGACGATGATGATCTTCTACCAAACGCCGAAGAATCTTTTCGTCGGTTTCACGTTCACCACCACGCTCAACGGAGTGCCATTGTTCAATTTGACCACGTTTAGTTTGAGTAGCATGAGATTCAACTTTCTCAAGTGAAACCATACTAGTATTGCAACGTTGCTCAAAGTCTCCCTCTGGATCCCAAACGTACGCTACACCACCTGACATACCAGCAGCAAAGTTACGACCTGTCTTACCAAGCACAACTACAGTACCGCCAGTCATATACTCACAACCATGGTCACCAGTACCCTCGACCACAGCAGAAGCACCAGAGTTACGTACAGCAAAACGCTCACCAGCCACACCGTTAAAGAAGGCTTCTCCTGATAAAGCACCGTACAACACGGTATTACCCGCAATGATATGGTCTGGACTAAAACCTCGGAAATCGCTAGGTTGACGGATAATAATACGACCACCTGATAAGCCCTTTCCAACGTAGTCATTGCCCTCACCCACAAGCTCAAAAGTAATGCCATGTGCTAAGAAAGCTGCATAACTTTGACCTGCTGTACCATTAAATTGAATATGGATAGTATCATCAGGTAAACCTTCATGACCATATTTACGTGCTACTGCACCTGATAGCATGGCACCCACTGTACGGTTACGGTTACGTACACCTTGAATAAAGGAAACCTTTTCTCCACGTTCAATCGCTGCTTTACTGCGTTCAATGAGATGGTTATCCAAAGCATTAGCAAGACCATGATCTTGATCTTCTGTATGATAACGACCAGTATCGACATCAGGAGAGTAGAATACACGAGAGAAATCAAGACCTTTGGCTTTCCAATGCTCTACACCAGCTCGCATATCTAATAAATCCGTGCGACCGATAAGTTCATCAAACTTACGAATACCGAGTTGTGCCATGATTTCACGCACTTCTTCTGCCACAAAGAAGAAGAAGTTCACCACATATTCAGGTTTGCCTGCAAATTTGGCACGTAAAACAGGGTCTTGTGTAGCAACACCGACTGGGCAAGTATTCAAGTGACACTTACGCATCATGATACAACCCTCAACTACTAGTGGTGCTGTAGCAAAACCAAACTCATCGGCACCAAGCAATGCACCAATGACAACGTCACGACCAGTCTTCATTTGACCATCTGCTTGCAAGCGTACACGGCTACGTAAACGATTGAGTACGAGAGTCTGTTGTGCTTCTGATAAACCTAACTCCCAAGGCGTACCAGCATGTTTGATAGAAGAAATAGGCGAAGCACCTGTCCCTCCATCATGACCTGCAATCACAATATGATCTGACTTCGCTTTAGCCACACCTGCAGCCACAGTACCTACACCAACCTCTGATACAAGCTTCACAGAGATAGAGGCACGTGGATTAACATTCTTCAAGTCATGGATAAGCTGTGCCAAATCCTCAATCGAATAAATATCGTGATGAGGCGGTGGAGAAATAAGACCAACACCTGGTACAGAATAACGCAATTTAGCGATATATTCAGATACTTTATGACCTGGTAATTGACCACCCTCACCTGGTTTAGCACCCTGTGCCATCTTAATTTGGATTTGGTCTGCACTGCTTAGGTATTCTGCACTGACACCAAAACGACCTGATGCCACTTGTTTAATCTTAGAACGAAGTGAGTCACCTTTATCCAAGGCCACATCTGCCATAATACGCTCTGCTCCAAGTACAGAGGCTAATGTATCACCTTTCTTGATACCACTAGATCCGGTACGCATTTCTTCACGGTAGCGCAGCTCATCTTCACCACCCTCACCTGTATTAGATTTACCTCCAATACGGTTCATAGCGACGGCTAGTACGGCATGGGCCTCAGTCGAAATAGAACCGAGTGACATCGCACCAGTGGCAAAACGTTTAACGATTTCTTTGGCGGGCTCTACTTGATCAAGAGGAATTGCCTTGGCTGGATCAATCTTGAACTCAAATAAGCCGCGCAAAGTCATATGACGCTTAGATTGATCATTAATCAACTGTGCATATTCTTTGTAAGTGTTGTAGCTATTAGAACGTGTAGAGTGCTGTAACTTAGCAATCGAATCGGGCGTCCACATGTGCTGCTCACCACGAATACGGAAAGCATAGTCGCCACCAGCATCTAAATTATCTGCCAATACAGGGTCTGCACCAAAGGCTGCTTTATGGGCACGAATAGCTTCTTCTGCCACTTCAAAAATGCCTAGACCCTCAATATTGCTTGGTGTACCGGTGAAGTATTTTTGGATAAGGTCTTTACGCAAACCCACTGCCTCAAAAATTTGAGCACCAGTATATGACATATAGGTCGAAATACCCATCTTCGACATCACTTTATTTAAGCCTTTACCAATTGCCTTAATAAAGTTGTAGGTCGCTTTATTCTTATCCTCTATAGAATCCAAGTTATTGATTGTTTCAAAAACAAGGTATGGATGGATAGCCTCTGCACCATAACCACCTAATAAAGCAAAATGGTGAACTTCACGTGCAGAACCTGTCTCAACCACAAGACCGGTATTGGTCCGTAGACCAGAACGGATTAAGTGCTGGTGAATAGCCGAAGTGGCCAACAAAGCAGGAATAGCCACATGTTGTGCATCAACACGGCGGTCTGTCAAAATCAAAATATTACTACCACTCTTAACCGCATCCACTGCACGGGCACATAAAGAAGCAACACTTGCCTCAATACCCTCTACCCCCCAGGCAACTGGGTAGGTAATATCTAGCTCAAAGCTACGGAATTTATGGTCGGTATAGCGCTCAATCTCACGCAAGCGACGCATACCCTCTACATCAAGAATAGGTTGACTAACTTCGATACGTTGAGGAGGGTTAACGTTATTAATGTCTAAAAGGTTTGGTTTAGGACCGATGAACGATACCAACGACATCACCAACTGCTCACGAATAGGGTCAATCGGTGGGTTAGTTACTTGCGCAAACAGTTGACGGAAGTAGTTGTAGAACGGTTTAGACTTGTTAGATAACACAGCAACAGGTGCATCATTACCCATAGAACCGATAGCTTCTTCTCCTTTTTGGAACATCGGGTCTAGTACAAATTTCAAGTCTTCTTGTGTCCAGCCAAAAGCTTGTTGGCGATCAAGTAAAGAAGCACTCGAGTTAAAGACTGGCAAGGATTTGCTATCAAGTGGAGCATCCAACTCATCTAACTTGACGCGTAAACGTTTGAGCCATTGGCTATAAGGGCGACTATTAGCAAGCTGACTCTTGATTTCCTCATCACCGATAATACGACCTTGCTCAAGGTCGATAAGCAACATCTTACCAGGCTGTAAACGCCATTTTTTGACGATACGGCTTTCAGGAACCGTGAGAGTACCAGCTTCTGAAGCAAGAATCACCATCTCATCATCAGTTACCACGTAGCGCGCAGGACGTAGACCATTACGGTCAAGTGTTGCACCGATTTGACGACCATCGGTAAAACATACGGCAGCAGGACCATCCCACGGTTCTAGCTTGGCCGCGTTATATTCGTAGAATGCTCGACGGTTTTCATCCATAAAGGTGTGTTGCTCCCACGCCTCAGGGATCATCATCATCATGGCATGTGCTAGCGAATAACCAGCATTTACCATCAATTCAAGACAATTATCAAATGTCGCTGTATCTGATTGGCCCTCATACACGATAGGATAAAGTTTAGGCAAATCATCACCAAGTACAGGCGACTCCATCATACCCTCACGAGCACGCAACCAGTTAAAGTTACCCTTAACGGTATTAATCTCACCATTATGTGCAATCATACGGTATGGGTGCGCCAATGGCCATGCAGGGAAAGTATTGGTAGAGAAACGTTGGTGAACTAAAGCCAATGCTGATACCGTACGTGGGTCAGCCAGGTCCTTATAGTAAAGACCCACTTGGTCTGCCAACAATAAACCTTTGTACACTACTGTGCGTACAGAAGCTGATGGCACGTAGTATTCTTTGCTATGCGCTAAATCCATCTTTTGAATGGCATGACTTGCTGCCTTACGGATTACATATAATTTACGCTCCAACGCATCAGGCACCATCACATCTGGACCACGACCAATGAAAAGCTGACGAATCACGGGTTCAACTTCGCGTACCGCTGGCGACATCTCCATCTCGTGATTGACAGGTACATCGCGCCAACCCAGCAGCACTTGACCTTCATCGCGAACAGAACGCTCTAACTCACGCTCACAAGCAAGACGAGAGGCCATCTCTTTAGGCAAGAACACCATGACAACACCATACTCACCCTCTGGAGGAAGTGTCACACCTTGTTTTGCCATCTCTTCGCGATAGAGAGCATCAGGAATCTGAATAAGGATACCTGCACCGTCACCCATTAGCTTATCTGCACCAACAGCTCCGCGGTGGTCAAGATTCTCCAAGATTTTAAGACCTTGTTGGATAATAGTGTGGCTTTTTTTACCTTTAATATTTGCCACAAACCCCACACCACAGGCATCATGCTCCATCTCTTTGTCATAGAGGCCTTGACTCTCTGGTTGGCGGTAAACGGCAGGCTTAGCCTGCGAGGTACAGGTAGGACGATGACCGATGGCAGAAGCATCGATAACGACTTCTTTTGATAGTTGAATTGGCTTGCGCATAACGTGTTTCCCTAAAAAATGGCAAGAATATTTTTGAACCTATCAAGCATACTGTTATTTTACTAATAGTGCAACAAGAATAAATAGGGACAGACACTATTATTTTGTTTAAACACTTTTTATTTATTTAATTGGGGACATATCATGACACAAAAGCGTACCTGTGTACGGTTTTGTGCTTGATATGTCTGAGGAGCTCTGCGACGAAGTGGAGAAATCATGACACAAAAGCGTACCTGCGTACGGTTTTGTGCTTGATATGTCTGAGGAGCTCTGCGACGAAGTGGAGAAATCATGGTGCGCAAACTTCCGAATGGACGTTTGCGCACCATGTTAAAATAACCTGTACTCAACAATCAACATTGATACAACATTATGGACTTTGCAACACTCCCTCTCTCTCCCGAGCAACTGCATAATCTCAAAGAACTAGGCTACACTCAAATGCGTCCTATCCAAGCCATGAGTCTTCCTGCTATTTTAGAAGGGAAAGATGTACGTGGGCAGGCAGAAACTGGCAGTGGCAAAACCTTAGCGTTTGGGCTAGGGATTATGCAAAAAATCAATCCTCGTTTTTTTGGTGCTCAAGGTATCGTCCTCTGCCCTACTCGCGAATTAGCCGATCAGGTGGCACAACAAATCCGCAAGTTGGCTCGTCCTTTAGCGAATATTAAAGTTCTTACGCTTTGTGGAGGTAGTGCACTTAAACCACAAATCGAATCCCTTAAACATGGAGCACATATTATTGTAGGCACACCAGGACGCATACTAGACTTGGTGAGGGGACAGCACCTAGACCTCAGCCAAATTAAAGTTTTTGTTTTGGATGAAGCTGACCGCATGATGGATATGGGCTTTTTTGAAGACATAGGGGAGATTTCTCAAGCCACTCCTTTGCGTAAACAAACGCTCTTTTTCTCAGCAACCTACCCAGAACATATCCTCAAAATGAGCGAAGGATTCCAACGCAACCCCGTTGTAGTGGAAACAGGGCCAGAAGCAGTTAATCGTAATCTTGACCACCTCTTTTTTAAAACCAGTGATGAAACACGTTTTGGGGATTGTGTCCATCTACTAAAACACTATCGCCCTACGTCCACATTGGCTTTTTGTAATACAAAAGCTCAGTGTGAGGCTCTTGCGGATTATCTTAATGCACAAGGGATTAAAAGTCTTGTCCTACACGGCGATATGGAGCAACGAGACCGTGAAGACGTACTCGTGCAATTTATCAATCGCTCTTGCTCTGTGTTAGTCGCAACCGATGTTGCAGCACGCGGTCTTGATATTGATAGCCTTGATGCCATTATCAATATCGAACTTACCCCTAATGTTGCCACTCATATCCATCGTATCGGTCGCACAGGTCGAAAAGAAGCCAAAGGCTTGGCGTTAAATCTGGTCACAGATAAAGAGATGTACCGTGCCGAGCGTATTACGCAGAATGTTGATTTACCGGTAGAATGGCTAGAGTTACCTACTCGTGGCAAACAAAAACCATTAATTGCTCCCATGCTCACTATCTGCATTCGTGGTGGCAAGAAAAATAAATTGCGTGCAGGTGATATTCTCGGAGCAATCACCAAGGACCTCGGTTATCCCGGTAGTGCAGTAGGCAAGATTAATATCTATGATTTTGTGAGTTTTGTTGCCATAGAAAGAGACTTAGCTGAAGAGGTTATCACTCGCTTACGCCAAACCAATATCAAAGGCAAGCAGTGGTTGATGCGGTTTATGTAATACAGTGCCGTAAAGGAACCCCTCTTTTTTACTAGCTAGCCCATCACTCCTCAGGCATCGGCGGCGCCAATTTAGGTACTTTATAGCGGTTATAACTCCACAAATACTGTGTTGGTGCCAAGCGAATCAAATCCTCCAGAGCATGATTCATCGCCTGTGCCTGCTCTTGACTATCTAATCCATCAAGATTGGGACCATCTTTAAAGATTAACTCCCACCCCTCTCCGTGAGGCAAACGAATCCCTGCTACCATTACAATCTTGGCCTTGGTCAAAGACACCAACTTTCCTGGCAATGTAATGGTATAAGCCATACGATCAAAAAATGTTACCCACTCCCCATCTGCTGATGCTGGCACTTGGTCTGGAAGTAACCCTATATCTCCGCCTTGGCGTAATGTTTTAATAAAGCCTCGTACACCAGAAAAATCTGCAGGCACAGACTCCAAACCAGAATCATCTCGAGCCGTTTTCATCACTGGCTCAAAAAACTCTCTCCGTGCTTTTCGGTACATCACAGTAATAGGTTTTTGCTGAGCCAAATAACGGGCACAGATTTCAAAACACCCCAAGTGAGGCGTAATAAAGATTACACTTTGCTCTTTATTTTGACGTAAATTATCCAAGTATTCAGGGTTTGCTACTCGTGTCTTGGATAAACAATTCGCTCCATCAAACCAAACCTTGGGGATTTCCGCAAACATTGCCCCGATTTGCTTTGCAGCCTCACGATGAAAACTAGCTTGTGTATAACCTGCTTGGTTGGCATGCTTACGGATACGCTGACCATAACGAGGAGAAAGATAAAATACCAACAACCCCAATACTCTACCTACAGACTGCACCCACCGCAATGGCAACAAAGCCCATAATTTTAATATTACTATCATTTATTATCTTCCTTACGTGGACGCCCTTTTTGCCCCGGCATGACTCGACGACTAGCCACTTCTGACATAGTAGCGATAAACTCCTCCGTCCCCAACGCCCACTGTCCTTGTAATATTGATTGAATTTTATAACTCATGGCATGACTTAGTCCATCTTCACACAACTGCCGATAACGCGCTTGACGCTCAAATGGCGTATTGCCAAGTCTCCAATAGGTCTCATGGTCTGTAATCCAAGCAATGTCTTGATAAAGTCTTCCTGTATGCATCCCTGCCGATGACCACGGTAACCTATCAGGATGAGAAATACCCTCCTGTTGGTGTACATAAATTTCTAACCAAATCATACAAGCCAATAAATAATCTCCTGATTCTACCAAACAAGAACGATAGCGAGAAGCAAATACTGCTCCTTGCTTGAGACTAGAGGCAAGATGTCTTCCTATAGCTTGAACAACTTGTGAGATAGATCGTGGTTCCCGAGGCGTACTCAATAGATAAATACTGTCCTGTGTCATTGACCATGCATGTATCGGCAAACGGTAGTGACCGCTAGCTTGCTCTAGCCATCGTGCAATCTGCGGTTTCATTGCTTGCACTTCTGCCTGTTGTGCAATATGAGGAAGCAATCTTGCCTGAACTAACTGTGTAGTATCTGGTGCATAAAGACGAGCTAATCTAGCCATATCTACTTCCTCCCTATAGTACCGCCACATCGGTTTTACGAATATAACGGGTGAGGTTAACCAGGCTTCCACAACCAATCACAATACAGCCCACCATAATGCCATAATAATGACCATGGTCATGGCTAATGCTAAAGCATAATGCGACCAGGGCGGCACCTGTGCATTGACCGAATAACCTTGCCGTCGACTGCATGCCACCAGTCGCACTGGCTCGGTGTTCTGGAGCAGAAAGCAAAATTGCCTTGTTATTGGGTGTTTGAAAAAAACCAAACCCCATACCAGCACCAAACAGACATATCCCAAACCAAAATGGCGGACTATCCTCTGGCACTAATAGCAAACACAGAGAACTTAAACACATCAGCAAGTTCCCCAAGCCTGCCAGTACAGAGGCAGGATATTTATTTGATAACCGACCTGCCACAGGAGCGGTAATTAAGGTTGCTACAGGCCAAGAACTAAACAACAAACCTACTGTTTTTGGACTCATCTGCAATCCTGCCTGAAAATAAAAGGGGGCAGAAATCATGATTAATGATGCTGAGGCAAAACTCATGGAAGACACAAGCACTGCATCTCTAAAAGACAATATTTTGAGCAAATCAACAGGCACAAGAGGCATGTTTTGTGTTGATGCTCGCCGATACAATAAATAACCAGCACCAAAAGAAACACTGATAAATACTACACTCAACCACGGACGGTTAAAGGCCAGATCCAGAGCCACCACAAAGCCGCCCAATGTTAATGTGTTAAGAACAGCACTGATATAGTCAAATTTTTTCTCAATACGCTTAACACGAGGCACATAAACCGTTAAAAAGAGTGCAATAATACATAGCGGAATGGTAAACCCATAAATCCAATGCCATGAAGCAATGGAAATGATAAATGCTCCTAATGATGGGCTAATCAAGGCTGCTGCCCCCACAGTCATGGCATTTAGACTAATTCCTGTTGCCAGCTGACGACGAGGATAAATATTACGCACTAAACCACCAAATAACGACATCAAGGCAGAGCATCCCAAGCCCTGAATAACTCGAGTTGTAATGAGATGAGCGAGTGAATCGGCAAACATACTACCAATCGCTCCACACATGAACACCACAAACCCAATACGCAATAATCGTTTAAAGCCTATTTGCTCTGCCAGTGCTGCAAAAGGAAGTAATGTGGCAATAATCGTAATGGTATATGCGTTAATAATCCAAACGGCAGATGATGGCTTAATGCCTAATTCACGACTAATCGTTGGCAAACCGATATTAGTAATACTACTATCAATAACCCCAATAGCAATAGCCATCAACAATGTCAATGCTGCCAGATAACGCTGCGGTGTAGGTAAGCCATCCTGTGCAGAAGGTTTTACATCAGGATTATTAGTACTTGTCGCAGAAGTTTTAATACTATCGGATATTGCCATTCTTTATTAATAAAAAACGCAAACGGATAAAATGACTTTATCCGTTGTAATCAATTCCCTTATTTTTTCACTGGGCGTTGCCAATTTTCAATCGTAAACTGCTTGACACGCGAGATAGTCAACTTGCCAGCTGGAGCATCTTTAGTCAATGTCGTACCAGCACCAAGTGTAGCATTGGCCCCTACCGTAACTGGTGCTACTAGCTGCGTATCAGAACCAATAAAAGCACCATCCTCAATCACAGTTTGGAATTTATTCACTCCATCATAATTACATGTAATCGTACCAGCACCAATATTGACCTTTTCACCAATAGTGGCATCACCCAAGTAAGACAGGTGATTAGCCTTGCTATAAGCACCCAAACGGGTTTTCTTCAATTCAACAAAGTTACCCACATGACTATATGCTCCCAATGATGCCCCTGGGCGTAGACGAGCATAAGGACCAATTACAGTTGCTTGTTCCGCTGCTGCTTCTTCAAGATGACAGAATGCTTCAACTCGTGTATTTTCACCTAATGACACATTACGTAATACACAATGAGGACCAATATGAACACCATCCGCAAGAACTACTTTGCCCTCAAAAACGCAGCCGGTATCAATAAACACGTCTCGCCCACAAATTAGCTCTCCACGGACAATAAAATGCTGAGGATCGGCAAGTGTCACCCCTTTTTCTAAAAGACGGCGTGCTTGCTCTGCCTGCCATAATCGCTCTAGTTGTGCTTGTTGGACACGACTATTAACGCCTAAGGTTTCCCAGTTTGCACCTGGATGAGCCGCATTGACTGCCACCCCATCATGAACTGCCAGACCAATAATATCGGTCAAATAATACTCACCTTGTGCATTATTATTATCAATACGAGTAAGCCACTCTTTAAGTAAACGTGTGGGCGCACACAAAATACCTGTATTCACCTCACGGATGGCACGCTCTTCGTCTGTCGCATCTTTATGCTCTACAATACGACAAACCTGTCCAGTAGAGTTGCGCACAATACGTCCATAGCCAGTGGGGTCATCTAGGATTTCAGTCAAAACCCCTACCCCTGTACCTGCTTGAGATAGCAGACCTTGTAGTGTCTCTGGTTGTACCAAAGGAACATCGCCGTACAGCACCAATGTCATATCTTCTGGCTTATCTCCGCCCACTAATTGGCTGACTGCCTGCTGCACCGCATGACCCGTGCCTTGCTGTGGCATTTGTAAGGCAAAACCCAAATCTTCTTGGGTAGCAAAATGCTGCTTAACCACATCAGCTCCATGTCCGACCACCACAATAATCTTGGCAGGATTGAGTTGACGTGCACTGTCAATAACATGTGCAAGCATAGGTTTGCCAGCAATACGATGAAGCACCTTGGGTAAATCAGACTGCATGCGTTTACCCATACCAGCAGCGAGAATAACAATATTGAGCGTCATAACTGAATACTCTTTAAAAAATCAATATGAAAACATATCCTCTTTCTGTTGAGAAAAAGTGGATTCTTGAAATTCAAAGCAAACTCTCATTTTAACCTTTTTTGCGGGCTGGTTTGTGCTTAGGCTTCGTACTTGTCTTATCAGAAGGTGTTACAGAGGATTTTTCAGCGGTCTTCTCTACAGCGGCTGTATCGGTTGAGGACAACTGTTTTTCATATGACTGTAAAAAACCAGCAAACTGCTCCTGCAAACTCCGCCACCATTGTTGCCCTGCCTCTTGTAGAATATCCTGCTTTTGCATCATTTCCTGAAACGACTGTAAATTGGCTCGTTGCAGTTCTAAACCTTGAATTGTATTTTTGACAACCGATAAATTAAGACTTAACCAATTTTCTACATTACGCAATGCATCAATCTGTTTATCCAAATCCTCCACAGTCGCTGTCGCAGGTGCAGCATTCAACGAGGTCTTTTGCAAGGTTTCCTGCCACATTTTATTAAATGCGTCAAAACTACCCAAAAAAGGTTGTTGATGTTGCTCACCAGTAAAAAATTTAAAAGGATTATCGCTCATATTAGTCTCCTACCTTTGGCTCTATCTTGTCATCATACTGAATGATTTTAATACTTAGCAAATCGTTAAACTCAAGGTCAACCTGCTTAAAATGACTTTACTTGTTAACCAGCTGCTGGAAGATATGTTGCTCCAAACTATCCAACAAAACTACCATAGCCTCCTTGGTTACCATATCCTGTTGCATCAAATCCAAGACTTCTGTCACGGTAAACGTAGCAATCTCACTGACCTCTCCATCCATATTTTGCGGACATACATCAAAAGGGAGTATACAATCGCTTGCTAACACTTCTTCATATTGATACCCCTCTGGCAAAGGTCGTCTCACAAAATCAATAGACCGAATAGGGGAGCGTTGTTGCAAATGCTCAGCTGCAACCCCTGCCTCTTCTAGCGTTTCTCTCTCTAGCCCGGTTTCTTGTGAGTCTTCTGCATTGAGCAACCCTCCTGCTATCGTGTCCCATTTGTTGGGATCAGTCTGCTTAGTCGGTGCTCGCAGTGACAGATAGATTTTTCCCTCTGGTGTCCACGCATTAAGATGAATCGCTTGTGTTAATAGTCCCAAAGAACGAGTAGCTGTCCGCTCAATATGAGCAAAAACCTGTCCATCTCGCCATAGGTTGACTTGCTCATTGCGCCAAAAAGGCAAAGCCCCCTGCTCTCTTAAATACTGTGCAAGTTGATTAAAAAAGACGGAACGGTCTGCAAAAACATCCAAAGGCACATCAATATAAGCGGCTTGTGCTGAAAATGAAAAGAAAGGATAGTTTTGTGTTACGCTAACAGCCTTAGGGTGAAGACTCCCCACCAAAACACTATTGATATATAGTGGCAATGCATCAGCAATAGGCGGTTGTTGAATTTCATTAAACAGTTGTTGTTTTAATCGTTGAATAAGCGTTTGCACAGATTTCATCCATCAAAAAATAATGTGTTCATTTTAGCGAGAATATGTACTTATGAAAAGGCTCTGCCTCTCTGGCAAAACCATCACACAAAGGCTTGGCTTACTAAGTAGGATAGTAGGGGGGGTTGTGTTGTCCTCCTCCACCTATGCTTTTCATGGTAGCGACATTTCTAACAGCTCCATCGGATTGCAATGGGAAGCACAAAACCTATCAGGGCAAACGATACAAGCTAAACAACAGCAAGGGTTGATTCGAATTTATTTTTTTGGTTTTACCCAATGCCCTGACATCTGCCCCACCACACTAGTAACTCTTTCTACACTTTTTAAGCAGCTTTCACCAAAACAAGCCAAACAGGTTCGTATTGTTATGGTCACTGTCGACCCAGAGCGAGATACAGCAGAAATTTTACGTCGCTATTTAGCACATTTTGATGATTGTCTACAGCTTTCAGATGCTTCTACCCCCCCTTCAACAGCTACACCAGCAAGTTGTACGCCTCATTTTGAGGGAATAACTGGCAGCATGGAGCAAGTCAAACAAATGGCTAAATCGTTTAAGGTGTTTTTTCGAAAAATACCCTTACAGAACGGGACTACATATACGATGGAGCATTCTGCCAATTTATTCGTGATGGATAAATCAGGAAAGCCTCGCTTGTTGTACTATAGCGATGTAGATACCGCCTTATTGGCAGAGGATATTCGGGCACTTTTAGCAAAATAAATTTTAATTTATTTTGCCCCAAAAAGAATAATCCTCTCTTTGATAGAAATACCAAAGAGAGGAAAAAATAACAACATGAACGCCCTTAAGCCTCTTGTGCCTCTAATACCTTGCGCATTTTCTTGATAGCGGCGTTCTCAATCTGACGGACACGCTCTGCGGATACGCCATACTGTGCGGCAAGCTCCTGAAGAGTCTTGCTCTGCCCATCATCTTGTAACCAACGTGATTGGATAATATCCCTTGAACGCTCGTCTAAAGTCTCTAAAGCATTAGCGATACCTTGGGTCTGTAAGGCATAACGGTTGTTCTGAGCCATAATATGACCTGGCTCAAACTCACCCTCATCAGACAAATAAGAAATCGGTGCAAACTCTTCGTCATCATCAGCAGAAGACTCCAACGCCATGTCACGGCCAGAAAGACGAACTTCCATCTCTGTGACATCTTCGGGGCGAACATTGAGTTTACGTGCGATACCCTCAATCTGTTCTGGGTCAAGCGTCTGCCCATCAGGGCGCATACTACGTAAGTTAAAGAATAATTTACGTTGTGCCTTGGTTGTCGCTACTTTAACTAAACGCCAGTTACGGATAATGTATTCATTAATTTCTGCCTTAATCCAATGTACCGCAAAAGATACTAAGCGAACACCATGCGATACATTAAAACGCTTAACGGCTTTCATCAAACCAATATTACCCTCTTGGATAAGATCAGCATGAGGGATACCATAACCTAAATATTGGCGAGAAATAGAAACAACTAAACGAAGATGAGACAAGATAAGGGCACGTGCCGCATCTAAATCCCCATCTTTTTGTAATCTTTCTGCGAATTCTTTTTCTTGTTCTGGAGTGAGTACCGGGATACGGTTGACAGCGCTAATATAAGCCTCAATCGACCCCATAGCACCTGGATTAGCCAGTGCTAGAGAAAGATTTTGCTGAACAGCAAGTGATTGATTTGTCATAAAAGCATTACCTCGGTTAAAAATTTACTATAAGAGCATTTTAGCACTCTTGTCAAGAGAGTGCTAATGTTATCCACGAGGTAAAAAGGGTATTGGTTTCAGATACTTTCAACATGAAAGAACGGTCTTGCTATTTGCTCCTTATATCTCCACCGTAAACAACTAAGTTTAGGGTGTCACCAAATAAATTACCGCAAATACATACGCAGGAATATCTACCGATGACAGGTACATTCCTTTCCTCATATGCGTGTGTTTTACAAATTTTCTAGGGCAATACCTGTCCCATTAACACAACAAAACGCACATAACCCATTGAAAAAAAAAAAAAACGCGAGTACCATTGTGTATTATTTGTTTCACACAAGGAATAAAATGTTACTTACTCTTACCCAAAGATGGCAAAAATCACCCCTTTCTCGAGTTTTATATCTTACTTTCTGCTTGGGTGGAACTTTCTCCATGGCAAATGCCACCTCTATTACCGATGCAGACTGGAATAGCAAAACCACCGCAGAAAAATTTGCTTATGCACTGGATAACTACAAGGACTTAAACGATAATCAGCGTAAATGGGTTCAAGAAAAAGCTCAAACCATTCTACGACCGAGTATTAGTAATTCCGATAGGAACTTAAATAAAACCAATATTTTTGTGAAAGAGTATCCTGGAAACACAACATCATTTAAAATCGGTCCACTCCAACCCAATGTCGTCCTTGGTCCTGCCAGTGCCGGCAGCGATAGTGCCTTTGCTATCGGTGAGTATGCACAAGCTGTTGGGAACTATTCCATTGCATTAGGATATGAGCCTTATGCTTTCAGCAAGGCTAGTATTGCTCTTGGATATGAAGCATATGCACTACCCATCATAAATCCATCAACTCAAAACGTTGCCGGAAGCCCTGACTCGATATCAGACAATGGATTAGCCTTGGGCAATCTATCAGTAGTCACAGGTCGTTCTATCGGTATTGGCGGTGGTGCTACATCACTAGGATATGGAGGGTTGGCCATTGGGGCTCTAAGTGTCATTACTGCTCCAGGTATGGAAAAATACTCCCCTGGTTATGCCCAAATAACTCAAAACGGAGACGTATGGTTGGACTATTTGGAGAGCAAAGGACTCCCTCGAAACCACAATGGAACTGGGTTAACACCAGATCAACAATCCACATGGAATGAAATTGATAATGACATTAGAGAAAAATATAAAGACTATCTATCCTATATTAACTATGATGCTTTAGCGGACTCGAGTGACATTAGAGTAGACGCCATTATGTCGGCACTTCGTTACCAATATGTCATGGAAATTAAAAATAAACAACCCTCGTACGGAACTGCACTTGGTACTGAAGCCATAACCAATGTCACAACAGGAGTAGCACTTGGGGCATACAGCGTTGCTGATAGAGGAGGGTTCGACCAAGACAAACCCGCTCCTTACTCTAACGTCAATTTAAAAGACCAGACAATGGGAGCTGTTTCCATAGGTGGGCAATCATTTGTATATGAGCGAGACGAATATGGCTCTATTACCAACGTTACTAGAGGGCCTCAGAAGCTCCGCCAACTCATCAATCTGGCTGATGGTACAGAGGCAACCGACGCCGTCAACTTACGACAATTAAAGGCCGCCATTGATGGCGTACGCAATACTGGGGGCGGAGGTGATGGATCTGCAGTCGTCGTAACACAAGGCGACTCCAATGTCATCGTGAAAGGAGATGATAGTACTGCCAATAATGGTCAGACCGTACATACCTATTTCATCAAGTTAGCGCCCAAGCTTACGGCAGATTCATTCTCTGTCAACAATGGTCCTAGTATGACAACAGAAGGCATTAATGCCAACAACCAACGTATTAGCAATGTTGCCCCAGGGCGAGCTGGTACGACGGATGCTGTTAATATGCAGCAACTTAGTGCATTGCAAAGCAATGTGAATACCTTACAAAGCAATGTGAATAGAATAGAACACTCTGTCCGTAAAATACGTAAAGAAATGCGCAGCATCGGTGCTAACTCTACTGCTATTGCCTCACTTCCTCAAGTCATGCATGCGGGTAAATCTCAAATCGCCATGGCTACCGGTGTTTATCGTGATGCATCCTCAGTAGCAATAGGCTGGTCTCATGCCAACGAAAAAGGTAATACAGTCTTTAAACTCAATGGCGCCATCAGTAGTAACGGTGATGCAACGGCTGGGGTTGGTTTCGGTTACGAATACTAAAAACCTAAATCTCACTTTCTCCTCCCTTACAAGAGAGGAGAAAGTCATCTCATTTCACAAGACTATTGCGGTAAATAGGAAATATTAGCGCCTCACTCCATCATATCAAGGCGATTGAGGAGTTTGAATTACTGCTCCACACCCGCACCATGTGCCTGCAAATCAGCATGATAAGAAGAGCGTACCATCGCACCCACTGCTGCATGCGTAAAGCCCATCTTGTAAGCCTCTTGCTCAAACATCTTGAAGGTATCTGGATGCACATAACGCAATACAGGGAGATGGTGGTCGGATGGTTGTAGGTATTGTCCAATCGTTAACATCTCAATATCATGCTCTCGCATATCACGCATAACCTGCAAAATTTCCTCATCCGTTTCACCTAATCCCACCATCAAACCAGATTTGGTAGGGATATTAGGATACATGGCTTTAAAATCTTTGAGTAATTTTAAAGAGTGCAGATAATCAGCTCCTGGACGAGCTTGTTTGTAAAGACGAGGCACAGTCTCCAGGTTATGATTTAATACATCTGGAAGACCCTTAGCAAAAATGTCTAGCGCTTTTTCTAAGCGACCACGAAAATCAGGAACCAATACCTCAATTTTGGTATTAGGCGAACGCTCTCGAATTTCATTGATACAGTCAACATAATGTTGCGCCCCACCATCACGTAAATCATCACGATCCACAGAGGTAATCACCACATAGCGTAACTTCATCGCCGCAACAGACTTCGCAAGGTTAGCTGGCTCATTAGTATCCAATGGATCAGGACGACCATGCCCTACATCACAGAACGGGCAACGACGAGTACATTTATCTCCCATAATCATAAAAGTAGCTGTACCACCACCAAAGCACTCGCCAATATTAGGACAAGAAGCCTCTTCACAAACAGTTACCATCTTGTTTTCGCGAAGAATACGTTTGATGTCATTATATTTAGAATTAGCAGGCGCTGCCTTAACGCGAATCCACTCAGGTTTCTTTAGCTTCTCTACAGGGATAATCTTAATAGGGATGCGTGAAGTCTTCTCAAATGACTTCTGTTTCTTGGTCGCATCATAGGAAAGGTCTTTATCAGCTGGCTGTGTATTTAATGTATCCATAAACCGTCAAAGGCTCTGTGTATTTTAAGTAAAGGGATATTTTACCTTGATTGTCAAGATTTGAATACAAAAACCTTATAACTCCCTATTTTAACAATGAAATAAAAGCTATTTTCCGTTTATCATAGAGGTTTTAAAACTCAGAAAGAATACCATGCAAGCTAGTGCCTTGATTATTCAAACCACCGCCCCTGATTTACTTTTTGCCAAACGTCTCGCCCATATCTTGGTTGAAGATCATTTTGCAGCCTGCGTGCACATTGGGCATCAAGGATTATCTTTATATCTATGGCAAGATAGTCTGGAGGGTAGCGAAGAGGTATTGCTCACAATCAAAACATCCTCAAAAGCGGCTCAAGCTTGTATGGATAAAATTCGTGAATTACACCCTTATGATTTACCAGAGATTATTTGTCTACCCATCATCGGAGGCGATGCACAATACCTCGCTTGGATTGAACAGCAAACTCAATTACCCACAGAGTGTTAATGTGTTTGCTTGATAATATGGTTGCCACTCATCAATATTATTAACGATGACTTGAGAAGGTGTCTCTATATTTTCCACTCTTGTTGGTTTGCAATATCTCAATCCCTATTCTTAAATAAAGGCTAGTTTTAGCTTTGAATAATTTCCCGTACAATAACTCCTATTCCATTATTTACATCAACAATGAATATGAATAACGTTTTCTCCACCCCCTCTAAAAACCGTTTTATGCTGTGGTGTTATGCCTTGTTGCTCCTGCTCATATTCATAGGAATGCCTCTTCGTTTGGCACAGGCACAAGACTTTCTCAACCCTGAGCAAGCATTTAAAGTCAATGCACAAATCACACCCGATAAACAACTGGCATTGCATTTTGACGTTACGCCAGGCTACTACTTGTATCGTGAACGTTTTGAGTTTCATCAAATAGGGAATAACAATCAGGCTAGCCCTATCCCTGCCTCACAGTTTCAAATACCTACGGGAGAGGTCAAATACGACCCTACTTTCGATAAAGAAATGGAGGTCTATCACCACCCAATTACGGTTACATTACCTCTTACTGCATACACAGCAGCCTTTACTTTAGAAATCACTGCACAAGGTTGTGCAGATGCTGGACTTTGTTATCCCCCTATGTATTTTTATGTACCGATTACCCCAATTAATGGTACCTATGAAATCACTCTTCCCAAAGACAATACAGGGGTCAGTGAGATTGCCTATAACGAGGCTTCACTATTAGAAGACCAAACAGGAGAGCAAACAACTCTTATCAACTCTACACAAAATACAATACCTTCATTAACAGCCAACAATGCTGCACAAAACAATATTACGTTAAATCAAAACAATGCCTCTATGACAACAAAAAATGCTGGAGAGGTATTGCTTCAACGTGCAGCCGAGGCAACAAAATCAGGGCATACCTTGTCCACCAATGTTCAGAACACCGATACTGCTACCAATATCACTAGCATAGAGGCTGCCACAACAGCTACGGAAGCAGCCAATACCGATAACTCATTCAGTCTTTTTAATGCTGGAGATACTGATATTGCGACATGGTTACAAGGGGCAAGTTTATGGCATATGGTAGCCATTGCGTTTTTACTCGGCTTGGCTCTCTCATTTACCCCCTGCGTATTACCAATGCTCCCCATCTTGCTATCATTAGTAGTGGGTACTCAACAACAACGATCCTCTAAATTTGCTAGCACCAAATTAACGCTTTTCTATGTATTAGGAACTTCCGTTGTTTACACTCTTTTAGGGATTATCGCGGCATCTATTGGTGCTGCACTTGCTAACTGGATTCAAAATCCTTGGGTATTGAGTATTTTTGCATTATTCCTCGTACTATTCGGAATGGCAATGTTTGGTGCCTATAATTTCCAAATGCCTAGCAGTGTTCAGACTCATCTGAATACCTTGATGAATAAGCTACCTGCCGGCCAAAGTGGAGGAGCTTTATTGATGGGCATGCTTTCAGCACTCATTTGCGGCCCTTGCGTAGCAGCTCCTCTGGCAGGTGTCTTACTCTTTATCTCACAAACTGGAAATGTCATTACCGGTGCCATTATTCTATTTGTACTTGCCTGGGGGCAAGGTGCCTCGTTAATTATTCTAGGGACTGGCTCTGGGGCCTTACTTCCTAAAGCAGGCATGTGGATGGAAATGGTAAAAAGAATCTGCGGTCTCTTATTATTTGCTGCTGCCCTGTGGATGATTGCACCACTCCTACCTGACTGGCTTCCTATGTTGCTCTGGGCATTGATTTCTTTAGGTTTTGCCTATGTGGTAGGTACTTTTAGTGGCTATAAGCCGTTTCCTCGTCTTGGTTCACTTTGCCTCAAATTGCTAGGTTGGGTAGCTGTTGCTTGGGCGGTATTATTATGTGTAGGGCTAGGTTTAGGCTCTCGCAGTGTTTTGCACCCATTGCAAGCTCAACAAAGCACCTCTTTAGTCCACTTTAACCGTATTAAATCACTGGATGAACTACAAAGTATTCTCGCCAATACTGATAAACCAGTTATGCTTGATTTCTATGCAGACTGGTGTATTTCCTGCATAGAGATGGAAAAATTCACTTTTAGTGATGCTAATGTCGCTAATCTAATGAAACAAATGCATTTATTACAGGTCGATGTGACCAAGAATACGTCTCAAGATAGAGAGTTACTAAAAGCATTCAAACTCTTTGGACCTCCAGGGATTATTTTCTTTAATAATGCTGGTCAGCCCGTTCATCGTGTGATTGGTTTTCAAAATGCCGCTCAATTTACCCAAAGCCTATCTAAAGCATTGGGGAATTAAACAGTATTGCTATATCTTGTGTTGGCTTAAGGATGATTTATGTATTAAAACAAAAAAAGACAGGCTAAGCAAAGGAGGGATAAATTAAAAGCCTAGCCTGTTAGAGGGAAAATTAATGATATTCAAAGCAACTTTAGCAATAAGTGTGCCAACATTAATGAGATTCTCTGCTTTCCTGAAAAATGTAAAATCTGGTAGTTCTACTTTAACAGCCCGCATTGATGAAAACCTCCAACTATCGGAAAATATGGTTTTGAATCATATAGTTATATTGCTTTGCTAAGCTGTATTTATTATTTTAGCTTTCAAATAATGTGAAGAAATTCTGCCTTAAATCAGGGCAGGCTTATCAGGAGGTTGAATCAATATAGTGAAAGAATTCACCAAATTGATACGATAAGTTTTTTAATGAGCATTTTTGGAGAGATAGATTTTTGTTGAAGAAAATGAACATTACGACATTTCCCCTAAAATCATCAGGATTTCACAAGGCAACTTAAGTAAAATGAGTAAAATAGAGCCTTTTAAACTTAAGGACGAGAAATATAATGTCAGAACGTCAATTGCGATGGTTAGCAGCACGAGTGGAGTCGGTAGGATCAGAGCAACAGCTATCCTTATTTCTTCCGTCATTTGTTCGTTTTACTCCCTTGCCTGAACATCCTGTCATTCATATCAAGACCCCTGCTGGTATTGCTTGTCCTTATGCTATTGTTAGTATTGATGACAAGGCTCAACGCATTGTAGTTGCAGCATTACCTCAAAATAAAGAGGTCACTAGCGTCACTGATGGTAAGGCATGTGATAGCCAAACAATGCTGAGCAGCACCACACAGGGCAATGCAGTCAGTGATGTATCTACAGGGAATAGGCCACTGGTCAGTGATACATCTACAGGGAGTAGGCCATCGCCAAGAGATGTGTCAGACACCACCAGCCAGACTTGGTTTCAAGAGGGAGATATTCTTGAAGTAACAGCCCCCTTTTCTCAACCACAGGCACATGAAGATATTGATTTTTATGTAACTTTGGCCCGCAAAGGAATCACCTTAGCAATTCCTAAAGGGGTGAGTATTAGTGATGTGATGCGGGAGCACCATTTACATGTAAATACATCTTGTGAATATGGAGTGTGTGGAACCTGTTATACGACTGTGTTGAGTGGGGAAATTATCCATGAGGATACCTATCTGATGGATGATGAAAAAAATCAACAAGACTGTATGATGATTTGTGTCTCTCGAGGTAAACCAGGGACAACGATTATATTAGATTTATAGATGTTAAAAAAAGCACCTCACTATTTATGACGGGGTGCTTTTTCATCTGCACTAGGCTTTTTGTTGAGATAAGCCAGATATTATGCGAAAAAATACACAAGTGTCAGCTTTGGTTGTTTTGCCAGAGCTCATCTGTCTTGGATGCCATAATAAAGTCATTGCGATGCAATCCCTTTATACTATGAGACCACCATGTCACAGTAACTTTACCCCATTCAGTGAGAATCCCAGGATGATGCCCCTCTGCCTCAGCTAAATCGGCAAGTTGATTAGTAAACATCATAGCTTGTTTAAAATTCTTGAATTTAAATACGCGTTGTAGCTGCATAATGCCATCCACAACAATGGCTGTCCATTCAGGAATCATACGGATAAGCTCAGCAAGCTCTTCGTCGGATACACGTGGGGCATCAGCACGGCAAGCCTCGCAAGATTGTTGGTTTAATGAAGTCATAAGTTTCTCCAAAATTGTACGATGTGGACTTAATAAAACGGATTGCATCTATATTTCCAATATTAAGTCCATATTTTCATAATCATTGGTACTTAAATGGTGTTTGTGAATGCTGGTAGATAGATTTATAACCAAAGCCAAATGAACAATTACTGTTTTTCGTTTAGTAAACTGGGGTGTGGTTCAAATAAACCTTTCTCCATAGCAGTATGGACTTCTTTCATGATGTCCGTCTCTTTAGCTATTTTAAACAGGCTATCAATATGATCCAGCACATAATAAATAGGCTGGATGCGATCAATCCGATAGGGGGTGCGTAATACATCAGCAATGTTAAACTCGCGATATTCTGGCTCACCTCCTAGTGCATAAATTGTCTCTGCGGGAGAGCTGAGAATGCCCCCTCCGTAGATGCGTCGATTTTCAGCAGAGGTACCTACCAAACCAAATTCAATGGTGAACCAATATAGCCTAGCCAGAAAGACTCTCTCCTCTTTAGTCGCCTTGAGACCCAATTCTCCATAAGTCTGATTAAATGTTGCAAAGGCAGGATGTGTCAGCAAAGGGCAATGCCCTGCAATTTCATGAAAAATATCCGGTTCTTGGATATAGTCAAAATCCTCACGACGACGGATAAAGGTCGCAACAGGGAAAGAGCGGTTAGCTAATAACTCAAAGAAACGCCCAAAAGAAATTAAGGCAGGGACTTGAGCCGTACGCCACCCAGTCGTTGCCAACAAGACTTGGTCAATATCAGCGAGCTGGGGGATTTTCGTTGTGGGTAATTGCAATGCCTCCAATCCTTGCAAATACTCAGTGCAAGCACGGCCAGGTAAAACCGCTTGTTGATTAGTAATCAACTCTTGCCAAATAGCGTGCTCCTCCACAGGGTAGGTAATAAAACCTTGCTCATCGGGTAGACGAGCCGTATAAATGTGTTTGTCTCCGTTCATAGTTATAATATACCCTCCTTGTGAGAGGGAGATTAAGTGAGTAACGCCAATAATTTATCAATATTATGTTCAGCTATATATTGGCGTTTTCACTAGTTTTGTTATGAACCTCATCTTCATTCTTACCCTATGACAGTTTGCGCCCATCTGCATCATCGACTGGTTGAACCTCCCCCCATCGTTGCAACTTTTTAACTATTGATTAGGCTAAAAGGCGAATAATCACCACACCAAATATTAATAGTAATAATCCAGTCAGCTGAGCTATTTGCAGTGGTCTACGAGGCAATCCTAATAAACCAAACTGCTCAATACAAATACTACCCATTAACTGGCCTAATAACACTAACACAAGTAGTTGCCCTACCCCTAAAATAGGGACTAGCACAACACTCATAGCAACAAAAAAAGCCCCTAAAGCCCCACCCATCCATATCCACCAGGGTCGATTCTTTCCACAAGCATTAGCAATATTATGAAAACGCCTATCCTTTAATAAAGCTACGATAAATAATGAGACAGCTCCCACAAAAAAAGAGATAAAACTCGCTTGGATTTTAGAGCCTAAAGCAATGTTAAGTTGTGTGTTAATCGCCGTCTGCATAGCAATCATCACACCACCACCAATAGCTAATAAACGCCAAATCCATGCTGTCCAGGGGTTAGCACTCTGAGCAAGCACCATAGCAGTTGGTATAGAGGGAGCATGGTGTGATTTCACAACATCAGATTGAGGCACTGTAGAAGTTGTTGGCTGATGGAAAGATAAATCAGAGGCTTTACGACAGCCTATCACTGATGCATCTGTTGTGGCTGGTTGCTGCTGAGGAGATGGATGAGATTCTGTGGGCATTAATACAGGTTGGGCAGCTTCCTTTTTAGTGAGTTTTTGCTTTAGTAAAGGCCATGCAACAGCAATCATAATCCCTGTAAGCACACATAATACACCGATAAGTTGCAAAAGAGAAATCGGTTTTTCTGGGGTTTTGAATAAGCCAAAATGATCAATAATGACACCCATCACAATTTGCCCCAACACGGGAAAAATTGAAGTCTGAATAGGTCCTAGTTGCAGGAACACAAAAATATTAATTGTAATCCACCCTGCACCTAGTAATCCCCCTATCCAAAACCACCACGGTGTTGTTTGCCATTGTTCCATGCTTGGAATAACTGCATCTCCTAACACCAGTAACAATAAAAATAATAGCGATGTTCCAACGGTAAAAGAAATCAATGAGGCCAACAAGGGTGACTGAATATGCGTGCGTAAATGGGTATTAATCACGACCTGTACTGATACACAGATACCCATTAAAATGCCCAATAAAACCGCTATCATAACGTTTTCCTGAGGTTGTTGTACTAGTAACTTAATCAGACCATCACATCATAGTTTAGTCTTGCTAATGAGAAGTTTCATCTTTTTTAGATATGAAAGATGCTTTTAGCCAATGGCTCACAAAAAACACGCTTGAGATTCCCCAAGCGTGTCGGATGCTATATACCTGACTAATCGACCCTCTTCTTGCTAAAACAAGAAGATTCCTACTATGTCCAACGATATTGCCTGTTAGCTCACTGCAGTAGGTCGTAGTACTACTGACTAATAAGATTATTCAGCAGCAGCTTCCTCTGTTACTTCTGGACGATCCACAAGTTCCATGTAAGCCATAGGTGCATTATCACCTTGACGGAAACCCATTTTAAGTACGCGAGTATAACCGCCATTACGCTCTTTGTAACGAGGACCAATTTCAGCAAATAATTTTACTACTGCATCACGGTCACGCAAACGAGCAAATGCTAAACGTTTGTTAGCAAGAGTAGGCTCTTTGGCTAGAGTGATGAGGGGCTCGATAACACGGCGTAATTCTTTAGCCTTTGGCAATGTAGTTTTGATTGCTTCATGTTGAATCAAAGATACAGACATGTTGCGAAACATAGCCAAGCGGTGGCTGCTAGTACGATTTAATTTACGAAGACCATTACGGTGACGCATGATAATTTCCTTTTGAATCTAAAAATGATAAACCAGAGTTTATCGTTGTTAAACGGCTCTTCTATCCACATAAAGTGGCGGTCCGATTAAAAAATACCTATTGCTAGGTAAACCAAATACTAATCCACAATATTATAGTAGGCTAGTGTAAATCTTTAAAATTTGTCGTATCAGCTTAACAACCAATACTACCACACGACGAGAATACTATCTCGTTCATTTGGATGAGTAGCCGTCACTGCATTGTAACGGCTATTCATAAGCTGCTATTAAGGACGTTCTAATCCAATAGGAGGCCAGTTCTCTAGTTTCATGCCAAGAGACAAACCACGCGCAGCAAGCACATCTTTAATTTCATTAAGTGACTTACGACCCAAGTTAGGTGTCTTAAGCAACTCATTTTCAGTTTTCTGGATAAGATCGCCAATGTAGTATACGTTTTCTGCTTTAAGGCAGTTTGCAGAGCGAACAGTAAGCTCTAGGTCATCTACAGAGCGTAGCAACACTGGGTCAATTTGTGGAGTACCACGGGCAGGAGCCTCATAAGATTCAGAAGCACCTTCAAGAGCAGCAAACACAGAAATTTGATCCATCAAAATACGAGCTGCTTGACGAACTGCTTCTTCAGGAGCAATAACACCATTTGTTTCAATCTCAAGCACCAATTTGTCCAAGTCAGTACGTTGTTCCACACGGGCATTTTCAACTTCGTAGCTCACACGACGGATTGGGCTATAAGAAGCATCAAGAACAATACGTCCAATGGTATGTTGACGGTCTTCACGAAGTGCACGAACATTACCAGGAACATAACCACGACCTTGCTCTACTTTGATATGCATCTCTAATTTACCATTGGATTGTAAATTGGCAATCACGTGATTAGGATTTACAATTTCTACATCGTGAGGAAGTTCAATATCACTCGCTAATACAGGACCTTCACCTGATTTATTTAACACTAGAGTAACTTCTTCACGACCATGTAATTTAAATACAACACCTTTAAGGTTAAGAAGAATATCTACTACATCTTCTTGAACACCGGGAAGTGTAGAATACTCATGAACCACGCCAGCAATTTGCACTTCTGTAGGTGCATAGCCAGTCATAGAAGAAAGAAGAATACGGCGAAGTGCATTGCCTAGTGTGTGACCAAAACCACGCTCAAATGGCTCCATAACCACTTTAGCACGATTTTCAGTAATAGGAAGCACATTAATAGTGCGAGGCTTTAAAAATGCTTGTGACATATCAATTCCTTTTCAATACCCTCGGCTCGTTACACCGATAAGGCTGATGGATGAGTTAAAAAAGGGCTATTATACCCCTACACCAGTCATTATACAACTCTCATAACGACCAACACCCTTGACAGAAAAAAAATCTTATCAAGGGCAAAAAATCTTTATACAAAAACACAGCAAGCATCGGCCTGCTGTGTTTTTGGAATGAATCAAGATTAACGAGAATACAATTCCACAATCATTGATTCGTTAATATCGCGAGCGACATCTGCACGATCTGGAGCTTGCTTGAATGTACCCACTAATTTGGCTGAATCAACTTCAACCCATTGTGGTAAACCAAGGCTAGTAGCAAGTTCCATTGCTTCTTTAATACGTGCTTGACCTTTTGATTTTTCACGCACTGAAACAACGTCACCAGCTTTCACAAGCATAGATGGAATGTCAGCTTTATGGCCGTTAAGCTCAATAGCACCATGGCTCACTAATTGGCGAGCTTCTGCGCGAGTTGAACCAAAACCCATGCGGTACACAACGTTATCTAAGCGAGATTCAAGCAATTGAATCAGGGTCTCGCCTGTGTTACCACGGCGACGCTCAGCTTCAGCAAAGTATTTACGGAATTGTTTTTCCAATACACCGTACATACGTTTGAGCTTTTGTTTCTCACGTAATTGAGTACCGTAGTCAGAAGTACGAGCACCAGAAGTGCGACCATGCTGACCAGGTTTGCTTTCAAACTTACATTTAGAATCTAAAGGACGACGAGCGCTCTTTAGAAATAAATCAATACCTTCACGACGTGAAAGTTTACATTTTGGACCAGTATATCGTGCCATTATGTATGTTCCCTATAAAATTAGATGCGGCGGCGTTTAGGAGGACGGCAACCGTTGTGCGGAACTGGCGTGATATCTGAAATACTAGTGATTTTGATACCAAGCGCATTCAATGCACGGATTGAAGATTCACGGCCAGGGCCTGGACCTTTTACACGTACATCAAGTGTCTTGATACCGTATTCCAATGCTACACGTCCCGCTGACTCGGCTGCAACCTGAGCTGCAAAAGGCGTCGATTTGCGTGAGCCTTTAAAGCCCGCTCCACCCGACGTCGCCCATGACAAGGCATTGCCTTGACGGTCAGTAATTGTGATGATTGTGTTGTTAAAAGAAGCGTGAACGTGTGCAATACCGTCCGTCACTACTTTTCTTACTTTTTTGCGTGCGCGTGCTGCGCTAGCGCTAGTAGAAGCTTTCGCCATAGTTAGCTACTCCGATTATTTCTTCAATGATTGCGCTGCACGACGTGGACCTTTACGGGTACGCGCATTCGTACGAGTGCGCTGACCACGAACTGGTAAACCACGACGATGGCGCATTCCACGGTAGGTTCCCAAGTCGATTAAGCGTTTAATCGATAATTGTACTTCGCGTCGCAAATCACCCTCAACTGTGAACGAACCTACTTGTTCACGAATTTTTTCGAGTTCTGCGTCTGTTAAATCTTTAACTTTCTTAGTAAATGGAACACCAGATGCTTCGCAAATTTTGCGTGCACGAGTGCGTCCAATACCATAGATTGCTGTTAAACCGATTTCAGCGTGCTGATGCGGCGGAATGTTAATGCCTGCGATACGGGCCATGACTGTTCCTCGTTATATCTACTAAAACGCAAGGATTAACCTTGACGTTGTTTATGACGTGGATCTGTACAAATTACTCGTACAATCCCGTGACGTTTAATGATCTTGCAATTACGGCAGATCTTTTTAACCGATGCCATTACCTTCATTGGTAGACTCCTAATAGTTCCACTTATTTAGAGCGGAATACGATTCTAGCACGATTTAGGTCATATGGGGTTAATTCCACAGTAACTTTATCACCGGGCAGAATCCGAATGTAGTGCATACGCATCTTACCAGAAATATGTCCTAGTACTACATGTCCATTTTCCAGCTTGACGCGGAAAGTTGCGTTTGGGAGGTTTTCAATAACCTCACCTTGCATTTGTATGACGTCGTCCTTTGCCATGTCTTACCTCATTAAAAGATGATTACCGCGGAAATTTGCTTTCTTAAGTAACGAATCATATTGATTAGACATCATGTAAGCCTGTACTTGTGCCATGAAGTCCATTGTCACCACTACGATAATCAGTAGTGAGGTACCACCAAAGTAGAAAGGTACATTATGCCATTGCATACGCAAGAATTCTGGAACCAGACACACCAAAGTGATGTAAATTGCGCCAACCAAGGTTAAACGCATAAGAATCTTGTCGATATACTTAGCAGTTTGTTGGCCTGGACGAATACCAGGGACAAATGCACCGCTCTTCTTCAAATTGTCTGCTGTCTCACGACTATTGAAAACCAATGCCGTATAGAAAAAGCAGAAGAACACGACTAAGGCTGTAAATGCTGTAATATAAAGCGGCTGACCAGGTTGCAATGCTGCAGACAAATCGCTTAACCAGCGAATTTGGTTAGCATTAGAGAACCAGTTAGCGATAGTCGCTGGGAATAACAAAATCGAAGACGCAAAGATAGGAGGAATAACACCTGCCATATTGATCTTGAGTGGTAAGTGAGAACTTTGACCACCATAGATTTTGTTACCAACTTGACGCTTCGCATAGTTTACTGTGATACGGCGTTGACCGCGCTCCACAAAAACCACCAAAGCAGTCACAACAATCACTAAAGCAAGAATCACAATCGCTGCAAAAGCACCAATTTGATTTTGGCTCACTAACTCGAACATGCCAGCCATGGCTGCTGGTAGACCAGCTACAATACCTGCAAAAATCAGGATAGAGATACCATTGCCTAGACCACGTTCGGTAATTTGCTCTCCTAACCACATTACAAACATCGTACCAGTCACAAGAGATACCACTGTGGTGAATACGAACATCGGACCGGGACTATAAATAAGTCCCGGATAAGACGCCATATAAGCCTGTAATGTAGAGGCAATACCAAATGACTGCAATAAAGCTAAAACAACTGTCCCGTAGCGGGTGTATTGGGTAATCTTACGACGACCTGATTCACCCTCTTTTTTAAGAGCCTCTAAAGAAGGTACAACAGACGACATCAACTGCATAATAATAGATGCAGAAATGTACGGCATAATACCCAGTGCAAACACCGAAAAACGTTGTAAAGCACCACCAGAGAACATATTAAAAAAGCCCAAGATGCCACTGGATTGCGACGAGAATAGCTGTTGCATTACCGTCGGATTAATACCGGGAACCGGAATATGTGTACCCAAACGATACACCACCAGTGCCATCAATAGGAACACTAGACGCTGTCTTAAGTCGCCGTATTTTTTACCGCCACCTTGACTTGTTGTCTGCGCTTTAGCCACATTTACCCCTTAATTAAGCAAGAGAACCGCCAGCTGCTTCGATAGCAGCACGAGCACCTGCTGTTGCAGTGATGCCCTTAAGAGCGACTTTGCGAGTTAACTCACCTGATTTGATGACCTTAACGTGACGTACGGCTTGGCCAACCACACCAGCTTGCTTGAGAACTTGAACGTCAATTTCTTCAGCAGTTAAACGCTCTAAATCAGACAAACGAATTTGATCGTATAAGTGTTGATTTAAAGTTGTGAAACCGCGTTTTGGTAAACGACGGTGTAAAGGCATTTGACCACCCTCAAAGCCGACTTTATGAAAGCCGCCTGAACGTGATTTTTGACCTTTGTGACCACGACCTGCAGTTTTACCTAAGCCAGAACCAATACCGCGACCAACGCGACGTTTGGCATGCTTACTACCTGCAGCGGGTGATAAAGTGTTGAGTTGCATTTCAGACATCTTTATTCCTTTAGACTTCTGAAACTGACACGAGATAATCCACTTTACGGATCATTCCGCGCACTTCAGGTGTATCGAGTAACACTCGGCTGCTGTTAACCTTACCTAAGCCTAAACCACGTACAGTTGCACGATGGTCGCTTTTAGTACCGATAACAGAACGAACTAAAGTTACTTTAATTTGTTTTTGTGCCATGATCTTATCCTAGGATTTCTTCAACAGTTTTACCGCGTTTTGCAGCAACTTCAGCTGGAGTCATGCAAGCGTTTAAACCGTTAAGAGTAGCACGTACTAAGTTGTATGGGTTGCTAGAACCTAGGCTCTTGGCTACAACATTACGTACACCCATTACTTCAAAAATAGCACGCATTGGACCACCGGCGATCACACCAGTACCTTCAGCAGCAGGAGAAATAAGTACAGTTGATGCACCATGCTTACCAACAACAGTGTGATGTAATGTACCGTTGTTTAAAGCAATTTTCTTCATGCCACGACGAGCTTGCTCCATAGCTTTTTGAACAGCTACAGGCACCTCACGTGCTTTACCTTTACCCATGCCGATGCGACCATCGCCATCACCAACCACGGTTAACGCTGCAAAACTCATGGTACGACCACCTTTTACAGTCTTGCTGACGCGGTTAACCGCGATCATTTTTTCACGAAAACCGTCATCGCGCTCTTGTTCAGCGGCTTGTTTGCCTTGTGCTTTTGCCATTTGACAATCCTTCCTTAGAACTTAAGACCGGCTTCACGCGCAGCTTCAGCTAACGCTTTAACACGGCCATGATAACGGAAACCCGAACGATCGAAAGCGACCGATTCGATACCAGCTGCTTTAGCTTTTTCAGCAACGCGCTTACCTACTAATGTAGCTGCTGCGACATTGCCACCAGTGGTTTTGCTAGCAGCCAACTCTTTGCGCACTTCAGGCTCAAGAGTAGACGCAGCCACCAACACTTTGTCGCCTTCTGGCGAAATAATGTTCGCGTAAATGTGCAGATTGGTACGGTGTACAGCCAAACGATGTACGCGTAATTGGGCAATCTTGCGGCGAGTAGCCACTGCACGACGCAAACGAGATAATTTCTTGTCCATGATAATTCCTTGTCTGCGCTATTATTTCTTCTTAACTTCTTTGATGATAACGGTTTCATCAGCATAACGCACACCTTTACCTTTATAAGGCTCTGGTGGACGATAACCACGGATGTTAGCCGCTACTTGACCAACTACTTGTTTGTCATAACCTTTGAGAACAATCTCAGTTTGGCTAGGACACTCGGCTTTTACGCCTTGAGGTAATTGGTGAATTACATCATGTGAGAAGCCTAACTCTAGTTTTAATGCGTTGCCTTGAACTGCAGCACGGTAACCCACGCCAACAAGAGTCAAACGACGCTCAAAACCTTTGCTCACGCCAACAACCATGTTGTTAACAAGAGCACGTAGAGTGCCAGACATTGCTTTAGCATGACGAGAGTCATTGTTTACAGCAAAAACAACTTTGCCATCTTCTAACTTAACTGCTACATCGCCTGTTAAAGCTTGGTTTAATTCGCCTAATGGGCCTTTTACGCTGATGTTGTCAGCAGCGATTTTAACTTCAACACCACTAGGTACTACTACTGGATTCTTAGCAATACGTGACATAGTCATAGTAACTCTCCTTATGCCACATAGCAAAGTACTTCACCACCCACGCCAACTGCACGTGCTTTACGGTCAGTCATTACACCGCGTGAAGTAGATACGATTGCCACACCAAGACCGTTCATCACTTGAGGAATGCTTGCACGACCTTTATAGATACGCAAACCAGGACGTGATACGCGCTCTAGACGCTCAATCACAGGTTGGTTATTGTAGTACTTAAGTTCGATCTCAAGTTCTGGTTTAGCCTTGTCACCTTTTACTTGGAAGTTTTCAATATAGCCTTCTTCTTTCAGCACAGTAGCGATAGCCACTTTAAGCTTTGAGGATGGCATAGATACAGAAACCTTCTCAACTTGTTGACCGTTACGGATGCGAGTCAACATGTCTGCGATTGGATCGCTCATGCTCATATTTCTTCTCCTACCAGCTTGCCTTAGTCATACCAGGCACTTCACCACGCATAGCCATTTCGCGTAGTTTGTGACGAGTAAGACCGAATTTGCTGAAAACGCCACGAGGACGGCCAGTGATTACGCAACGATTACGTACGCGAGTTGGGTTTGCGTTACGAGGTAATTGTTGCAACTTCAAGCGCGCTTGATAGCGCTCTTCATCTGATTTTGATTGATCGTTGATAATCTCATTAAGCGCTGCACGTTTAGCAGCAAACTTAGCTACTAATTTAGCGCGTTTGATATCACGATTGATGAGTGATAATTTTGCCACGTCATCGCCCCTTAGTTACGAAACGGGAAACCAAAAGCTTTCAATAAAGCCTTAGCTTCTTCGTCAGTCTTAGCAGTTGTTGTGATGCTGATGTTTAGACCACGCAATGCGTCAATCTTGTCGTACTCAATTTCAGGGAAAATGATTTGCTCTTTAACCCCGACGTTGTAGTTACCACGACCATCAAAAGCACGACCAGAAATACCACGGAAGTCACGTACACGTGGTAAAGCGATAGTTACTAAACGATCTAGGAACTCATACATGCGTTGACCGCGTAGAGTTACCATACAACCGATAGGATAGTTTTCACGAATTTTGAAACCCGCAATCGCTTTGCGAGTCTTAGTAATTACTGGTTTTTGACCGGCAATCTTAGTGAGATCAGAAACAGCATGCTCAATAACTTTCTTATCAGCCACTGCCTCAGAAACACCCATATTCAAAGTAACTTTAGCGATACGAGGCACTTCCATGTCACTCTTATAACCGAATTGCTTCTTGATTTCACCAGCAATTTTGTTGTTGTATAAATCTTGGAAACGAGCCATTTAGTCTTGCTCCTTAAGCTTTAACGCCAACGACTTCGCCGTTGGAACGATAAACGCGAACTTTATGACCGTCTACTTCTTTAATACCTACACGATCAGCTTTGCCAGTCGCTGGGTTAAAGATTGCCACATTAGAAATGTGGATAGGCATAGCTTTATCAACAATGCCACCTTGAGCGCCAGTCATAGGGTTAGGTCTTTGATGTTTTTTAGCAACATTAACGCCTTCAACGATAACGTGATCTGCATCAACGCGCTCTAAAACGATACCGCGACGTTTTTTATCGCGACCAGCAATAACGATTACCTCGTCACCTTTACGAATTTTATTCATTGCCTGCCCCTTAGATTACTTCTGGTGCCAATGAAACAATCTTCATAAAACGCTCAGTACGTAATTCACGAGTTACTGGGCCGAAGATACGAGTACCAATTGGCTCTAATTTAGAGTTAAGCAATACAGCTGCATTACCACCAAAGCGGATTAATGAGCCATCCTTACGGCGAACACCTTTAGCAGTACGCACTACTACTGCATTGTACACTTCGCCTTTTTTGACGCGACCGCGCGGAGCAGCATCTTTGACACTCACTTTGATAATGTCACCGATAGCAGCATAACGGCGCTTAGAACCGCCAAGCACTTTAATGCACATTACTCGGCGTGCACCAGTGTTGTCAGCCACGTCTAGCGTGCTTTGCATTTGGATCATGATTATTCCTGTTCCAACTTAGTTACATAACAATCACCCACATGGGTGATTTCCCATATACATATAACCAGTTTTGGGCCCGTATGAGCACGGTACTTTTTGTAAATAACCTGTTGATTTCTCTCAACAAACTACCACACTAGTTGCCCTACTCTGGGATTGATTCTGTTTATTTATTCTCCGCTATTTTCTAGCGAAGACTTTGATTGTACCTCAAATTTCTATTTTATTCAAGCCCTTAGCGTAAATTGTTCAGGCACCTGCCTGATTTATACAACACAGTCACGCCGAAAATGAGCAAAAAAATGCCACCCATAGGGTGGCAACAAAGATGTACGCACTAACCGGTTTGGGGAGGAGGAGTAACCCGATTAGATGTGCGCACAGCAATTTAGATTGTACGCATTTTTTGTCATTCCGTTTACACTATTTTTGTATATGATATATATCTATTAGTTATAAATCAACAGGGATAACGGTTCCTTTGTATTTTTCTTCAATAAATTTAACGGTCGCAGGACTGTGCCACTCTTGCATCAGTTTTTTCACTACTGGTGAATCCTTGTATTGAGGATCTGCTGCACACAAGTTAGCATAAGGAGACTTCTCATCCTCACGAATCAATGAGTCAGTTTTAGGGTTAAGGTGTGCCTCTAATGCATAATTGGTATTGATGACTGCCAAATCTACGTCATCTACCACACGTGGCAATGTCGCTGCTTCTAGCTCATTAAACTTGAGATTCTTAGGATTTTCAACAATATCTGCCGCGGTCGCATTTAAATCGTTAGGATCTTTTAGCTTGATTAAGCCTGCTTTTTGCAACACTAATAATGCCCGAGTACTGTTGGTAGGGTCATTAGGAATAGCCACTGTCGCACCATCAGGCAAATCTTTGACATCTTTAACCTTGCGTGAATAGGCTGCCATTGGTGGCACATAGATATAACCGACAGGCACTAAACCAGCGCCAGTGCGGGCATTAAAGGAGTCAAGGAATGGCTTGTGCTGAAAGCAATTCATCATCACTTGCTTATCTGCCACCTGTTGGTTAGGTTGGATATAGTCAGTAAATTCATATACCTTAAGCTCTACCCCCTGTTTCTCAAGTGCTGGTTTCATAAACTCAAGTACTTCAGCAGCAGGAACTGGGGTAGCTGCCACACTAAGTTGTTCTAAGGCATTTGCGCTATGCGCTGCCGCTAAACTCACAACCAATGCACCTAATAATTGTTTGCGTTTCATTTTTAAAATCCTTATTTATTCCAAATAATATAGAAAGCATAGCAAAATATTTTTTAGTAATAAACAAAACCTTTCCTATATTTATATAACTATTAGTTTTTATGAGTTGATTTCTTATTCAAGATAAATTTCATTCATCTTTGCTCGTCTCTTCTGCGGTTTGAAAGCAATGAGTTTTATATCCCGAAAGATTTTCTATAATAAATTGTCATATAAAACCCAAATATGTACTTAATCAAAGGTACAGAGCCCCCTATTAGATTCTCCTGTCAGATTCTCCCATCAGAGCCTTCTATTAGATTCTCCAATTTTTCCTGCAACAAAACCCACTATTTTTCTATCCAGAAAACTACCCTCTTCTATTATTAGAGAAAGCCTTGTATGATGTAACTTTTTTCTTTATCTTGTTGTTATGCCTGTCACAACAAGGGCTGTTTGTTATCATGAGTAATCGCAAGCACACACTCTCTCGTACCCCCTGGTCTGCTAATTCTTTCTGGATTCCATCATTTAGCTCTCTGTCTGTTCTAGTGATTTCCTTGCTCATTTTTGGTGTGGGAGATGGTTTTCTTGTTTTAGCTCATCTTGGCTCCACCCCCTGGACGGTACTGGCACAGGGCATTGCTACCAAAACTGGTGGAAATATTGGTTTAGTTAGTTTTTTTATCAGTGCCTCTGTGATGATTACCTGGCTGCCCTTTAAACAAAAACCAGGGCTAGGCACTGTTCTGAATATTACACTTATTGCAGTGGGACTTGGTGCAACCGCTAGTTTGATTCCTGCTCCTGAGACACTCTTTTGGCGTATATTTTTTATGCTTTGTGGTGTATTGCTTATCGGTGTTTCTTCTGCTTTTTACCTTACCTGTCATATGGGTCCAGGACCTCGTGATGGTCTTATGGTAGGCCTTTATCAGACTACTGGTCTTAAAATTGGTACTATTCGTACAATTATTGAGGGGACGGTGTGTTTGCTTGGATGGCTTCTTGGCGGAGTTGTTGGTGTTGGCACACTCATCTTTGCTTTGGGTGTAGGCTGGGTTTTACAATTTACACTTGAGCATTTTATCAACCGCTTTGCCCGCTAGCAGAGGATTTTCACCCTCTTCTCTTCCAATAGCTATAATCACGCTATATCACTAAGGTAATTTGACATTACTATTCTGTTTTTTTATGTAACGATTCGTTGTCATGCTACACTTTAGCGGAAACAAAACATTATTTCTTCATTTAGGGAGTTTTACATGAACGCTATCGTTCTTGCTGTTGCAGTGATGCTAGTGCTATCCATAGCACGTGTACACGTTGTACTAAGCCTTATTTTAGGAGCTATTGCAGGCGGTTTAACTGCCGGTCTAGATATGAGCACCACTATCAAAGCCTTTCAAACTGGCTTATCAAACGGCGCAGAAATTGCTCTATCCTATGCCATGCTAGGTGCTTTTGCGGTAGCCATTGCGCATTCTGGCCTGCCTCAAATGTTGGCCAATGCATTGATTAACCGTATCAACCAATCTGGTAGCACTGGAGGCTCTATTAAATGGGGGTTGCTATTAGCAATTCTAGCCATGGGCATGATGAGTCAAAACCTTATTCCCATCCATATTGCCTTTATTCCACTCATTATTCCTCCCCTTTTACTAGTATTCAACCGCATGCAAATTGACCGTCGCATGTTAGCGTGTATCATGTCTTTCGGTTTGGTCACTACCTATATGTGGTTGCCTTACGGTTTTGGGGAAATCTTCTTAAAACAAATTTTATTGGGTAATATCACTAAGGCAGGGCTTGATGTGTCTAACATCAATATCTTTGGCACCATGACCATCCCTGCGCTAGGCATGATTGTAGGTCTCCTAGTGGCGGTATTTTTCAGCTACCGCAAACCTCGTCACTACCAAACCACTGAGGTTGATGTGCAATCCAATCGTCATGCGTCTGTTCCTGTTACTTCAAGTTACCGTAGTTTTGTAGCATTGTGTGCCATCGTAGTGTCTTTTATTGTCAACATCTGGTCTGGCTCTATGCTAGTGGGAGCTATGATTGGCTTTGCTGTCTTTATGGCATTAGGTGTTGTCCGTCTTAAAGATGCAGACAATGTTTTTAATGATGGCATCAAAATGATGGCCATGATTGGTTTCATCATGATTGCTGCACAAGGTTTTGCAGAAGTGATGAAAACCACCGGAGAGATTGAACCGCTGGTGAAAGCATCCACAGAACTCTTTGGTAACAGCAAAGGAATGGCGGCCCTTGCAATGCTAGTTGTAGGCTTACTCATTACCATGGGTATTGGTAGCTCATTCTCTACTCTACCGATTATCGCTACTATCTATGTGCCTTTATGTATGTCGATGGGATTTTCTCCTGCCGCAACTGTAGCTTTAATTGGTGCAGCCGGCGCTTTGGGGGATACAGGCTCTCCTGCATCTGACTCTACTCTAGGTCCAACCTCAGGTTTAAATGTCGATGGTCAACACGATCATATTCGAGATACCGTTATCCCTACTTTCCTACACTATAACATCCCGCTTGTTATCTCTGGCTGGATTGCGGCTATGGTGCTGTAATCTCCATCTTATACGCCAGAGAATGGATAAACACCTTATCCTTTCTCTGGCGCATCTTCCTTCTACCTCCTCTTTGCAGTTCTGAGTCTTCACTAAAATTAATAATAATTATTGGCAAAATAATATAGCTCCATCACCTATAGCCTTCTTAGAGCTTTACTGCTACACACTTTAATCGATACCGGGGAAAGAAGGCCCTTATTACTCATGCCAAATACTCGACAACCAGTCGTAGTCAAAATCGTACCCTTATGATGAAAAGTGATAATCCCTATATCGTTTAACAATGCCAGCAAAACCATTGTGCTTTAATCCTTGTCAGTCATGACACGGACTTATTGATGCACAGTTGTCATCAGGTCATTGATTTAGCTCGCTATGTTCAGTAGATAATTTTGTCTGTTGTGCTTCACTATTGATTTTTATCAATTATATTTTACACACGTGCCCCTTATAATACTAGCACTGACATTTCATTTGTAGAGGAGAATTTAAAATGAAGTCTAAGTTTATGATGACTGCCCTTATGGCAGCTTTATTGGGTGCAACAACCGTCCACGCTGCTGATGCAGTTAAATCTCATACTGGAGGATTACCGGGTTATGAGGTTATTAAGGCCGATGATTTATCTAAATTACAACGTGTAAAACAAAAACTTGTTGCCCCTCCATATGTGCCAGAACATAGCCTAGAGGCTCCTGCTGCCCCACGTATTGTTGAGGTTGAAATGACGATTGACGAAAAAGAAATCGAAGTTGAGCCAGGCGTATTTATGTGGGCATTTACTTTCAATGGTTCAGTACCTGGTCCTATGATTATCGTACATGAAGGCGACTATGTTGAACTAACTTTAAAAAATGCCTCACACAATAAATTAGTACACAATATTGACTTCCATGCATCTACTGGTGCATTGGGTGGTGGTGAGTTAACTCATGTTGCTCCTGGTGAAGAAGTAAAACTTCGCTGGAAAGCCATCAAACCTGGTGTCTTTGTTTACCACTGCGCCCCTGGTGGTGCCATGATTCCTTGGCACGTTGTACACGGTATGAACGGTGCAATCACTGTATTGCCTAAAGATGGTCTTAAAGACAAAAATGGCAATAAACTCAAATACGACAAAGCTCTTTACATTGGAGAGCAAGACTTCTACATCCCTAAAGATGAGAACGGTAAGTACAAACGCTATGCAGACTCAGCTTCATCTTTTGCTGATGACAAAAAAGTCATGGACGGTTTGATTCCTACACACGTTGTGTTTGGTGAGCGTAAAGGGGCTTATACTGGTGACAACGCTCCTACAGCTAAAGTGGGTGAAACTGTGATGATTTATCACTCTCAAGCTAACCGCCAATCTTACCCTCACCTTATCGGTGGACATGGTGAATATGTTTGGGAACGTGGTAACTTGGCAGATGCTCCTGCACAAGATTTAGAGTCTTGGGTGATTGGTGCAGGTTCTGCTGGTGCTGCAATGTACACTTTCAAACAACCTGGTACTTATACCTACCTAAGCCATAACTTAATTGAGGCGGTTAACCTCGGTGCATTGGCACAAATTAAGGTAGATGGTAAATGGAGCAATGACCTCATGGAACAAGTAGCTCCTCCTACCAAGATGAAAAAATAATCATCTCTCACGATAAAGGTTATCGGCTCCCAAAGGCCGATAACCCTCACTCTACCGACAGTTATAAGAGACAAGTTAATGCGGTAACGTACCTTACCGTATGTGAAGTTATTGAGGTAAGTAGGTTTCTTCTCCCTTAAGTAATCTATTTAAATACTGTCCCATCCGATAACTTTCGCATTTGGTACAATACCGCACCCTTGGTGCTTATCTGCCCCAAACACAACACTCATACATTACAATACCGCATCAACCATAACTGGTAGCAAGGATTTACGATGTTGGTCAATTTTTTATCCCGTTTATGCTTATGCCTACTTTTTTTAGTAGGTTCTATCGCCTATGCTCGCCCAATTTCCTTTGATCTAGAAAATACCCAAGGACGAGTGACTCAAGCCGATTTCCCTGATAAATATATATTACTAGCACTAGGCTATACCTCATGTCCTGATATTTGTCCAACGACATTGTATGAATTTGCTGCCACTTTAAAACAATTAAAAAAACCAGAAGCCATCACTCCTGTATTTGTGAGTATTGACCCTGTGCATGATACAGCGGAAACCATGCAGTCCTATGCCCACTATTTTGATAAACGTATTGTAGGTTTAACCGGAAGCATGGAGCAGATTAAAAATCTCACTAATCAGCTCGGTGCAACCTTTGGATATCGTCTTAATGGAAAGAAAGTTGACCTTCCTACTAAAGGCTCTGGTTATACTGTCTATCATAGTTCTCTCATTTATTTGATTAACCCAAAACATGAGTTGGTCGATGTATTCGACTATCAGATTGGTGCTGATGATTTAGCCGCAGCAATTAATAAGGTTGTAGCTGTAACACCATCTGACACATCTCATCATGCAGTTGCTAATACCCGTAATAATGCTGCACTCCCTGTTGCCGATGCTACAACTAGCTCACACAATACACCCCCAGCTGCCGATGCTAGAGCCCACACACAAAATACTCCATCGGGTGCAGCGGCTCAACAAGCCCATGATAGCAATGGTGCCACAAAAACAGAAGATTGTCCTCTGCCAAAGGGTTTCACTCCTTTGCGTCAAGACATCGCTCTCAAAGATATTTATCCTAATCCCTCAACTCAAAAGGTTGAGTTACTCAACCTATGGGCAACATGGTGCGCTCCTTGTCGTATTGAATTACCTATCCTGGATAAATTCACACAAAACACACAGGAGTTAGCTATACACACCCTCAACCTAGGTGATAACCAAACCAAGATTGAAGAGTTATTTCAACACAATAATATTCATCACCTAGCTAAATACTCGGTTGAGGGTACTCGTTTACTCAAACAACTCGGAGGTAAGGGACTACCGTTTAACGCCTTATTTGTCAATGGTAAACAAATCGCAATCAAACATGGCATTATTGAGGAAACAGATTCTCTTACTGCTTTTGCTCAGTGTGTTAACAAGCAAAACAAATAAACTTTCTCGTAAAATGATAGTTCCCGTGGACATCATGCACAAAAAGGCAATTTAATATTGTGAAGCAATGTAGCACATAGCAAATACCACCAATCAAGGTAGACAATGAAAAGACGCGATTTTTTATCATTAACTGCAGGACTCACACTAGGTTTATCTGGTTTATCTTCATGGGTGAATGCAGCAACACAAGAGTCCACAACCTCTTCCAGCGAGGCTGCTGAACCCTCTTTATATGCACCCACACGTTATCTTTTCGTTACAGATAAATCAACTTATTATATTGCTGTGTTTGATATTATCACTGGTGAGCGTGTTGGACATCTCAACTTTAATTTCCGTCCAGATGTGATTGAGATTGCTCGTGATGATCATATGCTTGCTGTTGGTAATCCTAACCTATCCGAGCTTTATCTTCATGATTTAAAAACACGTCAAACCAAGGTTATCAAGCTACCCTCTCCTGTCTATCAGGTATTCTTTATCCCACAATCCAAGCTACTTGCAGTGGCGTTACGAGACCAGGTAGGAATCATTAACTATATCTCAGGAGAATTAAAAATTTTCCCTGAGAAATTTGACTCACCACAGCGCCAAACAGTACTTTATCAATACTACACTTTACTATTTAGTTCGTTTAGCCAATCTTTCTGGATTTTAGATAAGACCAAGCCAGTTATCCATCATAAACATGGCTATGACGATGTCCATATACCTTGGCGGCAACTGGATTTTAGCAAGCGACTTAATACTTCTGCAGGCTTGGATAAAGGAGTAGCAAGTCCTGAAGATTATATGATTGCCTTTAATACTCTTGATGGTACAGAGGGTTTAATCTATTTCCCTGAAACCGATAAATTACTTCAAACTGGTCCTATGTATACGGTAGGAACTACTTATCGACCCATGGTGTCACCCTACATTGATGCTTACTCTAAACGTGTTATTTTTGCAGATGTATCAGGGCATATGGCATACTTTAATTTAGAGCGTGGTGATGAGAAACCGCTACGCTATGAAGTCGACTTTTCTCCCCGCCTCATTCGTAGTGGATGGTTAGAAAGCACATGGATTATTGGTGGAGACCGGGGTCTGATGTTTCACGATTTCGATAATCCTGATAATCGCAAGGTCTACCGCTTTCCTTATGAAATCGTAGATATGTGGGTCACTGGTGATAGCAAAACCCTTTTTGTTACTGTAGATGAAGGTCCTCCACAAGTATTGCGTTTCGATATTCGTACACGAGAAATGCTTGAGCCACTGCGAATTAGTGGTATTGTGATGGGAGGATTGCTTCGCATGGGCTCCAACAATAGTATCTGCTATTAAGGCAAAAATTTAAAACCAATATAGGGCTAAATTTTTAAATATTTAAGTCTTAAAGCATTACTTAATACCGATACTGAACTCATTGCCATAGCAGCCCCCGCAATCACGGGATTAAGAAAACCAAAAGCAGCTAGTGGTATACCGAGTACATTATAAATAAAAGCAAAAAATAGGTTTTGCTTGATATTGTGCAAGGTAGCCCGCGACACCAACAAAGCATCTACCATCTGGTTAGCAGACTGTTGCATTAAGGTTGCAGAAGCAGAATACTCTGCTACATCGGAGCCGCCTTTCATAGCAAAACTTACATTTGCTGCCGCCAATGCCGGAGCATCATTTACACCGTCTCCTACCATAGCGACAATTTTTCCCTCTTTTTTCAGGGCTTGAATACGTTCAGCCTTGTCACGAGGACTCAAGTTACCAAAAGCATGAGGAATCCCCAGTTGACCTGCCACATAAGAGACCACTTGAGGATGGTCACCACTCATCACATAAATATCAATATTATTTTCTTTGAGTCGTCTAATGGCATCGACTGTATCCTCCTTAAGTCCATCAGCCAATGCAAAAGCACCTATCGCTTTACCATTGACCGATACCGCCACAATACTTGCAACATCCCATATCGCCTCATGCTCGGCAGGCAAGATAAAATGACAAAAATCTGCCTTACCTACACGAACCTCTCCCACATCAGGAAGATTGGCTAACATACCCTCTCCCACGATAAATTCTACTTTAGTAGGTTCTGTTAAAGTCAATGCCTTAGTTTGTGCTGCATTAACAATCGCCCGTGCTAACGGGTGGGTAGCACTTTGCTCTACACTTGCTGCAATACGTAGCAAATCGTTTTCGCTCAGACCAGTACCTGCCACTAAAGAAACAGCTCCTAACTGTGGCTTGCCCTCTGTTAAAGTACCTGTTTTATCAAAAACGACAACATTGACATGAGCCGCTTCCTCCATCACCGTAGCATCTTTAAACCATATACCACGTTTGACTGCTTGCCCCATACCCACCATAATCGCCGCCGGGGTTGCTAAGCCTAATGCACATGGGCAAGCAATTACCAGTACGGCAACCGCATTCATAATAGCAACTGTCATATCGCCCTTAAGCCATAATGTCAACACAAAGGTTAGCAAAGCAATCCCTACCACTACAGGGACAAAAATACCAGAAACTTTATCAGCAATACGAGCAATAGGTGCTTTACTACCCTGTGCCTCTGATAGAGCTGACATCATATCGCCCAATAAAGTCTTTGCACCCAGCTGTTTTGCTTGGTAAATAATACTGCCATCATTTAATACAGAACCAGCTAATACCTGACTACCTGTTGCCTTTTCTTCAGGGCGTGACTCTCCTGTAAGATGACTTTCATCAGCCCAACCATTACCACTTAATACCACACCATCAGCAGCAATGCGATCCCCGTGGTTAGCACGGATAACATCTCCAATTTGCACTTGATTAAGAGGAACTGTCGTCCATGTCTCATCACGTTTGACTTGAACCTGGGTAGGGCGTAACTTTAACAACAAAGATAAGCTGTTCAGACTATTTTTCTTAGCTCTTTCTTCAAGAAACTTGCCCAAACTCACAAAACCAATCACCATCACGCTTGCCTCAAAGTAAACGTGAGGCATCCCCATTGTTGACGCCAAATCATGCCCCCCATGAGGAACCAGACTATGTCCCGCCATTGCTGAGTTAGCACTCATATCCGCCATATTGCTAGCCAACGCCCCGGCAACACTAGCATCTCCCCAAAACAACATATAGGTAGAATAAAGGTAAATAGACACTGTGCCTATTGTGACAAGTACATCCATATTAGCAAGCCCCCCTTTAATAGAGGCCCATGCACTTTTATAAAATGGGACAGCAAGTACTAGCTGAACAATGCTTGCTAGAATAAATTGCCATAAAGGAGGAAGCATAAGATGGTGTTGCCCAATAAGCATGCCCACCATACCAATAATAAAGGGAATATTAATCAGCAATAGCACCCATAGACGTATGCTTACATGGGAAGCTGGTGCGATGGCAATTTCTTTTTTTATAGAAGCCTGATAGCCGGCTTTTTCAATAAGTTTAATCACCCCATCTGTATCTATTTGCTGATTATCAAATACAACTTGTGCCTCTTCACTGGCAAAGTTAACTTCTGCCTGCACAATCGCATCTTTTTTGTTTAACACTTTCTCAATACGTGTTGCACAAGCCTGACAAGTCATGCCCTCAATAGCAAAACTCTGTTTTTGTTGCATAATAATCTCTCTTTTGTGGGGGAATGCATGCTCTTAGGTGAAACAGACAACCATTTCACCTATCATAAAAAATAGCAAAATCTACTTATTTTGATGCATCGTAACCCGCGTCTTCTACAGCTTCAATTAATGCATCCACATTAGTTGCTTGTTCATCAAAAGTCACTACCGCCTGTGCTTGCTCACGGCTTACATCAGCACTTTGTACTCCTGCAATACCTGTTAACACACGGCTCACACTCTTCACGCAACCACCGCAAGTCATGCCGTCAATTTTCAATGTTACTGTTTGCATCATAAACTCCTTGTTTAAATTGTAGGAGTTGATCGATTTTCTGTACCCACCACAGGTACAAAACACCCACCAACCATAAATCTTCTTCACTTGGCAATATGGGGACAGTTTTATCACTTTAAAGCAGGTCAACTGCCATTTCCATTTCAGACAAATTTAAGATAAAAATGCACTATCATGGAACAAATATAAGAAAAGTTATAGCATAAACAGCGTAAAAACCCTTAAAAAGAAACTCCTCCTATTGTGGTTATCTTTTTATACGTTAGAATCAAACCTGATTTCTATTACCATTATGGAGACAATCATGATGAAAAAAACTTTTTCTAAAGTAGCTACCCTTGTCGCTTTTGGTCTAGTCGCTTTCTCATCAGCGGCACATGCAGCCTATCCAGATCGCCCCATTCGTGTTATTGTGCCATTTGCACCTGGCGGTTCAACTGACATTGTCACTCGCATTGTCACCAAAAAGATGGGAGAGATTTTAGGGCAATCCATTGTTGTGGATAATAAAGGGGGAGCTGGTGGTGCCATTGGTGCACAAGAAGCGGCCCGTGCCAAGCCTGATGGTTACACGCTTTCCATTGCAACAGTATCTACTTTGGGAGTAAATCCTGCATGCAAACCCAAAGGCCTAGGTTATGATGCTCTCAAAGACTTTGCCCCTGTGACCAACTTTGCTAATGTACCCAATATTGTGGAGGTAAACCCTAGTTTCCCTGCTAAAGACTTTAAGGGTTTTTTAGAGGAGATTAAGGCTCACCCAGGTGACTATACCTATGCATCTTCCGGTCAATGTAGTGTGCTTCATCTACTTGGGGAGGCATTCCGTCTCTCAACAGGAACTGATATTGTCCATGTTGCTTATCGTGGTGCTGGCCCTGCCGTTGCAGACACTGTGGCTGGCCATGTAAAGATTATGTTTGACAATCTTCCTTCTTCTTTAACACACATTCAGGCCAAAAGTCTCAACGCACTTGCCATTGCATGGCCAGAACGTCTTCCTGAATTGCCTAATGTACCCACTTTTAAAGAGTTAGGTTACCCTGAACTTAACAACCCCGTTTGGTATGGTTTGTTGGCACCTGCCAATACTCCTAAAGAGATTATTGACACGCTTTATAAAGCAGCATCTGAAGCGCTCAAAGACGAAGAGGTCAAAGCATCTTTACTTAAACAAGGCGCTTTTGCTTCTGGCAATACACCAGAGGAGTTTGCAAAAGAAATTCAAACTCAGTATGACTGGGCAAAAGGGGTTGTTACCAAAGGAAAAATTGAACTAAAATAAAAAGCTCATATTGAAAATGAATACCTAAGTAATACCGAAATACTGTGTTACTTAGGTTTCTTATTTGTCATGATGATTTGATTCCATGCATCAACCGTCATGACCAATCGAAAACATATAACTTATTAGGGAAAAATCATGTTAGTGAAAAACCAACAGGACTTTTGGTCAGGTTTGATGTTTATGGCGCTTGGCGCAGGCTTTGCCCTCATAGCCCAAGCAAAGTATTCTATGGGAACTGCTGCTCGCATGGGGCCAGGGTATTTCCCGTTTATTCTAGGTGTCTTGCTAGTTATTTTAGGAGCTATCGTGGCATTATCTGCCCTACGTGGCGAACATAACCACGAACATGATGTACGTCACTTTGACTGGGATATCCTTATTCTGGTGATAGGCTCTATTTCGCTATTTGCACTGATGCTGAACTATGTAGGCATCTATCTTTCTATCGTAATACTCATTCTGTTCAGTAGCCTTGCTAGTCACGAGTTCAGTTTTAAGATTGCTGTTTTTAATGCTATCTTTTTAATTCTTTTCGCTTGGCTAACTTTTATTAAAGGACTTGGACTTGTTTTCCCTACGCTGCCTATCCCATTTGCTGAATGGAGTAGCATTGCACAAGTCGTTATTCCACTGTCTATTGTTGCAGGTTTAGTTGTACTTGTGTTCAAAATTAAAGGGAGCAAATAATCATGATGGATTTACTTCATAATTTAGCACTCGGTTTTTCTGTTGCTGTCACTCCCGAAAATCTACTCTATGCTTTTGTAGGTTGTGTGTTGGGTACGCTTATCGGCGTTTTACCAGGAATTGGTCCAGTACCTACTATCGCCATGCTACTGCCATTGACCTATGTATTACCTCCAGTTGCAGGACTTATTATGCTTGCTGGGATTTACTATGGTTCGCAGTATGGTGGCTCGACAACAGCCATTTTGGTTGCATTGCCTGGCGAGACATCTGCGGTTGTCACGGTATTAGATGGCCACCAGATGGCAAAGAATGGGCGAGCCGGTGCTGCTTTATCCATCGCTGCACTAGGTTCTTTTTTCGCAGGTTGTGTAGCGACTGTACTACTTGCTGCTTTTGCACCACCTCTTGCCTCATTAGCCTTTGAGTTTGGTCCTGCAGAATATTTTTCTCTTATGGTAACAGGTCTAATCGGGGCGATTGTACTTGCTTCTGGCTCACTACCTAAAGCTCTATGTATGATTGTACTAGGTCTGCTCATTGGTATGATAGGTACCGATGTAGACTCAGGGGTAGCTCGTTTTGACTTTGATATTCCTGAATTACAAGATGGTTTAGACTTTGCTGTCATTGCCATGGGGGTATTTGGTTTAGCAGAGATTATGAATAATCTAGCTCAAAAAGAAAACCGAGTTAATATTACCGATAAAATTGGCTCTCTCTACCCAAATCGTCAAGAATTTAAAGAAGCAGCACCTGCTGTGGTTCGTGGCACTGCACTCGGTTCCGCCTTGGGTATTCTTCCTGGTGGTGGTGCGGTGTTGTCCGCCTTTGCCTCTTACACCCTTGAGAAAAAGCTCTCCCGTGAACCTTCTCGTTTTGGCAAAGGACATCCTGCAGGTTTAGCAGGACCAGAGTCAGCCAACAATGCTGCTGCTCAAACTTCCTTTATCCCCCTACTTACTCTGGGTATACCAGGTAATGCAGTAATGGCATTAATGGTAGGGGCAATGATGATTCATAACATCCAACCAGGACCTCAAGTCATGTCTTCACACCCCGACCTATTCTGGGGATTAATTGTGTCAATGTGGGTTGGTAATTTAATGCTTGTTGTACTTAACTTACCACTTGTCGGGTTATGGGTTAAATTATTGAAAGTACCTTATCGTATTCTATTCCCAGCCATTTTATTATTCTGCTCCATCGGTGTCTACTCATTAAATTACAATGTTTTTGACATCTATGTAATGGCCATTTTCGGGATTATTGGTTATATTTGGAGTAAATTGCGCTGCGAAGGAGCTCCTCTATTATTAGGTGTAGTACTTGGTCCTATGATGGAAGAAAACTTCCGTAGAGCATTGCTCTTCTCTCGTGGAGACATCACAACCTTTGTCACTCGCCCATTATCCGCCACATTACTACTTCTTGCTGTAGGTTTGATTATTATCGTAGCTTTACCTGCCATCCGCAAGAAACGTGAAGAAGCGTTTGTTGAGGATTAAGGTAGCAAAAACTTTCTATTTAGTTGCACCTTAATCTTCACCATGAATGAAGAAAAAGGTGCAACTGATAGATAAAAAGCAAATAGAAACACCGACACCCCAAATCTGGGAGTAAACCCTATCAATATCTACAACTTCCTAGAAAGGGCTGCTACAGACACTTTTAAACCTCGGTTGCAATAAAAAACTCGTCTTTATACCCTCTCCTGGCAATAAATCCATTCCCCCTATACTCTCTCTTGGGAATTTATTTCTTAAATTAAAACTATCAGTGATATTGGCAAAAGGTTCAGCACAAAACCATGACATACCTTGAGGATTATAGAGAACAAAAAAATTCATCGGCTCACTGACTTGGTAGGATAGCTGCCTATCGCCCCAGTCAATCACTACCTTTCTATCCCAACCAGTAAAAATTGTGTCCCATACTTGTTCTTGTACGGCATAACCCTGTTCCAGTTTTTCTACTAAAGGATGGTTATCAAGATGAGTGGGCATCATATCGTTATCATTAAACCATGCTTGTTGCACTCGTGTGTATAACTTAGTATTGGCATCACAAGGGAAAAATGGATGATGCCCCATACTAAATGGCATAGTCTTGTCACCCGTATTTTTAACATCCACCCAAATACTCAAACCAGTATCGTCCAAACCATACTGCTGTATCACCTCAAAAGAAAAAGGCCAATCCTTGTCAGCATGATGACCAAACTTTAAAATTAAACTATTTTCTTGTTGCGACTCCACGACCCATGGAAAATCTCTGGTAAAACCATGCATACTATGTGGATTATCTAAAAGACGACTAGGATACACAATTTGCTTACCATCATAAGTAAACGAACCGTGATAAATTCTGCCTGCCCATGGCACCATCAAAAAACTCGACATTTCACTGATTTCCCTACGCTCAATCGCTTGCTTAGAAGCCGGTCGTAAGAAATCAATCAACTTTCCTTCATAAACTACTGCATACCGCGTGATGGCCGCCCCTAAACTCGGAGCAACCTGTAGTAATTGCTGGCAATACTGTAAAGTAATAAGTGCTGTCATATCTTTGCTAAACAACGATAAACACTACTTGTTCCAAGAAAATACTTTTCCAGGATTCAAGATATTTTTAGGGTCAAAAGCATGTTTGATACGACGCATCATATCAATTACAGGCTCCCCCAATTCTTCCTTGAGGAATTCCATTTTGTGAATGCCTATACCATGCTCTCCTGTACAGGTACCGTCCATTGCAATAGCTCGACGCACAAGACGCTGATTAAATGCTTCGGCCTGCTCTCTTTCCGATTCATTATGCGGGTCAATCATCATCAACACATGAAAATTACCATCTCCTACATGACCTAACATCGTCCAAGGGAAAGGTAAGCCAGCTAAATCTGCCGCTGTTTCACTCACACATTGGGCTAAAGAAGAAATAGGTACACATACATCCGTCGTGATGCTACGAGAATTAGGTCGTAACTGTAAACTTGCAAAATAAGCATTATGACGAGCGGTCCATAAACGATTACGCTCTTCAGTTTTACTAGCCCATTCAAAATCAGAACCACCACATTCTTTTGCTAACTCTTTAATTAATTCAATTTGCTCTTGAATTCCACTAGCTGAACCATGAAATTCAAAGAATAAAGTTGGTACTTCTTTTAAACCTAAATGACTATACCCATTCACCGCACGAATGGCATTGCTATCCAAAAACTCCACACGACCAATTTGTGTCCCACTCTGACGAATCATGACTGTACAGTTCACAGCATCTTCCAACGTTGGGAAAGCACAGATAGCCGCTACAATTTCTTCTGGCACAGGGTAAACTTTAAGCGTAATTTCTACGATAATACCAAGCGTCCCCTCACTACCAATAAAAAGACGTGTTAAATCATAACCTGCCGATGATTTTGCAGCTCGGCTACTTGTGCGAATTAACTCACCATCAGCCGTCACCACTTTAAGCGACAACACATTTTCCCGCATCGTACCGTAACGTACAGCAGTAGTACCTGAAGCTCGGGTACTCACCATACCACCGATGGAGGCATTTGCACCGGGATCAATAGGAAAATATAAACCCGTATGACGGATTTCTTCATTAAGTTGATGACGTAACACCCCTGGTTGTACGGTCACAGTGAAGTCTTGATCATCCACTGACAATACTTTGTTCATTTCGCTTAAATCCAAGGTAATACCACCATGAATAGGCAAAATATGTCCTTCGATAGATGTTCCTGCTCCAAATGGTACGATAGGAATATTGTAAGCACTACAAAGTTTGACGGCTTTAATCACATCCTCTGTATTGCGTGCAAAAATAACAGCATCAGGCAACGTTTTATCATAGGCAGATTCATCTTGTGCATGATGCTCTCGAACCGCCGTAGTTGTCACAAATTGGGCACCAAAGGCTTGTTCAAATTCGACTTGAATATCCTGTGTTAATTCACTATACATTTTCTTATCCTTATTGGACTGATAAACACTTTTACTCTCGTGTTTAAAACAATACGCTTAGTCTTACTATACGCTGCTTAGAATTTAAATCAAGCCTTATCTTCTATTTCTGAAAATTAGCACTTCATTTTACTCGTACCGGCTATATTTACCCTCCCATACTATTCGTCTGTAATTGTCTCCATCTGTATCTCCTTCCGTACTAAAACAGACAACCACTGAATTTTCATCTAACCCTAATCGTTCCCTCATAGATTGCAGGGAATTATCCCGCATAAGTCTACACACCACCCCCGTTGTCACTGCACCACTCTCTCCTGAAACAACTCGTTCATCTTCTTTTAATGGATGTCCTAAAATACGCATTCCATCTGCCGCAACATCATCTGAGCAGGAAACAAAAAAACTATCATGTTGCCTAATTTGATCCCATCCTATAGGACAAACCTCACCACAACACAATCCCGCCATAATAGAAGATAAATCTCCGTCCACTTTGTGTAATTTACCATCTCTTGCCTTGGCTGTTCTGTACAAACAATTAGCTTGACTTGGTTCGACATAAATAATAGTAGGCATAGCATCAGTATAATAGTGGGAAAAAAAGCTAGTTAATGCTCCTGCCATTGCACCTACCCCTGCCTGCAAAAAAATATGCGTAGGTCTTACGTCCCCCAATCTCTGTACCAGTTCTAATGCCATAGTTAAGTAACCTTGCATAATCCATGAGGGAATTTCCTCATAGCCCTGCCACGCAGTATCCTGTACTAAAATACCTCCTTGCTGTATCGCTTGTTGTTGTGCAAATCTCACCGTATCATCATAATTCAAAGAAGTAATATGCGCCTCTGCACCAAGTTGTAGAATTCTGTCAAATCGTTCCTGTGCCGTCCCTTTCGGCAGATAGACAATTGCTTTTTGACCCAATTTTTTTGCTGCCCACGCAATACCTCTACCATGATTACCATCTGTTGCCGTAACAAACAAAAATCTCCCTTGATCCACTTTATGCACATCGAATAAATCAATCCCTAAGCGTTGCTCAATAATTTTTGCTAATGCATAACTTCCTCCCAGTCCTTTAAAAGCATTTAGTCCAAAACGCTTACTTTCATCCTTGACATAGAAGTGAGCAATCCCGAGATAATGTGCCAAATTGTGCAAAGAAACTAATGGAGTTTCTTGGTATTCCCTTAAAGTTTGATGAAACAGTAATGCAGCTCTAGCGTGTTCCACGCAGAAGACTTCATCATAACGACCATTGTTTCTATCTTTTTGAAAAGCAATAATATCAATACTCACTTTTTCTATCTCCTTTATGCCACCAAATCCATTACGACATCAAGAAAAACGTTTGCACCATGAACTAAATCTTCTACTTTAGTAAACTCTCTAGGATTATGACTAATACCCTTTACACTAGGAACAAAAATCATCGCAGAAGGGCAAATGCGTGCCATCATCTGAGCATCATGTCCAGCACCTGATGTCATCCTTCTACACGATAGTCCTCTGCGTTGAGCTGATTGCTCTACACGGCAAACAAGATTTTCATCAAAAAGGACTGGTTCAAATCGCACCAATCGAGTGGCAGTAATAGTCACCTTGTCCTGCTGCTCAAGCTCTCGTAGATATTGTGCTAAGGCTTGCTCCTCTGCCTGAAGTAATTCTTCATTTGTGTTTCTAATATCAATAGTCAAGGTAGCCTGTGATGGAATAACATTAACCGCGTTCGGGGTAAATGCAAGCTCTCCAACAGTCGCTACAGTTCTACCAGAAGATAATAAACATCTTTCTCTTAGGAAAACAATAATTTTAGCTGCGGCAAGACCCGCATCAACTCTCATATCTATAGGCGTAGTTCCTGCATGGTTAGCGACCCCTTTGATAGTCAGTCTCTGCCATGAAATACCTTGTAAATTTTCAACAGCACCAATCGTGATATTCTGAGCCTCTAAGATAGGACCTTGTTCTATATGTAACTCTAAATAAGCAAAGGGTTTAACAAATCCAGGGGCTAGGTCACCTGCATATCCTATACGGTCAAGCTCTTCTCCTAATATAGTTCCATCCATTCCTTGAGTAGCTAAAGCTTGCTCTACAGATAATCCACCTGCATATACTAAAGAACCCATCATATCAGGTGCATACCTTATCCCTTCTTCGTTAGTAAAAGCCCCCACTATAATCGGTCTCTGCGTTGTCAAACCTATTTCTTGTAATCGTTGAATAACCTCTAATCCTGCTAATACCCCATAACAACCATCATATTTACCTGCATTAATAACCGTATCAATATGCGATCCTAACATTAAGGGTTGTTGATCCTTATTAGCAGTTGTTTCCCATATACCAAAAATATTACCTATACGATCTACTACAACTCTCAAACCAGCTTCTTTCATCCACGAAACTACCTTATCTCGTCCTGCTTTTTCTGCATCAGTTAATGCTAGCCGAGTTAGCCTTCCCTCCCCATCTTTACCAATATGACCCAAATAGTCTAAACGGTCTAATAATCTACTCGCATTAATTTCTACCATTGTCCACTTCCTACTATAATAGATATATCAAATTTATACGCAGTATAGGAAGTAAAATGGGTTATTTCTATCAAAATTCTCATTATTTTTATCAGATTTATACCTTTAAAGATATAATCTATTAATGTACCAATAGCAGTTAATTAATTCATATTCACCAATGTCATACCCTCCTCGATCCACCCAAGTTAATGGTGACTTTCCTTTTATCACTACTAACGAATTAAAAGAAAACCATCTCTACGCTATCAAGGATTTGGCTTTATCGGTCTACACTCAGCATTACACGCATGGTTTATTTGATAACGTTCCTTTGCACTGGCATGAGACCTTTCAAATTGTATGGGTCTCCACAGGAGAGTTAGACTATTGTGTAAATGAGGAGCACTTTATATTATGTCCAGATACGTTATTATTGCTCAACCACCATCAATTACACACTTCGCATACTACCCAGCAAAATGTACGCACTCTTTGTATCAATTTTGACTGTTCTATTTTTTCTGCTTTCGTACAACAACAATTTATTATCCCTCTAATGCAGAGAGATAATTTTTCCTACGCACTAATCCCATTATCACCTCAACAATTGAGTAAACTACAAGAATTAAGTAATCTATCACATGAAAAACTATATTATTTTTCTCTGATAAATTTTATTTCTCAAATAATAGAAAATACTCTAAAACACCTCCCATCAAAAATTGTCAATAAGAAGGAACTTACAACTTTTCATATGATGGTGGATTACATTCACAAAAATTATGCACAACCACTTACTGTAGCAATGATTGCCAAACACGCTCTAAGTAATAAGAACCGCTGTACCGCATTATTCAAAAAATATGCCCATACCTCCCCGATTAAATACTTAAACACTCATAGACTACATATTGCACGGGAAATGTTACTCCACTCAGATCAATCTATATCGGAAATCGCTTTAGCATCAGGTTTTAATCAGATTAGTTATTTCATTGTGCAATTTCGTCTTGGCTATGGGAAAACACCCTTACAATACAGACACGCCTTCACCTAACCAACTTCCTATTTCTGCAAGGCTGACTGAAACTTACCGAGTTAAATTTAATCCACTACTCGCCCTTTATTTAATAAATTATCTGGATTAATCAGTTGTCGAATAGACCGCATCAACTGTATTTGCTCCTGGCTTCTACTGTAGTGTAAGAAAGATTTTTTAATGCGACCAATCCCATGTTCAGCCGTGATACTACCACCATATTTGGCTGTGAGTTGATACACCAAATCATCCACAGCCTCAAGCTCCTCTTGTTTTAACTTACCTGTCAAGATATGTAGATTACCATCACCCAAGTGACCAAAGAACAAATTCACGGCATGTGGATATTGGTCTGTAATGGCTTGATTGACCTCATCGATAAAGGTCTGCATATCCTTTAATGGAATACCAATATCAAACGCCACAAAATATTGTAATGTACGAAAAATCTCCGATACGCCATCACGGATATGCCACAAATTCTTGGCTTGCTCTTCATTCTGGGGAATAATCACATCTTGCAATAAACCGCGTTCTATTTGTCGCTCCAAGAAATGCACAAATTTATCCTGCAAACCATATGCCGAGCCCTCAACCTCCATCAACACATAAATGGGGTAATGTCCTTCAAAGGGAACTGTTCGCTTGGTGGCAATAGCAGCCGCTTTTAAGTAATTATCCCACATCACCTCAAAGCTAGCTAACTCAGCCAAACTACCTCGAGCCTCCTTCAAAAGTTGGGCTACATCTTCAAATGAAGCCAAAGCAACAAGTGCATTGTGTACTGCTTCCGGTTTGGGGAAAAGGCGTATACATACTCTTGTTACCACACCATATATCCCCTCGGTACCAATAAATAAATGCTTTAGATCCATGCCAGTGTTATTTTTAATCACTCGATTCAGCATATTTAGCACAGTGCCATCTGGCAACACGACCTCTAGACCTAGCACCAACTCTCTAGTAGTGCCATATCGAAATACCTTATTGCCCCCAGCATTGGTTGAAACATTGCCTCCAATCTGACAAGAACCTCTTGCCCCCAAATCCAGCGGAAAATACCAACCCTGTTCAAGTACTGCTTGTTGCAGTTGCTCTAATACCACTCCTGCTTGCACAATAGCGGTACCACCGATTGTGTCAACTTCCTCTATCTTATTCATGCGTTCAAGAGAAATCACCACATCCCCCTCAGCAGGACAAGCACCGCCTGCCAGCCCTGTTAGACCTCCTTGTATGGTGTAATTTTTATGTGCTGCTGCACAAGCCTTGATACAAGCCGCCACCTCCTCTGTATTGGCTGGACGTAACACAATACTAGGCAACGCAGGGGGGTAACCACTACTATCGGCTGTGTATTTCTGTAGCTGTTCTGAATCGGTAAGTTGGGAAATGGAAGACAAGGAAGAAAGTAATGTATTCATATCTATGGCGTCATTCAATCTAATTTTCACCATTATAGCTTGTCAGCCTCTTCTCTCATTGCTATTTTTTAGCAGTATCAATACAATAGCACTCAAATGACGATAAGTAAGAAACCATACTGGAGACAAGTCATGCAAATTTTTTACTCCCCCTCCTCTCCCTTTGTACGTAAATGCTTGGTTACTGCCAAAGAGTTGGATTGTTTTGATGAGATTCAGCTATTGGATTCGTCAGCTCACCCCATCGATAGAGATAAAAATATCTTAAAGAGGAATCCTCTTGGGCAAGTACCCACCTTGGTTACCTACAAAGACGAGTCTTTATTTGATAGTCGAGTGATTTGCGAATACCTCAACAAACATAAAAAAGGGAATTTATTTGGGGATGACGAGTCTAAATGGGATATTCTCAAGGAACATGCTATCGCCGATGGGATAATGACTACGACTACACTTATCCGTATTGAGACTCAGATGCGTCCTACTGAACTTGAGTGGAAAGACCTCACGCATGGACATTTTGATAAAATTTGCACATCATTAAGTTATTTTGAAGAAAGTGACGAGGCATTGACACGTCCAATAAATATTGCACAAATCACTTTAGCTTGTGCATTAGCTTATCTAGATTTTCGTTTACCCTATTTTGAGTGGCGAAAAGATTTTCCTAAACTCGCCGAGTGGTTTAATGTATTTCGTCAAAGACCATCAATGCAATCAACAGAATTTCATTTAAAAAGTTAACTCAGGAAGGATTTATGACTGACGCAGAAATTGCTCACCAACATACGTTATTACCCATTACCACTATCGCACAACAGCTAGGTCTACAAGAGGACGAAATTGAGTGCTATGGGCGTTATAAGGCAAAAATCAATCGTCGTTCAAGAAGCGATAAGCAAGGTCATTTAATCCTCGTCACCGCGATTAATCCGACCCCTGCAGGCGAAGGAAAAACAACTGTTACTATTGGACTTACCGATGCCTTGCGTCAATTAAATAAAAAGTCCATCGTTGCCATGCGTGAACCCTCACTAGGACCTGTTTTTGGGATTAAAGGAGGAGCAGCTGGAGGAGGATACTCGCAGGTGGTTCCTATGGAAGATATTAACCTACATTTCACGGGTGATTTTCATGCCATCACCTCAGCGAATAATCTTCTGGCAGCCTTAATTGACAACCACATTCATCAAGGCAATGAGTTAAACATTGACCCTAAACGGGTACTCTGGCGTCGTGTAATGGATATGAACGATCGCCAGCTACGTAATATTATGAGCGGCTTGGGGAAACCAAGTGATGGCACTATCCGCCCAGACGGCTTTGATATTACTGTTGCCTCTGAGGTTATGGCAATCTTTTGTTTAGCCACTGATTTGCAAGATTTAAAAACTCGCTTAGGCAATATTCTTGTTGCTTATACCAAGGATAACCAACCTGTCTATGCCAAAGATTTACAGGCTCATGGTGCCATGGCTGCCTTACTCAAAGATGCCATCAAACCTAATTTGGTCCAAACCATAGGAGGCTCTCCCGCACTTGTGCATGGAGGTCCTTTTGCTAATATTGCCCATGGTTGCAACTCTGTGATTGCGACAAAACTTGCTTTAAGTTTAGGTGATTACGTAGTAACAGAGGCTGGGTTTGGTGCCGATTTAGGGGCAGAAAAATTCTGCGATATCAAGTGCCGTCTTGCTGGTTTAACCCCTGATGTAGCCGTAGTAGTAGCAACCGTCCGAGCCTTAAAGTACAACGGAGGTGTTGCCAAAGATGCTCTTTCATTAGAAAATCTTGATGCCTTGAGAGCAGGTCTACCCAACTTACTTAAGCATGTGGAAAATCTAAAATCCGTCTTTAATTTACCCGTTGTCGTCGCAATTAACCGTTTTAATAGTGATACGGACGCTGAATTAGAGCTAATTCGCCAAGCAGGTTCTACACATGGTTTTGAAGTGGCCCTCAGTGAGGTCTGGGCAAAAGGTGGGGCAGGAGGTATAGAGCTTGCTGAAAAAGTCATTCAGTCGATTGAAACCTCTACTAAAAAGTTCCATTTTGCCTATGAGCTAAGCGGCTCAGTTGAAGATAAAATCCGTGCTATCGCCCAAAAAGTCTACGGAGCTAGAGAGGTGTTATTTAATCGTGAGGCATTAGATGAGATTGCTCGACTTAAGCAACTAGGCTATGACCAACTGCCCGTTTGCATGGCCAAAACGCAGTATTCCTTAAGTGACAATCCCAAGTTGCTCGGTTGCCCCAAAGATTTCGAGATTACTGTACGTGGTATTTCTCTCTCTGCAGGGGCTGGTTTTATTGTGGCTTTATGTGGCGATATGATGCGTATGCCTGGTCTACCCAAACACCCAGCAGCCCATCAAATTGATGTGGATCAGATGGGCAATATTGTAGGGTTATTCTGATATACCTTAAATACTGTCCAATCTCTCCCATCTCTATGATAGCCATATCATAGACGTATTCTAATCCCTTCCCAGAAAAGCTACTCGTCTAGGTAGAGTGGCTTTTCTGCCTTAGCTTAAATCCGCAAATTCATTCTCTTTCATAATTAAAAAGCTCACACACCTTATTCACGGTGGTACACTAGTAATATGTAAAATACTTTTACATTTATCAAGCGATAAAGTAAGAGGAGTTTTTCACTATTCACAATACATTTTGAGACCAAAGGAAGAAACTATGTCACGTGCCCCTTTTAATTGGCAAGACCCATTTTTGTTAACAGAACAACTCACTGAAGAAGAACGAATGGTGCTAGAAACTGCTGAGGCTTTTTGTCAAGAAGAATTGATGCCTGGCATTCTAGATGCTAATCGCCATGAACACTTTGATAGAGATATTATGCTCAAAATGGGGGAATTAGGTCTACTGGGTTGCACTATTGATGGTTATGAATGTGCAGGGATGTCCCATGTAGCCTACGGACTTATTGCCCGTGCCGTTGAACGAGTTGATTCTGGGTATCGTTCGGCAATGAGTGTGCAATCTAGTCTTGTCATGCATCCTATTTATAGCTACGGCACAGAGGCACAAAAGCAAAAATACCTACCTAAATTAGCAAAAGGAGAGTGGGTAGGTTGCTTTGGTCTAACAGAACCCAATGCTGGATCCGATCCTGCTAGCATGCAAACTCGTGCTCGCAAAGTGGATGGTGGCTATTCATTAAGTGGTAGCAAAATGTGGATTACCAATAGCCCCATCGCTGATGTGATGGTGGTCTGGGCAAAAGATGATGAAGGGCAAATTAGAGGGTTTATTCTTGAACGAGGGATGAAAGGTCTAACCACCCCTAAAATTGAAGGTAAATTCTCGCTTCGAGCTTCTATCACCGGTGAAATTGTGATGGATGAGGTTTTTGTCCCTGAAGAGAACGCATTTCCAGAGATTCGAGGACTTAAAGGTCCCTTTGGTTGTTTAAATAAGGCACGCTATGGTATTGCTTGGGGTTCTATGGGGGCGGCAGAATTCTGCTGGCAAGCAGCTCGCCAATATACTCTTGATCGAATCCAGTTTAATCGCCCTCTAGCGGCAACACAATTAGTCCAACTGAAACTTGCCAATATGCAGACTGAAATTGCCCTAGGACTACAAGCCGCATTACGTGTAGGTCGCCTTATGGATGAAGGGCGAGCAGCTCCTGAGATGATTTCTCTCATTAAACGCAATAACTGCGGTAAAGCATTGGATATTGCACGTGTTGCACGTGATATGCATGGGGGCAATGGTATCGCCGATGAGTTTCACGTGATTCGCCATGTGATGAATCTTGAGGCAGTTAATACTTATGAAGGTACACATGACATTCATGCCCTAATTCTTGGTCGTGCACAGACAGGCCTACAAGCATTTGTTTAACCCCCTATTTAAGGAGTATCGCCTAGACACGGTGCTCCTTCTTACCGTATAGGATAATTATGTCATCAGCCAATACCCAACAAGCATTACAAGGCATCAAGGTCGTCGATTTATCTCGTGTGCTTGCTGGTCCAAGTTGCACTCAAATATTAGCCGACTTGGGTGCCGAGGTCATTAAAATTGAACGCCCTCTCTCTGGGGATGAGACGCGTCAATGGACGCCTCCATCTTTTGCTGATGGAACTTCTGCTTATTTTGCGACAGTTAATCGCAATAAAAAGTCGGTTGCAGTTGACATTAGTCGACCAGAAGGACAAGATATTATCCGTCAATTAGTCAGTGATGCAGACGTATTTGTGGAGAACTTTAAAGTAGGCGGACTCAAAAAATACGGTCTAGACTATCTTTCTTTGCAGAAAATTAACCCTCGCCTCATCTATGCCTCGCTGACAGGTTTTGGACAAACAGGACCTGATGCAAAAAAACCAGGGTACGACTATATTATCCAAGGATTGAGTGGGCTAATGAGTATTACCGGACCCAGTGATGGTTTACCTCATAAAGTAGGTGTTGCGGTGATAGACCTATTTACAGGATTACAACTCACCATCGGTATTCAGGCTGCGTTGCTTGCTAGATGCCAAACAGGCAAAGGTCAGCACATTGATGTTTCATTACTGGATAGTGCTATTGCAATGACCGCCAATGTTGGCATGAATTATTTGGCCAGTCAGGAAGTGCCTCCTCGTCTAGGCAATGCTCACCCAAGTATTGTCCCTTATCAGGTTTTTGAAGTCGCCAACCAACAACATCTTATTCTTGCTTGTGGCAATGATGGGCAGTTTGCCGCCGTATGTCAAGTCATGCAAATGACATGGAATCAAGATGCTCGCTTTGCTCATAATCCTGACCGAGTGAAATACAGAGAGCAACTCATTCCGCTTATGCAAGCGATTTTTCTCACAAAATCCCGTGATGAATGGCTGTCTTTATTCGAGGCAGCTGGTGTCCCTTGTGGTGCGATAAACAATGTTGCCGAAGCCCTCAACCTCCCACAAATACAGCACCGCCATATGATTGTGGATTTTGCTCAACAACAAAGTCCTATCCGCACACTAGGTAATCCTATCCACCTCTCTGACACCCCTGTCCAATACCGCAGTGCCCCTCCTACCCTAGGCCAACATACAGAGGAAATCCTATCACAATACTACGACACCACATATCTTTCCTCTCTGAAAGAAAAAGGGATTATTTAGCATTGATACATCAGGCTTATCTGCTGCCTGCTTATCTGCTCCAAATCGGGGCAAATCCTGAATATTACTGTCGCAATTTGACAACACCTCATTAAAAAACTTAAAATGTAAGCCAAAATTCATTAATTATCATTAAAAAACGCTATTTACTTACGCTTTTATTGATGTCTTGCGTAAGTGTCACACTTTTCAGTTTACGCTGACTTTCAGTATCGCTGTATGAGTTCAGTAATTAACTTTACTATGCTCGTGTTTTGTTTCTTACTTGTTTTTGTCACGTTGTCTAGACTGAAAAAACAATATTAGTTAAATAAAAAGGAGTCTCATGACAGTACTAACTGCTTATATTAATGGTGCTTTTGTCGCCCAAGATGCACAAGCAACACTTTTTGATAATATCAATCCTGCCAACGGGACAGTGTTGTCACAAGTACAGCAATCTTCCTCTCAAGAAATTGATTTGGCCGTAAAAACCGCTAAAGAAGCACAAAAAGTATGGGCTTCTATGACTGCTGTGGAACGTAGTCGTATCTTATTAAAAGCCGTGGCAATACTACGAGAGCGCAATGATGAGCTTGCTCTTATTGAAACACTTGATACAGGGAAGCCTTTATCCGAAACCCTTTATGTAGATATTGTGACTGGAGCAGATGTCATTGAATATTATGCTGGACTAGCTGCCGCCATTGAAGGTCGTCAAATTCCTCTTCGAGACAGTAGTTTTGTCTATACCCGTCAAGAACCACTAGGGGTTGTGGCAGGTATTGGGGCTTGGAATTATCCTATTCAAATTGCAATGTGGAAGGCCGCTCCAGCTTTAGCTGCTGGCAATGCTATGATTTTTAAACCCAGTGAAGTTACCCCAACAGGAGCATTAAAACTTGCTGAAATCTTTACTCAGGCAGGTGTGCCAAATGGGTTGTTTAATGTCGTGCTAGGTGACTGGCGAGTTGGTCAAGCATTAAGCGAGCATCCAGACATTGCCAAAATCTCATTTACAGGTGGCGTCAGTACTGGCAAAACAGTGATGTCTCAGTCCGCACTTGCCAATCTCAAAGATGTCACCATGGAATTAGGAGGAAAATCGCCTCTTATCATTATGGATGATGCTGATTTAGACAAAGCAGCAGACATTGCCATGATGGCAAACTTTTATAGTTCAGGTCAGGTTTGCACCAATGGCACTCGAGTATTTATTCCTCTCAATAAAAAAGACACTTTTGAACAAAAAATTATTGAGCGTGTTCGACGTATCCGCATGGGAGATCCTCAACACCAAGAAACTAACTTTGGTCCTCTTGTCAGTTTCCCCCATATGGAAAAAGTACTTTCTTATATTGAGAAAGGTAAAGAGCAAGGAGCTCGATTGCTTATTGGTGGTCAGCGTGCTAGTGGAGAGTTTGCCAAAGGTGCTTATGTAGAGCCAACGGTTTTTACAGACTGCACAGATGATATGACTATCTGCCAAGAAGAAATCTTTGGTCCTGTGATGAGTATTCTTGCCTATACCACAGAAGAGGAAGCAATCGTTCGAGCAAACAATACCAGCTATGGGCTTGCTGCTGGAGTAGTGACACCTAGTCTACAAAAGGCTCACAGAGTCATTGCACAATTACAAGCAGGTATTTGTTGGATTAATACATGGGGAGAATCTCCTGCACAAATGCCTGTGGGCGGCTATAAACAATCTGGTATTGGCCGTGAAAATGGTATCCAAACTCTCATGCACTATACACAAACAAAATCTATACAAGTCGAGTTAGGAGATTATCAATCAGTCTTCTAATCCCCTATAAAAGCCTAAGGTGAATGCAAGACAACATCACCTTATGGCATCTCACTTGTCTTTATTAAAGGGGAAAGTAAGGTCAAACTTTTTCTTTGCTTTCTCCACAGTTGCTCCGCGACAAGCTCATCTGAATTGATACTAGGAGATATGATGAAATTAAAAACTTCCTATGACTATATTATTATCGGGGCAGGTAGTGCAGGAAATGTATTGGCTGCACGTCTGACTGAGGATGAAAATGTCTCTGTACTACTTTTAGAAGCTGGATTACCCGACTATCGCTTCGACTTTCGCACTCAAATGCCTGCCGCCTTGGCCATGCCTTTACAAGGTACCACCTATAACTGGGGCTATAAAACCGATCCAGAGCCTTATATGAATCATCGTATTATGGACTGTGGACGAGGCAAGGGCTTGGGAGGTTCTTCTCTCATTAACGGAATGTGCTACATCCGTGGGAATGCGTTGGACTTTGATCACTGGGCCAAAATACCCGGTCTTGAAGATTGGACTTATTTAGATTGTCTACCCTACTTTAAAAAAGCAGAACAGCGTGATGCCGGGGAAAATGACTACCACGGTGGTAATGGCCCTATCCATGTCACGACCTCCAAACCAGGGGTCAATCCTTTATTTGAAGCAATGGTTCAAGCGGGTGTCGATGCTGGGTATCCGAGAACAGAAGATTTAAACGGTTATCAGCAAGAGGGTTTCGGTCCCATGGATCGCTTTGTCACCCCCAACGGTCGCCGCTCCTCTACGGCTCGTGGTTATCTTGATATGGCTAAACACCGAGAACGTCTTACCATTGTGACTGGCGCACTTACCGATACGATTCTATTTGATGGAAAACGTGCAGTGGGTGTACGTTTTCATCATAAAAATGAGGTCTACAGCATTCAAGCCAACACAGAAGTGTTGCTTTGTGCAGGTGCTATCGCATCCCCTCAAATTCTCCAACGTAGTGGTGTTGGTCCAGGTCAATGGTTACGTGAGGCAGGTGTTAATGTGGTTCTTGACCTTCCTGGTGTAGGAAACAATCTACAAGATCATCTTGAGCTCTATATGCAATATGAGTGTAAACAGCCTGTGTCCATTGCTCCAGCAACACATTGGTGGAATAAACCCATGATTGGTGCTGAGTGGTTATTTATGGGAACAGGACTTGGAGCCAGCAATCATTTTGAGGCAGGTGGATTTATCCGCTCTCATGAAAAATTCGAGTGGCCCAATATCCAGTATCATTTTTTACCCATTGCAGTTCGCTACGATGGACGTAATGCCAGTAAAGCCCATAGCTTCCAAGCACATGTAGGTTCTATGCGCTCATTAAGTCGAGGGCGAATTAAACTAAAATCTCGCAACCCTCATGAACACCCCAGCATTTTGTTTAACTATATGAGTCACGAACAAGACTGGGAGGAATTCCGTGCTGCTATTCGTATCACCCGAGAGATTATGAATCAACCAGCACTTGACCCCTATCGAGGAGAAGTCATTACGCCAAAACTCTCCATCCAAAGTGATGCGGAGTTGGATGAATATGTCCGTAATCATGCAGAAACTGCTTACCACCCATCATGCACCTGCGCCATGGGAACAGGCAATGATGCGGTTACCGATGGACAAGGACGCGTACACGGCATTGACGGACTTCGTGTCGTAGACGCCTCCATTATGCCCAATATTATTACTGGTAATTTGAATGCTACCACTATTATGTTAGCAGAAAAAATTGCTGATACGATGCGAGGACGTAAACTACCTAAGTCCACCGCAGATTATTATGTGGCCAATGGAGCTCCTGTCCGTGGAGAACCAAAGCGCCACGCATAAACTATCAGAAAATAGCTTGTGTGCTGTGCAAAGAGATAAGGGTTGTCTGATTTAAATAGACTATCCTTATCACATAGGTAGTCACAGTGATAATTCATCTCTTTGCACACAGCAAGTATAAGACAAGGCAGATTCATTTTGCCTTTTTAAAACAAGGAGACCAAAGATGCCACAGACATCTACTACTCAACTTCCCCAAAATGCACCTTCTGGGGTCAATAAAACGGTGTTTCTCACCTCCTCTATTGCCACTATTGCATTAATTCTCTTCACCATTCTTTTTCCTGAAACGAGTGGTGCACTACTGGATAACTCTCTACGTTGGGTATCCGATCATTTTGGTTGGTACTATATGCTGGTTGTTGCAGCCTATTGTATCTTTGCTTTATTTGTGGGCTTCTCCCGATTTGGTGATATTAAATTGGGACAAGATCATGACAAGCCCGATTTCCCTTTTCTAGCCTGGGCAGCGATGTTATTCTCCGCAGGGATTGGGATTGACCTCTTGTTCTTCGGAGTATCAGAACCTTTATCCCACTATCTTGCCCCGCCTACTGGAGAGGCTGGTAGTTTAGAAGCTGCTCGTGCGGCTTTGCCACAAACCTTTTTACACTGGGGATTACATGGTTGGGGAATTTATGCCCTTATTGGGATGGCACTCGCCTATTTTGCCTATCGTAAAAATATGCCTTTGGCTTTACGTAGTGCTCTGGTCCCTTTATTTGGTGAAAAACGGGCTAATGGGGCATTAGGCTACACTGTAGATACTTTTGGGGTCGTGTGTACATTACTAGGTATTGCCACCAGTTTAGGGATTGGTGTCCTACAAGCCAATGCCGGCCTAACCCATATGTTTGGGGTAGAAAATAGCAAGTTTGTACAGGCGGTTATCATTATTGTAGTCGTTGCAGCAGCAGCCCTTTCAGCCATGTCTGGAGTTGAGAAAGGGGTACGTCGTTTATCAGAAATCAATATGCTGGGAGCGACATTCCTGCTCATTGCTATTTTAGTGATGGGACCAACTCAATTCTTATTTAACACCTTTACCGAGAATATTGGAGACTATTTCCAAACTATCGTGAGCAAAACGTTCCAAGTCTATGCTTATGATGGTGAAAAAGGTGCTGAGTGGAAATCATGGTGGACTATCTTCTTCTGGGCATGGTGGGTGGCTTGGGCGCCTTTTGTTGGCTTATTTATTGCCCGCATTTCTCGTGGACGCACCTTACGCTCCTTTGTCTTTGGTGTCATGTTTATTCCCCTAGGCTTTATCTTTGCTTGGTTCTCTATTTTCGGGAATACGGGTATTGATTTAGTGAACAACGGTGCTACAGACCTCGGTAAAATAGCACTTGAAGAGCCTGCAATGGGGATGTTTGTGTTATTTGAACATTTCCCTTATGCCAAGGTATGGTCTAGTCTAGGCGTTTTCATTGGCTTAATTTTCTTTATTACCTCAGCTGATTCGGGTGCCTTAGTACTAGCAAATTTAAGCTCAAAGAATCTTTCTAATGAAGTCGATGCCCCTATCTGGTTGCGTCTTTTCTGGGCAGCAGCAACTGGTCTAGTAACCCTTGGGCTATTATTCGCAGGTGGTTTTTCCTCCTTGCAATCTGTCTCAGTTGTAGCCGGTTTACCATTCTCCTTTGTATTGATTGCCTATATGATTTCGATGTGGATGAGTCTGCGTCAAGAAGGTAATAAACGCAAAGCTGTCAATGTCGATAAAGCCCTTGTATTAGACAACGGTAATAATTGGCGTAATCGCTTACATCGCCTAGTTTCTTTCCCTGATGCTAGAGAGGCTCACCGCTTTATGGAAAAACAACTACATACAGCAATGAGTGCCGTAGCAGCAGAGCTACAAGCAAAGGGATTAGATGTCAAGTTGCTCCAAGAAGAGCTCAGTTTAAAACTAGAAGTGCTTCATGGTGAGGAGGTTGATTTTCTTTATGAAGTTCGTCTTGTCCAAGCCATTAAACCTGTCTTTGCTCTAGGACAATCTAGTAATATCTCTGCGAAACACGACGATGATAAATATTATCGTGCTGAAGTGTTCTTGACTGAGGGTAGCCAGGATTACGATATTTTGGGCTACACAAAAGAGCAGATTATTATCGATATTCTTAACCAATACGAACGTCATATGCAGTTCCTGCATTTTGAACGCTAGATGTAAGATAGTGGCTTGTGCGGTTAGCTTGTACGGAGCCGTACAAGCCACTTCTCTGCCAACACCCTTCTATGCAATCAATACAATATGCCTTGAAGAAATAACAAAAGCCACCTCAATGAGGTGGCTTTTTTAAGCAATCGCTTAATCTTCTACTGTCAGTGATTTCTCACTGATGATTATTAGATTACACGAACAGCTTCAATCAAACGTACAACGCTCCACGATTTAGAACGTGAAATTGGACGACCTTCAGCGATTTCTACTGTATCGCCCTCATTGTATTGATTGTTTTCATCATGCGCTTTGTACTTGTTAGTACGGATAATGATTTTGCCATAGATAGGATGTTTAACACGGCGCTCTACTTGAACAACCACTGTTTTATCCATCTTGTTGCTCACCACTTTACCGATCAAAGTACGTTGGCGTTTTTCTGTTGTTTGGCTCATATTACTTTCCTGCCTTTTCGGTCAAAACAGTACGTACACGTGCGATATCGCGACGCACCTTGCCTAACTGGCTTGTGTTAGAAAGTTGTTGAGTAGCACGTTGCATACGCAAGTTAAATTGTGCTTTCAACAATTCCTCGAGCTCTTTATGTAGCTCGGCTGCGTCTTTTGAACGTAATTCACTCGCTTTCATAAAGACTCCTTACGAACCTAAGTGACGAGTCACAAATGTCGTCGAAATAGGTAACTTAGCAGCAGCTAAACGGAATGCCTCACGTGCTAGCTCTTCGCTTACACCGTCCATCTCGTATAGCACTTTGCCTGGTTGAATTTCAGCGACCCAGTATTCTGGATTACCTTTACCGTTACCCATACGAACCTCAGCAGGTTTTTGCGAAATTGGTTTGTCTGGGAAGATACGAATCCAAATACGGCCACCACGTTTAATATGGCGAGTCATGGCACGACGAGCTGCCTCGATTTGACGTGCTGTCAAACGACCACGACCTGTAGCTTTTAGACCGAAATCGCCAAAGTTTACGTTAGTACCGCGAGTAGCTAGACCAGTATTACGGCCTTTTTGCTCTTTACGGTATTTTCTACGTGCTGGTGATAACATGTTTATTCTCCTTCTGCCGCAGGAGCTGCTTCAGCTGCAGCTGCTGGCTTGCGACCACGACGGCTTGGACGACGTTGCTCTGTACGCTCACCACGTGGACGACGAGCACGACGCTCTTCATCACGAGAAGGAGCTTCAGCTGGCATTTCGCCATTTGGCAATAAGTCGCCTTTGTAAACCCATACTTTGATACCGATGATACCGTAAGTAGTTTGAGCTTCTGATGTAGCGTAATCGATGATAGCACGTAAAGTATGGAGAGGTACACGACCTTCACGATACCATTCTGTACGAGCAATTTCGATACCATTCAAACGACCTGAAGCAGCTACTTTGATACCTTGTGCACCAGCGCGCATAGCGTTTTGCATAGCACGTTTCATGGCACGACGGAACATGATACGTTTTTCAAGTTGTTGAGCGATAGAATCAGCGATTAATTGCGCATCAACTTCTGGTTTACGAATTTCTTCGATGTTAACATGAACTGGCACGCCCATTAAGCGTTGCAAGTCAGATTTTAATGCATCGATATCGTCACCGCCTTTACCGATAATCACGCCTGGACGAGCAGAGAACACAGTAATACGTGCGTTCTTAGCTGGGCGTTCAATTAATACACGACCAACTGAAGCAGCTTTAAGTTTGCGCTTCAAGTACTCGCGTACACGAATGTCTTCTGCTAGCATAGTACCGAAATCTGCATCTTCAGCAAACCAGCGAGAATTCCAGTTACGGGTTACAGCGAGACGGAACCCTGTAGGGTGAACTTTTTGACCCATTATGACTCCTTAAGCACCAACTTTAACCACAATGTGGCAAGTTTGCTTCTCAATACGGTTACCGCGGCCTTTGGCACGTGCGGAGAAACGCTTCATTGATTGAGCTTTGTCCACATAGATAGTGGTTACTTTTAACTCATCAATATCAGCACCATCGTTGTGCTCTGCGTTTGCAATAGCAGACTCAAGAGCTTTCTTAATGATGACAGCGGCTTTTTTCTGTGTGAATGTTAAGATATTCAACGCTTGAGCTACTGACTTGCCACGGATTAAATCCGCAACAAGGCGAGTTTTTTGCGCTGAAATATGAACACCACGAACGATTGCAGTTGTTTCCATCGCTTACCTCTTAGACTTTTTGTCCGCAGCATGACCCTTGAATGTACGAGTATGTGCGAATTCGCCAAGCTTATGACCAACCATGTTTTCGTTCACATATACTGGAACGTGCTGACGACCGTTGTGTACAGCGATTGTCAATCCGATAAAATCGGGAAGGATGGTTGAACGACGCGACCAAGTTTTGATCGGCTTTTTATCTTTGCCTTCGATAGCAGCTTCTACCTTCTTCATGAGGTGAGCATCTACGAAAGGACCTTTTTTAATTGAACGTGACATAGTTTACCGTCCCTTATTTACGCTTACGACGTGAGACAATCATATTGTCTGTACGTTTGTTACGGCGAGTTTTGTAACCCTTAGTAGGAGTACCCCATGGGCTCACAGGTTCACGTGCCTCACCAGTACGGCCTTCACCACCACCATGTGGGTGATCAACCGGGTTCATTGCCACACCACGTACGGTTGGGCGAATACCGCGCCAACGTACTGCACCAGCTTTACCGATTTGACGCAAGCTATGTTCACCATTGCTTACTTCACCGATAGTTGCACGGCAGTCGATGTGTACTAAACGAACTTCACCAGAACGTAAACGTACTTGAGCATAGATACCTTCACGAGCCATCAATACAGCAGAAGCACCAGCAGAACGTGCTAATTGAGCACCTTTACCTGGTTGCAACTCTAGGCAGTGAATAGTAGTACCTACTGGGATGTTACGGATAGGCATTGTGTTACCTACACGGATAGGCACTTCTTTACCTGATTCGATAACAGCACCCACTTCTAAGTTACGTGGAGCGATGATGTAACGACGCTCACCGTCAGCATAGCAAACTAAAGCGATATGTGCAGTACGGTTTGGATCGTATTCAATACGCTCAACTTTAGCTTGGATACCATCTTTATTACGACGGAAGTCAATAATACGGTAGTGAGATTTGTGACCACCACCACGATGACGTACGGTAATATGACCGTTGTTATTACGGCCAGAACCACGTTTTTGTGTTTCTAATAACGCAGCAAATGGAGCACCTTTGTGTAGACCAGGTGTAACTACCTTAATCATACCACGGCGACCAGCTGACGTTGGTTTCATTTTAACTAATGCCATCTTAGTTCACCTCCGAAAAGTCAAGTTCTTGACCTTTTTTGAGCGAAACGTAAGCGATACGGTTATCACGGCGACGACCCATATAACGGCCAGTACGTTTAACCTTACCTTTACGGTTCAGAACAGAGACAGACTCAACTTCTACTTTAAAAAGCATTTCAACAGCTGCTTTAATTTCTGGTTTAGTTGCATCAGAAGCCACACGCAATGCGATTTGTGGTTTCGCGCCAGATTCAGCAATAAAGGTTGCTTTTTCTGTGATGACTGGAGCCAGAATTACTTGCAATAAACGTTCTGCTTTCATCCTAAGATCTCCTCAAATTGAGCGATAGCTGCTTTAGTAATCAATACTTTTTTGTAGTGTACTAAAGAAAGCGGATCAGCGTAACGTGGCTCAACAACAGCAACGTGTGGCAAGTTGCGAGTCGCTAAGTAGGTATTCTCGTCAACAGCGTCAGTGATTACTAATACTGAATCCAAGCCCATTGCTTTAAGTTTTGTTGCAGCCAATTTTGTTTTAGGGGTATCGAAAGTGAAAGAATCCACTACAGCGATACGATCTTCACGAGCCAACTGTGACAAGATAGAACGGATACCTGCACGGTACATCTTCTTGTTTACTTTTTGGCTAAAGTTCTCGTCTGGAGAGTTAGGGAAAATACGACCACCTCCACGCCATAAAGGAGAAGAAGACATACCAGCACGAGCACGGCCAGTACCTTTTTGACGCCATGGTTTTTTAGTCGTATGTTTAACTTCAGAACGATCTTTTTGTGCACGATTACCACTGCGTGCGTTAGCTTGGTAAGCTACCACGATTTGGTGAATCAACGCTTCGTTAAATTCGCGACCAAAGATTGTATCTGGAGCGCTTACTGTTGCGCTAGATTGACCTTGTTCATTTAGGAGCTTAAGTTCCATTATTTGGCTCCTTTAACAGACATTTTGATTGCTGGTAGAACGACGATATCTGAGTTTTTGTGGCCAGGAACAGCGCCTTTAACCAACAACAAACCACGCTCAGCGTCTACGCGAACAACTTCAAGATTTTGAACTGTACGAGTCACATCACCTAAGTGACCTGACATGCGTTTACCAGGGAAAATGCGACCTGGGTCTTGTGCTTGACCGATAGAACCAGGGACACGGTGAGAACGTGAGTTACCGTGAGAAGCACGTTGAGAACCGAAGTTGTGACGTTTGATAGTACCAGCAAAACCTTTACCGATAGTTGTACCTTGAACGTCTACTTTTTGACCAGCTTCAAACACGCTTTCAACAGGCACAACAGCACCCGCTGTAAATTCAGCAGCTTTAGCAGGATCTAAACGGAACTCTTTAAGGATAGAGCCAGCTTCAACGCCAGCTTTAGCGTAGTGACCAGCCAATGCTTTAGTCACACGAGTTGCACGGCGAGTACCGTAAGCAACTTGAACCGCTGCATAACCATCAGTCTCTACAGACTTAACTTGAGTAACACGGTTGTTAGATACGTCTAGCACTGTTACTGGGATAGACTCGCCTTCCTCAGTAAAAATACGCATCATGCCAACCTTGCGACCCACTAGTCCTAACCGATGAGCGGCAGGTGTAGGTGTCGTATTCGACATCGTTTTCTCCATACCTCACTACGATTGGTGAGGCTCTAAAAATTAATTAATTCAAGTAGTTATAGCCAATCAACTCAACCCATTAAAAAGCAACGACAGGCTCAAGTCACTATAACTTCACTCCTAACCCATTAAAGGTTAGCCTCTAAATTTAACATTTTTTTGAGTTTTCCACAAGTAGGAATGCCAAAAAATGTTGTAAAAATAGCTATTTTTTCAAGGGTTTAACGTTTTTGAGTGTATAACTCTGGAGCGCTTTTGTTTTGTTGAGGACTTTTACGCAATCTTTTCCTTCTTATTAACAAAGCGCTTACGCTGAGTATTAATCAAAAATGCCATCCCCTCTCAGGAGTGAATGAACAGTCAATTATTGCAATGAAGCAACCAGTTTTCTCAAAAAATTATCACACGCCACCAGCTGTGTAAGCTCAATAAACTCATTCGGTTTATGTGCTTGGTCAAGATTCCCAGGACCGCATACAATAGAAGGAATGCCAATCTTCTCAAAGAGTCCTGCTTCGGTACCTCCACCTACTTTCCGAATTTTGTTATCCTGCGTTAATGCTCGAACCAGGGCTGTGATTGCGGCTTGCTCAGAAGCCTCTAAACTTAAAGTGGTATTGTCCACAGTAATGTCTATATTCGCTTCAGGAAATGTCGTCCTCATCCTCGGCAACAAGATTTGATGAATATAATCCTCTATCTTAGATTGGATTTGTTGCATGGGAACACCAGGCAGGTTACGCACTTCATAGGTAAAAGAACAATCACTAGGGATAATATTTGATGCCGTTCCTCCTTGAATCATATTTGAAGATAAGGTGGTAAAAGGCACATCATAATCATTATCAAAGGGTCCATTCTGGCGATACATTTCAGCAACATCTTGAATATGGCAAATGAGGCGTGCGGCATGTTCAACGGCGTTACAACCCAAAGGAGTCAGAGATCCATGTGCAGCCCTACCATGGACATGACAGGTAAATGTACTGCTCCCTTTATGCGCAACAATGACCCGCATATGCGTGGGCTCGCCAACAACACATCCTTCAATTTGCTGCTGACGTCTCACCAATTCATCAATCATTAACGGGGCTCCTACGCAGCCGAGCTCTTCATCATAGGAAAAAGCAAAATGCAGCGGTTTTTTGCGTTTTTGTTGTATGAACTCTGGAAGCAAAGCCAATGCAGAAGCAAGAAATCCTTTCATATCGCAAGTCCCTCTCCCATATAGCTTTCCTTCCTTCTCAGTCAGGACAAAGGGGTCTGTATCCCACTCTTGCCCATCCACAGGAACCACGTCTGTATGTCCTGATAAAACAATTCCTCCTTGTGTATTACCATCATAGGCTGGTAGTGTTGCAAATAGATTTGCTTTAGTACCATCTGAATTTTTGGTAATCCAACTAGGTAGGTTGTAACGGTCAAAGTAAGACCGAACCCTATCAATTAACTCCAAATTAGAATAACGACTGGTTGTATCAAAGGAGACAAGCTCCTTTAGCCATTGCTGTGTATTCATTTGCTAATCAACCCTGACATATAAAGTGAAATCATATTTATTGAGACTGGTTTATGCTGCTTATTCAACACTCACCCCTGAAAATTGGAAAAGGCCAAAAGGACTTATCTTAAATCCGGAAACTCCTTTACGCATTGGGACATTAACAATAGAGGTAGCAATAATAGAGGCCACGGCCTGATCAAAAAAAATCTGCTGTGCTTCTTCATAAAGCACACTTCGTTTTTCTGGATTTATCGTATGTTTGGCTTCTGTGACAATTTTCTGGAAGGGGGCATAACAAAACCGTGAAAAATTACTTCCCCCTATCGCCTCACAGCTGAATAAGTTACCTAACCAGTTATCGGGGTCACCGTTGTTACTAGTCCACCCTGACATTGCAATTTGATGCTCTCCCTTGCTAGCACGTTTGAGGTACTCCCCCCACTCATAAGTGGTAATTTTGACTTTAACACCAATTTTTGCCCAATCCGCTTGTAGCATTTCTGCCATCAACCTACCATTAGGATTATAAGGACGCTGAACAGGAATCGACCATAAAGTTGTCTCAAAACCATTGGGATAACCCGCCTTAGCTAATAATTCTTTTGCTTTAGCAACATCCATCTCCCGAGGTTTGATTTTTTTATTAAAAGACCATTGAGTGACGGGCATTGGGTTGACAGCGAGTTGTCCCTGCCCTGCATAAACCGCCTGAATAATTGCAGGTTTATTAATTGCATAATCTAATGCCTGACGAACCTCTACCTTATTGAAAGGAGGAATTTCTGTGTTATAGGCAAGAAAGCCAATATTAAAACCAGGATTGCTCTGCACAACCAAGTTCTTATCTTTCTTCATGCTCGAAATATCTGCAGGAAGTGGGTATGACATAATGTCACACTCTCCTGCTTGAAGTTTTTGATAGCGAACAGAAGCATCCTTAGTAATCGAAAAAATTAAATGCTCCACTGCAGGCATATCCTTTGCATCCCAATATTGGTGATTTGCTTTATAGCGGATAGAAGCATCTTTTTGGTAACGCTCAAAAATAAAAGGGCCTGTACCGATAGGTTGTTGATTAATCATTTCTGCCTTGCCTTGTGCCACTAATTTCTCTGCATATTCTTTTGAATAGATAGAGGTGATGGGCATAGCCATAATTTGAATAAAGGAAGCATCCACACTGTTCAATGTGAATTTAACCGTATAGTCATCAATTTTCTCTACTGATTTAATCGTTTTATTAAGTCCTATGTCTGTAAAATAGGGGAACTCAGCAGGATATACTTTATTCAAAAAATTATTTTTATTTGATAACCGATCAAACGTGAATACAACATCATCCGCATTAAAATCACGCGAAGGGGTAAAATATTTTGTGGTATGCCACTTAACATTTTTACGCAAATGAAAAATGTACGTTAAATTATCTGGAGAGACCTCGTAACTTTCAGCCAGTCCTGGTACTGCCTTCGTTTCTCCTCGAGGGAACATCATTAAACTATTGAAAAGATTACTTGCTGATGCATCATAATCTGTACCCGAAGAGTATTGAGCTGAATCAAACCCTGCCGGACTACCTTCTGAACAATAAACCAATGTATTTTTAGCATGTACAGCAAAAGAAGCAGAAAAACTGAGCGCACAGAGTAAAAGCTTTTTTCCCAAAATAAACATCCCTATTCTCCAAAAACAAAACCAATCCAGGCAGAGTGATGAAGACACATCAACATCCTTTTTCTGTCTTGAATAACAGGAATAATATAAAGGAACAAAAATAAGTTCAAATATCCTCTTTTTGTGTGGAAATAAGCAGACAAAAAGACTTAAACGTCCTCCTCTGCTGGTGCATTATGCAAGATAGTTGGGCATCATGCACCAGTATAGACGTTCGAATGTTTGAGAGAATAGCGACTCATTTCAACAATGTCGTTTTACATTACCGTTAAGTAACCCTTAAAAATATTTTTGGAATCTCCCCCTCCCCCTGGGAGTCTTGTGCCTCTTCTTACACTGACAGCACACCCTCAATCCGCCCTAGTTTAGACGTATCTGCCACTTGTTCCACCTCCTCCAACGACGGCATTTCCTTGGGCATACGTGCTGATAAAGCGGTGAATTTTTCTAGTTTACTATTGACACCTTGGTTGCCTGCAAAACTCGTCACCACTTGATTGTATTGTTTATTCACGGTGTTGAGGTTATTGCCTAATTTCACTAAATGCTCTGCCACAACCACTACCTGATTGTATAAATCCATGGCCTTGTCACCTAATTGCATCGCTAAGTCATTACTGTTCGCCAGCATCCATAAATTAGCAATCATACGCAATGTCGGCATCAATGTCGTTTGCGAAACCACCACAACCCCTTTACGGTATGCATCTTGGAATAGACTATCATCTTGACGTAACACCTCCATAAAGGCCGCCTCTAATGGCATAAACATCAGCACAAACCCCAGAGATTGCTCTCCTTGTAACCCTGCATAATCTTTCTCCGCCAGACCATTCACATGATTGCGCACATCTTTCACAAGCTGTTTAAGATGCTCTTGTGCCTGTGCAGCATCAGTTTCTGCAACTGCTTTTTGGTACGCCACCAGCGACACTTTACTATCGACAATAAGCTGTTTGTTATCAGGCAACAACAATACAAAGTCAGGAATTTGTGTGCGTCCCTCTTCGTCTTTGAGATGCACTTGTGTAAGATAATTCACCTCTTTTTGCAGACCTGCTCGCTCAAATGCTGCCTCAAGTTGCATTTCTCCCCAATTACCTAGCACTTTTTTATTGCCACTAAGCGCCTGTGTCAAATGCTGTGCTTCTTCGCTCATTCGCACACCCATTTCTTTGATATGCCCAATTTGCGTTTTCAATTCTGCTTGTCCTGCGACAGATTGTGTATGTACTTCATTGACACGCTTTTGGAATCCCTCTAATTGCTCTTTAAAGGGTTTTAATAATTGAGTAATCTGTGTTTGATTTTGTGTACTAAATACCTGAGATTTTTCTGCCAAAATACGATTCGCTAAGTTCTCAAACTGAGTTTGTAAGTCTTTTTGAACCTGTTCAAATTGCTTCTGCTGAGCAGCAAGTGTTTTTTCCTTTTCCTCTACGGATAATGTTAATGCTAACTTCTCCTTTTCTAATGCATGGCACAGCTCTTGTAGACGCTCACCCTCTTGAACCTGTTGCTGATGCTTTTGTGTCATAGCTAGCAAAGACTGTTCACTAAGCTGCAAAGCCACTTCTGTTTTCCCCAAAGCAATTTGTGCTTGTCCTAAGGCATCTTTATTGGCTTCTAGCAAGTGTTGCAGCTGTGTGTAAGCCTGCTCTCCTTCTTGTATTTGTTGCTCAAGCTGATGGGTTTTGGCCTGCTCATCATTTAATGCATCTTCGAGCAATACCCTAGACGTACGAGCTTTATGCGTCTGCATGAACCAAAGCAACAAAATAAGTACCGTCAGTCCTACACTAAATAGCAACAGTATCAGCATAAACTCAGGGGAAAATAACGTATTAATCAGCATAATAAACAACCAAAAAAATTACTCTTCTTTATGGCCTCAAAGGAGAATATCGCCATCATTGAGTGCAAAGCACTTTTGGGTAAAAAATCCATTATACCGACCTTGGAGGAGACTCTAATCGGTGTCAAAACACACCAATCCACCCTAGTGCTTATAGACCCACTGCTTTAATAATAAACACACAGCTGTAATCACTGCAGGAATTGCCAGACAATAAAACATTTGCTCCAGGCTAAATTCAAGGCGATTTAATTCTGCCATTAAATACGTTCCTGCCACTCCACCAAAGCGACCAATACCCATCATCCATGACACACCTGTTGTACGCCCTTGAGTGGGGTAAAACAGAGCAGCTACTGTAGGCAATGAGGCTTGTAGCGTATTCATCACCACACCTGCAAACAACACAATGAAAATTAAAGCGACTGTACCCCATTGTAGACTCAGACCCATCACTGCAATACCCACTGCAGTCAGCACCGCCAACAACGCATTAAGATAGTTGACATTGTAGCGATCCATTAAATAACCACTCGCGATGGCACCCAAGCCTCCAAAAGCAAATAACCCTGTCACTTGCTTAGCCAATCCAGCATCCATAGAGCTTTTTAATAACACAGGCATCCAGTTAATCACACCATAGAAAATCACTAGCCCCATGAAATAGCAAATCCACAACAGTACCGATCCGAAAATAAAATGATTAGAAAGCACTACCTTAATGCCCTGTCCCTTCACCATAGTTTCTTCTTGTACATGACAGTCCACTTGTTCTAAAGAATCCCCTCCCATCTTTGCCAAAATCGCCTTAATACGATGTTCAGCCCCAGCACGTGACGAGAGAAAGCGTACTGACTCAGGCACACAAAAAATCATCAAGAAACCCAAAATCAATGGGAATACACCACCAAACAGAAACGCTGATTGCCAACCATAAGCAGGAATTAAATAACTCGCAATAAACCCCCCAATAGCCGCACCCAGAGGGAATCCACAGAACATTGTATTCACAATGCGTGCACGCTGTTGTTGTGGAGAATATTCAGACAAAAGTGTCACTGCATTTGGCATAGCAGCTCCTAAACCCACTCCAGTGATAAACCTCCATATCACTAGCATGTCCAAAGATGCAGCCAGGGAGGAAACTAAACTTCCTACAGCAAACAATGTCACAGACCCCACCAGCAAATATTTACGCCCAATACGGTCTGCCAGGGGACCACTGCTAATCGCACCGCAAGCCAGCCCCCACAGAGCAGCACTCAGCACCGGCGCCAAATCTGGTTTAGCAACACCCCACTCGCTCATCAGGCTAGGTGCAACATAACCAATCACAGCAGTATCATAGCCATCAAAAAAAGCGACAAAAAACGTCAATACAAAAATAAGTTTTTGAAATGCAGAAAAAGGGGTCTGATCAATATAATCTTGGATGGTCTTCATGGCAGTTTGTCTCATCAAAAATCGTTCTATTTGTTTGTAGTTGACCCATGGTATATCACTGCAGTGATACGCCATAGTGGTCACTTATGAAAAAAGTACGATATTGTAATAGAGTATCGCCATTTCTAAAAATGTTTTTTATTCATACACAATATCAAATTTGCACATGTATATCCGTTAACTTATCAATCTACCTGCGTTACCCTATCAATATATTGACTCACCTCGATTAAATTACCGTCAGGATCTCTAAAATAAATAGATTGAATAGCACCTAAAGCTCCTGTTCTAGGAACAACACCATCAATAACTTCAACTCCTCTCGATTGAAGTTCACTCATCACATCCTCAATAGGAGTACTCGTAATAAAGCATAGATCTGCGCTACCACACACAGCATGCAAGGCCTTAGGTTCAATTTCATGTCCCTTTAGGTGTAGATTGATTTTTTGTTGACCATAATGTAAAGCAATACGCCCTGCCCCAAACATTTCTGCTTTCATCCCCATCACCTGGGTATAAAAATCCACCGTCCGCTGAATATCCGCTACTGTCAACACAAAATGATCTAGACGCTCTATTTTCATCCTATCTCCTTTTCATCAAACCATAAGACAGTCCAACTCCAGTATTTTACTCCTATGCTTTAGTTACTACATTAACCGTTGATTTTGCCATCAAGAAAAAACCCCGATAGGTATGTTCACTTATCGGGGTTTGGGGGTAAAAGATAGAGAGCAACTACACTACATTAAAACGCTGGCACAACAGCACCCTTGTATTTTTCCTCAATGAATTTTTTCACATCAGGAGTTTGTAATGCTTTGATAAGAGCCTTAATTTCTGGAGATTCTGCTTTGTCTGGACGAGTAGCCACTAAGTTTGCATAAGGAGACTCAGCATCTTCAATAAATAAAGCATCTTCTGTTGGTTTTAAACCTGCTTCTAGAGCGTAGTTAGCATTAATTAAGGCGATAGTCACATCATCCAATACACGAGGTAGAGTTGCTGCTTCCAATTCTTTAAACTTCAAGTTTTTAGGATTTTCAACAACATCTGCCGCTGTTGCTAATAAGTTGCTTGGATCTTTTAGTTTGATAAGACCTTGTTTTTCGATTAACAATAAAGCACGTCCACCGTTAGATGGGTCATTAGGAATCGCTACAATAGCCCCATCAGGGATAGCATCACCTTTTTTTAATTTTTTAGAGTATGCACCAAAAGGCTCTACATGTACTAAACCTACAGAAACTAAGTTAGTACCTTGCTCTTTATTAAAAGTATCAAGATAAGGTTTGTGCTGGAAGAAGTTCGTATCAATCGCTTTATCGAACACTTGTTGATTAGGCTGAACATAGTCAGTGAATACTTTAACATCCAAATCGATTCCTTCTTTTGCCAAAGTTGGTTTGATATGTTCAAGAATTTCAGCGTGAGGAACAGGTGTTGCTGCTACGCTTAATTTGGTCGCTGCTTGAGCGCCAGTTGCCAGAAAACCAGCAATTGCTAATGCACCAAATAATTTTGTTAATTTCATAAAAAACTCCTATAAGGATAAATTGTTTGTTGAACCATATGACGGTAGATGCTGCCTTCGATAAAGCCCCTACCAATACATTCTTTACATAAGTTAACTGATTGACTTATTCTCTCATGCATAAACTTAATAACAAGTTAACTACTCTCTGTAAAACTAACTAATTATATCGTCCTTATTTACGCATAAACTTAATGACTAACTTATCACCCACAGTTTGGATTACTTGTACCAATACAATCAAGATAACCACTGTGACAATCATCATATCAGTCTGATAGCGTTGATAACCATACCGGATAGCAATATCACCCAGACCACCACCACCAATAACACCAGACATAGCAGAGTAATTTATCAGGGTAATCGTTGTTACCGTAATCGCTGCAATAATCCCTGTTAATGCTTCAGGCAATAACGCCCACAATACAGTCTGGCGAGCAGTTGCCCCCATAGCCTTACTAGCCTCACTAATACCAGGGTCTAATTCACGCAATACATTCTCAACAAGACGCGCAAAAAAAGGAGATGCGCCGACAACCAATGGAGGAACAGCTCCAGCCACTCCCAAGGCACTACCCACGATTGCACGAGTAAAAGGAATTAGCACAATAAGCAAAATCAAAAATGGCACAGAGCGCAACACATTGACGATAAAAGAAAGTGTTCTATAAACAGGCTTATTGGCCAATAATTGATTCTCGCTTGTTAAAAATAGATATACACCCAACGGTAAACCAATAATAATCGTAAAAAGCAAAGACCAACCTGTCATCAATAAGGTATCAATCCCAGCTTCACGAACAATATTCCAATTTAGGGTAGACCAACTCATGCTTGCAATACCTCAAAATCAACGTGTTTTTCTTCAAAAAAGGTCTTCATCTTCACTCTGGTACCCTCTGCTGCCACGCCATCAGGATAATTAACAGCAATGACGAGCTGACCAAAAGGAATGTCCTTAATCTTACCGACAGCCCCTTGTAAAATACTTAAGTCTAGTGATAATTCACGGCTAATATGACTTAATAAAGGTTCGGCCGCCGCCTCGCCATGATAAGTTAACTGAATAATATCGCCGTTAAGTTTATCAGCGAAAACACGCCAAGCATCAGCATCAACACCACTTTCACTTAGCAGAGCTTTAGTGGTAGTGTGTCTAGGATGCAGAAATACATCGATTACACGCCCTTGTTCGACAATTTTACCGCCATCAATAATAGCTACTTCATCACAGATGCTACGAATCACATCCATGCCGTGGGTAATCAAAACAATCGTAATGCCAAGCGATTTATTAATCTCATTTAGCAATGCCAATACGGATTGTGTCGTTTCTGGATCTAAAGCACTGGTTGCCTCATCACATAATAGAATCTTAGGGCGAGTTGCCAAGGCACGAGCAATACCAACTCGCTGCTTTTGACCTCCTGATAATTGACGAGGATATTTATGAACGTGATCTTTGAGTCCCACCAGCTCTAGCAATTCTAAAGCCCGTTTCCTGCGTGTATCTGCATCAACACCTGCAATGCGTAAGGGATAAATCACATTATCAAGAACAGTACGAGAATTGAGTAAATTAAAGTGCTGAAACACCATCCCAATCTCGTGACGCAACTCTCGCAAACCACTCACTGGCAGTTTAGTAATATCCGTACCATCAATGATAATCTCGCCTTTATCTGGACGCTCTAATAAATTAATCATACGGATAAGCGTGGATTTCCCCGCCCCAGAACGACCAATAATACCAAATACTTTACCGTCTTCTATATCTAAACTAATACCTTGCAAAGCATGCAAGGTCTTTTCTTTGGTATGAAAATATTTATGAATATTTTTAATTTGAATCAAGATAAAACCCTGTTATCAATAAATTATCACTAGCTCTCTTTTTCTTCTTGCCCTAGTGACCAAAGCATGTTCAAGGTTTATATTATCACCTTTAGTTATATATTCTTCAACCATTAATTTATTACTTTAAGAAATAAATATCTATTTATTAATTTAATTTGCGTTATATGGGAATTTTTTTCATCTTTGCCAACTACCGAGATGCCAAATAATATATGAATAACTAGCCATCTATACATTTAAGATTTAGAATGTCTGTACCCCTGATTTTGTTTAAGGAGTTTGATTTTTATGAACACTCGCCAATGGTTAGAAAAACTGGTTGCTTTTGACACAACCAGTCGCAACTCTAATTTAGACCTCATATCCACCATTCAAAATTATCTAGAGCAGCATAATCTCATTTGCTGGACTACCACTAATCCAGAAAAAACTAAAGCCAATTTATTCGCTACCCTTCCTGCTTCTGATGGCAGCATAAAAGGCGGTATTGTTTTATCAGGACACACTGATGTTGTCCCTGTTGATGGACAAGATTGGCATACTCCACCATTTCAAGCCACAGAAAAAGACGGCAAACTTTATGGCCGAGGCACTTGTGATATGAAAGGTTTTATCGCATCAATCCTAGCATTACTTCCTGAGTTTATCCAACAACCGCGTAAAAAGCCCCTTCATTTTGCTTTTTCTTATGATGAAGAAGTGGGATGTGCTGGTGCCCCTTTCATGGTAGAAGAACTAGCTAAGCGAGGACTGAGTGTAGAGGGTTGTGTTGTCGGAGAACCTACCAATATGCGGGTTGTTGTAGCTCATAAAGGCATCAATTTATTTACTTGTCATGTACATGGGAAAGCTGCTCATTCATCTCTTACCCCTCGTGGTTGTAATGCTATTGAACACGCAGCTCGTCTCATCTGCCATATCCGAGACATTGCAGACTACTATCGCCAAAATGGTCCTTTTGATGATAAGTATGATGTGCCTTTTACTACTATGACAACCAACCTTATCGAAGGAGGGATTGCTGTCAATACTATCCCTGAAGACTGCACCTTTAAATATGAATTCCGTAATCTTCCAGGAATTCCTGTTGCAGAAATTCAAGCAAAGGTAGAGGCATATGTCCGTGATGAATTAGTCCCTCGGATGCAAAAAGAATTCCCTGAGGCAAATGTAGAGATTACTACAAATGCTTGTGCACCAGGCTTGGAAGCATCTGAGAAAGCCGCAATTACTGCTCTTGTTCGTGCATTAACCCGTGATAATGAGGTACGCAAAGTAGCTTACGGCACTGAAGCTGGTTTATTTGAACGTATCGGCATACCTACCATTGTCTGCGGTCCAGGTAGTATTGAACAGGCTCATAAACCTAATGAATTTATTGAGTTAGAACAACTAGATGCTTGCGATAACTTCTTGCGCAAATTGGTTGCTTCTCTTTAAGGTAGCATTTCTCTCTGCCAACCTGCAATAACGGTTGGTTTTACCAAAGGCGTTTCCTCTTATGAAAAGAAACGCCTTTTTGTTGCTACAAAGACTGCTCTCGAGCATCCCCCATCTATCAAACGGACTAAACCTTAGCAGTAGGGGGGTATACCTCTAAAACCGTTCTCTACTACCCATCATTAGGAGTAAGTATTATGCCCCCCAACAGGCTTCTCTACTATCGGTGAAGCCCGTCCATCCTAATGAGGAATTTCTGCATCTGCACGTTTACCTAAAGCTAATGCAGCAATTAATCCTAAGGCCAGTCCTCCCATCACATAGAAAGTAGGTGCAAGAGGTGAGTTAGTCACTTGAATCAACCAAGTAACAAAGAACTGTGCAAAGCCACCTAATACCAATACAGCAATGTTATAGGACAGTGACATGCCCAATGAACGAACATGTGTTGGGAACAATACTGCCATCATATTACTAAACACTGCAAAGAATCCGGCAGTAAAAAAGCCCACCACTAATTGAACCACCAATAAACGGTCAATTGAAGGAGCTGCCACCAACCAAGAGTATACTGGATACATACTAATTAGGAACAAGCCCAGAGATACTTTTAATAAAAGACCCTTGCTTATTTTGTCAGACAACAACCCAAATATTGGAGTCAAAATCACCACCCACAAGGCCCCTAACAACTGCACTCGGAAGGTATCTTGGAGTGGTAGTCCCAGAATTTTAGTTGAGAAAGTCACTAAATAGGTGAATGTAATGTATACCGTCACTGTTGCCGCACATACTAAGCCAATCCCGATGAGAATCTCACGCCATGCGTGCGCCAAGGTTTCACCCATTGTTGCCTGCTTCACTTTGCCTTGTGCTTTTTCTCGTTGTAATTCAATAAAAGTCTCTGTTTCTTCTAGCTTGTTACGGATATAAACTGCTACAGGAATAATCAATAAACCAAAGAAAAAGGGAATACGCCATGCCCAAGCCTGAATTTCCTCTTGCGAGAAAATAGCGGTCGTCAATGTACCCGCACCAGCACCGATTAGTAGACCTATCATCTGCCCTGTCATTTGCCAAGAACCGTAGAATCCCCGACGATTTGCAGGAGCCATTTCGATCAATAATGCTGTTGCTGTACCAAACTCACCTCCAGCAGAAAACCCTTGGATAAGGCGAGCAATCAGCACAATAATAGGGGCCAACACCCCAATAGAAGCATAAGAAGGTGTAACCGTGATAAGTGCTAAAGCAATGGCCATCAATGTTGTCACCAGAATCATTGCCGCCTTACGTCCCTTTTTATCAGCATATATCCCTAATAAAATACCACCCACAGGACGCATAAAAAAACCGACACCAAAAACAGCGGTCATGTACAATACGCCATTTAGTCCATTATCTCCCCCCTCAATCGTAGGGAAAAATACTTTAGAAATAATTGGTGTCATAAAGGCAAAAACTAAAAAGTCATACCACTCTAAAGCATTACCGATAATAGCGGCTGCTAAATTACGAAATTTCGGTGTATGTGTATCCATACTTATCCTCTCCAATCATGCTATCTAAAAAGTAGCTAAACATTAAAAAAGTCACTGTATAGGCTTTTAGTAACAAAGTAACTTAGGGTTTTTACTAGGGCAAATATCCCCTCGCAATATTCTCCTTTATTTGCCCACTTATTCAAATAGCATATTTTGCATAAAAATAGAAAAAGGGCTTATAAATCAAGCCCTTCTTTCTAACTAAGCACTCACTAAATAAGTACTACGCCACATTACCAATAGCGACATACTTAATTTCCAAATAGTCTTCAATGCCGTATTTAGACCCTTCACGGCCCAAACCTGATTGTTTCACGCCACCAAATGGTGCAGCTTCATTGGAAATAATACCAGTATTTACGCCCACCATACCGTAATCTAATTTTTCAGATACACGAATGATGCGATTCATATTTTCACTATAGAAGTAAGACGCTAAACCATATTCAGTGTCATTAGCCAAACGGATAGCCTCTTCTTCTGTTTCAAATTTAAATACAGGAGCCAATGGTCCAAAGATTTCTTCTTTAAACACGCGCATATCACTTGTTGCATTCTTGATGACAGCAGGTGTGACGAATAAATCTTTTTGGTTGCCTCCGCAAAGTACCTCAGCACCTTTAGCCTTAGCATCCTCTAACATGCTGATAGTATTGGCTACTGCTTTTTGATCAATCATTGGACCGACTTCCACACCAGCCTCAACACCATTACCTACTTTCATATTTTGAGTAGCCACTGCAAGTTTCTGGCAGAACTCATCATAAACACCTGCTTGTACATAAATACGGTTAGCACATACGCAAGTCTGCCCTGCATTACGGAATTTTGCAATTAGTGCCCCTTGAACAGCTGCATCAATATTCGCATCATCAAAAACCAAGAATGGTGCATTACCACCTAGCTCTAAGGATACCTTTTTAATAGTGGAAGCACATTGTTGCATTAACAAACGCCCTACTTCTGTTGAACCAGTAAAGCTAAATTTACGCACGATAGGACTTTCAGTAAGCACTTTACCAATCTCTGATGAACTTCCTGTAATAACATTAAACACCCCGGCGGGAATGCCTGCTTCTTCAGCTAACGCTGCCAATGCAAGTGCAGAAAATGGGGTCTGTGATGCAGGACGAATCACAAAAGTACATCCTGCAGCTAAAGCTGGGGCTGCTTTACGAGTAATCATCGCATTAGGAAAGTTCCATGGGGTAATAGCAGCACACACACCAATCGGTTGTTTTAGCACAACAATACGGCGATCATTGGCAGGACCTGGAATTGTATCCCCGTAAATCCGCTTAGCTTCTTCTGCAAACCATTCAATATAAGAAGCTCCATAAGCAATCTCACCTTTCGCTTCCGGTATGGGTTTACCTTGTTCACATGTCAAAATATAAGCCAAATCATCTTGATATTGCATCATCAAGTTAAACCATTTACGCAGAATATTAGAGCGTTCTTTGGCTGTTTTCTGTTGCCACACAACCAAAGCTGCCTCTGCTGCCTGTACGGCACGCTCTGCCTCAGTTTTGCCCATATTAGGAATGGTCCCAATCACCTCTCCTGTAGCAGGATTAGTAACCTCAATAGTTTTATCACTATCAGCATCTGCCCACTTGCCATTGATATAGGCTTGTGTTTTAAATAACAATGGATTAAAAGACATTTTCATTCTCCAAAAGAACAACTCTACACCTTAGCAAAAAGTTTTGCCATGATAAGAGAAATAGTATGGGTCTTTTGTGACACCAAGCTGCGTGCATTAGCATCGGGGGATATACCCTAAGGCATCAATAGCTTGTAGCACCTTTTCTCGAGTTGCTTGTGCTACAGAAGAGGAGTTATTTAACACACGAGACACTGTGGTCTGTGATACCCCTGCTTTTTTAGCAACGTCCTTGGATGAAGGCACTACAGTTCTCCTTGTGAAAAAGATGATATTGGTTAAATATCACTAGCAGTCATTGGTAACCACATAACAATATCAGGGAATGCGTAAATAATAAATACGGCAATTACCATCAATATAAACATAGGCACTGATACTCTAGCAATATAACTTAATTCCTTTTTACTCATGCCTGCCAGAACAAATAGATTAAACCCAACAGGTGGCGTAATCTGAGCCATTTCAATTACAAAAATTAGAAACACCCCAAACCAAATCAAATCAATATTTGCGGCCTGAACAGTTGGCAGTAGCACACCCATTGTCAGTACTACTAACGAAATACCATCTAAGAAGCAGCCCATAATAATGAAAAAAATCATCAATACGATGATTAATCCAAACTGAGATAAGCCAAGTGTACCAATCCATTGCGCTAGCGCATTGGGCAAGCCAATATATCCCATCGCCAAGGTGAGAAATTGGGCACCTGCCAAAATCAAAGCAATCATACAGAACGTACGAGTGGCACCCATTAAGGAATCAATAAAGACTCGCAGACTCATATCACCTTGCAATACAGCAATAACCAATGCTCCCACAACACCAACAGCAGCAGCCTCTGTCGCAGTGGCCACCCCAGTGTAAATAGACCCCAAAACAGCAGCAATCAGGAGTATCACAGGAATAAGACTACGAGAAGCATAGACCTTTTGGGCAAAACTCAGACGTTGGTCTTCGTTAGCTTTGTTTAATTCAGGATGGCGCAATCCCCATATGAAGATATAGCCCATGAACAACACCGCGAGTAAGATGCCAGGGAATACGCCTGCCATAAATAACTTGGCCATAGACACATTAGCAGAAACGGCATAAACAATCATAATGATTGATGGTGGAATAAGTAATCCCAATGTACCAGCACCTGCAAGCGTTCCAAGGATAAGACTATCAGGATAACCACGTTGACGTAATTCAGGAATCGTCATCTTGCCAATCGTTGCACAAGTTGCAGCGGAAGACCCAGAAACAGCAGCAAAAATTGCACACCCTACAATGTTAGTATGCAATAACCGTCCTGGTACAGCATCTAACCACGGAGCCAATCCCTTAAACAAATCACTGGATAAACGAGTGCGAAATAAAATCTCCCCCATCCATAGGAACAGAGGTAAGGCGGTCAACGTCCAACTAGAAGAAGCCCCCCAAATAGAGATTGCCATAGCAGAACCAGCTGCACGAGGAGAGAATAGCTCCATCACAAGCCAAGCAGCCCCAGACAACGCCAATCCGACCCATACGCCACTAGCCAAAAAGCCCAAAATAGCAAGAATAAGTACAATAATAACGACACTTTCTACCATAAAACTACTCTGCTGTAGACGAAGCAATAACGTCTTTTTTTGTAATAAATGTTCGCACAAGCTCTTCTAACAAAGCTACTGCAAATAACACACTCCCTATCGCCATTGCTAGTTGAGGAATCCACAATGGTGTTGCATCCTCCTCAACCGAGAGGTCATTAAACTCATAAGACTCCATCACCAAATGGATACTATAATAGGCAACATTAGCTGCCAACACCAAAGCGATAAACAAAGAAAGTAAATTCAGAACATGCCGCCATTTAGGATTTAGTGCATTTAACACTAACGTGACCCGAATATGCTCATTGTGTCGAAAAGTATGTGCCAATGCCAGAAAACTAGCGGCAGCCATTGAATACCCTGCATAAGCATTAAGCCCTGGGATATACCAACCCACTTGCCGCCCCACAATCAGCAACAGCACACATACTAAAATGCTCACCATAAACAATGCAGCGGCATAAGCCGCCACATTGTACAAACCATCCAGAAATTTACGCATCTTATTTTTGATAAGCCTCTAGAAGTTTTTCACCATCAGTCCCTGCTTTTTTCTTCCACTCATCAAGCATAACTTTAGTTTTCTCAACTAAACCATTTTGCAAAGTGTCAGACGGTTTAAAAATCTTCAAGCCACTTTTCTCAAGAGAGGATTTAAAGAAATCTGTCTTTTCACGTGATAGCGTCCAACCGGCTTTTTCCGCTTCATCTGCCGCTTTTAACAAAGCCTTTTGTTGATCTTCTGGTAATTTATCAAATACCTTTTTATTAACAACTACAGCATTTTTAGGCAACCACGCCTCATTATCATAGAAATATTTGATAAATTCATTAATCTTAATATCGTATCCTGTAGCACTTGAGGTCATCAAGGCATTTACAGCACCAGTTGCCAACGCTTGACTCAACTCTGCTTGTTGAATAGTCACAGGCTGGGCACCAACTAATTGAGCGATTTTCGCCGTTACAGGACTATATGCACGCCATTTTAGACCTTTAAGGTCATCTACACTGTTAAGCTCCTTATTAACAAAAATACCTTGAGGAGGCCATGCAACAGTAAATAGAAGTTTCATACCTTGCGATTCTAACTTTTTCTCAAGGAATGGTTTTTGTGCTTGGTAAAGTTTCCATGCAGCATCATATCCAGAAGCAACAAATGGCACACCATCTAATTCAAAAATAGGATCCTCATTGGCGTAAGCAGTGAGAATAAACTCACCAATTTGAGCTTGATTGGTTTGAATAGCACGCTTAATTTCAGGCATTTTGAAAAGAGAAGCATTAGAGTGGATATTAAATACCAACTCTCCATTTGTTAGTTTCTTAACATTGTCAGCAAATGCACGAATATTCTGTGTGTGCATATTACTCTCTGGATAAGCAGTGGGAAAATCCCATGTGGTTGCTGCTACTGCCGTTGTTGCCCATACACTGGCTGCTAAACCTGCCAATAATGCCTTTTTTCCTAGCATACTATATCTCCTTAACAACAGTGAAAAAACATCACTATATCTGGTTCTTTAGCTGGTGTAAACCCAGCATTTACCACTATATCGTGGTTATACCCCTGAGTAAATCATAAGGTAAAAAAACTTTTTTACCAAACGTGTTCATATCATTGAATAATAATGCACAATTTCGGTGCAAAATCAAACACGCATGAAAAAAGCCCCACTCGTTGAGCAGGGCTTTTTCACACATAAAATCTGCTTATCAGGATTATTGTAAAGCAATTTCTACGTCTACACCAGCTGGCAAGTCTAAACGCATTAATGCGTCAACTGTCTTGTCTGTAGGATCTACGATATCCATAAGACGTTGGTGTGTACGAATTTCAAACTGGTCACGTGAAGTTTTATTTACGTGTGGAGAACGTAATACGTCATAACGTTTGATACGAGTTGGAAGAGGTACTGGACCATGAACTACTGCACCAGTGCGCTTAGCTGTATCAACGATTTGAGCAGCTGATTGGTCGATAAGTTTGTAATCGAATGCTTTTAGACGAATACGAATTTTTTGGTTTTTCATTTGAATAATCCTAAAGAACGAGCTTAAAGAACAAAATTGAAAGAACAGACGCTTAAACTGTGAAAATCACATCAAACAACGTCAAAAGTAAAACTACTCTTTGAAAGTATCGGGTAGTCTACACGACTACCCGATATTTGGCAACTATCTAATCTCTACTTAGAATTAAGCAGTAATCTTAGATACAACACCTGCACCTACGGTACGACCACCTTCACGGATCGCAAAACGTAAGCCTTCTTCCATCGCGATCGGCGCAATCAACTCTACATCCATCGCTACGTTATCACCTGGCAATACCATCTCTTTGTCCGCTGGCAAATTAATAGTACCTGTCACGTCTGTCGTACGGAAATAGAACTGTGGACGATAACCTTGGAAGAATGGTGTGTGACGACCACCCTCTTCTTTTGAAAGAATATACACTTCCGCTGAGAATTTAGTATGTGGCGTAATAGTACCTGGTTTCGCTAACACTTGACCACGCTCTACCTCTTCACGCTTAGTACCACGAAGCAATAAACCTACGTTATCACCCGCTTGACCTTCGTCTAGTAACTTACGGAACATCTCCACGCCTGTGCAAGTTGTCTTCGCTGTATCACGGATACCTACGATTTCAATCTCTTCACCTACGTGAATCACTCCACGCTCAATACGGCCTGTTACCACTGTACCACGACCTGAAATAGAGAATACGTCCTCTACTGGCATCAAGAAAGCACCGTCAACTGCACGCTCTGGAGTCGGAATGTATGAGTCTAACGCCTCAGCCAACGCCATAATCGCTTGTTTACCCAATGGACCTTCGTCACCCTCAAGAGCTAATTTAGCTGAACCCTTGATGATTGGTGTATCATCACCTGGGAAGTCATAGCTTGATAACAACTCACGAACTTCCATCTCTACCAACTCTAACAACTCTTCGTCGTCTACCATGTCAGCTTTGTTTAAGAATACCACAATGTATGGTACGCCTACTTGACGTGACAACAAAATGTGCTCACGAGTTTGTGGCATTGGACCGTCTGCTGCTGAACATACTAAAATCGCACCGTCCATTTGTGCTGCACCAGTAATCATGTTCTTAACATAGTCAGCGTGTCCTGGGCAGTCAACGTGCGCATAGTGACGGTTCGCTGTTTCATATTCTACGTGTGCGGTGTTAATAGTAATACCACGTGCGCGCTCTTCAGGAGCCGCGTCAATCGCGTCGTAAGCCTTCGCTTCACCACCGAACTCTTTCGCTAATACAGTAGTAATCGCTGCTGTTAATGTTGTTTTACCGTGGTCAACGTGACCAATCGTACCTACGTTTACGTGTGGTTTGGTACGTTCAAACTTACCTTTTGCCATGATTTATATCCGAATAAATAATGTATAAATTGATTAAAAGTGTGCTTTCCATTATAGCAGAAAGCACACACGTATTTAAAACTACTTGTTACGAGCGCTAATAACTTCGTCTGCAACGTTTTTAGGAGCTTCAGCATAGTGCTTGAATTCCATTGTGTAGGTTGCACGACCTTGAGTTAATGAGCGTAGGTTAGTTGCATAACCGAACATCTCAGCAAGAGGAACCTCTGCTTTAATGATCTTACCGCCACCAACCATTTCGTCCATACCTTGAACGATACCACGACGAGAAGACAAGTCACCCATCACAGTACCTGCGTAGTCTTCTGGAGTCTCTACTTCAACAGCCATCATAGGCTCAAGAAGTACAGGGCTTGCACGGCGCATACCCTCTTTAAACGCCATAGAAGCAGCCATACGGAATGCGTTCTCATTAGAGTCCACATCATGGTATGAACCGAAGGTCAATGTTACTTTAACGTCTACAACTGGGTAACCTGCTACCACACCTGCTGATAATGTTTCTTGAACACCTTTATCTACTGCAGGGATGTACTCACGAGGTACCACACCACCTTTAATTTCATCAACGAATTCGTAACCAGCACCACCTGGTTCTAGTGGTTCAAGTTTAAGCACAACGTGACCGTATTGACCACGACCACCTGATTGCTTAACGAATTTACCTTCCACGTTTTCAACAGTTTTACGAATAGTCTCGCGATAAGCTACTTGAGGTTTACCTACATTCGCTTCAACGTTGAATTCACGTTTCATACGGTCAACGATAATCTCAAGGTGTAACTCACCCATACCAGAGATAATGGTTTGACCAGATTCTTCGTCAGAACGCACACGGAAAGAAGGGTCTTCTTGTGCGAGACGAGAAAGCGCCAAGCCCATCTTCTCTTGGTCTGCCTTAGACTTAGGCTCAACTGCTTGAGAAATTACTGGCTCTGGGAATTCCATACGCTCAAGGATGATAGGAGCGTCTACATCACAAAGAGTCTCACCTGTAGTAACTTCTTTAAGACCTACTACTGCCGCAATATCACCTGCGAGGACTTCTTTAATTTCTTCGCGGTTATTTGCGTGCATTTGAAGAATACGACCGATACGCTCTTTCTTGCCCTTAACAGAGTTAAGAACAGTCTCACCAGAGTTTAATGTACCAGAGTAAACACGAATGAAGGTTAGTTGACCAACAAATGGGTCGGTCATCAATTTGAACGCCAATGCAGAGAATTTTTCTTTATCATCAGCAAGACGTTCAATCTTGTTACCATCTTCATCTTCACCTTGTACTGGTGGGATGTCTGTAGGAGCTGGCAAGAAATCAACTACAGCATCTAGCATACGTTGTACGCCCTTGTTCTTGAATGCTGTACCGCAAAGCATAGGTTGGATTTCGCACGCGATAGTGCGTTGACGCAATGCTTTAAGGATTTCTTCTTCAGATAAATCTCCCTCTTCTAGGTATTTATCCATCAACTCTTCAGATGCTTCAGCAGCAGTCTCTACTAATTTCTCACGCCATTCTTCAGCAGAAGCTTGCAAATCAGCAGGAATATCTTCGTAAGAGAATTTAGTACCTTGAGAAGCCTCGTCCCAAATAATCGCTTTCATCTTGATCAAGTCCACAACACCAGAGAAAGTGTCTTCTGAACCGATAGGAATCACGATAGGTACTGGATTAGCACGTAAACGAGTTTTTAATTGATCGTATACTTTGAAGAAGTTGGCGCCAGTACGGTCCATCTTATTCACAAACGCCAAACGAGGTACGTGGTACTTGTTAGCTTGACGCCATACTGTTTCAGATTGAGGTTGTACACCACCCACAGCACAATACACCATGCACGCACCGTCAAGCACACGCATAGAACGTTCTACCTCAATGGTAAAGTCTACGTGTCCTGGGGTGTCAATTACGTTGATGCGGTGTTCAGGATAGTTGTTACCCATACCACGCCAGAAAGCAGTAGTCGCAGCTGACGTAATAGTAATACCACGCTCTTGCTCTTGTTCCATCCAGTCCATGGTAGCGGCACCATCATGTACCTCACCAATCTTGTGGTTTACACCTGTATAGAACAAAATACGTTCTGTTGTTGTGGTTTTACCAGCGTCAATGTGCGCAGAAATACCGATGTTACGGTAGCGACTAATTGGGGTTTTACGAGCCATTGTAATATCCTTTGATTACCAACGGAAATGAGAGAAAGCTTTGTTAGCTTCTGCCATTTTATGAGTATCTTCACGTTTTTTCATTGCCGCACCACGACCTTCTGATGCGTCAATTAATTCACCTGCAAGACGTAAATCCATAGATTTTTCACCGCGTTTTTTAGCAGCTTCACGAACCCAACGCATAGCCAATGCTAAACGACGGACTGGACGTACTTCAACAGGTACTTGATAGTTAGCACCACCTACACGGCGGCTCTTAACTTCGACTATAGGTTTAACATTGTTAATGGCCAAATTAAATACTTCTAAAGGCTCTTTACCTGTTTTAGCAGCGATTTGCTCTAGCGCACCGTAAACGATACGTTCAGCAACTGCTTTTTTACCAGATAACATAACAACGTTCATAAATTTAGCGAGTTCTACGCTACCGAATTTTGGATCAGGTAGAATCTCACGTTTGGGAACTTCGCGACGACGAGGCATCTTTACTTCCTTTTTAGTGACTATTTCAGTTGAACCACTTTCGTGGCCATGGCTGCCTAATAACGAGAACAGCCCCTTACATACCGCAGTATTATCATATCCTTGCAGCTGCGGCTGCACGCTTACCACCCATGGGCAGGAAGCTGATGAAAAAAACTAACTATTAAGCTTTCTTCGGACGTTTAGCACCGTATTTAGAACGGGCTTGTTTACGGTCTTTAACACCTTGAAGGTCTAAAGAACCACGTACGATATGGTAACGTACACCAGGTAAGTCTTTTACACGACCACCACGAACAAGTACAACACTGTGCTCTTGTAGGTTGTGACCTTCACCACCGATATATGAAATCACTTCAAAACCGTTGGTTAGACGTACTTTAGCAACTTTACGCATTGCTGAGTTAGGTTTTTTAGGAGTAGTAGTGTATACACGAGTGCACACACCACGGCGTTGTGGGCAGTTTTCAAGAGCAGGGCTCTTGCTGCTAACGCGGCTAGTTTCGCGCGGTTTACGCACGAGTTGGCTAATGGTAGGCATAACCTTACTTATCCTATTATTTGTTTATAACGTCTGTCTAATATGCTTCAAAGCATATCGCAGCTAAGTTCTAAAATTTTCCAAATATGGTTATTTGAAAAATACCCAAAAGCGTATAAATGGGTTTAGTTTATACGCATACATTACTAGCATTTTCTACTAGTAATCTGGCATATTAACTTTTTTTCCGACATTAGTCAACGCACCCACTTCATTTTTTCTATAAAAAACAAGAATTTGTCCCCCGTTTGCAAAATCTTTGGGCAGAAAACAACAATCGATAATACACGCCATCCTCTCCGCAAAGGCCCAAAATGGAGGGGGTTGAATACCCACATCTATATTTTTTTCAACTTGTTGATATTGAAACAAAACTGGTATCAAAGGCTACAAACCAAGCACATCAAAAGGAGGCATCAAAGGCCACAAACCAGGCACATCAAAAGGAGGATTCAACGCCCAGACACCAAACGCTTAGCCCTTTCAATCACTGGCATATCCACCATTTTCCCCTCAAACGAAAAGGCAGCAAGTCCAGTTTCTTGATATTTTTCCAATACTGCTTTAGCCCAACGAATTTCTTCTTCAGAATAGCTCATGACAGAATGAATCACCTCTACCTGCGAAGGATGGATACATAAAGCCCCTGCAAACCCCATACCCTTAGCAAAAGTCATAGACTGACGCAAACCCTCGGAATCTTTAAAATTGGGATATACACCATCAAGAGGAGCATCTATGCCAGCCACTCGACTTTGTACCACTAATTGGGCTCGCATTTGGTTGAGTAAAAAGGCTGCCCCTTCACTACCATTTTCCAACCCCAAATCCACGCCTAAGTCCAATGCACCAAAAGACAGTCGAGCAACGCCTTGGGCCCTTGCTATATCAGGAATAGCACCAATTCCCTTAGCACTCTCAATAATAGGATAAACCGCCTTACCCGTTTTATGGAAAATCTGAGCAATTTGCTCTGGATGCTCCGCCTTTGGCAGCATCACCCCCTTGATTTGCAAAAAACGCGCACATAAGTGCACATCCTCTTCAAACCATTGGGTCTGCGCACCATTCACTCGCACCCACAGATTAACATCAGGATTGTTTTGCAAAAATACTACTAAATCCTCTCGCGCCTGCGACTTCACTTCCGTAGCAACTGCGTCCTCTAAATCTACGATGACTGCATCAGCGCCTGTGGCTAATGCTTTTCCAATTCTATCTGTTCTGGTAGCTGGCACAAATAATGCGGAACGAATCATTGTTAATCCTCTTGTGTCATCCATTATGTTGCTCATCTCTTTCTTGACGCTAAATCAAACCATACTCGACAAGTTATCGTAAAAGGTACTTTACACCACACCTCGTGTTTGCAACTGTTGAATTTCTTCTTCACTACACCCCAACGAAATAAGTATTGCCTCTGTATGCTCCCCTAAAGCTGGGATGGCGTCCATACGATAGTCAAAAGCATTATTTTTGCCTGGAGGTAACAAAGCAGGCAACTCTCCCACTGGACTATCGACACTTGTCCAGCGCTCTCTAGCTTTTAGTTGCTGATGTTGCCAAACACCTTGCATATCATTCACACTAGCATTGGCAATACCAGCCTTCTCAAGACGAGCAATAACCTCTTCTTTATCTAAATCTGCGAATACTTTCTCAATAATCCCTTTTAGACTTTCTCTATTAAGGTGACGCAAACTATTGCTGGCATAAAGAGCATCTTCTGCCAATGCTTCTTGCTGTAATACTATCTGACAAAACGCTTTCCACTCCCTTTCATTTTGCAGACCCAGCATCACGGTTTCTCCATGGGCAACAGGAAATGGACCATAAGGGTAAATCGCTGCATGAGCTGCCCCTGCTCGCACAGGAGGTGTGGCTCCATTATAGGCATAGTAGAGAGGAAAGCCCATCCACTCCACCATACTCTCTAACATGGCTACATCAATATGACTTCCTTCCCCTGTTTTCTCTCGTAATAGTAAAGCAGACAATATATTGGTATAAGCGTACATGGCTGCAGAAATATCCGCAATGGAACAGCCCGCTTTTGCCATCTCATCAGGTGTACCTGTCACGGAAACAAAACCAGACTCACTTTGAATGAGTAAATCATACGCTTTTTTCTGCTCATAAGGTCCACCGACCCCATATCCTGAAATATCACATACAATCAGTCGAGGATACTGCTCATGCAATTTTTCATAAGACAAACCTAATCGGGCTGCCGCTCCAGGCGCTAAGTTTTGCACAAAAACATCAACTTCTGGAAGCAATTTATGCAAAATTTCCTGTGCTTCAGAGGTTTTTAAATCCAAAGTCAGACTTTCTTTAGAACGATTGACCCACACAAAATGCGATGCCATACCACGGACACGCTCATCATATGCACGAGCAAAATCCCCAACTCCTGGACGTTCAACCTTGATGACCCTAGCTCCTAAATCAGCCAGTTGACGTGTACAAAAAGGGGCAGCAATGGCATGCTCTAAACTCAGTACTGTAATACCATCTAATGGTCGAATATTCTGCATAACAAAACCTTTTCTCTATTCAATAAACAAGCCCGACTGCCCACCCATTATTCCGAGGATGCACCAGCAAGTGAATCCTCAAATAAAAGGACATCCGTCATTACATAATCTACTCAAATACCAATTCTGCTTGCTGTGCTATTGTACCTTCTTGCTGTGCCCACAATTTAGCAGTACCATTTGTTTCCATATATCCCTCAACCTTAAAAGGTGTTGGACAAATCAGAGGGCGTAACCCTCGGAAAGAGAAACTTTTTACTCGCCTATCTGAATGTGCATGTAAAAAACTATGTAGCACATAAGTGGCAATCATAGGGCCATGAACCACTAATCCAGGATAGCCTTCTACCCGTGTGGCATAAGGATAATCATAATGAATTCTATGTCCATTAAATGTCACTGCAGAATAGCGAAATAACATCACACTGCTAGGCTCAATATCTTCTGACCATTGTGCCATTGGTGCTACTTGTGTCCCAGTTAATTTAGGGGGACTAGGTTCACGATACACAATATCCTGTTCCTCACTGATACACAATATCCCCTCTTGAAAATACTCATGCAACACAGTAACAAACAATAGTTTGCCTGTGCTTCCTTCCTTTTCCTTAATCGACTTAATTGTAGAAACTCGTGTCCCCTCTTTTCCTACAATTAAAGGTTGCATAAACTGTAATCGCCCTCCCGCCCACATGCGATTACGATTGTCGGCAGGAGGCAAAAAACCACCGCGTTTGGGATGACCATCTCCCCCCAACTCATTTAAACTTAAAGGATCGATAAACAATGCCCATTGCCAAAGATGGGGTAATGCATCCCCCTCTTTAGGAATCTTAGCGCCATGTAAACTTAATGCTATTTTCTTAACATGGCTAGGACTTATCCACTCAGTACATGTTTCTTGCTTACCTAACCATTGGTTTAAATCCACCGACATTCTTTTCTCCACTAATAAATGTGTCACTCTTTCATTTTACCCATATATCGTCGTATTTCGCTTTAATGATTGTCGCTTATGAAAGTTTTTTGTCACTCTTGTTAAACCAGTAAACTGCATATCTCCAACGACTCGCTAGCCACTTAAACCTTGGTGATTAGAAAGACTATAATGTTAGCCATTCCCTCTAAAATATTCGGTTAGGAGTTCATATTTATGTATCTTGAAGATAATCAATACAACGACATTCGCGAGGCGATTCGTGATTTAATGAAACAGTTCCCCGCAGAGTATTTTAGAAAAATAGATGAAGAAAAAGCCTATCCCGAGCAATTTGTCAATGCCTTAACTCAAGCAGGTTGGCTAGCAGCGCTTATTCCTACAGAGTACGGTGGTTCAGGTCTTAGCCTAACTGAGGCCACTGTCATCATGGAAGAGATCAATCGTCAAGGGGGCAATTCTGGCGCCTGTCATGGGCAAATGTACAATATGGGCACATTACTTCGCCATGGTTCCGAAGCACAGAAGCAGCGTTATTTGCCTAAAATTGCTACAGGAGAATTGCGCTTACAGTCTATGGCAGTTACAGAACCCACGACTGGAACGGATACCACCAAAATTAAAACAACAGCAGTAAAGAAAGATGGCCGCTATGTAGTGAACGGACAAAAAGTATGGATTTCTCGCGTTCAGCACAGTGATTTAATGATTTTATTAGCCCGTACCACACCACTGGAGCAAGTCACCAAAAAATCAGAAGGCATGTCTATTTTCTTAGTGGATATTGCACAAGCAATGCAACAGGGAATGACGGTGCGTCCCATCCCTAACATGGTCAATCACGAAACCAATGAATTATTCTTCGATAATTTAGAAATTCCTGAAGAAAACCTAATCGGAGAAGAAGGAAAAGGATTCAAATATATCCTTGATGGTCTGAATGCAGAGCGCACACTCATTGCTGCCGAATGTATAGGCGATGGCTACTGGTTTATTGACAAAGTCACCCAATATGCCAAAGACCGCCAAGTCTTTGGCCGACCCATTGGACAAAATCAAGGCGTGCAGTTCCCTATTGCCAAGGCCTTTATTAATATTGAAGCAGCTAGTCTAATGCGCTATGAAGCAAGCCGGCGTTTTGATGCCCATTTACCCATGGGAGCACAAGCAAATATGGCTAAACTTTTAGCCTCAGAAGCATCATGGGAGGCGGCCAATGCTTGTCTACAATTCCATGGCGGTTTTGGATTTGCCAACGAATATGATGTTGAACGTAAATTCCGTGAAACTCGACTCTACCAAGTTGCCCCCATTTCTACTAACCTCATTTACTCCTATGTCGCAGAGCACATATTGGGACTGCCTAGAAGTTTCTAAATGGTTTGATAGGTACCCAATCACTCATGGGCGCCTATTGTTTGATTACTGAGGTAACGTTATATCGTAAATATAGACGGTATTTTTATCAATTTTTCCGGTAGCAGGTAGCCGTTTAGTCACCACTTCTCCCTTATCACTCATAATACCGAAGTCATCATCATTGATAACAGCCAACTTATTCTGTCCAATCAACCACATCCCCTCAAACTTGTCATGAGGATAGGCGTTTTGTGCCACTAAATCCAACACCAGTTTTTTAGTAGCAGGCTTAATACCTGCTTTTGCTAACTCTTCCCATGATGTCTGCTCAAGTGTTTTACCATTGACCAGTAAACCTGTTGGTGCCGATACATCACCACTAACATCTGTCGCTTCACTCACATCAACCAGATACACATGTTTTTGTACTTTCTTATCCGTATTTTGTAGAAATTTTCCATCTCGTTCATCCACTAAAAATTTATTATTCCCTAAAGCAATAATGGCTGAATTTGCAAAATTCTTACCATTTTGCTGGTAAAGATATTGTTTCGTTTTTCCTGTTTCTAACTCAAAGGTGATGATTCTTGTTAAGGTTTTATTCTCAACCTCTTTTTTACTAGGGTTACTCAATGTAGATTGCATGATACCCACCAATGTTTTGCCATCTGGTGTGATACTAAGCCCCTCCATCCCACGATTAGGGGTTCTCTTGGCTAAAACAGCAGGCAATTTACGTCCCTTAGTGTTGACGCCTATCGGGCTCATGCGTTCTTGTTCTATCCCTTCGGCATTGAATCTTACAATATGTGGACCGTACTCATCAGACACCCAGAAACTTCCTTGCTCATCCACCACCAATCCTTCACTATCTATGCCGTATTCATCAGTTCTGAGCAACTGCCCTTGCATATCAATGGCTTTTTCCCCTGTACTTCCCATCCCTTCAGGATTAGGTAAACCAGTTAATTTCTGCCCATTAGGACGACGTAATGGAATTTCTTTTAACAAGGTAACCTTGCCAGATGTCTCTCTCTGAAAATGACCAATGCTTGGTGTATAGTTCGGTACAGGAAATATTTTGGTACTTTTTTCTGTTGCATCTGCATTAGGTCCCCTATCTGTAAGCACATAAAAACGAGAGGGATTCTTTGGGTCTATAAATGCATCAGAACCATAACCGCCATGATTAATCGTTATTTCTCCAATCTGTACTAATGGGGTGACTGGTAACTCATGACCAGAAGATGTATTTGCCATTGCTTGTAAAGGTAAAAGACTGGCACCTACGGCATAAAATAATGAGGAAACTAACTGTGAAATTTTCATAAAAAAACCTCTTACCATGCAGAAAAACTCATTGTAAGAGGGCATTAAGTCAATTCTATGACAAGGTTAAGGATTCTCTTAATGGGATGACTCATCCATATAATCTTATTAAAGAATCCCCTACTTCATTTGTATGTGAAGCTAAAACACATTTTCTGAAAAATCACCCGTTTTCATTTTGTGTAATCGCTCTACATTAGCTTGCGTGATGGGAATGCCTTTTAACATAGACTTCTCACGCTCCTTATAACGTCGCTGTGATGGCAATCGAGCCCCTTGTTGCTCAAACTCGCTCAACAAACGCTGGGTATGTTCTACTGCGTCTGTAATACCAAATGCATCTGGAGAAATAGCAATAATCAGTTCCCCGTGACGGGGAGCCAGCATACGCCCCTTATCAAACTCTGAGCTTTCGATACTTAAAAAATCACCAATTAGCACCCCGGCCAACAACTCAATCATTGTCGAAAAAGCAGACCCTTTGTAGCCACCAAAAGTCAACAAGGCTCCATCATCTAACACTGCCTCAGGATTCTTTGTAGGCTGTCCCTTGCTATCAATACCCCACCCATCAGGTAATTCCTGTTGTTTGAGACGATAAAGCTCTACCTCTCCACGTGCTGCTACCGAAGTCGCAAAATCAAAAACATACGGATTACCCCCTGTGCAAGGCCAAGCAAATGCAAAGGGATTAGTTCCCAACAATTTACGAATACCACCCGCAGGTGCTACATAAGCCGCACTAGGACACATGGCTAAAGCAGCCAACCCCTTAGCAGCAAATCGCTCAACTTCAGGCCATAAGGCTGAAAAATGTACGCAATTATTAATAGCCATAGCACCAATGCCATATTGTTTCGTCTTTTCTACTAGAACATCAAAACCACAATCGAATGCAAGAGGAGCAAAACCTCCTTTCGCATCGACTTTAACAATAGGTTTATTTGGCGTATTAAATAACACTGGCTCCGCATGACCTTCAACAACACCACCTTGAATGGATTTGACTGCCCCTAAAATGCGATAAATACCATGCGACTTACATTGATCTTGCTCTGCTGTCGTCATCACCGTCGCCATAGCATCTGCCTGTGCTTTGGATAATCCACCCACAACTAGAATTTCTGATACTAGCTTTTGTAGTTCATTGAATGTTAAATACACTGTCTCCATACACCATCCTGGAATCTTGTTAAGTTTTTCTTTCTCACATCATCGACAAGAAAGCAAACAAACACTACTTATAACATATTTTAAACTAGTGACATACACTTACCTACTTGTGATAAGTGTATGAAGTATCAACAAGTTGTTTTCCTTAGGAAATCAAATATCCTTGGTTCATCAATAATTTCAAGCTAGCTTCTGGCGTAGTCATTACACTAATATCTTTTAAAGGATCTTTGTTATAACCGACGAAACTAGCATCTGCTCCAACCAAGATTTCTCCAATAACACCCTGCATCTTAAAGCAGTCAGCTGCATTACAAGTCGCTTGACGAATAAGTTCTGCATTATCAACAATCTTTGCCCGGATATTAAATTCTTCAAGCTGATATTTGTGCATAGCACCAAGCAGGTCACTTCCATATAGCATTTTGACTCCTGTGTCATAAGCCATTTTTAAAGCAATCTCTCCTGCATCTAACACTCGGTAAATTTTCTCTTCCATGGAGGCAGGTAATCCACTAGCAACACCCTCTTTAGCCAAAGCAGAATAAGTAATAAGAGTAGGAACAAGATAAGCCCCATATTTCACAAATAAATCACAGCACTCTTGGTCAATAAGGTTCCCGTGCTCAATTGTCCTTACTCCATTTTCTAGCAGTCTCTTCACGGCTCTTGCTGTATAAGCGTGAGCCATACAATAAATATTGGCAGCTTCAGCCTCCTGTACAATGGCACGCAACTCCTCTATTGAATACTGAGTACTATCAATTCTGTCTGTAGGAGAAGAAACACCACCAGAGGCCATAATTTTGATTTGGTTAGCACCCTTACGGATTTCATCTCGTGCAGCTTTCCTAACTTCAGTAATACCATCACAAACTCGTCCAAGACCACAGCAACAAAAACATCCTTCAAATGCCAATCTACCACGAGTTCTCACATCACCATGCCCTCCTGTTTGTGACAATGCTTTGCCACAAAATAATATTCTGGGACCTAGTTCTGGACTCTCTTCCGTTGATTTTGCTAAGCCATAATCAGCACCACCAGCATCTCGGACTGTAGTGAATCCCCTTTTCAACATACCTTGAAGAATATGTGTAGATTGCACTGCCACGTAAAAAGGAGAAGAAATCTCCAACTCGGCAAAATCAGGAGTAATTGCTGTTGTGTGTACATGAGCATCAATTAATCCAGGCAACAAGAACAACCCTGAACAATCAATAGGAGTGTCTTTGGTTGCATATATGGGATTTTCCAAAAGACTGTTATCCCCTATCTGCTCTATCTTTCTATCTTTGATAACAATAGTTTTCCCTGTCTGATATTGAGCAGTCCGAACATCTAAGTAATTAACATTTTTTAATAGCTTAATCATCTTTAAGTCCTCATAATACTAGGTAAATAGGTAACAATTTCAGGGAAACAATAAATCAGCAACAAGAATACCATGTCACATAAGATAAACCAGAAAACACCTCTAAATATCGTCTGTAATGGTATGTCACCTGGGACAGTTGCCTTAATAACGTAGACATTCAGACCAACTGGTGGTGTCACTAACCCCACCTCTAACATCTTTGTCACAAGAATACCAAACCAGATTAAATTCAAATTGGCTGCCTCAACAAGAGGTAAAAGAATCGGAAGAGTTAATAATAAAATTCCAATGGAATCAATAAACATGCCCAAAAACAAATACAAGATAATGACAGATAACACTACCCACCACTGTTCCTGGTTAATAGAAAGGATAAAATGTGTAAATGCCTCAGGGACTCCACTCAATGCAAGGAATTTAGTAAAGAATAAAGACCCTATCATAATGAGAAAAATACTCGCTGTACTATATGCAGTATCTTTTATTGCTTCTTTAATTGCATTCAATGATAATGTACGTTTAAGAGCGGCAATAAATAATGTGACAACTGAGCCAATAGCTCCTGCTTCAGTAGGAGAAAAAAGTCCAAAAAATATGCCCCCTATTACAAAAGCAATCAGGGTTGGTAATGGCCAGATATGCAAAAAACCTTGCATAATTTCTTGCATGGAATATTTTTCATTCTGATCCACTCCATAAAGACGTGGATTATGTCGGCAACGCAACCAAATCATGGCTATAAATAGGAACGCCGTTAGCAAACCAGGTAACACACCAGCCATGAATAACTGACCAATGGATACATTAGCATATACCCCATACAATACAAGAATGACACTTGGTGGAATAAGTGAGCCTAATGTACCCGCTGCTGCTACTGTACTTGTGGCAAGTGAAGGGTTATACCCCCTCTTTAACATTTCTGGTATTGCGATTTTAGACATTGCCCCAGAGGTGGCAACACTCGAACCTGATGCAGCTGAAAAAAGTGCACATGCAATAACACTAGAAATTGCCAGTCCTCCTGGTATCTTGTACAGAAGCATTTGTAGAAATTTAAAAATGCCATTTGTTAAATTGGTTGTGGTACATAAATATCCCATCAAAAGGAACATTGGTGCAGCAGATAACTCCCATTGACCAACAAAATTGTAAGGAGTAGAGGTGATAAGACTTAGAGAAACATCCCAAGAGGTAAGCATTGCAATCCCCACAATGGATACAAGCCCTAAACTAACACCAATAGGGATACGCAATAAGATAAATCCTAAAGCAAAAATAATACCTACAATACCTATTTGCAGAGAATCCATTACTCAAACACTCCTTCACTTTTGGTATCTACACGACTAAATAATTGCAAAATAACTACTAGCGTTAAAGAAATGAAGCCAATAGGTAATGCCCATTTAGATGGCCAGATATAAAACGTAAAATTCGCCATAGCCTCTTCGGAAGACTCATAAGAAGATATTGCGTCGAGCAAAGTCTGATAACTAAGAATTGCATAGAATGCGATTTGTACCAATAGCCCTATTTTAATTACCACCGTCTGTATCGTTTGCGGAAGCAGATTGGTTAGCACATCCGTGGCAATATGCACATTCTTTTGTTGTGCATATGAGGCACCCAGAAAAACGGCAAAAATCATGTAATAAAATGAGGTAAATTCCAGTGTTCCATCTAAATAAAACCCCAATAATCTACCTATAAAATCCATGAAAATATGTAAAGCCATTACTACCAGAGCAACACTCGCAACAGCAAAACACAACTTAGATAATTTTGTTATCAAACCTTGCCCTAAACTCATAACTTACTCACCATAGTTGCTAGGTAATTTGTCAAAAATTTCTGTCATGAAAACAGACTTCATCGCTTCTATGTCGTCTACATTTTTATCTTTAAGCAAATCCACCCATTTATTATAAGTAGCAACAAAATCATCTAAAGTTGCCTTAGCATCTTTAATTTTGTAGCGTTCTTCTGCTTTGGTATATGCATCCTTAAGTGATGACTCTCGGAATTTCTTGACAGAGTCCATAATATCCGCCGGTGCATCAATAACAGATTTTCCTTTGGACCTAGCAAAATCAATAGCTGCAGTATCCTCTTTTTTGTAATTAATCACTATGTTTGCCATAGAATATGCAGAAGCTTCTTTGAACCATTGTTTTTCTTGCTCAGATAGAGATTTCCAGAACTTTTTATTGAAACCCCATAATGGACCAGACCAGTAAACTCCCGTAGGAACAAGCACTGTATATGGTGCGACTTCCCACAATGAACGGGCTGTCAAATCTAAAGGTGAATTACTTGCACAATCCAAAGACCCTCTATCCAATCCTGAATACATTTCACTGGATGAAACATTAATTGCATTTCCACCAATTGAACCAACCCATTCAGCAACCACTGATCCTGCAGTACGGATACGTTTTCCTTTTAGGTCTGCCAAACTATTCACTGGTTGACGACAAAAGAGTACATAAGGAGAAGTAGCATAAGCCCCCAAGTAAACAATACCAGCCTTCTTCCACTCTGCTAATTGCACAGGATTGTTCATGCTAAATTCTGTTACTGCTGCAATAGTAGCCATTTGATTATCAAAATTAAAACCTAATTCCTGCACAGCATTTGCTACTGGCAAATCTGATGGGGTATAAATGGCAGGATGATGAGCCACTTGAACAACATTATCACGCAAGCCCTTTAAGGCAGCATTCGCAGCTAATAAAACAGTCCCTGTGAATACCTTAGGATTTAAATTCCCCCCTGATATTTGTTTTACATAATCAGCCCACTTGAGATATCCATAATTAGTGAAAGGATGTTTTTGGTCGTAAAGTACATTCGCATTAAAATTTTTAGCTGCTAATGCTGAACTTGTAAAAGCCACGGTTGCTAAAGCAGAGGCAAGTAATTTATGCCATTTATTCATGTGAGCTATCCTCCAAAAATGATTCATAAAATCTAAACGACTAGCCTCCTCATCCGTGCAATGGATTCCTTGCTAGACCGACACCTTATGGCAGGTGTAGTAATATTTCCGCATGTTTTAGTTTGTTCGTCAACAAGGGAGAAACCCTATACAAAAACTTTTTATGAAATAACAGGTTAACCTAGGTTAACTAGAAACCTTCAAAAACAAGAAAACACCTTGTTTTTTTAAACTTAAAACAATTTTTGAGAGATAAAAGGGAAGGAAATGAGGGAAAAATCAGAAAGAATTTTTTATATTCTGGCTGTTGCATTCATGCCAATTCTCATTGCAATTATAAAAAATGCTCTTTTTTTTCTCTTGCTTGCACTATTTTTGTGCATTGAGAAATGCATCTTATATTTTAAGTAAGATGAAGATTATTACAGCAACAGAGTGCTACGGCTTATCTGTTCTGTCGGGAATATCTCTCCCATCAAAATAAACTCAAATTTTCATTTTCTGTCACTGTTTCTTTAGAGGCATTTTGCTCTGATTTTTCCTTATACGCCTTAAATCGTCGAAAACGACACGCTCGCAACACCTCTCTTTTTTGCCCATTAGAAAGCTGTTGCCAGTAAAATCTTTCATCTCGCGTGCGGAAACAACCCATGCAATACCCTTTAGCGTTTGACTGACAAACGTTGATACAGGGGCTAGGTATATCAAAAAATTCTAGTTGTTCCATGACATTTAAGGCCTTGTGCCAGTTAGTCTATGTCTTCACAAGTTTACTACGCACAATATCGTAAACTAAATTAAAAACATAAGTATAGGGCAAATAAAATAGAATAAAGACGATGTCTAGTGCAAGTGCCTCCCGTAGGCTCATGTTAAGGTACCACATAATAAATGGGATAGCCATCAATAAGAGGGTAAACTCAAAGCCTATAGCATGCAATGACCGCACTCTCTTAGTTTTGGTGAGATGATGTTTTTTTAACCAATAATCAAAAATACTGTTATAGACCATATTCAACATCAAGGCCATCACGGCAATGACCACTGTCACAATACCCATTTCAAACAGATTATGATCAAATAACCATGCCCCCAAAGGTGCTGATATGCCAATACCTAATGCCTCAAAAAGAAAAGCATAAAATAACCGTTCACCAATGCTCTTGCGATAAACCTGATTAACTTGACTCATATCTATTCACCCACCAAACAGCGTAGGAAACCTGCCACATCAAAAAACATCCACTTTTATGAAAGTATCTTTCCAAAAGCGAGGGGAACACACCCGTGCTCCCCTTTTGACCTACCAGCTCATTGTAATACTACTATCTACTTTTGTGGTCTGACTAATGTATTCTTGCCAAATAAACTCTGAACCATTTCCACCGCAATATTAGCGGTCAAATTACGCACATCTAGTGCAGGATTAAGCTCCACAATATCCAATGATGCCATCAATCCAGTATCTGCTATCATCTCCATACAAAGCTGTGCTTCACGGTAGTTAGGGCCTCCACGTACTGTGGTTCCTACCCCCGGTGCAATTTCAGGGTCTAAGAAATCCACATCAAAGCTCACATGTAAATGCACCCCATCATGTAAACCCTCTAAGGCTTTCTCCATCGTATGACGCATGCCCATTTCATCAATATAACGCATATCGAATACTTGAATGCCTGCTTCGTGAATGAAATGTTTTTCACCCTCATCCACACTACGAATACCAATCTGACGGATATTCTTTGCTTCCAATGCAGGTACATGCCCCGACATTTCCACTAATGCCTTGGGACCATGTCCGTATAAACATGCGACAGGCATACCATGCATATTGCCCGATGGCGTAATCTCTGCAGTATTAAAATCAGTATGTGCATCTAACCAAATGATACGCAGCTCTTTATTTTGCTCACGGCAATACCGTGCTACTGCACTGATAGAGCCAGCGCCCAAGCAATGGTCACCACCTAACATAATAGGCATATGCCCCCTTTTAAGCTCCGAATAAACCGCATCATGGGTTAACTGATTCCATTGAACCACTTCTTCTAAATGTCGATAGCCGTTGACAGCAGTAGTAAATGGATTAGCTGGCCCATGCAGATTGCCCATATCATAGACCTCTAATCCCATACCCTCTAGCATTTGTGTAATACCTGCTACACGCAAGGCTTCTGGCCCCATACTAGCCCCTCGATGTCCGGCACCGACATCAGTTGGCACACCAATTAAACTTACTTTTTTAGGCATATTCTCCTCACTATGCAATCTATGTGAATGCTATTGTCGCATAAATAGCAGAAAGGCTTCAATGTTTAGGCCTTCACATCAACCCACAACTCACCCAAATTATCAATGCCAGCTTTCATTTTATCGCCAGGAATCACTTTACCCACCCCTTCTGGAGTACCTGTAAAAATAACGTCCCCTGGTTCTAAAGTAAATAACTTAGATAAATAGGCAACAGTTTCAGCTACAGACCAAATAAGGTCTTTAATATTACCCTGCTGTTTAATTTGTCCGTTGAGTGCCAGCCAAATATTTCCCTCTATAATATGCCCTACTTTAGAAGCCGGATAAATAGGGCCAATAGGGGCAGAATAGTCAAATGCCTTACCTATCTCCCAAGGACGACCATTCTCCTTCATTTGGGCTTGCAAATCTCGTCGAGTCATATCTAAACCAATCGCATATCCCCACACATGATCCAATGCCTCTTCAGGAGATATATAGCTTCCTTTTTTACCAATAACTGCCACCAACTCCACTTCGTAATGAAGATTATTCGTTTCTGAGGGATACGGCAGTTGATATGTTTCTCCTGCAAGGACTGGTACCACAGCATCAGCAGGTTTACAAAAGAAAAAAGGAGGTTCTCGACTAGGATCAGAGCCCATTTCTCTTGCATGTGCTGCATAATTTCGTCCAACGCAATACACTCGACGTACAGGAAATTTTTGCTCGCTACCCACTATAGGGATGGCCACTAATTCAGGCGGAGTAAAAAGATAAGTCATTTGTTTCTCCTTCAACTTACAAAAAAGGTCCAGCTATGGACTATCCAATAACTAGACCTTTATCTGTGAGGTGCATAAAGTTAATACAACACACGAGTCTTAATCGTACCATCAATAGCTTTCAACTGATCAAGGATACGTGCTTCAGAACTTCTTTCCACATCGATTACAACATAACCAATATTGCCCTTAGTTTGCAAGTATTGCCCCACAATGTTAACACCATCTTGTGTAAAGACCTTGTTAAGACTAGTCAACACACCAGGTTTATTGATATGGATATGCATATAACGACGGGCGTCCTTGTTCTCTGGTAATGATACTTCAGGGAAATTAACTGCGGATAATGTAGAACCATTATCAGAGTAGCGTACAATTTTGTTAGCTACTTCAATACCGATATTACCTTGGGCTTCCACTGTAGAGCCGCCAATATGAGGCGTTAAGATTACATTATCAAATTTACGCAAGGGAGATAAAAATTCCTCTTGGTTTGACTTTGGTTCTACTGGGAAAACATCAATGGCAGCCCCCTTGAGGCGTTTATTTTCTAGTGCATCTGCCAGAGCATCGATATCTACTACAGTACCACGTGATGCATTAATAAGAATAGCATCTTGCTTCATTTGGGCAATACGCTCTGCACTCATCAAATTCTTAGTGCTTTCATCTTCTGGGACGTGCAATGTCACAATATCACTTTGTGCTAATAACTCACTTAAACTAGATACAGCACGTGCATTACCCAAAGGTAACTTCGCCTCAATATCATAATACAGAACTTCCATACCTAAAGCCTCAGCAAGGATACTCACTTGTGTGCCGATATGTCCATAACCCACAATACCTAGCTTTTTACCGCGCACTTCATGACAACCCTCTGCAGATTTAGACCACCCACCGCGGTGAACAATGGCATTAGACTCAGGGATTTTACGCATCAATAAAATAATCTCGCCCAATACCAATTCAGCCACTGAGCGTGTATTTGAGAAAGGGGCATTGAAAACAGGGATGCCTCGCTTGGCAGCACTGTCTAAATCCACTTGGTTAGTACCGATACAAAAACATGCAATGCCTACTAATTTATTAGCATGGGATAACACTTCATTCGTTAATTGAGTACGTGAGCGAATGCCGATAAAATGAGCATCCGAAATTGCCTTGATTAATTCATCACCGGCCAATGCTTTTTTATGAAATTCGATATTGGTATATCCATGAGCACCCAAAACATCTAGTGCATTAGGGTGTACCCCCTCTAACAAGAGGATTTTGATTTTGCTTTTATCAAGAGAAAGTTTTTCCATGCTAAAACCTATGGGATAAATAAAAAAGAAAACTGCTTGTTAGTTTACTATCCTTCCCTACTTCAATGCGCTTCAAGCAATAGAATTTTACAAATAAAATACAGCGTTATCACTGTCTTCTTAAAACACATCACTTTATGTTATAAACATAATCCCTTTTAGCTATCTGTGACCACATTTTTAATTCTAATCATGGCAGTCTGTTATATGTCATCAAAGAAGTAAAGAAACTACAAATAGTGCATAACCATTTTTCGACCCTCTACATCCACCACTGGGGCCCGTACATCAAACAACTCCACCAAATTATCCTCGGTCAATATCTGCTGTGGAGAACCCTCCAACACGACTTTCCCATTTTTCATTCCCACGATATGGTTTGCATATGCAGAGGCATAGTTAACATCATGCAATACCACTACGATTGTGCGTTGGTAATCATGTGCGATGCGATATAGTAATTTCATTAATTGTCGTGAATGGTACATATCCAAATTATTCAGCGGTTCATCTAGTAGTAAATAATCTGTGGATTGACAAAATACCATAGCAACCATCACCCGCTGTCTTTGTCCTCCTGACAATTCAGTAACATAACGATGCCGCAGATTAGTCAAATGGAATTTTTCTAAAGTGTCTTCTACTATTTCTCTATCCTCTGCTTTTGGTCTGCCTTTGTGATAAGGATAACGCCCAAACATCAACATACTTTGCACACTAATCCGACTCGTTACAATATTCTCCTGTCGCAAAATGGCAATTTTCTGAGACATGATAGCATTTGAGGTATGCCCTACATCAAGGCCATCAACAAGAATGCGTCCTTGTTGTATAGGCAATAACCTTGCTATATGAGAGAACAGGGTAGATTTACCTGCACCATTAGGTCCTACTAAAGCCGTAATTCCCCCTCTGGGAATAGATGTATTAATATCTGTCAAAATGGCTTGTTGCCCCACATGGTAACTCAAATGTTCAACTTTAATCATCTTTCAAATCTACATTTATTTTATTCAAAATACCTGCCATCTATATGTTAACGCAAGGCACCTCACAAAGGGTCTTGTCATTCTTCTTGATATTACAACGCCTTACGCCGCAATAAAAAGAAGATAAACACAATTCCCCCAAGAAACTCAATCACCACACTTAATACCCCTTGCAATCCTAATACATGCTCAAACACAACCTGTCCTAATACAAGGGCAATAGATGCAATCAAAAAAGCAGCGGGAATGAGTAAACTATGTCGATAAGTTTTAATGTATTCATATGTCATACCCGACACCAACAGCCCAAAAAAGGTGACTGGTCCCACTAAGGCGGTCGATACAGAGACGAGAAGTGCAATCAGAAACAAAAAGAAAACAACACATTTTTTGTAATCTAACCCTAGATTAATTGCTTGATCTCTTCCTAAGGAAAGCACATCTAATTGATGTCGATAGTGCCAAATGATTAAACTCACCACCACAATGATAGGAACACTAAATACCAGTAGGTCGGTTTTAATAACATTAAATTGGGCAAAACTCACACTTTGTACAACAGAGAACTCTTCTGGGTCAATTATTCGCTGAATAAAGGAAGTCAAACTCCTAAATAACACCCCTAAAATAACCCCTGTTAAAATCATTCGATAAAGGTCTTCATGGGCTTTAGTAAATAGCAAAGAAAAGAGCAGCATAGAAGCCAACATCATTACACCGACCTCCACAAAAAACTTTATCCCCGTAGCTAAGCTACTATAAGCAACGGCTCCCAAGACAAACACCAATATTGTTTGCACCAACAAATACATCGTATCAAACCCCATAATGTATGGAGTCAAGATACGATTATTCGTAATGGTTTGAAAAAGTATGGTTGATACTGACACAGCATAAGCGACTGTGATAAGGGCTAATAATTTTCCCCCACGAAATGGAAGAATAAAGTCCCACCGCCCATTTGCCTTAACGGTCATAAATAGAATCATCGCAATGACAAGGCTTATGAGTAGCAATATCAGACGACCGTAAACCTGTTTGTTTTCCTTTTCTATTGCGGATGGTTGATGAGGAATGGAAGGAATTACCTCATGAGAGGGTTTCAAGTATTTTGTCATGAGATTTTCCTTGCATAAGTAGGTCGTTTATATAACAAATAGAGAAATACTATAGACCCTAATACTCCAATCACTGTACCAATAGGAATTTCATATGGATAATTTAAAAGACGACTTAAAATGTCACACGCCAATATCAAAACAGCTCCCGAGACCATAATCCAAGGTAAAGTATGTTTGGCATCATCTCCCATTAAACGACTCACGATATTTGGAACAACCAGACCAATGAAGGGTATTCCACCCACAGTCACTACAACCATGGCTGAGATTAATGCCACAATAACCAATCCTATCACTGTAATTTGTTGATACTGGAGACCAAGGCTAGTACTAATTTCTTTGCCCAAACCAGCCAAGGTAAATTGGTTTGCATAAATATAGGCCAACACACATAGGATTGCCGTACCCCATAACAACTCATAACGGCCAGCCAAAACACTCGAAAAATCACCTAAAATCCACGATACTAATGATTGCATCATGTCATACTCATAGGCGATAAAAAGACTTATTGAGCTAATCACCCCTCCATAGATAATGCCTGTTAAGGGAATAAGCAAGGTCGCGGTGGGAGGTAATCGACGGACGATTAACATAAAACCGCCTAGACCAGCTATTGCAACACATGCGGCAATCACCATCTTTAGTCCGATGGCAATGCTAGGAAATAGCAGTGTCACCAGTAACAAGCCTAATGCTGCAGACTCTGTGGTACCTGTCATCGAAGGCTCAACAAAGCGATTGCGCATCAACATTTGCATAATGACACCCGCATTGGCCATAGACATACCTGTGAGAATGACAGCAAAGGTTCTTGGCAAACGGCTGTTGATAAAAACCTCTCTTGCGGAGTGATCATTTAATAAGGAGTGCCAGGATACATTACTCACCCCTACAAATAAGCTCATCACAAAGAGAAAACACAATAGTCCAAGTAAGCTAATTTTAAATTTCATCTCGCTAACTACCGTAGCAAAAAAACCTTAGCCTAGGACAGCCAAGGTTTTGCTAACCTTCTGGGTGGTAATGATTTACTTACTAAAAGCGTCTCGCAATAACTTTAATTCCACCATCATTTGATGATAACCACCAGAAGCTAGATAAGAAGAGTTGTCAAGATAAATAACATGTTTATTCTGGAATGCCTTAATACCCTTGAGTAAGGAATTTTCCAGTACGGTCTTCGCACTATCTCCTTTACCTCCAACAGCACTTGTACGATCAAGTACAATAATCCAATCAGGGTTCATCTCACGAATAAACTCAAAAGAAACAGGGTTGCCGTGGCGTGCATCACTTTCACTTTTGTCTGCAGGAATTAGACCAAAATCATTAAATAAATAACCAAAACGTGATTTATCGCCAAAAGAAGAAACCTTTTGACCATTAACCATAATCATCAATGCATTACCTTTATTTTTGAGGGCTTCTTTTGTTTTCTCTAACTCAGTTGCTAAATTTTTGCTTAATTCAGCAGCCTTTTCCTCTTTTCCGAATAACACACCATATTCTTTTAGTAGCGTTTGCGCACGCTCAACATTAACACCAGGATTAGTCATATCAATCACAGGAGCAATTTTGCGTAATTCATCATATTTTGGTGACATGCGTCCACCGATGATAATAGCCTCTGGCTGAATACCGTTTAGTTTCTCCATATCAGGCTCAAAAAGCGTTCCAACATTGGTACCCTCTTTAAAAACTTGCTCAAGATAATCGACTCTGGCTTTGTTAGGCACACCTTTAGGATGAACCCCTAAAGCATGCAACGTATCTAAGGCAGATAACTCGTATACTGCCACTTGATTAGTCAATGGTTTATCAAATTTAACAGCCCCTCTTGCGGTATTCACCTCTAAAGCATAACTACTAGTTGCACTAATAACACCTAAAGCAAAAATCAACGATTTAAAAAACTGCATAATATACTGACACTCCAAAGTTCCTCTTGAACACTTTTACGAGAGCCATCAATAGCTTATCTGAGGGTTCAAGAGAATTTATTAATAATGAAAATAGAAACTATTATCATTATATTAGATAAAAAAAGGGATGTCAGTTAAACATTTGTGTTTGAAACGGTTTTTAATAATTGTTAATCTTCTGCGCAAAGATACATTTTATTGCAAATAACAGACACCCTACGGCAAGTAGCAGGGTCAAGGAGGCAAATCCAATCCAATCTACTATTAATCCATATAACATTGTCATCAATGCCATGGCGGCAGTCGCAGCCCCTGACTTAAAGGCATTCATATAACTTAAATGCTCTATAGGACATTGCACAGTAAAGGTATTATTTTCCAAGGAATAAGCGACTTCAAAAAAGAAAAGAAAAGAAAGAAGAAATAACCAGTTAAGCCCAACCACGGGATATGTGTAATCACACTTGCACCCAAAGCCAAGGCGGTATACAAGACACAGAAAGGCAAACTATAGCGACGCTGCGATTGTATATTCCGTTTGATTAAATGACTCACCCACAAAGCACCAAATAAAAAAGCAAAGCTCACAAAACCTTGCATTAACGCAGCATTATTGAGGGATAAAGATAAATGCTCCATCGGCAAGGTAGTCCTTGCGATATAGTGGAATCCTTGAAATAGCCCTGTAATAACAATGAGATGTACCAATGGTGCCGTTACCACTTTATCTTGTTTTAATAATCCAAAAACCTCTTTCCAATATCGTAAAAACCGGGGTTTAGTGGAACGAATAGCAGGATGAAAAGTTAATAAAGTATATAAACCAATGCTTCCTAATAACAACACAGCATTCATAATAGATACCTGCCAACTATTCATCTGGTGAATAAAAAGCATTGCTAACACACCCCCCCCCTAAAGCCCCTAAATATCTTGCACTATCATATAAAGAGACCGATAATGGCAATAACCCAGCAGGCATGTAAATTTTTAATGCTACCGCCCCTGCTGACTTCATCGTATTTTCACAAAAGCCTCGCAAGCACAACAATACAAAAAACAAGGGCATGTTTTCTTTAAAGAAATATCCTACCCCTAATGAAGCTCCTACAGTAAATAACTGAATAATAATCAAGGACCATTTAATTGGAAACTGATTATTAATCCAACCATTTAATGGTAAAAACAAGATGGGTAAAAACCACTGCACAACATAAACAATTCCTGCTGAAAAGCTCGAGGCTGTCTGCAAATAAGTTTTTAGCACTAGAGTACTCAATAACAGCACACTACCCAAATTCGTTAAGAAAAAGGCCAACCACAAGCAAATAAAAGCAGGGAATGTACATAATTGAATAAAACTCGAGGGCGATTGTTGTGCTTGCATAAAATCTCTACTTATCCATTGACCTTCTTAGTTGCAAAGATGGATAAGCAGTCTCAATATCCCTAAAAAGTTGTTCTATTAAACTCTCCAAGGCGGCATTATCTTTCATCTGCAACTGCACTCTCCCCAGGATATAACCTGCTGGTAATGTCTGTGGGTACTGTTGTGGTAAATCCCACTGCAAAGATTTAATACAAGGACGATATTTCTCCACCAGCTGCGTATCAAAAGGTTTTGCTAAAACACATGATTGAGCTAATTGAAAACGTCTAGTGGCAATAAATCCAAAATCATGAGGATTGGGAACTGAAAATGCTTGCCCCGAATAAAGGGCAATCAATGTTTCATATAAATCCTGCCCTGTTAAATTCTGATAGAGCCTTGGCATACTCCCCCCCATCATTCGAGGGTTGGCCTCTACTAGTCGAGGTCCCTTGTCGGTAAGCATAATTTCAATATGGAATAAGCCAAAATCTAAACCTATCGCCTCAATCACTTGTTTAGCATAACTTACCGCACTATCCCATGTATCCTCATCAATGGCAGCAGGCATGGAAATACCGACTTCTTCTGTTTCCTTTTCAACACTCCGATGACGTGCCGAAACCATAAAGACAAAATAATTCTGCTCTCGGCGAGCAATTTCTACTGAGATAATTTTTCCCTTGAGATATTCCTCTACTAAAACACCAAAGCCAATTTCTTGCTGTATCGCCTCAGGAAGCTGTTTTCTGGTGGTCTCTATTTCATGCCATACCCCATCAAAGTCCGCTAGGGTATTTAATCGGTAGGTCATTAAACTAGCAGCGCCCGAACGCGGTTTCAAAATGACAGGCAACCCTATTTTTTGGATACAAGCCAATAGCTCTTCTTTCGTTTCTGCATAGTGATATTGAGCAGAGGGTATATGGTGTTGTGCTAACCGTTCACGTGTTTTATCTTTGTCTCGACAAATATTAACCGCTTCCACAGAAGTAAACGGCAACTGCAATGCTTGTGCCACGTAAGCTGCAGAACGCATGGCAGGTTCTAACGTACAGATTACTGCATGAATAGGTGATTGTTGATGAATGTCTTGAGCGACCTGTAATACTTGTTGTGGGTGATTGGTATCAGGAAGCTCTTTCCAATAATCGACACAAGACAAACTCGCTTTATCCTGTGCAGAATATAATTGCCATTGTTCTGAACTGATAAAACTAACCTGGTGCCCTAATGCTTTTGCCTTTCGCAAAGCATCTAAACCATAACGGTTACTATCAATAAATAAGATATGCAACTTTACACCTCGTTTTATCACACCCATGCCCTTGCACTACTCTACTGGTAGTTAAATCTCATGGTTAGCTACAAGACGTTTAATATCAAGCAAAGGGTGTCTTTCAAAAGATATTCAGTATATCAGCATCAACATAACCTGTATCTATATAGTAAGGATATTGGGTCAAAATAGGATGGCGAGTCTCCTTTAGTACAGACTTTGTTTCAATATCACTTAGCTGAAAGGCTATATTGAGTCATGGGACGCCCGAGAGTATTTAAAATAAATCCGCATACACACCAATTTTTCTCCTTTTTGGTGTGTGCTGTTCCAATGCACACCATTTTCAGCAATTTTTGGTGAGTATTATTTTAATGCACACCATTTTCGGCAATTTTTGGTGAGTATTTTAACGACACATGCATGATAATAATTACCGTGGATAATTTAGAAAGACTTCAAAAAATTCAAAAAAGAATAAATAACTATACACAAAAACAGCAAAAGCTCGCCTGTATGAGATACAAAATCTGCTTTTTAAGACATTACTAATGAAAAAGCCAGCTGTTACTCCCCCTGGAGCTGGTACATGAGCCGCCAACAAGATACTGTATAAAAAATGCCCGAAAGAGCTATCCACTCTTCCGGGCATTTATATTGATTCAAGAATAAGCAACCGTTATTCTTCAGAGCCACCTTCGTCAGTAGAACTGCTTGGGGTACTAAAGAACGACGCCATCGCTGATTCAAGAGAAACGGGGGCTTGTGTCTCAAATGGGTTTTCTTGAGCACGTTGCGCCACACGATCTTGGTAATTTGCAGTTTCCTTAGCGCGGCGAGCATTGTGATATGACAAGCCAGTACCAGCAGGAATCAAACGACCCACAATTACGTTTTCTTTAAGACCACGAAGTTCATCACGTTTACCCATAATCGCCGCTTCAGTCAAGACACGAGTTGTCTCTTGGAACGATGCAGCAGAAATAAATGAGTCTGTAGATAGAGATGCCTTAGTAATACCTAATAAGACGTTTTCATAAGTCGCTTCACGTTTACCTTCTTCACGAACACGATCGTTTTCGTTTAACATGGCAGAGCGTTCAACTTGTTCACCTGGGATAAAGATAGTATCACCTGGATCCACAATATTTACGCGACGGAGCATTTGACGAACAATAACCTCAATGTGCTTATCGTTAATCTTCACACCTTGTAAACGATATACGTCTTGTACTTCGTTCACAATATATTGTGCTAACGCTTCAATACCTTTTAAGCGAAGAATATCGTGTGGGTCAGAAGGACCGTCAACAATAAGTTCACCTTGGTTCACCACTTGACCATCATGAACAAGTACTTGTTTCTCTTTTGGAATCAAGATTTCATGAGTTGTCCCGTCTACCTTAGTGATAACAAGTCGTTGTTTACCCTTGGTGTCTTTACCGAAAGATACAGTACCTGTCACATCAGCAAGGATACCTGCATCTTTTGGTGAGCGTGCCTCGAATAGTTCAACCACACGTGGAAGACCACCAGTAATATCACGGGTTTTTTGTGATTCTTGAGGAATACGAGCAAGTACTTCACCCACATCAACGTCTTGGCCATCACGAATTGTAATCAAAGCACCAACTGGGAAAGTAATGTTCACAGCATGCTCTGAACCAACGATTTTCACCTCTTCACCTTGCTCATTCAAGAGCTTAATTTGTGGGCGAAGAGCAGAACGACCTGAACGTGCTTTTGGTGTGATAACTACAAGTGTAGAAAGACCAGTTACCTCATCCACTTGTTTAGCTACAGTAACGCCCTCTTCAATATTTTCAAAGCGAACTTTACCTTTGTACTCAGACACGATAGGACGAGTCAATGGGTCCCAAGTTGCTAGCTGAGCACCTGCTTTAACCGCATCACCATCACCTACAAGTACAGTTGCACCATAAGGGATTTTGTGACGTTCACGTTCACGATTTTGATCATCAAATACCACAATTTCACCAGAACGAGAAATTGCAATACGCTCACCCTTGGCGTTGGTGACATAACGCATACTACCAGTGAAACCAACACGACCAGCAGATTTCGTTTCTACTGCAGAGGCTAATGACGCACGAGAAGCTGCACCACCAATGTGGAAAGTACGCATGGTTAACTGTGTACCAGGCTCACCAATAGATTGAGCAGCAATCACACCCACTGCCTCACCACTATTAACAAGGTAACCACGACCTAAATCGCGACCATAGCAGTGTGCACATAAACCACGACGAGTTTCGCAAGTCAATGGAGTGCGGATTTTCACTTCGTCAATACCTAGTTTGTCGATAAGCTCTACTTTATCCTCGTCAAGTAATGTACCAGCAGGAATGGCTGTTTCTTGTGTATCTGGGTTGACAATATCAGCAGCCGCTACACGACCTAGTACACGGTCACGCAATGGCTCAATCACTTCACCACCCTCAACAAGGGCTTTCATGAGGTAACCATTCTTAGTACCACAATCGTCTTCTGTAATCACTAAATCTTGTGTCACATCAACAAGACGACGAGTTAAGTAACCAGAGTTCGCTGTCTTCAATGCGGTATCGGCAAGACCTTTACGTGCACCGTGGGTTGAAATAAAGTATTGCAATACGTTCAAACCTTCACGGAAGTTTGCTGTAATTGGTGTCTCAATAATAGAGCCGTCTGGTTTCGCCATCAGACCACGCATACCTGCTAGCTGACGAATTTGTGCTACAGAACCACGTGCACCAGAGTCTGCCATCATGTAGATAGAGTTAAATGACTCTTGACGTACTTCTTCACCGAAACGGTTAATCACAGGCTCAGTAGAGAGTTGTTCCATCATCTCTTTACCAACACGATCACCTGCTTTACCCCAAATATCTACCACGTTGTTGTAACGCTCTTGTGCTGTTACTAAACCTGATGAATATTGGTTATCAATTTCTTTAACCTCAGCACTTGCTTGAGCCAAGATAGCGTCCTTAGTCTTAGGAATCAACATATCGCCCATAGCAATAGATATACCAGCACGAGTTGCTAAACGGAAACCTGATTGAAGCAATTTATCAGCAAAAATCACAGTATCACGTAAGCCGCAACGACGGAACGATTGGTTAATCAAGCGAGAGATTTCTTTCTTCTTCAATGCCTTATTCAATACGCTGAATGGCAAGCCTTTAGGCAAGATTTCAGACAATAAAGCACGACCAACGGTTGTTTCAAAACGACGTAAAACAGGTTTATATTCACCATTTTCGTCTTTTTCGTACTCATTCAAACGTACAGTGATACGGCTTTGTAGACCAACCTCACCGCTGTTATAAGCACGGAGCATCTCTTGAATATCGGCAAAGAACATACCCTCACCTTTACCATTGATACGCTCACGTGTAGTGTAATAAAGACCCAATACCGTATCTTGAGAAGGTACGATAGATGGTTCACCTGATGCTGGGAATAAAACGTTGTTAGATGCCAACATCAAGGTACGCACTTCCATTTGTGCCTCTAATGATAGTGGCACATGCACCGCCATTTGGTCACCGTCGAAGTCCGCATTGAAAGCTGCACACACTAGAGGGTGTAATTGAATTGCTTTACCCTCGATAAGTTGTGGCTCAAACGCTTGAATACCTAAACGGTGCAATGTAGGGGCACGGTTAAGCATTACTGGGTGTTCACGGATAACTTCTTCTAGGATATCCCATACTACTGGCTCTTGAGTCTCTACCATTTTCTTAGCGGCACGGAATGTGGACGCCAAGCCTTGTGCTTTAAGACGGTTAAAGATAAATGGTTTAAACAACTCCAACGCCATCAATTTAGGAAGACCGCATTGATGTAATTTAAGTTGAGGACCTACAGTAATTACTGAACGACCAGAGTAGTCCACACGCTTACCAAGTAGGTTTTGACGGAAACGACCACCTTTACCCTTAATCATGTCTGCTAAAGACTTAAGCTGACGTTTGTTAGGGCCAGTCATTGCTTTACCACGGCGACCATTATCTAGCAATGAGTCAACCGCTTCTTGCAACATACGTTTTTCGTTGCGAAGAATAATCTCAGGAGCTTTTAACTCAATTAGACGTTTAAGTCGGTTGTTACGGTTAATAACTCGACGATAAAGGTCGTTTAAGTCTGAGGTCGCAAAACGACCACCATCTAGCGGAACCAATGGACGTAAATCAGGAGGAAGCACAGGTAATACTTCCATAATCATCCATTCTGGTTTGAGACCTGAACGTTGGAAACCTTCGATAACCTTAAGACGTTTAGAGATTTTCTTAACTTTAGCGTCTGACTTAGTGGTATCTAAAGAAGAGCGCAATAACTCTGCTTCTTTATCAATATCAATAGTACGAAGCAACTCACGAATAGCTTCTGCACCCATCAAGGCGATAAAGTCATCACCATACTCATCCATCTTGGCAAAGTACTCATCATCGCTCATGATTTGACCGCGTTTAAGCGGTGTCATACCAGGGTCAATCACGCACCATGCTTCAAAATACAACACGCGCTCAATATCACGCAATGTCATATCCAGTACCATACCTAGACGAGAAGGTAGGCTCTTAAGGAACCAAATATGTGCCACAGGGCTAGCCAACTCAATGTGCCCCATACGTTCACGGCGTACTTTACTTACAGTAACTTCAACACCGCATTTCTCACAAATAACACCACGATGTTTTAAACGTTTATATTTACCGCACAAGCACTCATAATCTTTGATAGGACCAAAGATTTTTGCGCAGAATAAACCATCACGCTCCGGCTTAAAGGTACGATAGTTGATAGTCTCGGGCTTACGGACTTCACCGTAAGACCAAGAACGAATTTTGTCTGGAGAAGCGATGCCAATCTTGATGGCATCAAACTGTTCATCCGGAGCGATTTGTTTGTAGAGGCTAAGCAATCCGTTCATTATTTTTTGCCCTCCAATTCCATATCTAATGCCAACGAGCGAATCTCTTTGACTAATACATTAAATGATTCTGGCATACCTGCATCAATCATATGATCGCCTTCTACGATGCTTTCGTAGACTTTTGTACGACCTGTAATATCGTCAGATTTCACCGTTAACATCTCTTGCAAGGTGTAAGATGCACCATAAGCCTCAAGTGCCCACACCTCCATCTCACCGAAACGTTGACCACCAAATTGTGCTTTACCGCCAAGTGGTTGTTGAGTTACTAATGAGTATGGACCTGTAGAACGAGCATGCATCTTATCGTCTACCAAGTGGTGAAGTTTGAGGTAGTGCATATAACCAATCGTTACTGGACGCTCAAATGGTTCACCTGTACGGCCATCAATGAGGTAGGCTTGTGTACGTGATTCAGTAAGATTCAAGCGTTTCTTGATGTCCTCTGGGTAAGCAAGCTCTAGCATTTGAGTAATTTCTTCCTCTGTTGCACCATCAAATACAGGTGTAGCAAATGGAACACCATTCTTGAGGTTGCGAGCCATCGCAAGTAATTGCTCATCAGACAATTTGTCTAGAGCTTCTTTCTTACCTGTACCATTGTAGACCTTGTCAAGGAACGCACGTAGTTCAGTCATTTGAACATTACGTTCATCAGCAAGCATATCAGCAATACGTTGGCCAACACCCTTAGCTGCCCAGCCTAAATGGACTTCTAATACCTGACCCACATTCATACGCGATGGTACGCCTAGAGGGTTAAGTACAATGTCTGCAGGAGTACCGTCTGCCATATGTGGCATATCTTCTACAGGAAGAATACGAGAGACCACACCCTTGTTACCGTGACGACCCGCCATCTTATCACCAGGCTGTAAACGACGTTTAACAGCAAGGAATACCTTAACCATCTTACGGACACCTGGAGGCAATTCATCACCTTGAGTTAATTTCTTACGTTTTTCTTCAAAGTTAAGATCAAACTCGTGACGTTTTTGTTCGATGGACTCTTTGGCTTGTTCAAGTGTTACTGCCACATCCTCATCTGCTGGACGAATGTCAAACCAATGCCATGGCTCTAATTGGTCAAGGTAATCAGCAGTAAGTGTAGTGCCCTTCAACAAGTGGTTAGGACCACCATTGGCTTTCTTGCCAATTAATACTTTACGTAAACGGTCAAATACGTCTTCTTCCACAATCGCTAACTGCGAGTTGAGGTCTTGACGGTAACGGCGTAATTCTTCGTCGATGATAGATTGGGCGCGTTTATCACGCTCAACACCTTTTCCAGTCAGTACTTGAACATCAATCACAGTACCTACCATGCCTGATGGTACACGTAATGACGTATCCTTAACATCTGACGCTTTTTCACCGAAAATCGCACGAAGTAATTTCTCTTCAGGAGTAAGTTGAGTTTCTCCTTTAGGAGTTACTTTACCTACCAACACGTCATCTGCTTTAACCTCAGCACCGATATACACGATACCTGATTCATCAAGACGGTTAAGCTGTGCTTCTGGTAAGTTAGAAATATCGCGAGTAATTTCCTCGTCGCCCAACTTAGTTTCACGTGCCATCACGGTCAATTCTTCGATGTGAATTGAAGTGTAACGGTCATCTGCTACGACTTTCTCAGAAATAAGAATCGAGTCCTCGAAGTTATAACCATTCCAAGGCATGAAAGCGATTAACATATTTTGACCCAATGCTAACTCACCTAAATCGGTAGAAGCACCGTCTGCCAATACGTCGCCACGTGCTACATGGTCACCAATCTTCACGATAGGACGTTGGTTAATATTCGTATTTTGGTTAGAGCGTGTGTACTTCGTGAGATTATAAATATCCACACCAACACCGCCAGAAGTGTTTTCACTATCGTTAACACGAATCACCACACGGTCTGCGTCGACGTAGTCTACGATACCACCTCGCACCGCTTGAACAGCTGTACCAGAGTCCACTGCTACAGTGCGTTCAATACCAGTACCTACAAGAGGTTTCTCTGCACGCAAGCAAGGAACTGCCTGACGTTGCATGTTGGCACCCATCAATGCACGGTTCGCATCATCATGCTCAAGGAAAGGAATCAATGAGGCCGCCACAGATACGATTTGAGATGGAGCCACATCCATATATTGCACCTTGTCAGGTGACATCAACATGGTCTCACCGGCTTCACGGCAGGCTACAAGGTCATCCATAAAGCGACCTTCTTCGTCTAAGTGAGCATTCGCCTGAGCAATCACGAACTTGCTTTCTTCAATAGCAGACAAGTATTCGATGATTTGTGTCACTTTACCATCAGCCACTTTACGGTATGGAGTTTCTAAGAATCCATACTCATTTAAGCGAGCATACAACGCCATTGAGTTAATCAAACCAATGTTTGGACCCTCAGGAGTCTCAATCGGACACACACGACCATAGTGAGTTGGATGCACGTCACGTACTTCAAAACCAGCACGTTCGCGAGTTAAACCACCTTGACCCAATGCTGATACACGACGTTTGTGTGTAATTTCAGAAAGAGGGTTAGTTTGGTCCATAAACTGAGAAAGTTGGTTAGAACCAAAGAATTCTTTAATCGCAGCTGAAATCGGTTTAGAGTTGATTAAGTCGTTAGGTAATAAATTGTCTGATTCAGCTTGACCTAAACGATCCTTAACTGCACGCTCTACACGTACTAAACCTGCACGGAATTGGTTCTCAGCGAGCTCACCTACGCAACGTACACGACGGTTACCCAAGTGGTCAATATCATCAATTTCACCACGTCCATTACGTAACTCAACAAGAATCTTAATAGTTTCTAAGATATCTTCGTTAGTAAGGGTAAGAGGACCTTCTGGAGTCACCCCACGACCTAGACGGCTGTTCACTTTCATACGCCCTACAGCAGAAAGGTCATACGTTTCTTCGCTGTAGAATAAGCGTTGGAATAATGCTTCAACTGCCTCTTCGGTAGGAGGCTCACCAGGACGCATCATACGGTAAATAGCAACACGTGCTGCCATTTGATCTGGTGTATCATCTGTTGCTAATGTTGCAGAGATGTAAGCACCATGCTCCAATTCATGCGTGTAAATAGTTTCAAATTCTTTAATGCCTGCTGTGCGTAAAGTCGCTAATAAAGACTCTGTCACTTCGGCATTGGCTTGTGCCAACACTTCCCCTGTATCTGGATCAGTAATAGTTTTGGCAATTGCACGACCTAACAAGAACTCATCAGGAACAGAGATTTTTTCAAGTTTAGCATTGGCAATATCACGCAAATGTTTAGCTGTAATACGTTTGTCTTTTTCAACAAGAACGTTGCCTTTCTTGTCAGTAATATCAAAGCGAGCAACTTCGCCTTTCCAACGAGCAGGCACAAAAGACAGTACTGCACCATCTTCGCGTAGTTCAAACTGGTCAAACTCAAAGAAGGTTGCAAGAATTTGATCATTGTTAAGACCAATGGCCTTTAACAACGTAGTGACTGGCATCTTACGACGGCGGTCAATACGGAAATATAGGAAATCTTTAGGGTCAAACTCAAAATCTAACCAAGAACCACGGTAAGGAATCACTCGAGCAGAGAATAATAACTTGCTCGAACTGTGGTTCTTACCACGGTCATGTTCAAAGAACACACCTGGAGAACGGTGTAATTGCGATACGATAACACGCTCAGTACCGTTAATGATGAAAGAACCAGTATCAGTCATCAAAGGCATATCGCCCATGTAAACTTCTTCTTCTTTCACTTCTTTAACAGTTGGCTTGCTCGCTTCACGGTCAAGCAACTCTAAGCGAATTTTCGCATACAGCGAAGAGTGGTATGTCAACCCGCGTAATTGACATTCTTTCACATCAAATACAGGGTCACGTAGACTATAGCTTACAAACTCTAAACGAGCTAAGCCATTAGCACTCTCAATAGGGAAAATAGAATTAAACGCAGCTTGCAAACCTTCGTTTTTACGATTTTGCGCACTAGTATCTTTTTGCAAAAAGGTACGATAAGAATGTAGCTGTGTCTCTAACAGGTATGGAACATCCTGAACTTCTTCACGTTTAGCAAAGCTTTTACGGATACGTTTTATTTCTGTGTACGAGTAAGGCATGAGCACTCCGACTCGAGAGGGTTGTAGGAATTATGGCCGGCCCATAATTCTAGGGATTTACGACTTCAGAAAAAATCACTTTCTGACCTATAATCAGGTTTGTTGAACAATTAAAATGTTCTTTTCGGAAGACGCAAACGACGTCATTTCAATCAGCAATCTCTCAAAAAAACCATGTTGTTAGCATATTTTTTGAGAAGACGCAAAAACCCGAAGAGGGCAAAAAGCTCTCTCCGGGGTTTGATCCTAAAGCTAGAATTATTTTAATTCTACTTTAGCACCAGCAGCTTCTAGTTTCTTCTTAGCTTCTTCAGCATCAGCCTTAGCTAAACCTTCTTTAACTGGTTTTGGAGCACCGTCAACAAGGTCTTTAGCTTCTTTCAAGCCTAAACCAGTGATTTCACGAACTGCTTTAATTACGTTCACTTTAGAAGAACCTGCGTCAGCAAGAACTACTGTGAATTCAGTTTGCTCTGCAGCACCACCAGCAGCACCGCCAGCAGCAGGACCTGCAGCAACTGCAACTGCAGCAGCAGATACGCCAAATTTTTCTTCAAACGCTTTAACTAAGTCGTTTAATTCCATCACAGTTAAAGAACCAACTGCTTCTAAAATGTCTTCTTTAGTAATAGCCATGCTATTAAACTCCTAAATATTGATAATCTAAACTTTTAAAATAAATAAAATCACGTATAAATCTTGGCATTAAGCAGCAGCTTCTTCGCTGGCTTTTTTCTCTGCCAAAGCTGCCAAACCACGAGCCATGCTTGACAATGGAGCTTGCATAACAAATAGTAGTTTTGACAATAGTTCTTCGCGGCTTGGGATAGATGCCAACTCTGCTACTTGAGCAGTGTTTAACAATTCACCGTTGTAAGAACCAGCTTTCAAGATGATTTTATCGTCTTGTTTCGCGAATTGGTGTAATACTTTCGCTGCAGCCACTGCATCTTCAGAAGCAGCGTAAACTAGAGGACCAACCATGTGATCCGCTAAGTTAGCGAAAGGAGTACCTTCAACTGCACGGCGAGCTAATGTGTTTTTAAGAACGCGTAAGTATACGCCTTCTTTACGTGCATTAACGCGCAATTCAGTCATGCTGGCAACACTAATACCGCGATATTCAGCTACAACCATAGTTTGAGCATTAGCAATTGCTTTACTAACCTCTTCTACCGTAGCTTTCTTGGCTTCAATATTGAGACTCAAGGTCTACCTCCGACTGTTAATAAACGAAATACCAACATGGTATTTCACCATCGCGGCAACCTAAAAAGACATTTACAAGAAATCTTGCCTATTCTTTCAGGACTACCGTCTGCGTAGGGCCTATTAGGATTAAATCAGAAGATCCCTACGGTCTTGGACATCTACTTAAAGAAATTTAAGTAGTCCACAGCTTATGGTGGTATATTATACCACCATAAAAATTAGTTTGATGCAGCTGCCAAAGAAGCTGTATCTACTTTAGCACCACCACCCATAGTAGATGATACTGATAATTTACGTAGATAAACACCTTTAGCTGCAGCTGGACGTGCTTTATTTAAAGCATCAACAAGTGCTAACAAGTTTTGTTGCAACTGTTCTACGCCGAAAGATGCACGACCGATAGTAGCGTGAATGATACCTGCCTTGTCAGTACGGTATTGTACTTGACCTGCTTTAGCATTTTTAACTGCTGTAGCTACATCAGGAGTCACTGTACCTACTTTAGGGTTTGGCATCAAGCCACGAGGACCTAACACAGTACCCAAAGTACCTACGATTCGCATAGTATCTGGGGATGCAATAACAACATCAAAGTTGATATTACCTGCTTTAATGTCAGCAGCTAAATCTTCCATACCAACAATATCAGCACCTGCTGCTTTAGCTTGTTCAGCTTTGTCACCTTGAGCAAATACTGCTACACGTACAGTTTTACCTGTACCAGCAGGCAACACAACAGAACCACGAACGAGTTGGTCTGATTTCTTAGGATCAATACCCAATTGAACTGCTACGTCAACAGACTCGTCGAACTTAGCAGTTGCTGTTTCTTTAACGAGTGTTAAGGCTTCTGATACTGGGTATAATTTGCTGCGATCAATTTTCGCTGCAATAGCAGCAGCACGTTTAGATAATTTCGCCATGATTATACGCCCTCAACAGTAACACCCATACTACGTGCACTACCAGCGATAGTACGAACAGCTGCATCTAAGTCAGCAGCAGTCAAGTCAGGGGCTTTAGTTTTTGCGATTTCTTCAGCTTGCGCGCGAGTCAAAGTACCAACTTTGTCTACGTGTGGACGAGAAGAACCTGATTGAATACCAGCAGCTTTCTTGATAAGAATACTTGCTGGAGGCGTTTTCATCACGAAAGTGAATGATTTATCTGCATAAGCAGTAATAACAACAGGAATTGGCAAACCAGGTTCCATGCCTTGAGTTTTAGCATTGAACGCTTTGCAGAATTCCATAATGTTCAAACCACGTTGACCTAATGCAGGACCAATTGGTGGTGATGGATTTGCTTTACCAGCTGGAACTTGTAGCTTAATAAAGCCGACGATTTTCTTCGCCATGTTTATGCTCCTTACGGGTTATACGCCTAACGGCTCCCCGGGGTTAAAAATTCAGGTTCTTAGAACCTATCCAAAATATGATTGAATTACCTCAATCATAATCAAACTGAAAAACTGCAAAGTCCCAATAAGGATACTTATGCAGTCTTTTCAACTTGACTAAAATCTAATTCTACTGGTGTGCTACGGCCAAAAATCATCACATTAACACGAACTTTGTTCTTCTCGTAGTTAACTTCTTCAACCACACCATTAAAGTCAGCAAATGGACCCTCTTTGATACGGAGAGACTCACCCACTTCAAATAAAACTTTAGGACGTGGTTTCTCACCACCTTCCTGAATTTGAGATAACAAACGATCAACTTCGTGTTGAGGAATCGGAGTAGGACGAGAATTTGGACCTCCTCCCAAGAAACCTGTCACACGATTAGTACTCTTCACCAAGTGCCATGCTTCATCAGAGAATTCCATCTCAACAAGCACATACCCTGGGAAAATGCGACGCTCGCTAACAGCTCGAGTACCTCCACGGCTTTCAACAACCTCTTCTGTTGGCACAAGAATGCGACCAAAAGAATTCTGTAAACCGTGCTGTTCAATACGCTCTAATAAAGAACTATGAACCTTTTTCTCCATGCCAGAGAAAACGTGTACAACATACCAACGCATACTCATAAGCTCGTGTCCTTAGTTCCAACCTAGAACGACGCCATAGACGATCCAAGTGATTAGCTTATCAATTACCCATAACAAGAGTGCCATGACAGCAACAAAGGCAAAAACGATACCCGTCATTTGAATGGTTTCTTTGCGAGTAGGCCATACAACACGCTTCATTTCTGCGTATGAACCTGTGGCAAAACCAAAAGCTCGTTTACCTGTATCGCTAGTGGCAGCAAGTGCAATAGCAACAACCAAACCTACGATAAACATACCGAGGCGGATATAAATATTGTAATCAGTGAAAAATGAATAAGCAAAAATTCCAGCAATCAAAATAACGACTGCTAGAATCAATTTAACTTTATCACCTGAGTTAGAAACGGTTTCGACTTGGCTAGTGTTTGACATATTCTTTGTGTGCGGAAAAACCGCTTTATGTGGCGGGGGCAGTAGGAATCGAACCTACAACCTTCGGTTTTGGAGACCGACGCTCTGCCAATTGAGCTATACCCCCATCAACGCTATTTACTTCAGCGTCCGGGTAGTCATGCGACTACCCGATATTTGGCAACTATCTAATCTCTACTTAGAATTAAGCAGTAATCTTAGATACAACACCTGCACCTACGGTACGACCACCTTCACGGATCGCAAAACGTAAGCCTTCTTCCATCGCGATCGGCGCAATCAACTCTACATCCATCGCTACGTTATCACCTGGCAATACCATCTCTTTGTCCGCTGGCAAATTAATAGTACCTGTCACGTCTGTCGTACGGAAATAGAACTGTGGACGATAACCTTGGAAGAATGGTGTGTGACGACCACCCTCTTCTTTTGAAAGAATATACACTTCCGCTGAGAATTTAGTATGTGGCGTAATAGTACCTGGTTTCGCTAACACTTGACCACGCTCTACCTCTTCACGCTTAGTACCACGAAGCAATAAACCTACGTTATCACCCGCTTGACCTTCGTCTAGTAACTTACGGAACATCTCCACGCCTGTGCAAGTTGTCTTCGCTGTATCACGGATACCTACGATTTCAATCTCTTCACCTACGTGAATCACTCCACGCTCAATACGGCCTGTTACCACTGTACCACGACCTGAAATAGAGAATACGTCCTCTACTGGCATCAAGAAAGCACCGTCAACTGCACGCTCTGGAGTCGGAATGTATGAGTCTAACGCCTCAGCCAACGCCATAATCGCTTGTTTACCCAATGGACCTTCGTCACCCTCAAGAGCTAATTTAGCTGAACCCTTGATGATTGGTGTATCATCACCTGGGAAGTCATAGCTTGATAACAACTCACGAACTTCCATCTCTACCAACTCTAACAACTCTTCGTCGTCTACCATGTCAGCTTTGTTTAAGAATACCACAATGTATGGTACGCCTACTTGACGTGACAACAAAATGTGCTCACGAGTTTGTGGCATTGGACCGTCTGCTGCTGAACATACTAAAATCGCACCGTCCATTTGTGCTGCACCAGTAATCATGTTCTTAACATAGTCAGCGTGTCCTGGGCAGTCAACGTGCGCATAGTGACGGTTCGCTGTTTCATATTCTACGTGTGCGGTGTTAATAGTAATACCACGTGCGCGCTCTTCAGGAGCCGCGTCAATCGCGTCGTAAGCCTTCGCTTCACCACCGAACTCTTTCGCTAATACAGTAGTAATCGCTGCTGTTAATGTTGTTTTACCGTGGTCAACGTGACCAATCGTACCTACGTTTACGTGTGGTTTGGTACGTTCAAACTTACCTTTTGCCATGACCAAGACTCCTGAAATGTCTTAATGGAAAATTAAATGAAAAATCTGCTCTGGTGCCCATGGCGGGAATCGGACCCGCGACCTCTCCCTTACCAAGGGAGTGCTCTACCACTGAGCCACATGGGCGAAATTCTGTAATGGAGCGGGTGAAGGGAATCGAACCCTCGTCATCAGCTTGGAAGGCTGTTGCACTACCATTGTGCTACACCCGCTAAACCTAAAACCAGCCCTTTATTTATTCTAGTAGCTGTGATAGATGCTTAAGCTCGATAAAGAACAAATAAAAGAGAGGTGGTGGTAGAGGTTGGATTCGAACCAACGTAGGCGCTAGCCAACAGATTTACAGTCTGCCCCCTTTAGCCACTCGGGCACTCTACCCCAAAGGAATTTGAGATTATGAACTGATTTTCTAGTATTGTCAACAGATTTCTACTAGAAATATAGGGATTTACAACAGTAATACACTCTTCTCATCAAGAAGTTGTTGTATTTTTGTAGCAAGCCAGCATTGTAGCAAAACCTGCACAAAAACTCAAAATTTT
>NZ_JABGBO010000007.1 GCF_013133775.1 Pelistega europaea | reverse complement strand
CTTCCCATCCCGAACAGGACAGTGAAACGCCTTTGCGCCGATGATAGTGGGTGGACACCTGTGAAAGTAGGACATCGTCAAGCTCTTCATTCCTAAGCCTCTTGAGTTCCCCTCAAGAGGCTTTTTTACTTGCCTAGAAAAAACCTCAAGCCCCCCCAAACAACACCTCCCAGCAGGCCTCTTGCTTAATCAGAAAAAACTCCCTCTCAAACAACGAATTACTTTTAGATATTGAGAACGACTGCTGCCCCTTGCTTAATCAGAAAAATAAACACCCCTCAAGAGGCTTTTTTGCGTCTACAACACTTGAGTTTAACGAGCCTTCAATGTTTCAAAAGCTCCTTGATAGACAACCCCTCCAATTCGTTTTGCTGCCTCAGCATCTAGTTTCTGGAAAAATACACCTCCCATTCCTTCTGTAGGGTTGGATTTTGCTCCATGGAAGTATACTGTCATGGCATCATCATTATTTCTTCCATAGAAAGCACTAATACTATTGTCCCATTGAATCGTTCGATTGAAGTCTAAATACTCTCCCTTCTCGAATTGGGTAGTTTGTGCGGGCAGGCGAGCGATGTTTGTGTCGCTTATGTTGATAGTCGCTTGGCCTTGCAATGTCTTCTGATCAAACCGAGCAGTGATTTGGATAGGAGCAAGCATATCAGCAACCACTTGTCCAGACTCATTTAGAACAGAGCCAATCATATATCCTCGATATGTAGCATTTTCTGATCGATTAGGTGTGTCCTTAGGATAGCGGACAAGGTAACTCATGCTATTGCCACTATCATCCATAAGTTTTCCCACACTGTCGAAAGAGTTTCCAGTCCAATAAGCAGTAAATAAATATAACTTGCCTAATGGATAGGGTTTTTGAGATACATATAATGTGAATGATGCAAACCGATTCGTTTTCCCTAATGCACTAAGCAATGCAGATCCATTAGGACGCTTGCTAGTTTGTACACCGGGTCGTGCATATGCTTTTAGTTCAAGAAAGTCCTCAACTACCCCCATATTGGCAGGGGTAGGGTTGGCTAGGGTAAACGTCTTATATTTTCCGATGGTAGAGGGAGTTGGAGTTTTGAAGAGATTTTTTTCAGAAACTTTTGGGTTGTTGGTGCTATGCAGAGAGCTTGCTGGATGCTTGTATGTCCCTACTGTGCTACACCCAGTTATTCCACCTAGACTTAATAAGAGAAAAGTATGCCAATGTCTCATGCTGCTTCCTTTCAAAGCGCATTAATACGCCCTATCCACATTTGTTTCTGCTCATCAGATAAAAAACTTGCTTTAAAAGAGTTTATGGCAAGCTGTTTGAGTTGTTGGTCAGATAACTCTAAAGACTGAGCAATCGCAGTAAAATTATCATTCATGTACCCACCAAAGTAGGCAGGGTCATCCGAGTTGACAGTAACACAGAGGCCTTGCTCTAATAAGCGTTTGATATTATGTAATCTCATATCGTTGACAACACAGAGTTTGAGATTACTCAGTGGACACACAGTTAGTGGCATATCATCAGCTTTGAGACGCTCCATGAGAGCATTATCCTCCTCGCATCGTACCCCATGATCAACCCTTTCTACATGCAATAGATTAAGCGCTTCCCAGATATACTCAGGTGGCCCCTCCTCACCTGCATGAGCAACAATACGATAACCTTGACGGCGAGCCTCTGCAAAGACCTCCTTGAATTTATTAGGAGGATGTCCTACCTCACTTGAGTCTAAACCGACTCCTATAATTTTGTCTCGAAAAGCCTCCGCCTGTTTTAATGTTTCAAAGGCTTTTTCTTGGCTCAGATGCCGTAAAAAACACATGATTAATGAGGAACTAATACCTAGACGATTTTTAGCGTCTTGACAAGCACGATATAGTCCATTGATAACTGTAGCGAAAGCAACCCCTCTGTCTGTATGCGTCTGAGGATCAAAGAATATTTCCGTATGCACAACGTTATCAGCATGGCATTTTTCAAAATAAGCCCATGCTAAATCATAGAAGTCTTGTTCGTGTAGTAAAACTCCTGCACCAGCGTAATAAATATCCAGAAATGATTGCAAATTATGGAAGTTATAGGCTTGTTTAACCTCATCAATAGAATGATAAGGGAGCTGAATATGGTTGCGCTGAGCAATGTGAAACATCAGTTCAGGCTCGAAAGAACCTTCAATATGAATATGCAATTCTGCTTTAGGTAGTTGTTGAATCAGGGTATGAGTCATTATCAAGTATCACGTATAAGTTAGCAGGAAAGAAAATATTAGGCTAAATCAAGCCGCTGATTTAGTACATCACTTGTTGAAACAAGGTGCGAGTCATTGTTAATGAATCACGCATAAGTTAGCAGAAAGAAAAGCGTTAGGTAAGCCAACTCCTTGATTTATTATATAAACGGCACTGCCTATGGGTATATAGAAAATCGTTTGTATTATACAAAGTGAGCGTATTTTTTGCTAAAAGAATGCCTCCCAAAGAAGGTATATTTTTAAAATCATTGGTGGTCATAAGTCTAAAAAACAACAAACCGAGTGAAAACCCTAATTTTTTTATTTTCCATATCAGCGTAGGATACACTCCTCAAAATTGGTATAACCAATATGAACCGGTCTTACCAATTATGATTGATACTATAATTCACTGCACTAATGAAGTAAATGAATGCAGTGATGTCTGATTAACCTATTTGTAGGAGGGCTGCACGATGCAGTGGCAACAAGTATATGACCCAATGGGTAATCTGTGGATATCTAGCCTTATTGCGCTAATTCCTATTATTTTCTTCTTTTTAGGACTAACTGTTTTTCGCATGAAAGGGATTGTTGCTGGGACAATCACTGTGATTTTAGCGATTTTAGTCGCTTTATTTGCTTACGGCATGCCTGTTGGTATGGCATTATCATCAGCTGTTTATGGCTTTTTCTACGGTTTATGGCCTATTGCTTGGATTATTATTGGTGCTGTTTTCCTCTACAAGGTTTCAGTAAAAACAGGCCAGTTCGATATTATCCGTTCGAGCATTTTGTCGTTGACAGAAGACCAACGCATGCAAATGCTATTAGTTGGTTTTGCTTTTGGTACTTTCCTTGAGGGGGCGGCAGGCTTTGGTGCTCCAGTAGCAATCACTGCGGCATTACTAGTCGGGTTAGGATTTAATCCTTTATATGCAGCAGGTTTATGCTTGATTGCAAATACAGCTCCGGTAGCTTTTGGTGCTATGGGTATTCCTATTATTGTTGCAGGTCAAGTATCTAACATCGACCCATTACACATCAGTCAGATGGTTGGACGTCAATTACCTTTCATGGTGCCTATCGTATTGGTATGGTTAATGGCAATTATGGATGGCTGGCGCGGTGTTAAAGAAATGTTCCCTGCTATTGTGGTTGGTAGTTTGGCATTCTCTATTACACAATGGCTAACTTCAAATCACATCGGCCCAGAGTTACCTGATATTACTGCATCTATTGCAACATTAGTGGCATTGACTATTCTTTGCAAAGTATGGAAGCCTAAACATATTTTCCGTTTTGAAAATCAAAAAAATGGTGCAGCACAAGTAGCTACGGCAGATTCAAGTGCTCAACCTCAACAGTACTCGACAGGTCAAATTATTAAAGCATGGATGCCATTTGCAATTCTAACAGCGGTAGTAACCATTTGGAGTATTGCACCATTCAAGGCTTTATTTAAGCCAGGGGGGCCTTTGGCGAGCTGGATTCTTTCTTTTGAGGTTCCCGGTTTGCATAACTTAGTTCAAAAAATGCCTCCAGTAGTTGCTGATGCAGTTAATTATGCAGCTGTGTATAAATTCGATTGGTTCTCTGCTACTGGTACTGCAATTCTTATTGCAGCGATTATTAGCATTATCTACCTTCGCATGAAACCATCGCAAGCAGTGGCTACATTTGGTGAAACATTAAAAGAGCTACGTATTCCTATTGTAGCTATTGGTATGGTTCTAGCTTTTGCTTTTGTGGCTAATTACTCTGGATTATCAGCAACATTAGCGTTGGCATTAGCTCATACAGGTGATGCATTCACTTTCTTCTCTCCTTTCTTGGGATGGTTGGGTGTATTCTTGACAGGGTCTGACACATCAGCCAATGCATTGTTTGGAGCATTACAAGCGACCACAGCTCACCAAATTGGTGTCTCAGATATCCTATTGGTTGCAGCGAATACTAGTGGTGGTGTGACTGGAAAAATGATTTCTCCTCAATCAATCGCTATTGCATGCGCAGCTGTTGGTTTAGTAGGACGTGAATCTGATTTATTCCGTTTCACTGTGAAACATAGTATTATTTTTGCTGCAATTATTGGAGTCATTATTACGCTTCAGGCTTATGTTGTGCCAGGCATGATTCCACAGTAATTTTTTGAGGTTTATCATGGTGGAAAGTAGCTCGCTCATCGTTGCATTAGGAAATGTTATTAGTGACCTAGGCATTAGCATCGGTGGGCGGTTACCAGCAGAGCGCAAGCTCTGCGAAATGCTCTCTATTTCGCGTACTCGACTTAGAGAGCTGCTTAAACAATTAACAGCACAAGGGTTTGTGGATACTCGAGTAGGTTCAGGTACGTTTTTGAAACAACCTCCCTCTGCCTGGAAAATAGACTCTTATATTCATCAGTTAAGTCAGTTATTAGAGGAAGATCCTAATTACCGTTTTGATGTGCAAGAGGCTCGAGCTGTTTTAGAGGGGGGCACAGCGTGGTATGCAGCCTTACGGGCTACAGAGGACGATAAGAAGCAGATCCGAATCGCTCATGATGCATTGCTTCAGCATCAGATTGATAATAATTTTGCATTGGCTGCTGATGCGGATGCTCATTTTCATCTGACTATTGCTGAGGCGAGTCATAATGCAGTGTTGATTCAGTTAATGCGGAACGTATTTGAATTGTTACATCATAATGTTGTTTTAGCACGACACAAGATGTACACTGATGAAACTATGGTGACGCAGCTCAATGTTCAACACCGGCAAGTTATGACAGCGATTGAACAAGGTAATGCTCAATTAGCCTTAGAAAGCGTACAAAAACACATTCATTATGTGATTGATCAGATTAAAGAAATAGATGAGTCTGATGCACGTTTGCAACGGACTCAACGCTTAAAACACATTTAGGAAAATACTATGATTATTTCATCAACTAAAGATTATCGTAAGGCGGCGCAACGTCGTTTGCCTCCTTTTTTATTCCATTATATCGATGGTGGTGCTTATGATGAAGCGACGTTGAGACATAATGTAGAGGACCTTTCCAAGATTGCTTTACGTCAACGTATTCTAAAAAATATGTCTGACCTTACGACCAATATTGAATTATTTGGTGAGCAGTTATCATTGCCACTTGCGTTGTCTCCTGTTGGCTTGACTGGTATGTATGCTAAACGTGGTGAAGTACAAGCAGCAAAAGCGGCTGATAACAAAGGTATTCCTTTTACATTGTCAACAGTGTCAGTATGTCCTATTGAAGAAGTAGTACCTGCCATTAAACGTCCTATGTGGTTCCAGCTTTATGTGTTGCGTGACCGTGGGTTTATGAAAAATGTCTTAGAACGTGCTAAGGCTGCTGGTTGTAGTACATTGGTGTTTACGGTAGATATGCCTGTACCAGGGGCACGTTACCGTGATGCTCATTCAGGGATGAGTGGTCCTAATTCTGCTATGCGTCGTTATCTCCAATCAACCATGTTCCCTCATTGGGCATGGAATGTTGGAATTCATGGACGTCCTCATGATTTGGGTAATATTTCGCGTTACTTAGGCAAACCAACAGGTCTAGAAGATTACATTGGCTGGTTGGGTGCCAACTTCGACCCATCTATTTCATGGAAAGATTTGGAGTGGATTCGTGAGTTCTGGGATGGTCCGATGCTTATCAAGGGCATTCTTGATCCAGAAGATGCACGTGATGCAGTTACTTTTGGTGCAGACGGTGTCATCGTTTCTAATCATGGTGGCCGTCAATTAGATGGTGTACTATCGAGTGCTCGTGCTTTACCTGCTATTGCAGATGAGATTAAAGGTAAGATTAAAATCTTAGTAGATTCGGGTATTCGTACTGGTCTGGATATTGTACGTATGATTGCACTAGGGGCAGATTCTTGCATGATTGGTCGAGCATTTGCTTATGCCTTGGCTGCTGACGGTCAGGCAGGGGTGGAAAATGTGATTGATTTGATGACTAAAGAAATGCGAGTAGCGATGACTTTAACAGGCGTTAAATCAGTCTCTGAAATTACACGTGAATGTTTAGCAAATGCAGAGAAGGATTTAGCAGAAGTTTTCTAGTAGAGGCGTATTAGCATTTGATAAGACACTTGTTTCTCTTTAGTATATAGTCTAAGAAAGCAAGTGTCTTTTTTTATATCAGCACTAATTTTGATAAATGAGTGATTAAACAATTGAAGGAATAACAATGGCAACACAAAATATCATTGAATCATTGCAACGCATTGTAGGGAATAAGAATGTACTTACAGATGAGAATCAAACACGTCTGTATCGTCAAGGTAAGCGTTATGGTTCTGGTGATGTGCTTGCCGTGGTCAAGCCGGGAACGTTGCTAGAGCAATGGCAGGTTCTTAAGGCTGTATTACCTGATTGCATCGTGATTATGCAAGCAGCTAATACCGGTCTTACAGGAGGATCAACTCCCTTTGGTAGTGATTATGATCGTCCTATTATTATTCTCAATACAACGCGTATCAAAGGTATTCAACTTATCAATGATGCAAAACAAGTGGTGTGCTTACCTGGGGCTACATTAAATGAATTAGAAAAAATGCTAGCCCCTCATAATCGAGAGCCGCATTCTGTGATTGGTTCTTCGTGTATTGGTGCCTCTGTATTAGGGGGGATTTGTAATAACTCAGGTGGTGCATTAGTTCGTCGGGGTCCTGCTTATACAGAGTTGGCCTTATATGCGAGACTCAATGAAAATAATGAACTGGAATTGGTAAACCACTTAGGCATTGCATTGGGTGACACACCAGAAGAAATTCTTTCTCGTTTAGCATCTGGACAATACACGGTTGCAGATATTGATAATTCAGGGGAACGCAAGGCCTCTGATAATCGCTATGCACATGATGTCAAACAAGTGGACGAGAACACGCCAGCACGTTTTAATAATGACCCTTCACGTCTCTTTGAGGCATCTGGATCTGCTGGTAAAGTGAGTATTTTTGCCGTACGTCTAGATACCTTTGAAAAGGTGGCTAGCGAAGTTTTTTATATCGGTAGTAACACGCAAGATGATTTGACAGCCATCCGTCGTTATCTATTAAGAGAGTTGCCTCGTCTACCTATTGCTGGCGAATATATCCACCGTACAGCCTATGATATTGGTGCAGAATACGGCAAGGATATTTTCTTATTTATCGAGAAGTTTGGCACAGATAAAGTTCCTGGTGCATTTGCTTTTAAAGCAAAAGTGGATAGTTTTTTCGAGAAGTTTGGCTCAAAAGGATTATCAGACCGTATGATTCAGTTTTTTACTCGTTTAATGCCTAATCATCTACCAAAACGCATGAATGAGTATCGTGATTTGTATCCTCATCATTTGATGATTCGTGTTGAAAAACAAGATGCAGAGCAGGTAAAAACCTTTTTGACAGAGTATTTTAAAGAGCATACCACAGGTAGTTTCTTCTTCTGCACCCCAGAAGAGGGGCGTAAAGCATTTTTACATCGATTTGCTGTGGCAGGTGCAGCCATTCGTTATCGTGATTGCCACCAAAAGACTGTTGGCGATATTGTGGCATTAGATGTTGCTTTGCGTCGTAATGACCGTGAGTGGGAAGAAGAGCTGCCTGAAGAGTTGAATAAAGACATTATTCATAAGTTGTATTATGGGCATTTCTTCTGCCATGTGTTCCATCAAGATTACATCGTACGTAAGGGGGTGGATCCATTAGCCATGGAGCATAAAATGTGGCATATTCTTGATGGTCGAGGAGCTGAATATCCAGCAGAGCATAATGTTGGGCATCTTTATTTAGCCAAGGCTGCGTTGGTGAATCACTATCGTCGCTTAGATCCGACGAATACCTTTAATGTGGGTATTGGACATACAACGCGGAATCGTTTTTGGGCTGAGTAAGAGAGTATTCACTTTCTTTTCTGCTGATTTCATTTGCGCACAGGTAGCTGCATGAATGCGTGAGTCGCTCGAACAGTGCTTCGGTCGTAGCGACATTGATGATAAGCGTAGTCTTGAGTAAAGCTCAACCTGCACTCACGCACAGGTAGCTGCATGAATGCGTGAGTCGCTCGAACAGTGTCTCACTTCGTTCGCCAAACTCGCTTTGTCATCGCATTCATCTCCGCTACCTGTGCTAGTCTGTGGTTGCGTTGATAGCAAAATTTACCTCTCTAGAGGCTTCATCGAAGCTGACGCCAATCTCAAAGATTTGTTTTGCCCCAGCACGGTATTTTTCCGCATAATGGCGCTCTTTAATCTGCTCAAGCGCTTCTTGAGCAGTACCCGCTTGTTTCACCTTGAACTCAAAGATATACACATTACCCTGCTCAATAGCAACTAAATCGGCTCGTCCTTGAGAAGAAACGTCTTCCATGATAAAGTCAGCGCAGGCACCGGCGAAGAACATTCCAATGGCACTTTGCCAATGGCCTTCAAACTGGGCGATATTATTACGTCTATATGCATCGCTAGGGATACTGGCGATAGCACTTTTAATCAGTTGCTGTAATTGTGCAATATCGCCATCACGTAAGCATTTGCGTAAATCGCTAATTGCTTTTCTACCGTCTAGTTTGAGGACTTCTTGTAGCCATTTGCTACTGAGGGATTGACGAACCTCATAGTTGGGGAATTTAAGGGTATATTGGCGTAAATAGCCTGGTTCTTCAAAGACCTTATCAATTGTCAAATAGCCTGTTTGAAAGAGGACAGGAATAGGGTGCAAGCTACCCACATCCACGGAGGCAAGTAAATCAGAGGTCTCGGCGATACGAGTGATGTCTGCGAGGGAGAACTCATTACTGGTGAGCAGTTTCATCAAGAAAGAAGCATTGCCCCCAGTACTCATCCAGTAGTTATCAAAGGCACAGCCGTCTTTAAAAAATAACAGAATATCGAAAGGATTGTAGACACTCTCGCCCGTCCAGTTATAGCCGTTATACCAGAACTTGACTTGCTCTAAGTCCACGCCTTGTAACTCAGGGGCGAAGACAGATTCCAGTTCCTCTTGGGTGTAACCGCATAACGCCGAATACTTCGCACGCAAGGTGATGTCTTCAAGATTGTTTAGTCCTGAGAATAAACTCATTTGCCCAAACTTAGAGACCCCTGTCAGCATGGCAAAGCGAATGCTGCCTGATAAATCCTTAATCTGCGAATAGAGGGATTTTAAAAGCCCGCGTACTTCGGCGGCAGTGTCAGTGTTATCCAAATTGTCAATGATGGGTTTGTCGTACTCATCAATAAGAACGACGACTTTTTGTTGATATTTTTCTTGGGTAATAAGAATCAAATCAGCAAAGCTGAAACCTACATCGGGGGTAGTATACTCAGGCAATGTTAATTTTAATCGTTGGGCATTTAAACGAAGTTGCCGAAAGATATGTGCTTCCAGTTTGGGAGAGTTATCTAGTACAGTCTCCCCCGCAAACGACAAACGAATAACAGGGTAAGTTGTCTCCCAATCCCAGTTGTTCTCGGCATATAAGCCCTCAAATAATGCCTTGTTCCCAGAAAATAACTCTGCCATCGTATCCAGTGTGAGGCTCTTACCAAAGCGACGAGGACGAGAGAGAAAGACAAAGCGAGAAGAAGTGATTAAATCAATAATCAAAGGGGTCTTATCTACGTAATAGTAGTTATTAGTACGTAAATCAGCAAAATTAGAAATCCCAATGGGAAGCAGTTTTTTCGCTGTATTTTGCATTGTCATCATCACTCCTTGGCGGTGTCTCGTGAAGGTATTTTAGCATGCTAAGTGGTCTATACCTGATGGAGTGCCACTATGATACTTTCTGTGTGACGCTGATTTCATTTACGCACAGGTGGCTGCATGAATGCATGAGTCGCTCGAACAGTGCTTCGGTCGTGGCGACATTGATGATAAGCGTAGTCTTGAGTAAAGCTCAACCTTCTGGCGAAGAGGTATTATGCGAGCGTAGCGAAGCATCGACCCGAGCTAGAAGTGTTGGGCGATACGAAAGACGGTGAAATCCCAGAGCACGACGTGTCAACTATGATGCTTCTCGTACTGCTGATTGTACTCACGCACAGGTAGCTGCATGAATGCGTGAGTCGCTCGAACAATGTCTCACTTCGTTCGCCAAACTCGCTTTGTCATCGCACACACTTCGTCGCAGAGCTCCTCAGATAATGTGGCACAAATAGTCCGCAGAGGACTATTTGTGTCGCACATTCTCTACCTGTGCTTGCCTGTGGCGGCGTTGATAGCAAAATTTACCGCTCTGGTTGCCTCATCGAAGCTGACGCCAATCTCAAAGATTTGTTTTGCCCCAGCACGGTATTTTTCCGCATAATTGCGCTCTTTAATCTGCTCCAGTGCTTCTTGAGCAGTACCCGCTTGTTTCACTTTGAACTCAAAGATATACACATTGCCTTGCTCAATAGCAACTAAATCAGCACGTCCTGTAGAAGAAGCATCTTCCATGATAAAGTCAGCGCAGGCACCGGCAAAGAACATCCCAATGGCGCTTTGCCAATGGCCTTCAAACTGGGCGATATTATTACGTCTATATGCATCGCTAGGGATACTAGCGATAGCACTTTTAATCAGTTGCTGTAATTGTGCAATATCGCCATCACGTAAGCATTTGCGTAAATCGCTAATTGCTTTTCTACCGTCTAGTTTGAGGACTTCTTGCAGCCATTTGCTACTGAGGGATTGACGAACCTCATAGTTGGGGAATTTAAGGGTATATTGGCGTAAATAACCTGGTTCTTCAAAGACTTTATCAATCGTCAGATAGCCCGTTTGAAAGAGTACAGGAATAGGGTGCATGCTGCCAATATCAACCGAAGCGAGTAAATCGCTAGTTTCCGCACTACGAGTGATGTCTGCGAGGGAGAACTCATTACTGGTGAGTAGTTTCATCAAGAAAGAAGCATTGCCTCCAGTACTCATCCAGTAGTTATCAAAGGCACAACCACCGTCAAAGAACAACAGAATATCGAAAGGATTGTAGACACTCTCGCCTGTCCAATTATAGCCGTTATACCAGACTTTGACTTGCTCTAAGTTCACACCTTGTAATTCAGGTGCAAAGACGGCCTCTAATTCTTCTTGGGTATAACCACATAAAGCTGAATACTCTGCACGTAGGGTGATGTCTTTTAGATTATTTAGTCCAGAGAATAAACTCATTTGCCCAAACTTAGAAACTCCTGTCAGCATAGCAAAGCGAATGCTACCAGAGAGGTCTTTAATCTGAGAATAGAGGGATTTTAAAAGACCTCGCACCTCAGCAGCGACTTCTGAATTGTCCAAATTATCAATGATGGGTTTGTCGTACTCATCGATAAGAACGACTACCTTTTGTTGATGTTTTTTGTGGGTTTTAAGCAGTAAATCAGCAAAACTCAAGCCTACGTTGTGTTGAATATTTTCTTGTAATGAAATGCCCAAACGCTGTGCATTTAGATTGAGATGATATTGAATATGTTGCTCTAAAGCGGCGATATCATGACGTTTTGCTTCCCCCGCAAACGACAAACGAATCACAGGGTAGGTGGTGTCCCAATCCCAGTTGTTCTCAGCATATAAGCCCTCAAATAATGCCTTATTCCCAGAAAATAACTCCGCCATCGTATCCAGTGTGAGGCTTTTGCCAAAACGACGAGGGCGAGATAAAAACACAAAATCCGCATCATTGATAAGTTTGATAATCAATGGAGTTTTGTCCACATAATAGTGATTGCGGTCACGTATTTCTGCAAAAGTGGCTATGCCGAGTGGCAAACGTTTTTTCTCTGTATTTTGAATTGTCATCATCACTCCTTGGCGGTGTCTCGTGAAGGTATTTTAGCATGCTAAGTGGTCTATACCTGATGAGGTGCAACGAGTAACAAAGCAAGGTAGTCGATTTTCAAAATTGAGTTTGTTACAAAAAAGCAACAAAAGTTTGTTGTTCCTTAATGTCCATGAAAATCCATTTTATGTGCAAAGAGAAAATATATCATCAAAGCTAGTTCCCTGATTTTACGTTATAAAATTTTATCCCATTGTTTTATCAAGAAAAATTCTCGTTTAGTCCTTTTGTGCGGTTACAAAATATACTGGCAAAAACCGTAACAAGTCATTGTTTTTTTTTTTTTGCGTAAGGTGAGAAATATATTTGTAAAAAATTTTGAAAATTATTTTAAATATAAGGATATTTCCATGAATCACGCTTACCGCCTTGTTTGGAATCAAGTTCGTCGTCTTTGGCAATGTGCGCCAGAGTTTGCTCGTGCTAGAGGGAAATCAGCATCTGAAAAAACGACGGTTCACCCAGTAGGTGCTGATGCGAAGACATCAGAGGGTCAAGTCCATCACCTTCGTGGGCAATTCGTATTGCGTACCTTGATAACGGCGTTGCTGATGAGTGGTGCATCAGGCTCTGTATGGGCAGCGTGTACGCAGGGAATACATTATACGGTAGAAGAGAATACGTATACGTTTGTGAGTGATTGTAATGGAAAAGAAGACGAGCCTTGGGTTGAGCATGATGCTTTAAAGATTGATAGTTCAGGTGAGTATATTATTGAGGGAAACGGTCGGCTAATAAGAGGTGGAAATTTTCCTGGTAAGTGGTTTGATATGTTTTATGGCGGAGATGCTATAGAAATTAAGGGGATAACGCTTCGAGTCCGTAATGTTAGGCTAGAGGGAGGGAAATCCTCATCAAACGGATCTAGAGAGGACTATAGAGGGGCATCTATTAATGCGAATGACAGCGTTGTTTATGTGGAAGATGCCAGCAGTCTGTTGGGGCCGTTACGGTTAGTCAATTCAAATTTGACGCTGAGGTCAGATAGTACATTCAACAATAACAGGGAGCTCTCTATCAATAGCGGCTCATTTACGGCTGAATTAGGAGCTAGTGTCACTATACAAGATTTGATTTTGTCAAATAATGCTCAAGTGGATTATGTGGATCCTATCACTATTAATGGTAATGTTGAAATTAAAGATGTGAACACCTCGTTTGTGTTGAAGAGCGGTAGTCAAAAAACAGGGGGGGATTTAACTGTCAGAGGTGGTTCATTTACCGCAGAAGATAATGTAAGTCTAGTTGTCAATAACCTCCATTTAGAGAATGCTAGATACCGCAATAATAATCAGATGACGATTAATGGGAATGTGTATTTAAAGAATATAGACGGATTTGTACTAAAAACAGGCAGTCAATTTAATCAGAATAAAAACCTCACAGTGGACGGAGGTTCGTTTACGTCTGAATCAGGAGCTAGTGTCGCTATACAAGATTTGATTTTGTCAAACAATGCTCAAGTGAATTATGTGGGCCCTATCGCCATTAATGGAAATGTTAGGTTAACAAACACAAATTTTACATTATCGTCGGGGAGTGTGATTAATCAATTGAAAGGGAAGGAAATTGCTGTTAAAGAGGGAGGTACTTTCACTATTGAAGAGGGGGCTAGTATTTTGCTAAGTGATGAGGATAGAGAAGGGACAGAGGAGTTTATTATTGATGGTAGTCGGTTTGTTTCTCATGGTGCTATTCAGCGAGTCTATCGTCACGTGACATCTGGGGTAACATTACAAAACAGTGATGATGCGATTATTGGTGGTATGGTGACCGCTGGGGTGCGAAATTACGACTGGGATAATGGGTGGAGAGGATGGACTTGTCAATGGGCGGATCCTGCTATTTGTACTGCAGCCAAAGGCATTGAACTTATCCATAGCGATAACGCAAAGATTAGTGCTGAGGTGACAGCAGGCTGGGGAGGGAATGGTGGTAACTCATGGAATAGTGACTTTGCTTTTTACGGCGGTGATGGTATTTTCTTAGATGGTAGTACTGGTGCAGAAATTACAGGGAAAGTGACTGCAGGAAAAGGGGGGGTAATTTATAATAGGACAGAAGAAAGTGATTTTGATATAGGTAACGGTGGTCATGGTGTAAGGTTAGTAAACGGTAGTTCAGCTTCTATCGCTTCGACTGTTCGTGGTGGTGATGGAGGATTAAATACAGCTGCTTCGCCCAAGGGGGGGTATGCAGGTCACGGTGTTTTAGTGAGAGATGGTAGTACACTTGTTTTAAAAGAAGGGGCAGCATTACATGGAGGAAGTCAAGATGCTGGTAGTACGCCGGATGCCACTTACAGTGGCGCAGCTATCTTCTTGTCAGGGAATCGTAATACGGTAGAACTCCAAAGTAATGACATCACCTTAGCAGCAGGGACAGGCAGTAATGATACTCTCCGCAGTGATAATGGTGTGTTGAATACGCTCGCTCTTGGCGGCACGGGAACAAAGACTTTTGAGGTGTCGAAGATTGCTGTGGGCGGTGAGTATGATGTTTTTGATACCTTAGAAAAACGAGGTGAGGGGATATGGACATTGACTGGGACGTTAAGTGATGGAGCTATCATCTCCACGGTCGTAGATGGTGGTGTACTGAATATCGGTGCACAGGGTGGTACGCAAGCTCACTTAACGAAGGATCAAGACATTACGGTGAAAAGTGGGACATTGGCTGTAAACGCGGATAGTAGCCTCGGTATTCAGAGCGGTAAAACACTGATGATGAAAGCGGGTGCTGTTTTAGATTTAGATAAGCAAGCAACCTTCACCAACGCAGGTGCTGTTAACGTTGAAGACAATGTCACTTTAAAAACGAATGCAGAGGAGTTGAATGCGGCAGGTGCATCAGGTTGGTGGGGAGCCGTGAATACAGCACTGGGTGGGAATAAATCGTATGTCAATCTTTATACCACAGCGGATAATGTCGATGGTAGTAATACTGAGGTGGCTGCTTTCCGTCAATGGATAGTGGGGGGAGCAAATAGTCTTGTCTCTGGTGAAATTGGCGATATTACGGTGAAAGAGAGTGCTTCATTGAAGACCAAAGGTGACACTACGATAACAGAGGACAAGACACTGACCGTAGAGAATGATGCTGCATTTAGCGTAGAGAGTGGACATACGTTGACGGTGGGAAGTACAGGCCATTTAGCCAATGATGGCACGACCACGATTAAGGGGATTCTAGCGTTAGATAAACAGGCTGGTGTCGGTGGCGAGGGTACGCTGACTTTTGCTGAGAAGGCGACCTTAAAAACCGATGCTACGGCATTAAAACAAACCACAAACGAGGGGCAAGATGGAGGTACTGGTTGGTGGGATGCAGTCAGTGCTAACTTAACAAAAGCGAATGTGAATTTGCATACCACAGTGGCTTTCCATGCGGATAGCAGTGAAGTAGCCCAAGATGTTTCTGGTTTCCGTTCATGGGTGATTGGAGGAAGTGGTAGTACAGCCTCTGGTATTGATAGCTTAGCCGCCGTGAATACCATTGGTAGTGGTGCTGATTTAACGTTGAAAGACTTTACGCTGGGTGATTTAGGTAACAAGACCATTAACAATGAGAATGGCATATTAAAACTCACTGGTAATGTGGATTTAAGTGCGGCGGATGGTGTAACTGAGTTAGCTAACCTAGGCATTAGCAATACAGAGGGTAATGTAGCCTTTGCCAAAGACGGAGACACACTTGCCACTTTAACGGTAGAATCAGATAACTTAAATACCTTGATTCAGACTACTGATGGTAAGGATAATGCTATCTTAAAAACGACGAGAAGTTTTGCTGCATCAGGTGATGCAGCACATAAAGTATCAGAGTTTGCAGAATGGCAGGTGGATGGTACAGATAGTAGAGTAACAGGGGCAACGAATCTAGCGGCGAAGACGACCATCACAGCGAATGGTAGCTTAACAGCAACGGATATCACTTTAGGTGAGAATCAAACGCTTAAGAATACTGCTGGCGGTACATTAGTGCTAACAGGGACGACCAAACTAGATGAAGGTACGTTGGAGATTCTTGGCACAGGCACGAAGTTTGATGCGAATACTATTCTCCAAACCAATACTGCTAGTGGTAGTGCCTTATCTGGAGCACAAGCTGGGTTAGCGAATATTCAGAATAAGAATCTAGCAACGATTGAGACGTTAAAAGCTTTTGCTGCCGATGATGGTACAGTTGCTGGGTTTGATAAGTGGAAAATCTTAGTCTCTGGTAGCACAGCCCAAGGAGTGAGTGCTTTAGCTAAGGTGAATGAGATTGGGGCAGGTGCTGATTTAACGTTGAAAGACTTTACGCTGGGTAATTTAGGTGCCAAGAGCATTAACAATGATGCGGGTACATTAAAGCTGAGTGGCATTATAGACTTAAGTGCGGCAAATGATGTGACTGAGGAGAAGCTCAGCACTTTAGGTATCACGAAGGCAGAGAATATTGCCTTTGCCAAAGACGGTGAGAGCTTAGCACTGTTAAAAGTGCAAACCAATAGCCTCAATTTATTGATTCAAAACATATCAGGTAAAGAGAATGCCATTCTTGAAACCACCACAGAGAGTGGTTTCAAGCCAGGTCAGGATGCAGCACATGATATTTCAGGCTTTGCGAAGTGGCAATTAAATGGTTTAGGCTACATAGTGACCTTAGATGAATTGGCAAAACAGAATGTCATTACAGATAGTTCAGAACTTACCGTGAAGGATTTTGAACTATCAGAGTTGTTGAGTACAGAAAAGTCTATCAATAACAATAGGGGTACATTAAAATTCAGCGGTGAGGTGAATTTAGATGGCAATGATGTGGATAATAAAATCAGCAATCATGAGTCAAATCTTGCGTTTGCTTTAGATGAAGAGAAACACAAAGCCGTCCTCACGACAGCGCAAGACAGCTTAAATAGCCTTATTCAGAAAATAGGTGATAAGCAAAATGCCATTATCAAAACAATCACAGCAGGTGGTTTCAAAGCGTCTAATGATGATGCTCATAAGGTGTCAGACTTTGCAGGATGGCAAGTGGCGAGCCAGGGTAGTACGGTGACAGGGGAAGATAACTTAGCCAAAGTCACCGAAGTAACATCTAACGGTGGTTTAACGGCGACGAATATCGCACTAGGTTCTGATCAAATCTTAAAGAACAGCGGTGGTACACTTATTTTGGCAGGTGAGACTAACCTAGATTCAGGTACGCTTACACTTCAAGAGGACAGCACTACTTCTTTTGCTGAAGGCGCAACATTAGAGACTCGTGCCTTGAGTGGTGCAGCGATTCAAACAGGTCAATTAGCAGGCGATAAGGTCTCTGGCAAAGACAAAGCTACTCTAAGAACACGAGATACCTTTTATGCTACCGATGGCTTTGCTAGTGAGTTTAAGAACTGGTCGGTCGAGGGTAGTGGCAGTTTAGTAAGCCGTGATGAGCGAAGTGGTCAGAATTACCTTGCCAAGGAACTCACCGAGGTGCAATCTACAGGTGATTTACTCGCTAGTGATATTGCCCTACAAGATACTCAAACGTTACGTAACAATGGTGGGGTATTAAGTTTCTCTGGCACAACCAATGTAGATAATGGTGTCTTGGAGTTAGTGGGTGGACAAACATCATTGGCAGATAATGCTGTTCTAGAAACTGCTAAAGACAAAGGTTCTGCTATTCAGCAGGCACTGTTTACTGGCGAGAAAATCACTGGTAAAGACAAAGCCACTCTACGCACCCTATCTGCGTTTGATGCTACCGATGGCTTTGCCGGTGAGTTTAAAAACTGGGAAGTGAAAGGCGTTGGCAACAATACCACTTCTGCCCTAGCACAACGTAAGACGACGATTGCCGAGGGGGTGAACTTAACCGCCAGCATCACTGCCTTGGGTGAAAAGCAAACTATTGATAATAGCGGCAAACTTATCCTTAACACGGCTGAAGCTACACGAATCCTCGCTAACCGCATCACTGGCTCAGGTGAGGTGATTAAACAAGGAGCAGGTACAGCAACCCTTGCCACAGGTAGTCATGAGTATACTGGGACAACGCAAGTCAATACTGGTACGCTAAGCTTAGAGAAGCAAACGGCACTCAGTGGTGGTATTCATGTAGCCCAAGGAGCAACGCTAGACCTTAGTCTTGCACAATCTGAACTGGTAGCGATACCTGCAGAGCCGCAACCAGCGGTACGTATGCGTCGCATGGCACGTAGTCTATCTGCTGCATCAACAGCCGCTGCGACACCTAGCCTACCTGATTTAGCCCCTGGTGTTACCCACCAAGTCGCTAACTTCTCGCTAGACGGAATACTTAATGTCGTGGTCAACGGTCAAGCGGCTAATCAGCACTCTCACTTACATAGTTTAGGGGATATTACCCTAGGTAGCACGAGTAGCCTAGTGATTAATGCCGCAGCATACGCTGATGGTGAGGGAAGTGTGAATGATTTACTGACTTCAGACACCAAAGTGACAGGGACTTTTGGAGCGTACAGCGATAACAGTGCTTTGTTTGACTTTACCCCTATCTATACCGATAACTCGGTGAGTTTGACAGTGAAGAAAGTTGAACAAATTATTGATGAGGGTGGTGGAACTGGAACAGACACTGGAGGTGGCACTGGAGATGGAACAGGAGAGAATCATGGTGGTCATGATGAATCGACATCAACCCCTACTACAGTGGTTCAGTCATACCGAGGTGTCTTACCTATCACAAGACTATTAGATAAGGCGATGAATCAAGATGCAGAGAGCCCACTGGCTCAACGTTTCTACGCTTTACAAACCAAGGCACAAGCACTACAAACGGCCGTAGAAATTCAACCTCTACTAGGCGGCACAGGCAATCGTGTGATTGCGGAGGCATCTGACTTGATGCAGCGCTATGTACCCAATGAGCGTTGCGGTGGTGGTGAGGGTAGCACCTCTGCTTGGGCACATGGCTTAGGCGATTGGGGTCAGCAAGACGGCCACAAAGGTATCTCCGGTTATCAATCTAAACACTATGGCATCGCTTTAGGGGGTGATGTATGCTTAAGTTCTAAGACTAAGGTGGGCTTAATGGCAGCGTATGTGAATACCAAAGCCGATGCACAAGACATTCATGCTTCGCAAACGCTTAAAGCCGATACTTGGCAAGTGGGTGTTTATGCGAACCATGCGTTTACTGACCGAGTAGATGTCGACTTTATGGCAGCGGTGGGACGTGCAAATATCAAGGGTGAGCGTCGGTTTAGTTACTACGCAGACTTAAAAGCCAAAGGCGATACGCATGCGGATATTCTTCGCACAGGGGCTGGTTTAAACCTACGTTATCAAGCAGGTAATACAGAGCTTAGTCCTTATGCACGCCTAGACTATACGCAAGTTAGTACCAAGGGGTATACCGAGACGGGTGCTAAAGAGTTTAATCTCAACGTAGCGAAACAGCGGACACACGCGCTGATGGCAGGGGTAGGGTTAAAAGTCACTCATGCGGTGAGTGATGGTTTAAGCCTTAAAGCCAAGGCAGGTGTGGCGTATGATTTACTGGACAAGGGTCATGATGTTCAAGCGACCTTGACCTCGTTACCGAATCAGCCGTTTACTATCAAGCACAACAAGCTAGGTCGTACGGTAGGTGAGGTAGGTTTGGGTATGCGTTATCAGGCGACTAAATCCACTAGCCTCTCTGCAGAGGTACAAGCCTTGTTTAGCAAAGGACGTACCGATACGACGGCGAATGTGGGCGTAAGAGTACAGTTCTAGTGGTGTACAGTGCGGAGAAGGAAAAATTCATGATATTTCAATATTTTTGAAATGTCATGATTTTTCTTGTCAGATTTTATTGAAATGTCATGATTTTCCTTGTTAGATTTTATTGAAATGTCATGATGTGCTGGTCAGAAGATGGGGGATAAGCAGGATACGCTAGTCTTTATTGATGAGATTCAAGTCTACCCACATCTTTTGACTTTGTTGAAGTTCCTAGCACAAGATGGGCGGTTTACCTTCATTGCAAGTGGTTCTTTGTTGGGTGCGACGCTTTCTCAGACAACATCTATTCCGATGGGAAGCCTTCATATTATACGTATGTTTCCTCTTGATTTTGAGGAGTTCTTGTATGCTAATGGTTTGAACCAGATGGCAGTGTCTGCCTTGCGTCAGAAATTTCTTCAGCGAGAATCTTTAGATGAAGCGATGCCCTTAAGATGATGGATTTCTTTAAAAAGTATCTTTTGGTAGGTGGACTGCCTGATGTGGTAAATACTTATTTAGAAACTCATAATATCCAAGCTGTACGAGAAGTTCAGAAAGAAATTCATCACTACTACGGTATTGATGCTTCTAAATATGATGCTGAGAATAAACTTAGTATCCGTCGTGTTTATCAAACCGTGCCGTAAAACCTCATCGTTTACGGTGAGGATATAAGGCACGAACTGCAAAGCAGTTCTTTACTATGATAGAATTCAATGGTCTACATTTGAATAAATTGATATGCTTATTCGCAAAGCCTTTAGATTTGAAATCAGACCAAATGGCGAGCAAATCCGCAAAATGAAGCGATTTTGTGGCTGTTCTCGTTTTGTCTTCAATCGGGCGTTGGCGTATCAAAATGAGCAATACGAAGCGGATAAGTCATTCAAATTCAGCTACGCAAAAATTGCTAACCTGCTCCCCGGATGGAAGAAGAAATTTCTGTGGTTGAAAGACTGCCACAGCCAAGTCCTACAGCAAAGTCTAAAAGACTTAGAGAGCGCATTTAGGAACTTTTTTGCCAAACGAGCAGATTTTCCTAAGTTTAAACGCAAAGGCATAAAAGACAGTTTCCGTTTTCCTCAAGGGTTTAAGCTAGAGCAGCAAAACAGCCGTGTCTATCTGCCTAAAATTGGCTGGGTGCGTTACCGTAACAGTCAGGCTATTTTAGGCGAACCTAAGAATATCACGGTAAGCCAGCGGTGTGGTAAATGGTATGTTTCCATTCAAACCGAATGGGAGACGGAAACACCCACGCCTAAAGGTGGAGAGGTGGGTATTGATATGGGCGTTGTGCGTTTTGCGACGTTATCAACAGGACAATACTTTGAGCCAATCCATGCCTTTAAAACCTTAAAAGGTCAATTAGCGAAGCTGCAAAAGCAGTTCAAACACAAAACCAAATTCAGTAAAAACTGGCAGAGGTTAAAAGCTAAGATAGCCAAATTGCATCATAGAATTGCCAATATCCGTAAAAACTACCTGCATCAAATCTCTCATCAAATTAGCAAAAACCACGCAATTGTGTATATGGAAGATTTACAGGTAAGTAATATGAGTAAGTCGGCAAAAGGGACTGCGGAACAGCATGGCAAAAATGTGAAGCAGAAATCGGGATTAAACCGTTCTATTCTGGATCAATCATGGTACGAGTTTCGCAGGCAATTGGACTACAAGTTGCTATGGAATGGAGGGTATTTGGTGGCTGTGCCACCTCAAAATACCAGCCGTTGTTGCCCTGCGTGTGGCTATACAGCTAAGGATAATCGCCAAACACAGGCGTTGTTTGAATGTATGGATTGCGGCTACACGGGAAATGCCGATGTGGTCGGCGCCATCAATGTATTAAAGCGTGGTCAGGCGATACTGGCAGCGTAAAAGTATTCAGGGCAGGACTTGCCCGTAGTGCGTGTGAAGTGAACTGTGTAGTAAAACAGTCAGCAGCACGAACCCACCGAAGTGAGCTAACAGGTAGTATCGTTAGACGCCGTAGGAATCCCCTTGCTTTAGCAAGAGGAGGAGGTCAAGATAATAGAACAAAAGGAGAAGTCGATTACCTAATTGATGATTATCATAACTTATCGGTAGTGCCTATTGAGGTTAAGTCTGGCAGGGACTACTCTATGAACATCGACTATGCGGCAGCAATCCCCTTAGCTACTGTCTTGGTGTCTTGATACTTTGTGTATAAAAACGATTAATGCCAGGAGCGACAAAGTTAGGGCTTGCTCGTCGAGGATTAATGTCTAAACCCCCTCGGCGAGTATAGCGAGCGTATACTTCTAAAGCGGTTGGGGCACATTGCTGCATAATGTCACAGTAAATTTGCTCTACGCATTGCTCATGAAAACCATTGTGATGACGGTATGACACAATATATTGGAGTAATGAAGCATGGTCAATCGCATTGCCCTCATAGCTGATGACAACGGTTCCCCAGTCTGGTTGAGAGGTGACTGGGCAGTTACTTTTGAGTAAATCAGAGGTTAGCACTTCTCTGACATGACGACTGGTGTCTGCTCGTAAGAGGCTCGCTGTTGGTTCATACACATGGCATTCCACATCTAAAGCATCTAGTGATGTCGCATGTAATAAGGCGCTTTCTGTGACGAGACGATGATGAGGTTCGCTGAAAGTTGTCCCTGTGGCAGGGTGAGCTTCTGGTGGTAATAACTTACTATGTGCGGGAGGATAGATAAGCGTATCTGTTTTTAAATCAAATACCGGTGTATGAGCTTCTTCTCTTTCGATTAATACATCTCCTCCTGCCGCACGACTAAGGTCTGTTTTGAGTCGCTGTATTAACGTATTCCACTCAATTTTTTCCTGATTAAAAGAGTTGAGATAAAGTTTAAAAGATTTGGACTCAATGATATGGGTAGAGTCCGCAGGAATCGTAAATTTAAGAATAGCGATTTCTGGCTTACCTTTAGGATTTAACCAAGAAACTTCAAAGGCACGCCAAACATCTTCTCCTACCCATGTTGGGTGGGGTTGAATGCTTAAATGTTGACGACCTACCGAGCGAGGGATAGGGAAGAGTAAACTAGGGTCATAATGTTCAGGGTATTCGCTTGTTTTCCCTAAAGGGGCGTGATTCAGTTCTTGTTCAATAGCCATATAGTTTAAATTGATATTTTAAGTGTGTTGATGCCCTTAAGTTGCTAGGACAGCTAGGACATTTGGTGAAGTGACTACATCATATTTTACCTTGTATATGAACCTAGTTGATATACTCACATCACTTGATGTCCATCTTATTTTGGCCTTTATACCTAAAGTTTTTGAATGGAAATTACCTTTTGGTATTTAGTATCTTTAGAAGGATTATCTGCGGTAGATGAAGTGTCCTTTGCGTCTGCTTGAAGAACAGACGTGTGTTCATCTTCTTGACCGAGTAATGCTTGGTGTGATGTCCCTGTTTTTTCTTCTTCTAGAGGAGAATAGTTGGAGTAATCCTCTGCATCAAATGCTTTATCGCCATTCTCGTCTGCCACACCAGTAGGACGTAAATTCACAAAATCAAAAAGGTTCTTGTCCATGAGGTGAGAGGGGGCAACAGCCGCCAAGGATTTAAAAATATTCCATACTTTTTTGGGGCTTTCTTTTTCCCATGCTCGCAACATATTGCCGACTTCTTTACGCTTAAGGTTTTCTTGAGAGCCACAAAGGTTGCAAGGAATGATAGGGAATTTCTTCAACTCTGCATAGGCAATTAAATCTTTTTCAGGGACATAAGCTAATGGGCGAATAACGGTGTGTTTGCCATCATCACTAACTAATTTCGGAGGCATGGTTTTTAACTTAGCAGCGTAAAATAAATTCAAAAAAAACGTTGCTAGAATATCATCTCGGTGATGCCCCAAAGCAATTTTTGTGCAACCCAACTCATCTGCTACACGATAAAGAATGCCACGACGCAAGCGAGAACACAGCGAACAGGTGGTTTTACCCTCTGGAATTAACCGTTTAACAATAGAATAAGTGTCCTGGTTTTCAATATGAAAAGGTACGCCAATACTGCTTAAATAATTAGGTAATACCTCTTCTGGAAAACCTGGTTGTTTTTGGTCAAGGTTAACAGCCACTAATTCAAACTTGATGGGGGCTCTTTTTTGCAATGTCATTAGTACATCTAAAAGAGCATAGGAGTCTTTACCGCCAGACAGACACACCATGACCTTATCACCGTCCTCAATCATGTTGTAATCTACGATAGCATTGGCTGTTTCTCTAATAATACGTTTGCTCAGTTTGTTATTGTCCTGGCGTAGTTTTTCGATTTGTTCTGGTGTTTTATTTGCTGTCATGGGTGATAGTTAAAGTGATTTATTCAATATTTTTTGTTGTAATAAAGACCAACAAAATAGCACGATGGCATGTTATCTGTAAGGGGTATATTTAACGAGTAGCAACAAATTCAATACCCACGGCATCACAGTCTGCAAAAGCAGCAGGTTTGCTAATGCGGAGTTTGACTTGCTTGACATCGCTAAAGTCGTTGAGAAGTCGCTGTGTAATCATACGCCCTAGTACCTCAACAAGATGAACATGTGCACGCGTGGCTTCTTCAATAATAGCTTCACGGATTTTGCGGTAATCCAGTACAGTACGGATGTCGTTATCATCGGCCTCACGTGTAATATTGACATCTAATTCAGCATCAATATAAATAATCTGTGTGGCACGCAGCTCATGCTCTAAGATGCCGATACGAGCATCTAGGCGTAAACGATTAAAAAAGATTTTTTGTGTCAACATGATGATGGTTTATACAAGGCCAACCTCTCAAGAAAGAACGTGCATGACATCGGGAAAATAAGGTGTCATGCAAACTGATGGCGGCAACATTAAGAATAAGAATAGGCTAAATTTTGACATTCTCCGCCACTGAAAGCAAGTGAATTTATCAATAAATTCGCTACAATAAGAAGTGTTTATAATCACTTTACTCTGTTGCTATGAATCCTACTATTTATGATGCGGTCATTATTGGTGCTGGTCCTGCGGGAGCTTCATGTGCGGTTTGGTTGTCCTTACTAGGATTTAAGCCTGTCATTATTGATCGAGCAAAGATGATAGGAGGGTTGAGCGCGTTGAACCCTTTTCAAGACCCGTGGAATGTGACTGCTCCAGGCCTGACTGGTGAAGAAGCATCATTACAAATGAAAAAAAGCCTAGAGGCAGCTCGTGTTCCTGTTTTGCTAGATCAGGCAGTGACAGATATTCAACGCGTAGAGGATATGAATAGCGATACGCCATTATTTAGCGTTTATTTTGGTGAAAATCATATGCTGGTCGGGCGTAATGTGGTGATTGCTACAGGTGTGCGACATAAGCGCCCTCCTCAAATGCCAGAGGGTAAGTTTTATCCTAATATTTTGTTAGGTCCTGGTAAGCATGTGTATATGCATGACTTTGTGATGAAGCGAGTAGCGGTACTGGGTGGAGGGGATAATGCATTAGAAAATGCTGTGTTTTGTTTAGATAGAGGTGTTCAATCGGTTGACATTTATGCACGCAGTGTTAGGGCGCAGAAAAAATGGTTAGACATTATTAATCCCAAACAGCTACATATTGGAGAGTATACATTCAACCCAGAAGAAATGATGGTAAATGGTCAGCAGTACGATACCATTATGGTTTTTTATGGTTATGAGCCGCAATTAGCTGGTTTTAATCATCTTAATCTCAAGATTAAAGAGACTGGGCATATTTGGACTGATAATGATACTGCACAAACAAGTATTTCAGGAATTTATGCGGTTGGTGAGGTTGCTCATCGTATGCACCCATGCGTAGTCACATCTATGGCAGATGGGGTGGTGGCTGCTAAAGCTATTCAGAAGTCTTTAGAGAGTCTTAAAGATGATAGGCAGTAGCAAGGATTGCTGAGAACACCTGATTTTTATGCTAACCTCTTCATGAGGTAGATGGTATAAGTAGCAACTAGTGTGCATGTAGCTGCTCGCAAATCTGCGGTAAGGCTTTTAGAAAACGAACACTGGGTCTAAATAATATATCGGCAGGGGCGAGGATAATTTGATGAGGGTGAATATTTAACCCTAGCTGTGCAAAAGCCGCTTGTATGGATTGCAGGCGTTGCGTATTGGATTCGCCTGTATGTTGGGCGGCAACAATATAGTCGGGAGCATGCAGGAGCAAGGCTTCAGGAGAAACAATAAAGCTGGGTTGTTTTTGCACTTCAAAGGCACTTCTAACCCCACAGGCCTGAATACCCCGACTAAGAAAAGTATCAGGTCCCACGGTATACATAGGTGAACCATCAAGGTAAACAAAAAATGTTTTGTCGCTTTGCTGGATATAACGTTGTTGAACCTGATTCCATAGTGTCCGCCAAGACTGGATTTTTTGATAAGCATCGTTTTTCTCTTGAAGCTGTGTCTCTGATGACAACTGTGTGACTAGCTGATTTGCATCTTCAAATAAGTCTGACATTGTGGCAGGGTGCATAATCCATAGGTTATAGCCTAACTGCTTTTGCAAAGCCTCTAGCGAGGGAGTAGAGGAAAAGGCAATTACCCAATCTGGTCGGTACAATGCCAAAAGTTCTGCATTGGGGTGAAAAGGGTCTCCTATATTAGGAAGCGACTTAACCGTATTGGGATAATTACTGTTTTGGTCAGCCGCACGTAAGTGAGCTTGTAAACCAAGTTCATAAATGAGTTCAGTGGCGGCTGGTGATAGACTGACAATGCTAGGTGATGTTGCCGGTGCAGAAACCGTTGTAGGTGTTTGGTGAGATGGCGAGAGGGGTGCTTCAGAGATTATCTGGGCATGACCCTGTGTGCCACTCAATAGCCATAATGAACCAATAAGATATCTAATGAAAAGAGAAATACGGCGTAGCATGCTATCATCAAAACAAGGGCGAACATAGCAGTATTCTACTTCGTCGCCCTTGTGATTTCCACCGTCATATGACGATTAGATTGTAGACATGGATGATAACTGTATCTACTTCTTCACGCCTGTGATTTCCACCGTCACACGACGATCAGGTTGTAGACATGCCTTGAGGGCAGCGGTCACCCCTTTGTCTTGGCAGTTGGTGGTTACTGGTTGCGACTCTCCTGCACTGTCTGTCTGCATAGGGGCTGTTACCCCTTGTGCAGACAGATAGGCTTTTACTGTCTCTGCTCGGCGTAACCCCAGAGCATAGTTTGCTTTTTCAGAGCCAATACGATCAGTGTGACCCACAATCTTAATGCTATCTACTCGTGCATACACTGAGCTAAGCTTTTGAGCCAACTGATCTAGCTCAGCCTTTCCTTTGGGAAGCATATGACGAATATCGGAGTGTGCAAAATGAAAGAGTGCATCTGCTGAGAGCTGAATCACCTCAGTTTGTACAGGGGTTTCAGGTGGGCACCAACGATGGACGACATCCATCGCTTGTACATGTCCCCATGCCATAGCCAGCACTGCTCCCATAAGGGCAAACTTGGTACGTGATACAAGATTACGTGGTTGATAGGTCATTGTCTTTTTCATCTTACTCCCCCTGATTATTTCCATGTAAATTTAGCACCGATTGTGCCACGGTAGGCAGAGCGTTTAGTTCCCGTTAAGCTATGTTCATAACGAAAATCGCCGTAGAGATAGGTTTGTTTGCCTAGTGGGAGTTGTCCACCTATGCCGATTTCTCCCCATGTTGTGGCGTATTTCTCTTTGGTTCTATCACGACCAATACGGATATTTTTAGATCCCATAAAGTCATGCCAAACATTAGCCACCACATAGAAAGTGTTGGTGCGATAGTTTTTACCCTCTGCATTGTAGGCAAGACGAACACCTAGGCGTCCACGCAAGCCATCTTGGCTACCTTGCTTAATTTCGCGATAATCATCACGGAATTTGTTAAGTGAAAGGTGTTGGTAAATTAATTGTGCTTGCGGCTCAATTAACCATCCCGCCTCATTAGGTGCATGTTTGGTTAATGCAAAAGGACGACCAACCTCTGCTGAGAGTGCCATACCCCAACCGTGTTGACTTATGCTTTTAGCTGTATCTCTTGCACGGTATTTATTGCGTAACCAAGAGAATTGTCCTACTAGGTCAAGATAACTGCCGTTCGCCGTGTAGTGCGTATGGGTGAGCCCTAAGCTAAAGGCTTCAGAAGAGCCGCTACCTGTGTACTTATCAGAAACAATAAGTCCATTCTCTGCTCGATATTGGTCATAGAAAGAGTGGCTAGCATGACTATAGGCAACATATGCTCCAGTAAGGCTATGACTACCATTGTCATTGCGTTTGAGACGGAAGTCATGACCGAATTGGAAACCATAGATATTGCTACGTGAATCCAAACGCTCTTTGCCGTCTAATTCGATATGCTTACCAAAGAAACGCCCCCAAGTTTGTCCTGTGGCATTCGCACCGCAAGTGCCGCACTCATCCCATGCAAGCGTTTGATTTTCTCCACGACGTTCGTGTAATGTTCCTAATGTAGTGTAGCCTTGCTCTAGGTTGAGTCGAGGCGTATTGACATAAGCAGGAACCGCTTGAGCATAAATGATTGGTCCTGGGGTTGGGCTAGGCGTTGGCTCAGGTGTTGGTCCAGGAGTTGGCTCTGGAGTTGGTCCAGGAGCTGGTTCAGGAGCTGGTTCAGGAGCTGGTTCAGGAGCTGGTTCAGGATTTGGCTCTGGATTTGGCTCTGGATTTGGCTCTGGATTTGGCTCTGGATTTGGCTCTGGATTTGGCTCTGGCGTTGGCTCAGCAGCAGTGGCTGTCCAGTAGTATTCATCCTTGCCGTTTACCTTGCGTTTGGCTAATTGTACTTCACTAATCCCTAAGGTATGTGCAGTACCTGTAAAGGCAATGTCCCCCGATTGTCCCACTTCTACGACAGGGACGGTATTAATGACGGTATTGACTACTTGAGTAACATCACCATCAATAACATTTTCTGTACCATCTGCACCAATAGGGATGACTTTTGTGTTGCCTGTAGCAGTACCTTTGATAATCAGTTTATCAGATGTTGAGTTGCCCCCATTGGCATCTCCAGGAGCATTCCAGAGGGTGTTCATCGTCAGCTTGGCATCACCAAGAGCGGCGTAGTTGCCAGTGATGGTGAGAGTGTCGTTATATTTGCCGTGACCTGTATTATCCAATGTGATAACCGAATTATCATTCATTACAAAAACAGCACTCGCATCTGGATTGTTGCTGGTCAGTTTGAAATCCGCACCACCATTGGCAATGCTGGCATCAAGTACTGCGTTGTTTTTGAGGGTGAGGCTAGCAAATTGAGATTCTGTGATGGTCGTTGAACCGTCATCATTCCCTAACTTCCATTTGGCATTATCTACTGTAACAGCAGTCTTATACACAGTAGCATCTGACCCTGTTACAGGTTGAGCAATGGCTCCTGTCATGATGCTGTTACTGGCACCATTTCCTGTGAAATTAAGGGTTGTATCACTCTTTTCACCTACCTTGAGTAAATAATTAGTTGCTGCTGCTGTTAAGCCAGAAGTGGCATCACTCGTGAAAAGTAATTGAGCATCTGCTTGATTATCCGCAACTTCAATTAAAGGGTCAGAGTTTGTAGGAGCTTCAAAATGAGCATTATTAATAGTGGATTTAATGGTCTTGGTAGAGTCTTGGTAGCCGTAATATTCTTCATGGCCTACATGTATTGCTCGATTTTTACTCTTGACGGTAAAAGAGCTGGCTTGCGAAGCATCCAGTTCTGATTCACCATAAACGAGTGAAATTGCTGTTCCGCTTGCATCAGTCGTGTTTAGAGTAACCTTTCCACTTTCTTGGATAATGATTTTACCTGCGCCCCAACCGTCTCGGCCCGCCCTAAAAGGACCATTATCTTCTCTCTTACCAATTTTAAATGCTGTATTTGTACCAGTACCATGTAGTGTAATATCCACATCGTTTAGGACAACGGTAGGCATAAAAATACCATCGCTCTCTTCTCCCCATTTACCGCTTACATAGACTCCTGTACCGTAGCTTGCAGTAATATCCGCGGTGTATTTTCCATCAATTTGGACATAGGCTTGAGGACCTCTGCCAGTAGCCCTCCAACCATCTCCATCATTATTCTGGATGGCACGAATGCCAGTGGTGGGGTCTATATCAGTTGGCACCCTTTGTGCCTTAAAATCGTAATTTCCTGCAATATGAATATAGTTACGATAGGGGGTTCCGTCGGCTTCGTTGCCATAATCCATGGTACTGTTTGTACCTGCACCTGTACCAGCAAACAAACCATAAATATCTCCATTTGATTCAATATTGGCGATATCTAGTTTGAAATTTTTAAAATAAACACGCCCACGACCAGCTGCACCAATTCCCTGATAGTCAGCAGCAGGGTTTAGTGCAGGTTTAAAACCGTAGTTGATATACAACTCTGCAGTACCTCCTGTGAGGGTAGTGCGGCGAGGGACAAGGTCGTTTGTATCGTAATAACCATTTGCAAGAAAGGCGGTTGAACTTGTTGTTTGAATGTCGCGTCTTGCTTCTTCAGAACCTATTTTAATGAAATCTGTACCGAGATAATAGTTTGTGTCATATGGAATTCCTGCTCCAGATCTTGGTGCGTTGAAGACAATCCCCCTGGAATCCATGTCTTCAGGAGCGGCAGAAATCGTTACTTTTTTATAGGGACCAACAGCTGGGTCATGGGCATCACTACCTGGATAAAGAGAAGTAAGTTCATCCTGTGTGCCATCAGATATTGTTGCCCCCCAACTCAACGATCCTACGCTGAGTAACCCAAGTGCAAGGAGCATATTTCTTGTGAGTGTGGAAAGGGTTAATAATGCGCCTCGGTTTGTTTGGCTTACGGTTGAAGCACGATGATGTTTTGTGTGATTACTGCTGATTTCCGAGCAGGCTACCCACGCTTGTTTAGCCTCACTCCATTTGGTTTTATAGATTTTATTCATTTTCAATCCCCATAGTTTTACGATGAACAAAATGACACACGGAATGAATAGCAACTAATTGTTACCTATGGTTTCTTATTAACTTCAATATAAAATCATAGTGTTACGTGTGTTTCAATACTTGACTGTAAGGGAATGAGGTGATAAACCCAAGGAAAAATTTGTGTTTTTTTTTTTTTGATTTTCTAGATGTAAAAAATGTATCTTTAAAAATAAATTATTTTAATATTGAAATAATTGAAACGTAATAAAATAGACGTTTAGAGATAATTTTTGTTAAAAAGAAAAGTGTAAAACAAAAACGATTGTTTTATTTTTAACAAAAATGTCACATGTAGTGTTTTTGCAACCACTAGGGGCTAGACTATGGAGGAGGTATTTTGAGATGGGCTGAATTAGGGGGCATGAATCTCTTCATGCTGGTCCCCTGTTGAGAGGGCTTGTAAAGATTATCTTATATATTACTAAGAGTCGTCTTGTCAGCCTTATGGTATGTCTACTTCAACTGATTAGTTTTGATAAGACAAATTCAAGAAGAAGTTGGTGCCTTGACCGTTGTAGCCATAGGCTGGAGAGTACTTTTTGTTAAATACATTATTCACACTCGCTTGGATATGGAAGTTTTTGCTTGCGGCATAATCCGCACGCAAGTTGACTAGACCATAGCCGCCGAGACGTTTAGCTTTGGTATTTGCAGCATCATCATAACGATGTCCAACAAAAAGATAATCTGCTCCAAGACTTAAACGCTCAAAGTCGTGTTGAATACTAGCACGATAGACTTGTTTAGCACGGCGAGGAAGTGTGTTTCCATAATTCACCCCATCTGATTTATCTTTAGGATTTAAGAAGTCAGCACCTGCCGTAATAGTTGTATTACCAAAACGGTGGCTAGCTTCGAGAGTGACACCACGAATTGTGGCTTTGTTCACATTTTCTGCTGTGCAGTTGAAGAACTCATCGCAGACATAGCCATCGATTAAATCTTTGTAGCGAGTTTGGAATGCTGTTACGCTAAGATTGGTGTCTGTGGTGTGATAGCGTAAGCTAACTTCCATGCTACGTGATTTTTCAGGACGCAAGTTTGGATTGCCTTGGTATCCAAAGCTAAGAGGGGTGTACATATCAAGGAAAGTAGGGACGCGAAATCCTGTATTAAAGCCAGCCCCAATTTCTAAGCTCGGGGTAATATCAAAAGCATAATTGATTCCCCCTGTAGTATGCCCATCAATGCCAGAGACTTTGTCACGACGCAAGTTGGCTTGTACATGATGGCGCCCAAAATTTCCTTTGTAAAGGGCAGCTACTGCATTGGTGTGACGGGATTTTTTGTCTACTCCACTGGAAGAGTCAAGGAAATCATGTGTATGTTCATAGACTAAAGAAATTGTTTGTCCTTCAGCAACTGTAAAGTCATTCTGCCATGTATACTGACGTGAATTGGTACGAGTTTTGTATTCGTTAGCTGTATATGGACCATAAGCAGAAATAGAGGTATAGGGTGGAGTGTAGTAGCTGTTTTTCATAAACCCAAAGCGAAGAGTGCTTGTCCACCAGTCTGTAACTTGGTTGGTCGAGGTAATGGCATAGGCTTGTTGCTGATAGGTATTATATAAACCACTAGGATATTCGTTGCCATCATAATCACCTTTGTTATAGGTATTAAGGAAAGTTATTCCAATATGCTGACCCTCTGCCCAACGATAACCTAAAGAGCCAATAATATTAGCTTGTTCATAGCCATCTTTATCTTTGTTGTAAGAATAAATATTATCTTTATTTGTGGCATTAAATCCATCGCTATTGGCATAGCTACCTGCTAGGAAGTAATCAACATTTTCTGTGGCTCCAGAGATACTGGCATTGGTACGGAAAGTGCCATGCGAACCGCCGCCTAGGTTAGCAGTAAATTTCATGTCACGAGGCCCTTCCTGTGTTGGTGTGGTCACAAGGTTAATCACACCACCCATAGCACTAGAGCCATAAAGTCCACTTGCTGAACCACGCACAATTTCAATATGGTCAAAAATAGCAGGGTTCAGAGTACTCCATGTGGTACTGCCATCAAGGGGGTTGTTAATCCGTAGCCCGTTTACCATTACACGGGTCTGTGTTGGAGAGGCTCCACGCACAAACACACCAGATACAGTCTGTGGGCCGCCATTATCATATACCTGCAATCCTGGTGTACGAGCAAATAAATTAATTAAAGAAGGACTGGTTTCTCGTTGTAGTTGTTCGTTGCTAATCACGCTCACATCACCGACAACATTAGACAAAGGCTCTGCTACACGAGAGGCTGTCACGACAATCGGATCAAGGGTGGTGACATTAGATAAGGTGTTGTCTTGTGCTGAAGCACAGAAAGGTAATAATGCCGCACTAAGGGCAAGATATAAAGGAGATAATTTCATTTAGTTTAAACTTCAAAAAATTGTGCGACCCCGCACAATGTTGATGGGAGGTGTTTACAAAGTTCGATGTTCGATTTCATTAAAAAGAACAAGGGTATCAAGGAAACATTGCAAACAGACAATTTGCCTTAGGCTGAGATCGGGCTTACTATGAAGTAGCGTACCGTTGCGGGGGCAGCACAGTTTGGTAAAGAAACTTTAGACAAGATAGTTATATTTACATAACAAGACTTTCTAAAAAAACACCTGTAAGAAGATGTGTTTACCGCTGTTTCCCATTTACTCTTGCCCCATTATTACGCAATAATGTCAAGAGCACCTCGGCAAAGCAAGGTCATTCTACATGAAAGTTTCCGCCTTCCAAAGAATAGATGTAAAAGCCATGCTTTTTTCATGACAATCCAAGGAAAAAATGTTGCTTAAATGCTAAAATCCGGAGTTTAATAGAATGGGTACCAAAACGCACTGTATGTGTTTTTCCCATTGGCTCAGTGATGTTAGATTTGTATTAACCCTTTTGTCTTGGTTTATGCAGATATTGCTATTAGTGATGCTTTAAGTTATAGAACCTCACAGGAAACTCAATGAATTACCCCAAACTACCTTATCCCATTGAAACTTACACTCATGGTGCAGAATTTGCCCGTCGCCTCAATCAAGGTAAAATTCTTATTCTTGATGGGGCTATGGGGACGATGATTCAGCGATATAAACTCACTGAAGAAGATTTTCGTGGCGAGCGATTCAAAGAACATCATCAAGATGTCAAAGGGGATAATGAGTTATTAAGCCTAACACGCCCAGATGTGATTTTAGATATCCATCGTCAGTATCTGGCAGCAGGGGCGGATGTGATTGAGACGAATACCTTTGGTGCGACCTCTGTTGCACAGAGCGACTATGAGTTGCCTGAGTTAGCTTATGAGCTTAACCTTGCCTCAGCAAAACTTGCCCGTCAAGCCTGTGAAGAATACAGCACGCCGGACCATCCTCGTTTTGTTGCGGGTGCGCTGGGGCCGCAACCCAAGACAGCGTCTATTTCTCCTGATGTGAATGATCCAGGGGCACGAAATATTACCTTTGATGAATTGGTTGCCACCTATACAGAACAACTCAACGGCTTATTGGATGGTGGGGTTGATATTATTCTAATAGAGACTATCTTCGATACGCTGAATGCCAAGGCGGCTATTTTTGCGGTAGAGACGGTTTTTGAGGAGCGAGGTATTCGCCTTCCTGTGATGATTTCTGGGACGGTGACCGATGCCTCTGGTCGTATTTTATCAGGACAAACTGTTGAGGCTTTTTGGAACTCAATTCGTCATGCTCGTCCTATCACTATTGGTCTGAATTGCGCATTAGGTGCTGCATTGATGCGTCCTTATATTGCAGAGCTGTCAAAAATCTGTGATACCTTTTTGTGTGTCTATCCTAATGCTGGTCTACCCAATCCGATGAGTGATACTGGGTTTGATGAGTTGCCTGCGGATACGGCAGGGTTGCTACAAGAATTTGCTCAAGCAGGCTTTGTCAACATGGTGGGTGGCTGTTGTGGAACAACACCAGAGCATATTAAGGCGATTCGTGAGGCAGTAGAAATGCTCCCTGCTCGTCAAGTGCCAGAAGTGCCTATTAAAACACGTTTATCAGGATTGGAACCCTTAAACATTGATGATGATTCTTTGTTTATCAATGTAGGTGAGCGTACCAATGTGACAGGTTCTAAGATGTTCCTGCGTCTTATTAAAGAAGAGAAATTTGATGAAGCATTGGCGGTGGCTCGTCAGCAGGTAGAGAATGGTGCCCAGATTATCGACGTTAATATGGATGAGGCAATGCTAGATGCCAAGACTTGTATGCGTCGCTTTCTTAACTTAATTGCTTCTGAGCCAGATATTTCACGAGTGCCTATTATGATTGACTCCTCTAAATGGGAGGTCATTGAAGAGGGTTTAAAGTGTGTTCAAGGTAAGGCTGTAGTGAACTCGATTTCCATGAAAGAAGGGGTAGAGCCATTTCTTGAACATGCTCGCCTTTGTCGTAAATACGGTGCTGCCGTAGTGGTGATGGCATTTGATGAACAAGGTCAAGCAGACAATTTAGAGCGTCGCAAGGAAATCTGCGGTAAGGCTTACCATTTGCTGGTAGATGAATTAAATTTTCCTCCTGAAGATATTATTTTTGACCCCAATGTTTTTGCTGTGGCAACAGGTATTGAAGACCATGATAATTATGCGTTGGACTTTATCCAAGGGGTGAAGTGGATTCATGAAAACCTCCCTTATGCACGAATGTCTGGCGGTATTTCTAATGTGAGTTTCTCTTTCCGTGGCAATGAGGCGATGCGAGAAGCGATTCATACTGTCTTCTTATACTATGCGATTAAAGAAGGCCTCACCATGGGTATCGTTAATGCTGGTATGCTTGGCGTATATGCTGACCTTGAGCCGAAAACGCGTGACCTAGTAGAAGATGTTATTCTGAATCGTAAAGAGCCTGTAGGCAAAACAGATTCTAGTGATGAGCGGACTTCTACTGAACGTTTGGTGGAATATGCGGAACAAATCAAAGGGTCGGGGCAGAAAAAAGAAGAAAATTTAGCTTGGCGTGAGTTGTCGGTAGAGGAGCGACTTGTACATGGCCTAGTCAATGGTATTACGCAATTTATTGTGGAAGATACCGAAGAAGTACGCCAAAAAATTGCAGCCAGAGGAGGGCGTCCTATTGAGGTGATTGAGGGACCTCTAATGGATGGCATGAATGTCGTTGGTGACTTGTTTGGAGAGGGTAAAATGTTCCTCCCTCAAGTCGTAAAATCAGCACGAGTGATGAAGCAGGCCGTTGCGCATTTGGTTCCTTTTATTGAAGAAGAAAAACGTCAAATCGAAGCCGCAGGTGGTGATGTTAAAGCCAAGGGGAAAATTGTGATTGCTACGGTTAAGGGTGATGTTCACGATATTGGAAAAAATATCGTTGCCGTGGTATTGCAGTGTAATAACTTTGAGGTTGAGAATATGGGGGTGATGGTACCTTGTGCAGATATTCTTGCCAAAGCCAAGGAAGTCAATGCGGATATTATTGGTTTGTCTGGTCTTATTACGCCAAGTTTAGAAGAAATGGCTTATGTCGCTTCGGAAATGCAACGCGACCCTTATTTCCGTGAGCGTAAAATTCCATTGATGATTGGAGGGGCGACAACGAGTAAAGTGCATACGGCTGTTAAAATTGCCCCCAATTATGAGGGGCCTGTCATTTATGTTCCTGATGCTAGCCGCTCGGTGGGTATATGTACACATTTGGTTTCTGATAATAAAGAGCAATTTATCAAAGAATTGGCTCAGGAATATGAGTTGGTCCGTCAACGTCATGCGAATCGACGAGCTAATCCTGTTATTCCTTTAGAAGAAGCACGTGCGAATAAGGCACCATTGGATTGGTCTAACTATGCGCCTCCCAAGCCCAAGTTTATCGGTCGTCGAGTATTTAAGGATTATGACTTGCGAGAAATTGAGAAGTTCTTTGATTGGTCTCCTTTCTTTATGTCATGGGGTTTGGCTGGTAGTTTTCCTAAGATTTTAGATGATGAGGTTGTAGGGGAACAAGCACGCAAAATTTATAAAGACGGTCAGGCAATGCTACGCAAAATAATTGATGGGCGTTGGTTGACGGCTAGTGGTGTTGTGGCTTTTTATCCAGCTAACTCTGTGAATGGCGAGGATATCGAAATTTATACGGATGAAAGCCGTACGGAAACCCTTTTCACATGGCATTTATTACGCCAGCAGAATAAGAAACGTGAAGGTGTGTATAACAAGTGTTTGGCAGATTATATAGCGCCAAAGTCATCTGGTATCAAAGATTATATTGGTATGTTTGCTGTCACAGGTGGATTGGGGATAGAAATTCACGAGGAACGCTTTGAAAAAGATATGGATGATTACTCAACCATTATGATTAAGGCTTTGGCGGATCGTTTGGCTGAGGGGTTTGCCGAGTGTTTGCATCATCGGGTACGTACAGACTTATGGGGCTATGTTCCTGATGAACAGTTAAGTAGTGAAGAGATTATCGCTGAGAAGTATCAGGGTATTCGTCCCGCACCAGGCTATCCATCTTGTCCAGATCATACTATCATGGCAGATATGTTTAAAGTGATGCATCCAGAAGAAATTGGTATGCAGTTAACAGAAAGTTTTGCTATGTATCCTGCTTCTAGTGTCTCTGGTTTTTATTTAAGCCATCCAGAGGCAGATTATTTTGCGATTGGTAACATTGGAGATGATCAGTTTGATGACTATTGCCAACGTTCAGGTCTTGATAAAGCAACGGCGAAGAAGAAACTTCATACGGTATTGGAGTAGCCTCTGATACTATACGGGGATTCATAAGAGGCATGCTTTTGGACGTCTTGTCACTAGTCATAAGGCTAATGGATAAAACAGGTTATGAATAAACTGAGTTCTCGGCGTAAACAATTATTAGGAGAGTTTGTGCGTAGTGCACGCTCTCGCGTTACCCCACAGATGGCGGGCATTAGTGCTGGTTTGCGTCGTCGAACCCCCGGCTTGCGTCGGGAAGAAGTGGCTCTGCTGTGTGATATTAGTGTGACATGGTATACCTGGATAGAGCAGGGGCGAGATGTATCGGTATCAGCCCATGTGTGGTCTACATTGGCCGATGTTTTGCATCTCAATCCGGCTGAACGGGCTTATTTATTTGAGTTGGCAGATGTGGTAGATCCTGATAGTACTAAAGCACAGTATGGTAGTTTGCCAGTCAACTTACAGACCTGCGTCGAAGATATTAAGGGTCCTGCTTATATTCTAGATAAGTGCTGGAATATTTTGCATTTTAATGCTGCCATGGATGAGTTATTTAATCATTGGATATCTACTACCTCATCACCAAACTTATTGCGTTTTATTTTTGAAGAGCCACAAGCAAAAAATATCGTGTTAAATTGGGATAACCGAGCAATGCGTGCTGTAGCTGAATTTCGTGCTGATGTTGCAGCGAGTATTGAGCAAGCTGATATTGCTCTTTTTATTGATACTCTAAGTCACAATAGTGCGCCATTTAAACATTGGTGGGATAGGCAGACAGTACTTGCACGAGAGGGTGGGCTAAGAGAGTTTCAACACCCTAGTTTAGGTTACCGCGAGTATGAGCAAGTCACATTTAGATTGGCGACGCATTTGGACTATAAACTGGTAATGTTACTGCCCAAGGTAGGATAAATTGGCTCATTACAATAGATGGTTACTTGTTGATAGTTTGACAATCTCTCAGCATCGGCGAGTGATATGATGAAAGGGAAAAAATAATGAAATATGTCCAATGGCTTGTTATATCGTTGTTAAGTGTTTGTTTGCTAGGATGTGCTACTTCATATCCGGTGGGCAAGCAAGGTGGCAGCGATGCTTTACGTGCTGGAATAGGGGCTTTATCCCAAGATGCCGCAGAGGATAATGCTGGGGCTGGGATTGGTGCTGTGGCAGAAACGATTGTTCCACATGACTGGAGTCCATTAATAGAGGCTATCCGACAAGCTGATAAGAGTGGGGGGGTAATGTCGAAATCCATGCCAGACAACACACTAATGGTGGCGCTGCCAGATACATTGGTATTTGGAGCTCAAACAAATAATGAGCAGCTTAGTGATGCCTGTTATCCGGTGCTGGATGTGTTGACAGAGGCATTAAAGCAAAATGCTACTTTGCGAATCAAGGTGGTGGGGCATATGGATAATTCTGGAGATGCTATTGGTGGACAGTCTATTTCATTAAATAGAGCAGATGCGGTTGAAGAATATATTACTACCCATGGGGTAGCCACATCTCGACTAACTTCAGAGGGTAGGGGAGTGAATGATCCTATCGCCACTAATGACACCGAACAAGGTCAAGAAAAAAATAGAAGAATAGAGGTGTTTGTATATGCTGCTCAATAACAATTTCATGCTATCATAAGCGAAAATAATCAATAGCACACAAAGGCGGAGACTCCCTATAGGGGGTGTTCGCCTTTTTGCGTTATGAAACGCAGGGACTTTTTAGTGTTTGGCATAGAAATCTTTGCGTATTGAGTGTATCAATAATGGAGTTTTCCACTTAATTTTGAAAATGGTGATGTTATATGGATAAGGTAGAAAAAACGTCATTTTGGGGACCGGGTAAATTCCCATTGGGTCTAATCATCGGCTTTTTAGTGCTAATTGGCATTTTATTGTTGCCTACCCCAGAGGGTTTGCCAGTTGCCGGCCATAGAATCCTTGCGGTACTTGTTTTTGCGGTAGTGGTATGGGTATCCGAAGCGGTTTCTTATGAAGCAAGCTCTATTATGATTATCGGTTTAATTGTATTTCTTGTGGGTTCGTCCCCTAGTCTGACTAATCCCGATAAGCTGTGGGGTACGTCTGCCTCGATGAACTTGGCATTGACTGGTTTTGGTAATTCAGGCTTAGCCCTTGTCGCTGCGGCTTTGTTCTTGGCTGCCTGCATGACATATACTGGATTGGATAAACGTATTGCATTAAGCACCATGAATTTGGTGGGTACAACAACGCGCGCTATTTTTATGGGTACAGTATTGGTGACTATTGTGCTTAGCTTTGTTGTGCCGAGTGCGACAGCGCGTGGTGCGGCTATGCTACCTATTGTGCTAGGGATTATTGCTGCTTATGGAGTAGATAAACGTTCTAATCTTGCCGCTGGTTTAATGATTGTGGTGGCTGAGGGCATCAGTATTTGGAATGTGGGCATTCAAACTGCTGCTGCACAAAACTTGCTTACTGTGGGCTTTATGGAAAAAATGCTCGGTGAGCGAGTGGCTTGGGTTGATTGGTTAATTGCTGCTTTACCTTGGTCTGTAGTAATGTCTATAGTACTTGTAGTAGTGGTGATGAAATTCTTACCCCCAGAAATGAGTGCATTACAAGGGGGTAAGGAGACTGTGCGTAAGCAAATTGCTGAGCTTGGTCCTATGACTTCAGCACAAAAACGCTTGTTGCTGGTAACTCTGGGCTTAATTGCTTTCTGGGCGACAGAGGGGAAATTGCATACCTACAATACGACAGCGACAACAACAGTAGCTTTGGCTATTTTATTAACCCCTAAAATTGGTGTGATTGGCTGGAAAGATATTCAATCACGAGTACCTTGGGGAACAGTTATTGTATTCGGGGTGGGTATTAGTCTGGGGACTGCCATTTTGCAAACACAAGCGGGTGCTTGGTTGGGGCATCAAATTATTGAGAAAACCCATATTGATTCATTTGGTCCTGTCGTGATTTTTGCAATTTTGGCGGCGTTCCTTATTGTGATTCACCTCGGTTTCGCAAGTGCGACAGCCTTGTCATCCTCAATGATTCCTATCATGATTTCTCTATTACAAAGTTTGCCTGGCGAGATTAATCGTCTTGGTATGACTATGGTACTAGGTTTTGTTGTGAGCTATGGTTTTATTCTGCCTGTTAATGCACCACAGAACATGGTATGCCTGGGTACAGAGACTTTCGATGCCAAACAGTTTGCTCGTGTGGGTATTGTGGTGACATTGATTGGTTATGTTCTCATGTTATTATTGGCATCAACTTATTGGCAATGGATTGGTGTCCTTTAACTAGCAATGACAACAGGAATCTCACTCAAACACTTATGGGTGCGTTATGAGCAACAATCTCTTTTTGATGATTTAAATGCTTATTTTGCACCCAAGCAGTGGCATAGTATTTTAGGTAGCTCTGGAGTAGGTAAAAGTACTTTGCTTAAGGTAATCGCAGGTATTGTTGAGCCTGTAGCGGGTGAGATTCTGGCAGATGACAATACCTCTTTAAGCCATCGCGTGGCTTGGATGGCTCAGGATGACTTGTTGTTGCCTTGGCTTAATGTTTTAGATAACATTTGCTTGGGATATACGCTTAGGAAAACAAAAACTGCAGAGATTATTGCTAAAGCACAACAGCTGCTAGATCAGGTGGGGTTAGCTGGGTTTGAGTCCCGATTGCCTGCACAGCTGTCTGGTGGACAGCGTCAACGAGTAGCCCTAGCAAGGACGCTGATAGAGGATAAACCTATTGTCCTGATTGATGAGCCTTTTTCTGCTTTGGATGTGGTTAGTAGATTACAAGTGCAGTCCTTATTTGTTGAACTATTAGCTGATAAGACAGTGATTTTGGTGACGCATGACCCTTTAGAGGCTCTGCGTTTAAGTCAAACGATATGGCTGATGAATAGTAATCCTGTTACACTACAGCAGGTTGTACAACTTGCTTCGGCAACTCCGCGAGCGATTGATGATGAAGAAGTATTGTATTGGCAGAATCAGTTGCTAAAAATGATGCAAAGAGGGGGTTAGGGGAGAATATCCTGGAGAGGGTATACAGATTAAAGCTAAAAAATATTACCTATAAAAGTCATAATCTATTAAGGGAGTAGAAGTGAGACATCGACTTTTCAGATTCTTCATAATTACCTTGGGTCTGCTCATATTATGGCAGGGCATTGTGTGGGCAACACAGCTTCCCAAGTTTATTCTTCCTGGTCCTTGGCTAGTCTTTGAAACCATGATAGAGCGTCGTGAGCTTATTGTGGAGCATGCTGGTGTAACTTTACTAGAAATTGTACTAGGCATGATTGTCGGTTGTGGACTAGGCTTTATCAGTGCCTTACTTTTGCAAGTGATTAAACCTATACGACCTTGGTTATTGCCTATTTTGGTTGTTAGTCAAGCGATTCCTGTTTTTGCCTTAGCACCGATTTTAATGATATGGTTTGGCTATGGTTTAACCTCTAAAATTGTGATGGCAAGTTTGATTATTTTCTTTCCTGTGACCTCTGCATGCTATGATGGTTTGCGTCAAACCCCACAGGATTGGCTTGATTTGGCTACTACCATGCAAGCAGACAAATGGAGGCAACTATGGCATATTCGTTTACCAGCTGCATTGCCCTCATTGGCATCAGGGTTGAGAGTGGCTGCAACAGTCGCCCCGATTGGTGCCGTTATTGGTGAATGGGTCGGCTCTAGTGCAGGATTAGGGTATATTATGTTGCAATCTAATGCACGTATGCAGGTCGATGTGATGTTTGCTTGTCTACTGGTATTAGCTTTTATGGCTTTATTACTTTATTTTGGCATTGATGTATTTCTACGCAGAAAAATGCCATGGGTTCAACACCGCTAAAGGAGATGCGATGAAATTGATTAAAAAAACAGTATTTGCAGGTACCGTTTTATTGGGAGCGGTTCAGTCGGTTTATGCTGCTGAAAAGGTACAGTTACTGCTAGATTGGTTTGTTAACCCAGACCATGCCGCATTAGTTGTCGCTCAGCAAAAAGGATTCTTTAAAGAGCAGGGGCTAGATGTTGAGATGATTGAGCCAGCCGACCCATCGACGGCTCCTAAACTAGTGGCAACGGGTAAGGCAGATATGGCAGTGACTTACCAACCGCAACTACATGTACAAATTGATGAGGGTTTGCCATTGACACGGGTAGGTACTCTGGTGGGTAAGCCGCTTAATTCTGTGGTGGTACTAGCCGATAGTGATATTAAGGATCTTAAAGACCTAAAGGGTAAAAAAGTAGGCTATTCGGTTAGTGGTTTTGAAGATGTGTTGCTAACGACCATGTTGACCCATAGTGGTGTGAATCCTAAAGATGTGGAAATGATTAATGTAAATTGGTCTTTATCTCCTTCCCTTATTGCCAAGAAAACGGATGCAGTGATTGGTGCTTTCCGTAACTTTGAGCTTAATCAGATGGATATTGAGGGGCACCCCGGGCGTGCATTTTTTGTTGAGGATTATGGTATTCCTAGCTATGAAGAGCTTATTCTTGTGGTAAACAATCAGCAACGAACTCAAGCAGACAAGTGGAAGCGCTTTGATGCTGCTTTAGATAAAGCAGTGGCATTTATTCAATCTCATCCAGAGCAGGCTTGGTCAGATTTTGTTAGTTATAAACCCAAGGAATTAAATACTGATTTAAATCGTCGTGCCTGGAAAGATACGGTACCTTATTTAGCAACGCAGGCTGCAAAACTAGACAAGGCAAAGTATGAGCATTTTGCTCAGTTTATGTTGGATAAAAAATTGATTAAAAAGGCTCCAACTGTAGACAGCTATGCTATCGAGCCTTAATCAGCACCAAGGAGCAAGGGCAATGTTCTTTAATCAGTTAAAACAAGCGGTACAACAAGACTGGGAGGCATATACGCAGCATGATTTCTTGCGTCAGCTTGCTATGGGTACTTTGCCAAAAGAGAGTTTCCAATATTATTTAAAACAGGACTACTTGTTCTTATTACACTTTACTCGGGCCTGGGGGTTGGCAATTTATAAAAGCCAGGATTTTCCGCAAATGCGCTATGCACAGGCTGGTGTCAATGCCATGTTGGATACTGAGATTCAGTTGCATATTGAGTATTGCCGTGATTGGGGTATTGCTGAGGAACAACTGATTAAAGAACCAGAGGCAAGTGCGTGTGTGGCTTATACACGTTATGTCTTGGATTGTGGTCTGCGAGGTTCCTTATTGGAGCTGCATACAGCATTGATGCCCTGCCTAGTAGGGTATGCGGAATCTGTCGATTGGATAATGCAACAGCCTTTTACGGTGTTGGATAACAATCCCTATCGTCCTTGGATTGAGATGTATGCTAGTCCAGAATATCGAGAGGCAGTACAGTTGGCTCAAGACCATCTTGAACAGATGGCAACTGATACAACGCCAGCACAGCAGCAGCGGTTGATAGAGATTTTTAGAACTGCAACTCGTATGGAAACGGCCTTTTGGGAGATGGGTTTACACCAACTTCCTTGATGGTCTAATGATGAATCAAGCTGAGGGCCTATTTCTTTTAAGCCCTTAGCTCATTAAAGAAAATAGAGAGAACGGTAGTGTTCTCATGGAGAGCTTAGCGTAAGCTAGCTTTTAGAGTAGCCTCGGGGACTAGCTTGGGAAGTAAAGCTAATGCCGCTTTGCTAGGTTTTTTTGCTCCGGATTGTTTGACTGCACGAGCAGCAACTTGACCAGAGAATTCATGACGTAAACGATTTAATAATTTCATAAAAAAGTTCCTTTTTAAAAATAATTATTGGAAGTGTTAATCAAGGTCTTATTAAGCAAAAAGTCCTTAATAAGATGTGAAGACAAGTGGACAAACCATGTAGACAAGATAGCTTGCCTAGTGACTTGGTCGATTATCAACACAGTGACAAGATTAACGGATATATATGTCAGGAATATGAAAAAATTAAGTGTCGTGAGAGGGTTGTTATTCCTGAAATCCTTGGATATTTGCAGGTGCTAAGCCTGTGCGAAGTTGATTAATTAAGGGCTGTAAAGCGATAAAGGCTTCATAAAGCTCAGCAAGAGTAGCAAGATGGGAAGTAAAAAGCATGTCTCAAAAATAATAATAGTTAAATACCCATCTATCCAAAGGATTCATTAACTATAACACAAAAAATAAAAAACACCAAACTTTAGTCAACTATTCTTGGTGGGGACTTCTGTGCCAAGAAAATGCTTTGGCTTTTTTTTGTGCTAGTGAACATGAGGCGGTGTTTGAGAGAAAAGCAATCTCTTTCAATCCACTCCTTTCAGTGAAAAGAGAGAAAGTGCCTGTTTTCGAACTTATTAATGATAGAATGAAGCCCGTCATTATTCAGAAAAACGCCTATGTACGCACAGATATTTACTTTTTTTATTGCTTCCCTGATTGTACTTAATCTTTCTCGTCTAGGATTGGTGTGTTGGCAGTTTGAGCGTGTGAAAAAGTATCGACTTGCCCCTTTATTCATTGGTGGCTTACGTATTGATTTGGCCACCTTGGGCAAACTGGTGATTCCATCCCTACTCTTTGCTCCTTGGTTGGATGGTAATTTATTAGCACAGCAAATCAATGCGGTCTGGTTATGTGTAGCAAGTCTATGTCTACTGATTCCTGAAGTGGCAAGTGCCCAGTTTATTATGGAATATGACACACGACCCAATCGTTTGTTTGTGGATTATTTAAAACATCCTCAAGAAGTTGTGGGTATGTTGTGGAAGGGGTTTAAGACCATTGTTATTATTGGGACATTAGGCGTAGTGTTATTGATGTGGGGGGCATTGTATTTATTCAAAGCACCTGCTGCTAGTTTGGGCAGTACATCATTATTGTGGCAGATAGTAGAGTTTCTCGTGAGTGCTGCGGTAGTGACATTGATGATTCGTGGTACGCTACAACACCGCCCTATTAATCCATCAACGGTGGCGTATTGCGGTGATAGCATGGTGAACACTTTGCCACTAAACTCACTTTATAGTGTTTATTATGCGGTGTATAGCATTAAAAATGAGCGTTCAGCCAAAGATGCTTATGAAAATATGGATGAAGATAAAGTCTATCAGTTAGTCAATCAGGCAGCAGGCATTACACCAGAACAGAATGAATTAAACATTCCTTCATGGCATTTTCAAACAGCAAGTCAAACGTACCAACGTCCTAAGAATATTGTGCTTATTGTGCAAGAGAGCTTAGGTGCGCAGTATATTGGTGGACTAGGTGGGCAAAATCTTAGTCCTTGCTTTGATAAACTTATGCAAGAGGGATGGGCGTTTCATCGTTGCTATGCCACAGGTACACGTTCGGTACGTGGTTTGGAAGCGGTGAGTAGTGGCTTTGCTCCTACGCTGTCAGATGCGGTGCTTCGTTTGACAAAATCGCAATCGCGTTTTTTTACCTTGGCACAGTTATTAAACCCTCTAGGCTATCGCTCTAGCTTTATCTATGGAGGGGAATCTCACTTTGATAATATGCGCTCCTACTTTCTAGGTAATGGTTTTAAAGAGCTTTATGATCGGGAGAGCTTTACAAATCCTGCCTTTGAGGGAACCTGGGGAGTGTCTGATGAGGATATGTTTGCTAAATTACATGAGGTTCTCATGGATGATTTAGAAACACCAAAATTAAGTCTTGCTTTTACTGTGACAAATCACACACCTTGGGAATATCCTGCTGGGCGTATTGAACCAGTCGGAGAGCCTGCTAGTGTTGAAAATTCAGTACGCTATGTGGATTGGTGTATTGGGCAGTTTTTTGAGAAAGCCAAGCAGTCTCCATACTGGCACAATACCTTGTTTTTAATTGTGGCCGACCATGATTCTCGTGTATGGGGGGACACCTTGGTGCCATTACGTCATTTTCATATTCCTGCATTGATTTTAGGTGCTGGTGTAGAGCCCAAGGCGGATAATCGTATTGTCAGTCAGTTGGATTTACCGGTGACTTTGTTATCACTGGCTGGTGTGAGTGCTTCTCACCCTATGATAGGACAGGATTTAACACATGCGGATGCTGGCGGTAGAGCGATGATGCAATACAACGATAACTATGGTTTTTTACAAGGTGATATTCTTACTGTATTGCAACCCAAACTACCGCCACAGCAGCTGCGGTATGAGGCTCCTGCTACTTATGTGCCACTAGAGTCAGATATTGCACTGCAGGAATTGGCACGTGCACATGCTATTTGGCCAACCTTGATGTATGAAAAAGGGCTTTATACGTTGCCTGAATTACATTCTAGGAAGTAAAATAGCATTTAAACTTTTTACAGGAAAAGAGCAATGGGTTTTTTAGCAAACAAAAAAATCTTAATTACAGGCTTATTGTCTGATCGTTCTATCGCTTATGGCATTGCTAAGGCTTGCCATGAACAGGGTGCTGAATTGGCATTTACTTATGTAGGTGATCGCTTCAAAGATCGTGTCACTGATTTTGCCAAAACTTTTGGTAGTGATATTGTCATTCCTTGTGATGTGTCTTCTGATGAGGAAATTACACAAGCTATTGAAAGTTTGTCTGCACGCTGGGACGGTCTAGATGGTCTTGTGCATTCTATCGGTTTTGCTCCTCGTGAAGCGATTGCTGGCGATTTTTTAGAGGGTATTTCCCGCGAGGCTTTTCGTGTAGCACACGATATTTCAGCCTATAGTTTCCCTGCGTTGGCAAAAGCAGCATTACCTCTTCTTGAAAAGAATCAAGGTGCTTTATTAACTTTAACCTATCTAGGTGCAGAAAAAGCAATCGCAAACTACAACACCATGGGTTTAGCTAAAGCCTCACTGGAAGCTAGTGTACGCTATGTTGCAAGCAGTTTGGGACCCAAAGGTATTCGTGCTAATGGCATCTCTGCTGGTCCTATTAAGACATTGGCGGCTTCTGGAATCAAGGGTTTCTCCACTATTTTAGACGCTGTAGAGCAAAATGCTCCATTACGTCGTAATGTGACTATCGAGGATGTGGGCAATGCAGCTGCATTCTTATTGTCTAATCTTGCTTCTGGTATTACTGGTGAGATTATCCATGTAGATAATGGTTTCTCTACTGTTGTCCCAGGGATGGCATAATGGCTATACGTCAAATCGTACTGGACACAGAGACTACTGGTATTGACATCTCTTTAGGCAACCGAATTATTGAACTAGGTTGTGTGGAGATGATTAACCGTGAGTTGACAGGCAATAACCTACATCTTTATTTCAATCCAGACAGGGATAGTGAAGAGGAGGCATTGCGTGTCCATGGTTTGACGACAGAATTCCTATCACAACATAATCGTTTTGCTGATGAAGTACAGCAAATTGTGGATTATCTCAGCGGAGCTGAACTGATTATTCACAATGCAAAGTTTGACGTAGGATTCTTAAATCATGAGCTGTCTTTGCTTAATCGCCCCCCACTAGAGACATTTGTCAGTGGGGTGATTGATACCTTAGAGCTGGCAAGACAGCAATTTCCCGGCAAGAAAAATAATCTGGATGCATTATGTTCTCGGTTCAATATTTCTAATGAGCACCGAGTGCTGCATGGAGCGTTGCTAGATGCAGAATTGCTAGCAGATGTTTACATTGCCATGACGCGAGGTCAGTTTGGGCTTGGCTTAGAAGAAGTAGAAGAAGAGCACCAAACTACAGTCAGTCAGCAAATATCTGCTCTTTCTTATGTTGATTTGCCAGTGATTTATGCTGATGCACAAGAGCTTGAGGCACACGACGCCTATGTCAAAGTTCTGGAAAAAGCATCAGGAGGGCCAACATTATGGAGGCCTGAGGCAGTAGAGCAGGCTTCCTAATCGTGGTATTTTCAGTGAATTAACTAATCCCGACAGGCAGATTGTGGTTATGTTTTCTACCAAGAGGGGGTCTGCTGAACTTATTGGGAGTTAGTAGACTGTTGTTATGTTTTCCACCAAGAGTTAGCCTGCGGTAGGCAGGCATGTATTACCACCGTTGATTTTTTTGTACATAATCACCGTATCAATCCAGCGTCCAAACTTGAACCCTGTGCCAGGCTCTACACCAACCATTTCAAACCCAAGTTTTTGATGTAGATTAATAGAGGCATGGTTTTCACTATCACCGATTACTGCAATAATAAGATGCCAAGGTCCTTGTTCTGCCAAACGAATTAATTCAGTTAGTAATAGTGTGCCAATCCCTTTACCAGTAAAGTTTTTATCAATGTAAATGGAATTTTCTACGGTGAAACGATAGGCTCGACGAGGGCGGTAGCGACCTAGATAAGCATAAGCACAGACTTTGCCCTCTATCTCTGCCACAATATAGGGATACCCATTGTCGGTGAGTTGATGAAAGCGTTGCGCCATCTCCTCTACACTGGGAACTTCCTCTTCAAAAGTGGCTGTGCCATGTAGTACATGATGTGCATATATGGCTTGGATAGCAGGGATGTCATTTAGAGTTGCTAAACGCACAGTAGGGGGCTTGGTCATGGTATCCCAAAATCAATAAAAATTTGAAATATAGCCTTTTATTTTACCATGTAGCATAAGGAACTTAAATCTGAAAAAATTTTTTTAGGTCTAGGGGGGCTAAATCGTTGCTAATTTCTACAGTCATCAAAAAAAGTTTTAAATTGGCTTACAATAGAAAAAGCAAGACACGAGACTCGCACATGGTGTGGAGTTAGTTGATAGTTGCTTTCTAGGAGTTTATTATGTACAAAAAGATTATCCTTCCTGTGGATGGTTCTGAAACCTCTGCCTTAGCGGCCAATGCAGGTATTACTTTTGCTCGTCAAGTGGGTGCTGAAATCGTAGCGATTAACGTAACCCAACCGTTTTCTACTCTGATTGGTTTTGATGGTATGGCGGCTTCCTACGCAATTTCTGATGGTGACTATGAAGAGGCTGCTAAAAAAGAAGCGCAAGAGTATTTGAAACCTGTTGTAGAGCGTGCACAAGCAGCGGGGGTCAAGGTGACTTCTGTTATTACTTCCAACTATAATGTAGCCGATGGTATTATTGAAGCCGCTAAAGAGCATGGTTGCGATTTAATTTATATTGCTACGCATGGTCGCAGTGGGTTGTCACGCTTATTGCTTGGTAGTGTAACTACAAAAGTAATTTCTTTGGCACCTATTTCTGTATTGGTATATCGTGCTGAGGGTTCTGAAGCGTAATTAACGTTTCCAGTTTGTCCTTATATTTTTTTAGGGCGTTTCTTTATGGCAAAGAGACGCCTTTTTATTGGCATTGCCCCTCTTTAGATTGACGATACCACTAGTTGTCACATCTTGTGGGCTTATGCTAGGATATGCAGAAGTCTTCTGTTTATTTTTAATATTTCCCCCACAATTATGGTCAAGATTTTCACCTCCTTTGCCTCTTTGTACTTTGCTATTTTGCTGTTGTCGCTAGGAACGGGTCTTTACAATACTTACGTCTCCCTCCGATTAACACAAGACGGGGTTTCTCAATCGTGGATTGGCTTGTTGATTTCTGCCTATTACTTTGGTTTGGTGATAGGTGTGCGAGTGGGGCATAAGCTTATCGGCCATTTTGGGCATATTCGTGCTTATGTGGCAAGTGCAGCCATTGTGACAGTAATGACGTTGACACAATCTCTCGTCCATATGATGGAAGTTTGGTTGTTATTCCGTGTCATTGTGGGTATTGCTATGGTCACCCAGTATATGGTGTTAGAAAGCTGGCTCAATGATCAGGCAGAGGCCAATAATCGAGGGATGGTTTTCTCGTTTTACATGATTATGAGTAGTTTGGGCATTATCCTTGGTCAAATGGCGATTAGTGCCTTTCCTAACTTAGATATTTCTGTATTGAATACGGTGGCCATGGTGATGAGTTTGGGACTGATTCCTATCGCATTAACTCATCGCGTTCACCCTACTTTGCAATCACAAGCTCCTTTAAATATTCGTGTCTATCTTAAAATGGTGCCTGTTCCTATGGTGGTATTGATGTTAGGGGGGTGTATCACCAGTGCTTTTTATAGTTTGGCAGCAGTATATGGAGCAAAAAATAGTCTTGATACCGAGCAAGTATCAATTTTGTTGTCTGCTTGTGTATTGACGGGGTTGTTGGCCCAATCTCCTATGGGATATTTGAGTGACCGATTTAACCGTTTACGCATGTTGCGGGTAAGTTCTTTTGGACTTATGCTGGCGACCATTCCGTTGATATTGTTGGGACAGCCTAGTTACCTTTTTCTGTTAATTACCTTTGCATGTATGGGCTGTCTTCAGTTCACTTTTTATCCATTGGCTGTTGCCCTTGCTAATGAGCATGTTTCTCAATCTCTACGAGTAGGACTAAGTGGAGTGCTGTTACTTGCATTTAGTATCGGTGCAACATTGGGACCTATTATTGCTGGTCGGTTGATGGATATAGGGGGGGCAGAGATGTACATTGTCTATGTCGCCACTTGTGCACTTGTTATGGGGGTATTTGTGAGTAAGATGCATGCCAATTATCGTCCTAATATTGAGAATGCACAGTTCGTTCCTATGGGGGTTGACATATCTCCTGCTCCTGTTGTGCATGAGCTGGATCCTCGAGTTAATGTTGAGCAAGATGTTTCTACTGACCCTGCGGTGATGGATCAGGTAAAGGATTTGGTACTTAATGCAGATGCACCTGTTAGTCCTATCGTCCCTAATTTACTTGTTGACGAGGAAGACTTTAAATGGGAGAAACAGGACGAAGTAAACCATAAAAACAGTGATGATGACAAGGTACAAGACCGTAAGAACAGCAATGAGGATAAGGTACAAGACCACAAAAACAGTGATGATGACAAGGTACAAGAGGGTTAATTTTGCCGTTTTTAACTTTTGATATAGTATGATTGTGGCGAGACAATGAATGAAGAAAATCCCTTTTAGAAAATACCCAAGTACTTCTTCTTTGCAGTGCTTTGAGGCTACTGCCCGACATTTAAGTTTTACTCAGGCAGCCAAAGAATTGCATATGACGCAAAGTGCCGTGAGTAAACAGGTGGCGCTACTGGAAAGCGTGTTGGAAACAGAGGTGTTTATTCGTCAGAAACAGCGGCTCACCCTAACTCCTGTAGGGCAGAAGTTTTTGGAAGAAACACGTGAAATTCTCAGTAAAATCGAAGACTCTGTGCTTAATGTGCTTGCTCATGGGAGTGAGGCAGCGACATTGCGTATTGTGACACATCCGACGTTTGGGTCGCGCTGGTTGATGAAGAAGCTGAAAGGGTTTGGTGCCGCACATCCAAATATTCATCTGGATATTCATGATGAGTTAGGAGATTTTTGTAACCGTGCCTATAGTGATATGGATATTGGTTTTCTGCATGGATGTGGGACATGGCCAGGTTTGCAAAGTGTGAAGTTATTGTCAGGGGATTTTGTTGCTGTTTGTGCCCCTGGTATTGATGTCCCTCCTTTAGAAGCGATTTGCAACCAAGGGTGTACCTTAATCCAATCACGTATTCGACCACGTGCCTGGACAGAGTATTTGTTTAATCAAGGTATTTCATGCGAGGATACTTTAAAAGGTCCCCGATTTGACTCGTTTTTTGCGGTGATTCATGCTGCATTAGCTGGGTGTGGTGTCGCTTTAGTTCCCGAATTATTGATTAAAGAGGAGCTAGATTCTGGACGATTGAAAATTGCTTGGCCATACCGTTTGCAGGTAGATGGTGCTTATTATATGGTGTATCCTCAAAATATGAAGTATGCCCCACATATCAAGACTATGGTGGATTGGATTTTGAAGCAGTTGGATGAACCGACATCCAGTGATGATGTCGGTTAAGTAGATAGAGAAAATATACTAATCACTCGGTGTTTCTACTACGCTGAGGGTGAATTCCACTTTTGTTTTTCCTGTGTTTTGATAGGTGTGAGGTTGGTCTGTTGTCCCGATAGCTGCTTGTCCTGCTTTAATGCGGAGTTGGTGGTTTCCCACAGAAAAACAGAGACATCCCTTGTGGACATAGACTAGTTCAACAGTGCCTCGGCTGTGAGCCGCAGAGACATAACTTTCTCCTGGTTGGAGTATCCATCGCCAAAGTTCAATCATAGTTGCACCTTTGCTACCTGCAAGTAGGGTCGCCTCACCACCCTCAGTGCCTTTCCACAGTACTGGCATTTCCGTTTGAGAAATTAAGCGGATAGTGGGTATTTCTTGTAGAGAAACTAACTCTGCGACAGATATGCCCAATGCAATTGCCAACTTACATAAAGTCGCAATGCTAGGATTTGCCTTGTGATTTTCAATATCCACTAGCATTCCTTTACTAATGCCAGCTTTTTGTGCCAACACATCAAGGGAAAGTTTATGTTGTTGACGATAGTTTTTTATCTTGTTGGCAACAGCCATATTAACAGAAGATGTATCCATTGTGTCGGTCGATATATTGACTTTTTTGGTCGATGATTGATATGATGTAAGCTCATGAATGATGACATAATGAGCGTACAATGATAACACTGAAACCGATTATTAGCCCAGAAATTTTTCAACTAGCCCCAGATTTTAAAGCAATCAGTATAAATGTACAGGCAGGTCCTGTTGTAGATGCAGAAGTGGGTGCTACTGCCCTGCGGCAAGCATGTGCTGATTATCTGCAGACACCTCCTGCTTGGGCAGAAGCACATTTACAGTCATGGGCGACAGTTTTTCAGCAATTTGGAGCCAAGCCCAAAAGGACACCTTGTTCAGCAGCGGCCCTTATTAAGCGAGTACAAAAAGACGGCATACTATCAAGTATTGATCCTATTGTTGATTTGTATAATGCAGTGAGCATTCGCTATGCTATCCCGGTTGGAGGGGAAAATAGTCTTGCTTATGTGGGTGTACCCCAGCTCGGTTTTGCCTCTGGGAAAGAGATTTTTGATACGGTAAAAGAGGGAGTCGCAGCTATTGAAAATCCAGAGGTTGGAGAGGTGATTTGGCATGATAATCAAGGGGTGACTTGTCGTCGTTGGAATTGGCGGCAAGGGACAAGAACACGTTTAAGCATTGACAATAGTGCTATGTGGTTTATCTTGGAAAGTCTCGGCACGCTACCTGTTGCAGAGCTAGAAAGTGCTGCCGCTATGCTGACATCAGGAATCCGTGCCATGATGCCAGCAGCGATTATTCAACAAGACTATATTGATGCACAGACGGCTTAAGGTAGGATGTCGGCTAATACCTCAATAGGGTGTTTCATGCGACGTTGCTCAACCAGCTTCACTTGACTACGGCATGAGTAACCTGTTGCCAGCATTTTGTCTTGGTGTTGGCGACTCTTTTCTGCCCATGACATTTGGTAGAGCTTTTCTGATTGTGAGCGATGCTCTGCCTCATGTCCATAGGTACCTGCCATGCCACAGCAACCTAAATTAAGCACCTTAAGATTAAGACCAAAATGAGCAAATACTTCTTGCCATTGTTTAGGGGCGGCAGGGACTTGGGTTTTCTCGGTACAGTGTGCAGCAAGATAATATTCTTGCTGGGTCATAGCATGTGCTGATTTGTCTTTAATCCAGTCTGTTAGCCATTCTTGCAGTAACTGCACATGGAAGTTGCCTTTCGGTTCAATATGCCCGTAGTGACGGCGATATTCTTGGCGATAGGTCAAAGTCACCGCTGGATCTACGCCTACAAGAGGCAATCCTCGAGCTTGGATTTGTGAAAGAATGACTTCATTTTTTGCACGTTGTGCCTCAAACTCTGCTAGATAACCATGTACATGGAGAGGTTTGCCATTGGGGAAATAAGGAAGTACATAGGCTTGTACGCCTAATTTTGCTAAAAAGCGTAGTAGGGCAATCCATAAGTCTGTATCAAAATAACGTGTAAATGCATCTTGTACAAGGACAACACCTGTTGCTTTAGCAGGTAAGTTGGATAAATCACGGTTTAATAATATCGCACCATAGTCACTCCAACGTAGATTACATGAGGGATGCAGAGAAGGCGATGCAACTAAACCAAAATATTCACGCTGGATTTTTTGTACCCACGCGTTGGCTTGTAATGTGTTATAAAGACTCGGAGCTTTAGCGATATAAGGTAATAATTTTTCTAAGTTAGCTAAGGCACTATCACGGCGTTGGCGAGGGTGCTTCGTATGAAAACGCTCTAAAAAACGTGCTTTAGAATCAGGAATATCCACCTTCACTGGACATTGCCCTGCACAGGACTTACATGATAAGCAGCCATGTAAGGCTTCATAGACTTCTTTATCAAAAGTATCACTGTTTTGTTGCACGGTCTCACGACGGAGCCACTCCTTGATCAAAGTTGCACGACCTTTGGGAGAGTGAATACGATTACGGGTGACCTTGTAAGAAGGGCACATAGGATCGTCTAAATCGTAGTTAAAACAGGCTCCGTTGCCATTACAGTGCATCATGCTACCAAACTCAGTCCAGTCTTTAGGGGAAACTTGCTTGTCGCGTTTACCTCTGAAATCAATAGCTGTTAGGTCGATTAATTTTGCTGTAGGAATAGTGTCTGGTGTGGCAATTTTGCCTGGATTGAGCTGGTTGCGGGTGTCAAAAAGTCCTTTGACTTTTTGGACTAATGGGTAGGCAGCTCCAAAAAATGTAGGCGCATAACCTGAACGTAGTCCCTTACCATGTTCACCCCAAATCACTCCACCATAGCGGTGAGTGAGCTCAACTACTTTATCACTGACTTTGCGGATGATTTGTTCGGCACTGTCGTCCTTCATATCAATTAATGGGCGTACATGTAGAACCCCGGCATCTACGTGACCAAACATCCCATAGTCCAATCCCATACTATCTAATAGGTGTCTGAATTCAGCAATATAATCAGCAAGGTTTTCTGGAGGAACTGCAGTGTCTTCTACAAAAGGTTGGGGGCGTTTTTCACCCTGTACATTACCTAATAAACCTACAGAGCGCTTACGCATGGCATATACATGCTTCACTTCAGTGCTGCCTTCTGCCACTGTAATAGAAAGGCGTTGAACACTATTATCATTTTTTAGGTGATCTAGGAATGCTTCTTTAAGTTGTTGTAAAGTGGCTGGGTCATCAGCATTGAGTTCAACTAGATTAATGCCTTGAGTGGGTACCTCTGTTTCGGGAAAATAACGAGCTACGTTTTGCCATACAATATCTTGCTTGGCTAGACCCAATACTTTAGAGTCAACCGTTTCAATAGAAAGTGGGTCTAGTGCCATTAAGGCTTTTGCATCACGCAATGCTGCTTGGAAATCTGTATAGCCAATGTTAATGAGTAGATTATGTTTAGGAATTGGCAGTACATTGAGTGTTGCTTCAGTTAAAAAGCCAAGAGAGCCCTCACTACCACAGAGAATGTTGTTAATGTTAAAAGTATCTTCTGTTAGTAAGTTGGGTAAATCGTATCCTGTAAGCGAGCGGTTAAGCACAGGGAAACTACGCTTAATAATCTCTTGATTATCTTGAGCAAGCTGGAAAAGTTGGCGATAGAGTGCTTGTTGATGCTCACTTTTATCAGAAATTTCAGATTCCCAGTTGTTGCGTGAAAGAGGTTTAGAATCAAGCACCTCACCACCAATTAAGACAGTTGATAGCTCCAACACATGATGGTGTGTTTTGCCATAGCGGCAACTTCCTTGTCCACTGGCATCAGTAGAAATCATGCCTCCGATGGTAGCACGGTTAGATGTAGATAGTTCTGGAGCAAAAAACAAACCATAGGGGGCCAGTGCGGCATTAAGCTGATCCTTGACTACACCTGCTTGTACACGAGCGGTACGTTTGACTGGGTCGATATGCAGAATGCGGTTCATATGTCGAGAAATATCTACAATGATACCGTCTGTGAGTGACTGACCATTGGTTCCCGTTCCACCACCACGAGGGGTAATCACGACTTGGCGAAACTCCTCTTGTTGCATCAAAGTAGCAATATGGATTAAGTCTTGTGTATTTTTTGGATACACCACAGCTTGGGGTTCTCTTTGATAAATAGAGTTGTCGGTAGAGAAAACCTGTCTGGCAGCATCGCTACTGTCAATATCCCCCTCAAAATGAGTGCATAGTGTATCTAAAAAGCGTTGTGTTACTTGGTTCATGGCGTAAAAAAGGGTACTAAAAAGTTTAGGCGATAATTTTTAAACACTGTCCAGCATGGTAGAGTGCTAATCCTGTATCATACAAAGAAGAGCGAAGACCACGAAAGGAAATGATATTATCCTCCAATTTGGTAAAAGGTAGAGGCAAAGCATCTCGATTATCATCTTGTAGGTATTGTGCAAAGGCTTTACCCAAAAGTGTACCTGTTGTAATACCACGTCCATTGTAGGCTGTAGCAGCGACGATACCTGGTGCTGGCTCAAAAATACGCATAATATGGTCAGTTGTAAAACCGAAACGACCACACCAGCGATATTGCCAATTTGCTTTTCCAGATAGCTCAGGGAAGTACTTTTTTAGCATGGTATTCGCCCAAGCAACATAAAGGCTTTCTTTGTTTTCTGAGAGACCTACAGTACCGAATAATAAACGGTCGTCTTTGTCTCGTCGGATACTTGAGAGCGCTTGGCGAGTATCCCAAGAACCATTACGATAAGGAAGGATTTTTCTTGAAATCTCTCCTTCAAGAGGCTCAGTGGCAATTTGATAGTAGCAAACAAAGTAAATGGTCTTGAGAATGTCTGTCCATTCACCTTCTGTGTAAGCATTGGTACTGATGATGACCTTATCTGTTTTAATTTGACCATTAGATGTGCAGACACGCCATTGGCTACCATCTTTTTCAATACGCGTAACTGACGTATCTTCATAAATTAGTACCCCAAGATTGTGGGCTGCTTTAGATAGACCTACGACATAGGCATAGGGGTTGACAGTACCTGCACGTTTATCTAACAAGGCCTTTTGAATAGAGGTGGTACCGCAATACTCATGACATTTGGCTCCTGTGAGTACCTCAACATCGGCTCCACGGCGTGAAAGTTGACGATAACGTTCGTCGACATCTGCCTCTCCTGCAGCATTGTGTCCCATATGTAGGTTACCTGTGCGAGTGTCTTGAGCATCAATGCCAAGGCGGTCAATAGTATCAAATACAAGTTTGGGTGCAGCACCAAGAGCAGCTGTGAGTTTTTCGCCAGCCTTTTCTCCAAGATACTTGTTTAAATCGTCTGGTTTAGCCCAAGTACCTGCATTGACTAGGCCTACATTACGACCAGAACCACCCGCCCCGATATGGTGTGCCTCTAGCAATACAACACGGTGCCCTGCTTCAGCGAGGTGAATCGCAGCAGAGAGTCCTGTATAACCTCCACCGATGACGCAGACATCGGCAACAGAATGGTTGGTCAGTTTGGGAAAGCGTTCAATCGAGTCAACAAGTGTTGGCCAAAGGATTTTATCTTGCAACATATCTAATTCCTTGGGTTCTGATGGCAGTAATGTCACCTGCAATAGTTTAATGTTTGTAAACAATGTATTCACTCAATGGCTGATGGATTAATCAGACCTTTAGTCAAGACACTGTAGAGATTACGCCACTTGCTAATTGAAATCAAATAACAAGTGGCTTTGCTCTATTAAGGAGCTTGTTATCCTATGGGTAGATAGCACCACTAATTAGGCTAGCACTGAGGCTAGAGCAATTATGCACCCTCCCAGTGAGCTGGTTTATTGGTATGTTCAAGTTCTGCTTTGGACGCCTTAGGAAAGAACACCCCAGTCACTGCCCATAATAGACCAAATAAGGGGGATAGCCAGCAAGCAAATGAGTATGGAGCATAGGTAAGTGTTGCCACTCCCATAGCACCAGCCACGAAAGCTCCCCCCATGTTCCATGGGATTAGCGGAGATAAGAGTGTACCGCAGTCCTCTGTGGCACGGGTTAAGTTAGTACGACTATAGCCCAGGTCTGTGTAGCGATCCTTCATAATACGACCAGACAGGGTTAATGTCGTATATACGTCTGCTGTTGTTACCCCTACACCGATTGTCACTCCATAAGATGTTAAAGCAAGACCTAAACGTCCCTTAACTACCTTGCGGACTTTTTCTTTGATGGCTCGTAATGTGCCATAGTACTCTAATGAGCCTACAAAAGATAAGGCCAAAATAGTCAATACAGTTACCCAAGTCATTGACATGATACCGCCTTTGGATAAGAGCTTATCCACTATTTCAAGCCCTGTTGTTGATTTATAGCCATCTAATAGGATTTTAAATAGCTCATGTACACTGACCCCTTGAGAAAATACAGCAATAACCGAAGCGATGAGTGTTCCTATTAACAAGGTGGGAAGTGCAGGGAATTTTAAGATGGCAGCACCAATAACCACAACAGCAGGGATAAGGGTGATTAAAGAAATATTGTAATGTGCCAGCATATTGTCACGAATGGCATCAATACGAGAGGTATCAGCAACGGTATTGGTATAGTCCATACCCAAATAAGCATAAATGGCAAGGGCGATAACCATAGCAGGGATTGTTGTTGGTAACATGCCTTTGATATGTTCCCAAAGACCAATTTCTGCGACTGCTGGAGTCAAGTTAGTGGTGTCAGAAAGCGGGGACATCTTATCACCAAAGAATGCTCCAGATACAATGGCACCGCAAGTCATTGCTGCTGGAATTCCAAGACCCTCACCTATCCCCATTAGAGCTAAACCTACAGTGCCTAATGTACCCCAGCTAGTACCAGTGGCAACGGACACAATGGAGCAAAGTAAACACACTGAGAATAGAAAACTGCCAGGAGAGAACCACCCAAAACCATAGTACAAAATAGTGGGGACTGTACCAGCAACAATCCATGCGGCGATAAGTGCACCAACAGAGAGTAATACGACGGTAGCAGGAAGACCAATCTTAACGATTTTGTACATATAGTTTTCCATGTCCATCCACTTGCCATGACGTAGGCGCACAAACAAGCCGGTAATCATGACACCGATGATTAAGGGAACATGAGCAGAAATCTCTTTAAAGTAGAGGAATTGCACTGCCATAATGATAACAGTAAGCAAGAGAGGTGCAATGTCTAGTAAAAAATTATTGCTTTTGGGGAGTCCCAGAGACTCATTTGCTGGGTTGTTGGTGGGATTATTCAGATCACTCATGATTTGTCTCCTCAAACAGATTAAACATTGATGTGGGGGATGTGGCAGTACTACTTTTCGCCTTTATTTTTATGGGTTGTTGATAGAGTATCGGTTGAGAGGACACTCTATCAACAATACTGGAGCTGGAGGATTAACCGAAGTTAATACCTTGAGCTAATGGTAAATCACGCGAGTAATTTACCGTATTGGTTTGACGGCGCATGTACGCTTTCCATGCATCTGAACCTGATTCACGACCACCGCCAGTTTCTTTTTCACCACCGAATGCACCTCCAATTTCTGCACCGCTTGTACCGATGTTGACATTGGCAATACCGCAGTCACTACCTGCGGCAGAAAGGAAGTATTCTGCTTCACGAATATCGTTGGTGAAAATGCAAGAAGAAAGACCTTGTGGTACATCATTTTGCATAGTAATTGCTTCGTCAAGCTCTTTGTATGTCATCACATACATAATGGGAGCAAAGGTCTCAGTCTTGACAACCTCATTTTGGCTATCCATTTCGACAATGGCTGGCTCAACATAGTAGGCATCAGGGTATTTGTCAGCTAATACACGGTTGCCACCAAACACTTTACCGCCTGCTGCACGAGCTTTTTCAAGCATGTTTTGCATTTGATCAAAGATTTGTTTGTCAATCAGTGGACCAACAAGATTACCCTCTAAAGGATTGCCGATAGTGACGGATTGGTAGGCCTTTTTCACTTTTGCTAAGACTTCGTCTTTTACTGATTCGTGTACGATAAGGCGACGTAATGTTGTGCAACGTTGACCAGCAGTACCTACAGCAGCGAAAAGGATGCCACGAATAGCTAGGTCTAAATCAGCACTAGGAGCAAGAATCATGGCATTGTTGCCACCAAGCTCTAGGATGCTGCGGCCAAAACGCTGCGCCACTTTAGGACCAACGATTTGACCCATACGAGTACTACCTGTGGCACTAATCAAAGGTACACGGTGGTCAGTGACTAATTTATCACCAATCACGCTGTTACCAACTAAGACTTGTGATAGGTTAGCAGGTGCATCACTGCCAAACTGGGCAACTGCTTTTTCAAATAGGGCTTGGCAAGCTAAAGCAGTAAGCGGAGTTTTTTCTGATGGTTTCCAGATGATAGAGTTACCACATACAAGAGCAAGAGCTGCATTCCATGACCATACAGCGACAGGGAAGTTGAAGGCAGAAATAATACCTACTACGCCTAGTGGGTGCCAGGTCTCACGCATATGATGACCTGGGCGTTCAGAGGCAATAGTTAAACCATATAGTTGACGTGATAAACCAACAGCAAAGTCGCAAATATCAATCATTTCTTGTACTTCGCCAAGACCTTCTTGAGTGATTTTACCTGCTTCAAGTGACACTAACTTACCAAGGTCTTCTTTGTGTTCACGTAAAACATTGCCAAGAATACGAACGAGCTCTCCACGACGAGGAGCGGGAACTTTGCGCCATGCCTCAAATGCTTTTTGGGCATTTTGAATTTGGGTTTCTACATCTGCCTCGGTATGTTCAACAACAGTGCCAATAGTTGCCCCATCAATAGGTGAACGTACAGAGAGCGTTCCTTCTGTGTAGCTTTTAGGGCATACCCCCATTTTATTTAGTAATTCATTAACAACAGCATTGCTCATTGTTTGCTCCTTTTTAAAATATCATTAAAATTTCACAGATTATTTGTTGTGATGATTTATGTGTTTTCGACATTATCGTGATCAGGATGTCCTTTTTCAGTCTGATCTACAATTTTGGCACCCACTAAATCACCAGTCACATTACCGAGAGTGAAAACCATATCAACAAGAATATTGATACCAGCAGTGAGGGCTACAATTTCAATAGGTAGGCCTGCTTGTGTAAATACGATAGACATACCAATCAACCCAGCCCCAGGAACACCAGCAGTACCAACGGCTGCCATCGTACCAATGATGACGATAGTAGCTAAATCACCGACAGAGAAATGTAGACCTGTAATTTCAGCAGCGAAAATGACTGCAACACCAAAACGTAAGGCAGTACCATTCATGTTGACGGTCGCCCCGATAGGCAAGGTTAAACGAGCAACACGCTCACCGATACCGGCTTTTTCAGCACATTTCAATGTGATAGGAAGAGTTCCTAAACTGCTACTAGTTACAAAAGAGGTAAACATGGCTTCTTTGACATCACGGTAGAATTTGAGAACTTGCACACCAAATACTTTCATCATGATGGGATATACCACTATGATGAGTAGAATAACCCCGATGTAAGAAGTACCAATAAATTTACTTAAGGCAATCACTAAATCCATACCTTGGTTACCAACAGTATTAGCGGTAATACCAACTACCCCGAGAGGTGCATATTGCAAAATACCATTAAGAATCTTGGTAACAACTTCATTAGCAGCGTCAACGATGCGGAAGATTAATTCCCCCATTTCACGCTCTCTGTCATTACTAGAATGACGTAAAAATAAGATAGCTAACCCTACTACGATAGACACAAACACCACTGCTAGGATGTCGCCTTTGGAGAGTGCTGAGAATACGTTGCTAGGAACCATGTTAATTAGGGTATCCATGAACGATGGCTTTTCTGGCACCACCACTTGTGCATTAGAGGGTAGGCTTAAACCTACGCCTGGGTGTGTCCATTTGGCAAGGAAAATACCTAAAACAACTGAAACCCCTGTTGCAAAAATATAGAAAGGGAAGATTTTTAGACCAATACGCCCCAGTTCGCGAGGATTAGAGTGATTAACTGCTACCATAAGTGCCAGAGCAACTAATGGGATAACAATCATTTTGAGTAAATTCAAAAATAATTTACCTAGAGGAGCCAATATGTCACTAGATGGCCCCAAAATAAGACCTAGAACAATCCCCAAAACAAAGCCAGTAGTCATTTTTAGCATAAATGATTGGCGTAAATAGGCTCTAAATAAAGCTTTCATAGAAATTACTCCTACGATTTTTATTGTTAATATGTGATGGTTAAGTGGTACCACTCGGTTATGGGTAGGAGCGATACCACGGATACATAATTATTTATTCAGCTGGGCTAAACAGAAATCAATGGATTTTTGTTGTGTAGCTTCATAAAGGGCAATTTCATTGGCTACAGTTGCTCCCAAGGCTTTCTCAAACTCTTGACGATTAGAATTTTCGTCGTATTGTTTTTGACCGTTTTCGCCTAGGTTAGATTGGAAAATACCGGCAGCAGAAACAGGCAAGAAGTCTTCGTAAACAATAGGTTCAAAATCAATAATGCCTTCTGCGATTAATGCTTCTAAGTCGTTGGCAGTGACTTTGTGGTCAACAGATTTTCCTTCGTTTACTGTGTAGTGGAAGAAAGCAAGACCTTGTTGGCGTAATTCATCATATGTATCAGGATAAACGCTGAATTTCTCTGTCAGTGTCTGCATATATTGATCTCGATTTGCCTCTGTTGGGGCTCCACCAACTGCTGCACGAGTAGCTTTGAGTAATTCATCATAGAGTTTACGGCCTTTCTCAGTCACGGCTACTCCACGTTGTTCGATTTCACCAAAACGAGCTGTGTGACTACCGGCTGTATCACCACCACCGGCAAATACTACTTTTTCTTCAAGTGCCTTGAAACTGGTTTGACGAAGTAGGATAGGGCATTTACGACGTGGAGGTCCTTCGACGACTGCTTTAGGTGTAATACCACGGTCTTTCATGCCTACTTGTACGGCATCAATATCCAATGTGCGTGGAGTGAGGTGGTTGATATGTGGTCCTTTAAATGCCACAATATCTGCAATTAGGCGATGTTGATCATGTAGTTGTTGGTACAACTCTTTAGATACTGGGGAGTCTTGGTGCCAGCGGAAAGTTTCCAATGCTTCACGCACAAACTCATCCGCTTGTTCTTCAGTTAATCCACCATTTTTCTCAAATAACTCCACAAGTTCTAAACAGCGAGGGGTGAAAATTTGACGTTTGGCGAGAATCTCTGCAGCTGTATTGCGAAGCGCTTCGTTATCAATTAGTTCAAGACGAAGTAGTGAGGTGAAAATACGGAATGGACAGTTATTAAGAGACTCAGAATCAATTGCTCGAAATACAGTAGAGTGTACAGGTACGCCAGCTGGAGCCAAGTCATAATAGCCAACGGGGTACATACCCATCACTGCAAATACTCGACGGATATTGAAAAGCTCTTCCGCTTTACCAATACGGATTGCTCCGTGACGCTCTAGGTTAAGACGAGGCATCTCACCAGTTTTCTCAAGAATGGCTTTGATTTCAGGATCTTTAGCTAGCGTGTCACGATTAACGTCGGCAACAAGATCCACTAATTTTCCGTAAAGTGGTACCTCTGTTTGATACATATCCGACATTAATAAAGAGAATTTCATACGAATGCTGTCTGCATTTGCCCAGTTAGACATATCTGCTCCTTTGTTTTAAGTCTTAATAATTTAAAGTTGATTAGTTTCTCGTAGAACGCTTTCGAAGATAGTAAGACCTTCGTTTAATAGTTGAGGTTCAATCGTAATAGGGGTGAGTAAACGGATGATATGGCGATATTTGCCACTAGGCATAAGCAATAATCCTTTCTCACGGGCAGATTTGAGGATATGTGCTACGACTTCTGTGCCATAACCGCGTTCGGCATGTTTGAACTCAATACCGCGCATAGCTCCAATACCTGTTAGATTGCCTAACCATGGTGTGATTTTTTCATTCATCCAACGTTGGTGTGTTTTTTCAATAGTTTGAGCATAATAGCGAGCACTTTCCCAGACCTCGCTACCTGACATAATGTCTAAAGTAGCAAGTGCTGCAGCACAAGCAACAGGATTTCCTGAATAAGTTCCTCCTAGACTACCTACTGGAGGGTAGTTCATCCATTCGGCTTTCCCAATAACAGCCCCTAGTGGCATGCCTCCAGCAATACTTTTAGCAAGTAAGAGCAAGTCTGGCTCAACACCAAGGTGGGTAAAGGCAAAAGGTGTACCAGTGCGACCAAAACCAGATTGGATTTCGTCGAAAATAAGGGCAATCCCGTTTTGAGTACAAAACTCTCGAAGATAGGTAGCGAATTCTTTGTCTAGTAACAAGAACCCTCCCTCACCAATAACAGGCTCGACAATAACAGCAGCGATATTATTAACATCCACCTCGACTTCGATAAGACGTTTAAGTGCGGCCTGTGTATCTTGAGCTGAAACGCCGTTATTGGGGCTAGGATATGGTAAGTGATAAACAGGGCCAGGCAATGGGCCTAGACCTTTTTTATAGGGTGCTACTTTACCGTTAAGATTGACAGCAGCTAGAGTGCGTCCATGGAAACCACCATCAAAAGCAATGACTCCAGTACGACCAGTTTTGATACGTGCCACTTTAAGGGCATTTTCGGTGGATTCAGCTCCACAGTTGGTTAGCATCCCAGCTAATTCTCCGCTGATTGGTACAAAATCCACCAAACGAGCCATGAGTTGTTTATAGGGACCATGCTCTGCTGCATTAAATGCATAGTGGGTTAGTTGTGATGCTTGGTGTTGAATAGCAGCCACGATTTGTGGATGACAATGACCAAGGTTAAGTACACCAATACCACCGATGAAATCAATATAACGTTTGCCCGTATCATCCCATACCTCTGCATTCTTTCCATGAGAAAGCGTGATAGGATGAACTAAACCTAATGCACTAGAAATGCCTTTACGATTCATAATTCACTCACTGAAATTAACTGAAATCCATATTAAAACTTTATGACAGCGAACAGCAAGCGAATAATTTTCAGGTGTTTATTCCATTTTTTCGTAAACTCGCAAGAAATAGAGTGAATTGGAATAATATTAACTGTAGAAAAGAGTTGCGGATAACGGTGTGGGTGACGAGAGTGGATAGAAGTGTAGGAAAGCGTTGCGAGTATAGAAAAGAGTTGCGGATAACGGTGTGGGTGACGAGAGTGGATAGAAGTGTAGGAAAGCGTTGCGAGTATAGAAAAGAGTTGCAGATAGAGGGTATAGATAAAGGTGTGGCAGTAATCTGAGATTTAAGATTACCGCCATATTAAGGTGCTAGCTGCGTAATGCCCAAAAATAAAGGAGGCAAACGGCAATGATAGCTAGTACAATCCCTAGTGCATTAAGTCTGGATATTTTTTCCCTAAAGATTATGGAGCCTACAATGGTGCCTAGTGTAATAACTCCAATATTCATCGTGGCAAAAACAAGAGTTGGGTTGGCCTTAAATACTTGATGTGCTTTAATATAGAACAAAATGTTCCCAAAATTGAATAGACCAAGAATAATTCCTGCAATGATGGAAGTGAGATTAAAGCTGGCACGCATGACAAAAAGATAAATAAACATGAGTAAGCCAGCAAGTGCAAAGGTGATAAGTAGTCCAGTAGAAAATGCTGTTCCGGTTTTGGCAAACTGTTTGAAGCAAATATCAATAACACCATAACCTACCCATACAAGGAATAGGAAAATAGGTGCATGCTGATTTTGGCTATCAGTCAGCGGTTTATACAGTAAGCATAGCAGGGCACAGAATGCTACGAATAGACTGATTAAACGAGGCAAAGACACAAGCTCGCCAAAGAGCAAAAAAGAGGCGAGGATAGGGATAAAAAGCGATAAACGTTGAGCTGCATCAGAGCGGACTATCCCAGCTGTTTCTACCGCACGAAACATCATAATAAATACTGAGGGTAGTAATACGCCAAGTGCAATAAATAAACTCCAAGGCTGGTTATCTACATGTTGCGGTAGTGCAGGCTGAAGTATAAACCATGTGAGTGCTACTGCTGTCACATAGTTAAAAGCAATAGCTTGACGAATATCTACATGGTTGCGACGAGCAATTTTCAGCAAAACAGAGACGACAACGCTGCACAGTATACTAAAAGCTAAATATTCCATAATGTATTCTTTTTTTTATGCCAAGGTGTAACGACTTATGCTGGTTCTGCCACTGCATTTTTATGCAAGCAGGGAGTGTTTTCATGATAAATGCAGTTTTGTGGCTCATCGGTAGGCAAGGCAGTAGATACATTTTCTTGAATTAAACCTAGCGGGGTTAAATCCAGTCGATGCATTAATTGTCTATCGGCTTGTACACGTGGATTGGCTGTGGTGAGCAATACATCTCCATAGAAAATAGAGTTAGCACCAGCCATAAAGCAAAGTGCTTGTGTGCCATCAGACATTTGTTCGCGACCAGCAGATAGGCGTACACTAGATTTGGGCATGATAATACGTGCTACAGCAATCGTACGTACAAACTCAAACTCATCAATATCTTCGTTGTCTGCTAATGGCGTCCCTGCAACTTTAACTAATTGGTTAATAGGTACTGATTCTGGAGGAGGGTTGAGATTAGCAAGTTGACTTAGCAAACCTGCACGTTGGGCACGTGATTCTCCTAGGCCGATAATGCCACCACAACAGACTTTGATGCCAGCATTACGTACACGCTCTAGTGTGTCAAGTCGGTCTTGGTAAGTACGTGTTGTGATGATTTCCCCGTAGAATTCAGGGGAGGTATCTAGGTTGTGATTATAGTAGTCTAAACCGGCATCTTTGAGTTTTTCTGCTTGCCCTTCTCTGAGCATGCCTAGAGTTACACAGGTTTCTAGTCCGAGGGCTTTGACTTGGCGTACCATTTCCATGACATCTTCTAAATGATGCTCTTTAGGGCTACGCCATGCTGCCCCCATACAAAAACGAGAGGCTCCGTTGGCTTTGGCGACTTGCGCTGCTTTTACAACGTCTTCAATCGCCATCAGACGCTCGCGCTCTACATCGGTGTTATAGCGAGCAGACTGTGGACAATATTTACAGTCCTCTGGACACCCCCCTGTTTTAATGGAAAGCAGACTGGAAAGTTGTACCTTGTGTGGGTCATGGTATTCTCGATGCACTTGCTGTGCACGATACAGCAAATCCATAAAAGGTAATTCAAAGAGCTCCAGTACTTGTTTTGTAGACCAGATGTTTTTTGTTGTTCTGGAAATTGCAATGGTATCCATTGTGTATTATCTCCTCGGGATAACCGTCTTAAATAATAAAGCAATTATCTTAGATAGAAGATGACGATTTTGCAATTTTAATTTTCATTGTTATTTAAGGGGTTTTTATATAAAATAAGCGAAGTTAAAGGAGGATTGTTGCCTTTTGTGGGTCTGTTTTGTTGAGGTGCTATGTTTTTTTCCTATTCTCGTCGCTTGACTGGTAAGGTCAGAACCTATTCTGCCAATGCAGAGTTGGCATGTTTTCTGTCCTTTGTGGCTGGGGCGATTAATGCAGGAGGCTTTTTAGCTGTGCATCAATACACTTCCCATATGTCAGGTATCGTCTCCGAAATGGCGGACATGGTGGCTCTTGGTGATTTTAGTTTGGTATTGTGGGCACTTGGTGCATTAATGGCGTTTATGGCAGGCTCAGCAACCACCGAGATTATTATCAACTATACCCGCCATCGTTATTTACAAAGTGAATATGCCCTGCCCATTTTTGTAGAAGCAGGGGCATTGGTTTTCTTTGGTCTGCTGGACGGCATTCATTGGCATTTTGAGTGGTTGTGGACATCTCTCACTGTAGCAACACTCTGCTACATTATGGGTCTACAAAATGCGATTATTACCGACATTTCTCAGTATGCACTACGTTCTACCCATATCACAGGAACTGTAACAGATATTGGTATGGAGTTGGGTAAGGCTTTCTACTGGAATCGTGCAAGTCGTAAGGATCCAAGTATCCAACCCGTTAAGTCTAACAAGAAAAAATTTAAACTACTTGTGCAGGTGTTAATCCTGTTTTTTATCGGGGGGATTGTCGGGGCTTATGGATTTAAAACCTTTGGGTTTATGTTTACTTGTGCTATTGCAAGTATTTTGGTTTACCTTGCGTTGGGACCTATGATTGAAGACCTAAAAAGTCTTTGGGCAATATTTAATGATCCGCCAGTTGTTTTGGAGAAAACCATAGAAGAAAATAATACAGACATACCTACCTTGGCAGAAATGGCAGAAGCAGAGGAGCTGGCAGAAGTTGAAGCACAGGAACTGGAGACCGATGAATTAGCCTCTGCACAAGAAGAATCGTCTGCCACACTTCACAAGTAATACTCTATCAGAAGAACTAGTCTCAGATAAGCACAGGATTGTGAAGTAAGCATTAATTTAGAGAGGAGTGCCTCTACAGGTAGGAGTGCTTTGCTGGGAAAAATGCTTTGGTGTGGGTAATGAGATTTTATTAAGGTAAAGGCAGGAGTAATTCCTGCCTTTTTGAGAAGATTTACCTTATTTACTCAAATATCTTGTATTTGAAAGACTTCTTGGTAATTTTCTCATGCTTCCTGACTAGTTATATACGTCGTAGCTGAAGTATTTCTTAGCAATCTTATCGTAAGTGCCGTCAGCACGGATTTCGTCAAATGCTTTGTTAAGAGCATCAAGAAGCTCTTTGTCTTGTTTGCGAACAGCAAAGCCAGTACCTTCACCGAAGATTTCTAAGTCAGCAGAAGAGGGTAATGGAGTACCAATAATGGCAAAGTCTTTACCGTTGGGTCCAGCAAGGAATTCGTCGGCAACACCACTATCAGCAAAGACGGCTTGAACACGACCTGTCACAAGGTCTTTAAGGGCATCTTCGAGGGTTTTGTAACGCTTAATATTGGCATCTTTAAAGTACTTTGTGGCATATTTATCTTGAATGGTGCCTTGTTGGATACCGAGTTCTAGACCTTTAGTACCTTCAGGAGTTGTGTCTGCTTTAAGACCTTTTTTACCGATAAGAGGGTTGGGTGTTGTCCAAATTTTTTGGGTAAAGGCAACCGCTTTTTTACGCTCTGGAGTGATACTCATGGAAGAAGCAATCACGTCGAATTTCTTAGCACGTAACGCAGGAATGATACCATCCCAGGATTGGTTTTGGAATGTGCAAGTTGCTTTCATACGTTCACACATCGCTTTGGCTAAGTCAATGTCGAAACCAACAATTTCACCAGTAGGTGTAGTTGATTCAAAAGGAGGGTAGGTAGCATCAGAACCAAAACGGATAGTCTTTTCTGCTGCCATTGCAGAACCTGCAGCAAATACGGCTAAGGCTGCTGTACCTAAAATGAATTTTTTCAACATAAAAACTCCTTAATCAGAGGGTAAAATGTAAATACTACAGCAAAAATATAACGATTTTGCAAAAAAATTACTATAGGGAAAATGCTAGTTTTTATCCTAAATTGTTATCCTATTGATAAAAAAGTGAATTTTGATGCGGTTGTCCATAAAAGGAGAAACAATATCTCGCACTTGTTTGGTGCAATATTTTTGTTAAAAAGTGTTTTGCGGTACACTTTCGGATATTCAGGAAACCCATAATTAATTATTTATGGTATTTTGAGTTAGAATGGAACCAATTTTTTCACTATAAGTACAATCATGACCAACTTTACAATCCTGTTTGAATATATGCCGCGGATATTAGAGGGGGCGGCGCTGACAATACAGATTGCGGTATTGTCCTTGATTTTTTCTGTGGTCTTGGGGCTTGTTGGAGCAGTGATGCGCTTATCCGACAACTTTATGCTTTCTAGGGTGGCTACTGTTTATTCTACGGTAGTGCGTGGAGTTCCCGATTTGATCTGGATGTTGATGGTGTATTACAGTGCTCAGATTGGGCTGAATTCCTTGACTGATGCTCTGGGGATGGAGTCATTTGAAATTAGTCCTTTTATTGCTGGTGTACTAACATTAAGTTTTATTTTTGGGGCTTATTTTACTGAGACCTTTCGAGGAGCTATTTTGGCTGTGCCCTATGGGCAAATAGAGGCAGGTTATGCTTATGGATTTGGTGCATTCGCGGTGTTGTATCGTATCACTTTCCCTTTGATGATGCGTTATGCTTTGCCTGGTGTGCGTAATAATTGGTTGGTGTTGACTAAGGCGACCGCTTTAGTATCCATTATTGGCTTGGATGATATGACACGCATTACACAACAAGCAGGGAGTGCTACCCAGTATCCTTTCCTCTTTAATATGGTATCGGCGTTACTCTTCTTGGTGCTGACCTTTGTATCGTTACGGGTATTTGCTTGGTTAGAAAAACATTATCAACGTGGGGTAAAACAGGAGGATAGCGATGAGTGAGACACTAGAGCTTTTTCAACAAGCACTGATTGATTGCATTAACGCTATCCCCATTACCTTGTTTTTAACCGCAGTTTCTGTGGCTTGTGGTTTGATGTTATCAGTGCCTTTTGCGGTCATCTCTTACAAGAAAAAAACTGTTGCTGCCAAGTTGATTAATGGTTTTGTATATTTTTTTACAGGAACCCCATTATTGGTACAACTCTACATTTTCTACTACGGTATTCCTAGTTTGGAATTTGTTAATCATTTAATGCATCAGCCAGGTTTTGAAATCCTAAAAGGTAGCTATATTTACGTATTGGCTGCATTGACCTTAAATACAGCTGCTTATTCCACTGTGATTTTTTCTGGAGCAATTCGTAATACCGAGCGAGGTGAGATTGAGGCCGCAATGGCTTATGGTATGACAAAAGCACAGGCAATGCGCAGAGTAATTTTGCCTTCAAGCTTACGCCGTGCACTTCCAGCCTATAGTAATGAAGTAATCATGACGTTGCACTCTACAGCACTGGCTTCTACAGTAACTATTATGGAAATTACTGGTGCGGCTAGTTTCTTTAATAGCACATACTACGAGCCATTTATTGCATATTCTGCAGCAGCATTGTTGTATTTGATTATCAATGGCTTGCTGGTATTTGGTTTTAGACAGGTTGAGAAACGTTATTTAGTGCATTTGAAGCGTCGAGTACAGACGGCATGATTTTAGTGATTTAAGGGTTTCATCATAGTTTCATCGTTGTCCCTGTAGCGGGTATAAAGTGACAACATCTTGACATGAATTGGCCTAAAGGATTGGCGATATGCGTACAGAGATACTTCCTATAGAATTTATGACACCAGGTATGCAGGCACAGGTGACAGCATTGCACTTTGGTGATGAGTCTTTACCGAAAGTGTATATACAGTCTAGTTTACATGCCGATGAGATGCCAGGGTCAGTGGCAGCCTATCATCTGCATAAGATGCTTCTGAAGCTAGAGCAAGCAGGTCGTTTGCGGGCTCATATTGTGTTGGTACCTCTATGTAACCCTCTTGGTTTGGGGCAAATGGTGGACTATATGCATATTGGACGCTTTCACCTGCCAACAGCACAGAATTTTAACCGTCTTTTTACAGTTCCCCTTAGTCAAGCCGTATTAGATGAATTGGCTGCACATCCTATAGAGTTTTCCCCTGATGCACAAGAGAATACCTCACGGTTAAGAAAAGTAATAGGGCGAGTGTTGGAGCAGATGAGACCAACTAATAATGTACATTCTATGCATTTAAATCTGTTACGTTTGAGCTATGATGCTGATATTGTATTGGATTTGCATTGTGATAATTTTGCTGTGGCACATATGTACACTATGCCTCAGACGTGGGAGTCTTTTGAGCCACTAGCACGTTATATAGGTTCAGAATGCCAGTTAGTAGCAGTGGACTCTAGTGCAAGTTCTTTTGATGAGGTGCTTTCTGGAGTATGGGTCAATTTACGTCAACACTATCCCAACGAAGCCATTGAACAGGCATTGATTAGTAGTACAGTTGAGTTACGAGGCGAGTACCAGCTTAGCCATGAATTAGGGGAGCATGATGCAGATGGGATTATCCAGTATTTAGCCCAGCGTGGATATATTGCACTGGATACCATTAAACCGATGCCAGACCTTGTCAATGAACCGCATCCATTAGAAGGTCTATACTATGTTCCTTCTCCAGCTTGTGGAGTGGTTATCTATAAGGTTAAAGCAGGTGAATGGGTATCTGCCGGACAAGAGTTGGCTGATATTATTAACCCTGTGACACTTGAATGCACAACGGTATACAGTGAATTTTATGGGTTTGTATTTGCGACAAGTGGTGAGCGAGTGGCCTCAGGTAATCGTAAGCTGTTGAGTATCTCTTGCCCGGTCAGCATTGGCAATGAGGGCTTATCACCATAAAATTTCATGAAACCCTTAGAAACGCTAAAAATGAAAAAACCCAGTAAAATCAATGACCTTACTGGGTTTAAATATCTTCATGCAATGCATGGAAATAGTAATCTGGTGGCCTGGGGCGGAATCGAACCGCCGACACAAGGATTTTCAATCCTCTGCTCTACCGACTGAGCTACCTGGCCTTGAAGAAAATAATATTAACCTAAAAAACTCAAAAATGGTAGCTTTTTTTGAGAGTCCTTAATAAATTTTCTTGAATTTACCTTGAATTTATTCATTTTTTTATTTTTATTGTTGTTTTTTTGATACAAATAGAGAGGATGCAAGGAGTATAATAGAGCCGTCTTAGCATTTGTAGCACCATAACGCATCATGACAAACGTATTCACTTTTGGTCTTAACCATCACTCCGCACCAGTATCCGTGCGCGAGCGAGTGTCTATGTCTGGCGATTTGGTACGTCCTGCACTGGACGCTTTGCGTTCTGCTTTTGGTTCTTCGCTTGAAGAGGCCACTATCTTATCTACCTGTAATCGCACAGAGCTTTATCTCGCAGCTAAGCCAGAGATTACTGAGCATATCCCTCGGTGGATTGCTGATTTTAATTCATTGGATTCCAGTCTGATTAGTCCGCATTTGTATCAATATACTCAAGATCAAGCTGTACGCCATGCTTTTCGAGTTGCTTCAGGGCTTGATTCTATGGTTCTTGGCGAAGCTCAGATTTTAGGGCAGATGAAGACTGCTGTGCGTACGGCAAGTGAGGCTGGTGCATTGGGTACAATGCTAAACCAACTTTTCCAGAAGACATTCTCCGTTGCCAAGGAGGTGCGGACTCAGACAGCAATTGGTGCTCAGTCTGTTTCTATGGCAGCAGCAGCGGTTCGATTGGCTGAACGTGTATTTGGTGATATTAGTGATACTAGGGTCTTATTCGTCGGTGCAGGAGAAATGATTGAGTTATGTGCAACACATTTTGCTGCTCATAATCCTAAATCTATTATGATTGCAAACCGTACTCTAGAGAGGGGAGAGGCGTTAGCTGCTCGTTTCGGAGGGCAAACAATGCGTTTAGCAGATTTGCCAGGGGTCTTGCATGAGTATGATATTGTTGTGTCATGTACAGCGTCTGCTTTACCTATTTTAGGGTTAGGCATGATTCAAAAGGCTATCCGCCAACGGCGTTTCAATCCTGTGGTGATGGTGGATTTGGCTGTGCCTCGTGATATTGAACCAGAAGTGGCAGAGTTGAATGAGGTCTATCTGTACACCGTAGATGATTTAGGCAGAGTAGTGCAGATGGGTAATGATGCTCGTCAAGCGGCGGTGGTGCAGGCCGAGGCTATTATTGATAGTCGAGTGCAAAGTTTTATGCATTGGATGCAGAATCGTAGTGTTGTACCTGTTATTCAAGGTTTAAATACCGCGGCACATTCAGTTGCAGAAGCCGAGCTTGAAAAAGCACGTAAACTTCTTGCCAAGGGGGTGAGTCCCGAAGAGGCGTTGGAGCGTCTTGCTCGTGCCTTAACTCAGAAGTATATGCATGCCCCTATGCAGGCTCTTAACCGTAGCCCAGCAGAGGAAAAAGGACAGTTACTGGAAATGTTGCCCAAACTATTTCCTTTCCACGCTTCTGAGCATTCACAAGCGGCAGATTCAGTTGTGTCACGTGATGTAGCTCACCATATGGAACATTAGCTAGGTATTTATACAGTATGTTTATCATGAGGATAAACATATGACTTTCAACCATAGCCCCCTCTCTAACCCTACATTGTCGTAGTTCCCTTTTCCTCACATAGGAAAGGGAATTGTTAATAAACGATGTAATAGATTTAAATTTTAAAGTTAATTATTGAGAAAGTACTTATGAAAACATCAATGCGTTCCCGTTTGGAACAACTGAGTCAACGCTTAATAGAGGTCGATGCTATTTTGTCCGAACCTGATACCGTAGAGGATATGGATCGTTTTCGTAAATTGTCACGTGAACGTAGTGAATTAGATCCCGTGGTTGCTTTATTCAAAGAGTATACCTCTACTGAAGAGGACTTATCTGTGGCAATTGAGATGATGTCTGATCCCGATATGAAAGACATGGGTGAGGAAGAAATGAAAACAGCAAAGCAAAAGCTCGAAGAGCTTGAGGCTAAGTTGCAAATAGAGCTTCTTCCTAAAGATCCTGATGATAACCGTAGTGTCTTTCTTGAAATTCGTGCAGGTACTGGTGGCGATGAAAGTGCTATTTTTTCTGGTGATTTATTCCGCATGTATAGTCGTTATGCAGAACAAAAGGGTTGGCGAGTGGAGATTATGAGTGAGAACCCATCAGAGCTTGGTGGTTATCGTGAAATTATTGCTCGTATTGAGGGTGAGGGCGTATATGGTCGCTTGAAATATGAATCAGGTGCTCACCGAGTACAGCGTGTGCCAGAAACGGAATCACAAGGGCGTGTGCATACATCTGCGTGTACTGTTGCGGTACTGCCTGAGGCCGATGAGTTGGCAGAGGTGGTCTTAAATCCAGCTGATTTACGTATCGATACTTTCCGTGCAAGTGGAGCTGGGGGACAGCATATTAATAAGACTGACTCGGCGGTGCGTATTACTCACATCCCTACAGGTATTGTGGCTGAATGTCAGGATGATCGTTCACAACATAAAAATAAAGCCCGAGCCATGAGTGTGCTAGCGGCACGTATTAATGATATTAAGCGCCAAGAACAACAGGCAAAAGAGGCTGCTGAGCGTAAGAGTTTAGTCGGTACTGGAGACCGTTCAGAGCGTATTCGTACCTATAACTACCCACAGGGGCGTGTAACAGATCACCGTATTAATCTGACTCTGTACAAGTTGGCTCAAATTATGGAAGGTTCTCTTGATGAGCTGACAGGTGCGTTAATTGCTGAACGTCAAGCTGAACTATTAGCAGCATTAGGGGATGAGTAGGCTTTGCTTGGCAAACGATAAGAGTAAATGGTAGAACAATACACATTAAGACAGTTTTTCGCTCAATCAGGTTTGCCTCTGCTTGAGGCAAAGATGATAGCGGAAAAGGTTCTGCAAGTTAACAGAGCTTGGCTCATCACTCATGATACTGATATGCTTTCTGCTGAAGACTGGGTGGCATTATCACAATTAGCACAAAGGCGTTTATCGGGTGAGCCTATGGCATATATCATGGGGGAACGAGAGTTTATGGGCTTAATGTTCACCGTTTCTCCTGCGGTACTAATTCCTCGCCCAGATACTGAGATATTGGTCGAAGAAGCATTGTCGTTTATGCAACAACAAAGCTCACATACCACTGATAACGCTTTTCCAAAATATCAGCAGCAATCACCGTTGAAAGTTTTGGACTTGGGCACAGGCAGTGGTGCTATTGCAGTCTCTATTGCTCATTATGCTCCATATGCTGAGGTATGGGCGGGAGAGTTGAGTGTTGATGCCTTGGAAGTCGCTCAAACTAATGCGACGGCACTAAATACTACCGTAAAATTTCGTCATGGCTCTTGGTTTGAGCCTTTTACTGATATGACATTTGATTTAATTGTGTCAAATCCCCCTTATATTGCTAAGGAGGATATACATCTACAACAAGGGGACTTGCGTTTTGAGCCTGCTATGGCATTGACGGACTTTGATGACGGATTAACAGCTTATCAAACCATCATTTCCAATGCATCTCACTACCTTAATCCACAAGGGGCTTTGATGTTAGAGCATGGTTGGAATCAAGCAGATGCAGTGCGAAACCTATTGTTGCAAAAAGGGTTTGCGCAGGTACGTAGTATCCGTGATTTAGCTGGTATTGAGCGTGTTAGCATAGGTATTTGTCAGTAGTTATTTGATGATGCAATTTCTTCTTTCGTGATAGTTTCATAAGTTAATCCGTCTTTATCATCAGTTTTTGGTGATACTTATAAGAAAACAGAGGCTATGATGAAAATAAGTGCAAATCCCCATAATAACCCTAGAATTTTCTTGCTTTTCATCGAATTACCCCCAAATATGGGTACAATGCTTTTTTATAAAATACGTTAATTTATTCTTTTTAAGGTGTTACCATGAGTAGCGTTCAAGATTTTATTCGTCAAACCATCACTGAATATCCCGTTGTTTTATTTATGAAAGGTTCTGCTCAGTTTCCTCAATGTGGCTTTTCAGGTCGTGCAGTTCAAATTCTACGTGATTTAGGAGTCAAGAAACTTGTGACAGTTAATGTCCTCGAAGATCAAGAAGTGCGTGAAGGTATCAAAGAGTTTTCTAACTGGCCAACAATTCCTCAACTTTATGTTAAGGGTGAGTTTTTGGGCGGTGCTGATATTATGTCTGAAATGGCAGCAAGTGGTGAACTCAAAACCGTCTTAGAGGAAGCAGGCGCATTTAACGATTAAGTACAATGAAAAAATTAGTCATTGGTATTACAGGTGCAACGGGAGCTATTTACGCTGTCAGAGCACTTGAGAAAATACGTGAGTTGCCTGATGTGGAGTCTCACTTGATTATTTCATCATCTGGAGTGCTGAATATCCAGTATGAGCTAAATCTTGGCAAAAAGGACATTTATGCACTCGCAGATTGCACTTATAATATCAATGATGTGGGCGCTACATTAGCTAGCGGTGCTTTTGATACCACGGGCATGTTGATATTGCCCTGCTCTATGAGGACGCTTGCAGCATGTGCCCACGGCTTATCCGATAATCTAATTACGCGTGCAGCAGATGTGCATTTGAAAGAGCGTCGTCGACTAGTGTTGGCAGTTAGAGAGACGCCTTTTAATCTAGCTCACTTACGTAATATGACCGCAGTGACTGAAATGGGAGGGATAATCTTCCCTCCCTTACCAGCGTTCTATCATCATCCTCAGACTTTAGATGATATGATTGACCACACAGTTGCACGGTTACTAGGGCTTTTTGATATTCATGTTGAGAGCCCTAAATGGCAAGGGGTGGTTAGACGTTCTTAGTACTCATACCCGAAACCAATACCTGCAGTACCATCACCATTGGAGTTAATTGCTCCATTGAGCTTGATAATTTTGCGACCATCTTGACTGGCATGTGACCAACCGATAGCAACAGCAGTGGCATCTCGGTAAATGCCTGTGGATGCAGCGATTTGGGATTTACCAGCGTGCATGACTTGAGGTAAAGAAGCAATGGCAGTGGCATTAGCACCGATACCTCGCATTTCTTTTTTCATTTTACGCATTTTCTCCCCCATGTAGCTGATGTCATTTTTTAACTCTTTTCTGAGTTCGCCAAGTTGACGCATATTGACGGCATCGTTGGTATCAGGACGACCAGGAGCGACATTGGTGATGCGGGTATTGTTAGCATCAATACCTTGAGCAGTCATGCTTGGCCCCTCTTTAATACTAACGCCGATGTTATCAACACGTACGGTATCGGTATCAACAGATTTAACGTGTATATTGTCGTTGAGGGTGATTTTGATTTGTTTTTTATCTGAATCACCTTCTTTTTGGGGAGGGCCGACTTTAATGTTCCTATCCCCTACGATGGTGTCTAGGTTACCAGCATCACCAGAGGCACCACTGACTGCGGCACGTAACTGACGTAAGTTAACCGCATCGGTGTCTTCTGTACCATCGGCGAGGTTGATGAGTTGGCGAAGTGCATCCTTTCTACCTATGGACACTGCACCCGTTGTTTTTCCATTCAAATCAGCATGACTATATGGCACCTCTTCAGGGTTTAATGACGTAAACCCTGCACGGTCTGCTTTGCTTCCTGATCCAAGTGCAACACCACCAGTTTCTGATGTATAGGCGAATGATCCGATAGCAACACCATTTTCTGGTTGGTTATCTTTGGTGGCATATTGGAACCTCAATGCATCCATAATCATGCTTTGTGAATTACCATCAAGTCGATCATAACCGATACCATCTAGGTAATCCTTGTAAGTTTTCTTCAAGTCCTTCATAATGGCATCATATTTTGCTTTTTCTTCGGGACTGCAAGAGCCACAATAGGCATTGCTGTTAATCCCATTTTTATGCAACAAATCCATCCATGCAGGGTTGAGTTGTCCACGATATGTGCTACCGTTGACAGCATCTATTATGTATTTTTGTGATTCAGCGTTTCCAACACCGCTAAATATACCAAGTGCGATTGATTGGGGAGCAAGTGTCATAGCAGAACCACCGAGACTGATACTGGAGGCATTGCTGGAGGTATTATTACCAAGCGAGAATCCAAGCATATTTTGTGCCATATGTTGAGGGAGCATAACTGCTGCTTCACCATCATCTTTGGGATAATAAATAAGAGGTAAACTTGCTGCATATTCACCTATGGCTATGGTATCAGTGTGAAATGTTGTTGCTTGGTATCCCATCGCTATACCTCCAGCACCAATGACAACATTATGCCCACCGACAATATAACCCCTTTTTTCATAATTTTCTTTATCAAGACCAAACAGAACATTATTGTGACCACCGATAAAACTTCCTGTCATATTAGCTGGCGTTGTGTTATTACCAATAACCTGATCGGAAATCATTCCTTTAGCATATAAGTAAGTAAGTTTGTCGGTAATCCATTGTTTTTGTGATGGAGTCAAGTCATTGAAATTATTTTTAGCAAAAGCCATTTTTTCTGATTCGGATTTTGCATTCCAATCCGTATCAGAAATAGTCGTTGCCATCGCCTGAGTCGATACGCTTAAGCAAAAAACTGCCATCAGTGCTTGTGAGATAACTGTTTTTTTATTCAATTTTAGTCGGATAAATTTCATCATGGATAACCTCTTCTAATCAACTGTATTTATGGCTTTTGACCCAACCGCTTTCCACTGTATAGTTTGAATATTGCAATAGTCTTTGATTGATGATGGTGAAACATGTAACAGAGGGAAGCTAAACTTCAACAAAAGTCTACTCGTTTTTTTTTTTTTTTTTCAATGAGTTGCTCGTTTTTTTTACGGTTTTAGGAGGTATTTTTATCAAAAATGAAACATAATTTATTCTAAAAGAAACAATTTAATACTTTATTGTTACTAGAATATATTTATTTTTCATATAGATATGAAAGTAAATATTGGCAAGGATTTTATGAAGTGAGAAGGAGGTGTTTTTTTGTGATAATGTGTAAATTTGTAGGTCACAAAACTGTCATTATGAGTTTTTTGAGCTATATGAGTCTTATTTTAAATACAAAGTGTCCCACTATTGCATATAGGAGTGTAGATTATGCAGGCTACTGTTAGAGTAGAGTACAACATTGATGCCATTATTTTGAATGGCATCTAGTTGTTGTATATTGATTGACTACCTCGGTAGTTAGGGCTATTGTTATTTATTTTTTGTTGCCCATACACTCAATTTGTACCAGTTTTCTATCGCTTAAACGAATAGCACTTAGTTTGCCTCCCCATACACACCCCGTATCTAAGGCAATAAGATGTTTGCGAACCATTAATCCTAATGTAGACCAGTGTCCAAAAACGATAGTGGTTTTTTCTGTTTTGCGATCAGGTAATTCAAACCAAGGAAGCAAATTGTCGCGTTTGCTTACTGAAGATGGGGCATCTTTAGAACCGAATTCCATGGAACCATCAGGAAAGCACATGCGCATGCGAGTAAGTGCATTGACAATAACTCGACGACGTTTTGCCCCAGTAAGAGAGTCACGCCAGCGATTAGGCTCATTTCCATACATCTTTTGTAGATATTTTTTCCAATTTTTTGAGCGTAGAGCCTCAGAAATTTCCCCTGCTAATTTCAAGGTCTTTTTGACATCCCATTTGGCCATGACTCCAGCGTGTACCATAAGGTGTTGGTGGGCATAATGGGCTAAAGGTCGGTGACGGAGCCAGTCGATAATATTTTCTACATCAGGGTCTTGGAGAATTTCATCAATAGTGTCAGACTTATTCTCGCGGCGAATGCCTGCGTATACGGCTAATAAGTGTAAATCGTGATTGCCAAGCACACAAACGGCACGATCACCGAGTGCCATAATGGTACGCAATGTTCGTAGAGACTGCGGGCCACGATTGATTAAATCTCCTGCAAACCAGAACTGTGCGTCAGGGTCTTGTTGAATTTCTGGGTGTTCAAGTAGCGTCTCTAGGGCATTGCAACAACCTTGAATGTCTCCAACGGCCCAGATGGTAGGAATAGTCTTACTTGGCATGGATAAATGACTCCGGTTTACGTTGACGCTCCATTAAGTAGAGTGCCATAAAAGCTAAAATAAGGGCAACCATATTAGGTAACAAAGCAGTTAACCAAGGAGGAAGATTGTTGAGCATCCCTACATTCAAGGCTAACTGGTTGGCCATAAAAAATACAATACCAATTAAAATACCTAGGAAAATCTTAGAGCCAACCCCACCTTTGCGACTTTGCACAAATCCAATGGGGGCTGCTAGTGTAATCATAACAAGTAGAGTAAATGGGTAGCTACCTTTGCGCCATAATGCGACTACATGGCGATTGGTTTGTAGGTGATTTTGCTTGAGATATTGGATGTAATTCAATAGGTTGGCGGTAGACATGCGATCTGGCTGAAGCTCTGTCGCAACAAGTCGATCATTGGTTACAGAGGTCTTCAAGGATAGCGTAGGGTACTTGTTGAGAACTGAAATAGTTTCAAGAGAAGTATCTGCTTGTGTGAGTACGGTATTGATATTTAGTAGTGATTTTCGCTCAGTAACATCATGAAGAGTAATTTCACCATGTTGAATTTCCCCCTTGGGGGCTGAAATTACCCGAGATAATTGGTTATTTTTGACATCATACTCAAAGAGGGTAATACCGGATACCTCTGAGCGAGAGTCCAAATGAAGAATATTAATTACGCGATATTCATCTTGATTTACTGGCTCACGAAACCAGTAACCACTGTCCATATCGGTGCTGTTTTTTCCCAATGCAGTTAGTGTGAGTTCACTGCTTTTGCTCTCAGCGTAAGGGGTGGCTATCTCTGATAAAAAGGTAGCAAACAACATGATGGGAATAGTAATAATCCAAAGGGTCATGAGAAGTCGTCTGCCACTGACACCTGATACGCGTAAGATGGTTAACTCATTGCGTTGTGCCAAACCTGCTAGGGCAATCACAGTGCCTATTAGTAGGCTAATAGGTAGTAAGTCATAAAGACGAGTGGGAAATTGCAATACTTGCATATAGAGCAAGGTTAAAAAAGAAAATTTCTCACTAATTTTGTCAAGTGCATCAATGGTCTCAAAAAAGGTAAATAACCCCAGCAGCACAACAATTACAACAGCAGTTGTGCGGTAAATCTCATTGGCGATATAGTGACGAGCAGTTCTCATGCAGCTTAAATGAAAAGGTGAAAATTAACCTAGTATGATAGCACGGCTGGGGTTAATTCTGTTGACGGGTTTGAGTTGTGAAAGAATATTCACCTCTTTATATAATGTAAATATGACACCAAGATGACAATGAATATCAAACTAATCATGGGAGTGAATTGTGTAGGGATTATTTGGGTATTTCCACCAAAGGCATACGACGTAGAATAATACTTGTGCGGCGGTTGAGATAGGCGCTACGAAAGCGTCTTCCATAATCGTCGGGATTGGGAAGCAATACAGCTAAACGGGCAGCCTCTGCGTTGCTGAGCATTTGGGCTGGCTTTTTAAAATAAAATTGGCTTGCCGCACCAATACCAAACACAGACTCTCCAAACTGAGATGTGTTTAGGTATAGCTCTAGAATACGTTTTTTAGAGAGTATAGTCTCTAGCATATAAGTGATAATGAGTTCTTGTGCTTTGCGCAGATAGGAGCGGGAGGGGCTAAGAAAAAGGTTTTTGGCTAATTGTTGAGTAAGTGTTGAGCCACCACGAATACGGGGATTTTGGTTTTCACTTTGGCGTAGATTGTATTGAAAGGCTTTTTTAATATACCCCCACTCCACACCAAAATGTTCAGTAAATCCACTGTCTTCTGAGGCGATAACCGCTCTTTTGATTGAGTTGCTCATCTTTGCATAGTCTACCCACTGAAAAAGAATCTCCTTGTCCTTTAATTGGCTAGATTGGTAACGCATAAAGGCCGTGCTAGACGGGTTAACAAGGGCGTAGAGTACAACATTGGAAAACAGAAAAATTTGATAGGCAAACAGAATCGCAACAAGCCCTATGCATGAATACCATAGGCAGGTACGGAATGGGCGATCAATAATAGCTTGGGCGATGTCTGTCATAGCGTTAGGCATGTTGTTGGAGGGCTTGTCGTAGTGCCTTAAGCACAGGTTCTGGATTAGGGTATTGGTGGTTCCAAATAGCAAAAGCCTCTGCCCCTTGATAAACTAGCATGCCAAGACCATCCGAACATTGTGCGGCTCCAGCCTGTTTGGCTTGAAGAAGAAAAACAGTTTCTGATGTGGGGGTATAAAGCATATCGTAAGCGAGAGTAGCCTTCGAGAAAGCGGTTGCTGGTACAGGAAGTCTCTCTTGAGATAGGCTACTAGCACTAGCATTGATAATAACATCCCACTCACCAGGAATATCGGTCAAAGAGCTATAGGAAAATTGTTCAGGATAAATGCTGACTGAGGTCAATGCTGGATACTGTTCCTGCAATGCTAGAAATGATTCAATCATTTGAACCGCCTTACTCTCTGTGCGGTTGGCAATATGTAAGTGATGACAACCTGCCTCTAAAAGAGGAAGCATTGCCCCACGACTTGCTCCACCTGCACCGATTAATAAAACACGTTTATCCTTGAGTGATATGCCTAGACGCATAATATCTTTGATTAAACCGATCCCGTCGGTATTATCACCATGGATATTATTATTCTCCAACCACAGGGTATTGACTGCACCAGCAGCTAGGGCTCGTGGTGTTAAGTGGTGGGTGGCAAGTTCATAGGCCTTCAGTTTGAACGGGACTGTAATGTTAAGCCCCTTGCCCCCTTGGGCGAAAAAATGATGTACAGTTTGTTCAAAAGCATTCTCTTCGACTAATTCTTTCGTATAACGAAAGGAGGTTAGACCGCATTGCTCTGCAAATAGATGATGCATAGTAGGGGAGTAACTATGCTTGATGGGGTTGCCAAAAACTGCAAAACGTAAATTTTCCATTTTTTTCCTAATTAACAACACGACACTCTATGGTGAGATTGAACAAGTCCATATCAAGAATGTCTAGTGTGACAGAATCACCTTTTTCTACATTGACCAGTCCTGCAATTGGCACAACAAGTGGCAATTGATCAAATCGCACCAATTCATCACGAATAATGGTGGCGGTTGTACGTGTAATTTGATTTTGTTGAAGATAACGCATACACCAATAACGCTCCATTTTATTTTGTGCATCTAGATAGCTAGTATATTTCGATTCAAAATCACTGATTAGTCCAAAAATACTAGGGTCTTTGGGTTTATAAGGCGCTACAAGACGTGCGGAAACGCCATGCTTTATCCCTTCAATGAGTTGACGCTGGTTAAACAAATCTACATAGCGACGAAGGGGTGAGGATGTCCATGCATAGCACTCAACACCAATAGCATCATGTGGTAAGGCATATGTACTCATGCGTACCTGCCCATTGCGTTGTGAGCGAAAGATACCAGGCAAACCTAACTCGTCTAGTAAAGCAGCCCAGCTACTGTTGCAGAGAATCATATATTCCGCCACGATGAGATCAAGTGGGGCATTACGCATACGAGGTATCAATAGTAATTTTGCGTTGGGGTCATCAGCTTCGCCATCTAGTTTAAATAAATACTCAATGCGTCCTGTGCCTTCTGGTTTACCACGGAATTCTTCTCGAGCTTTTTTTAGATGCTTAGCAAATGCCCACATGGGTTTAAATAATTCTGCATGAGGGATATTCGCCTGTTCATCTTCGAGAGCCTCTTGAGTTAGTAGGTGTTCAATATGGGTAATACGAAGATTTTCTTGGATGAAGATTTTTTCAAGTTTACTCTCTTTGTTGAGAATCTCACCAGTATCAATGTTGGCTGTGACATAGAGAGATAGTGCAGGAGCATATGTCCCTTCATTAAGCGAAAATAAGTCAATAAGCTCTTTTGCCTGCATAGGAATCTTCTGTCCTGGAAAATAAACCGTAGACATTCGCTGACGAGCAGCAAGATCCAGAGGACTATTTCGGTCAATAACAAGAGCAGGGCAGGCAATATGAATACCAAAAATAAACTCTTTATCATTAATTTTTTGGATACTAAAAGCATCATCAATTTCAGTCGTATCCACATCATCAACAGAATATGCTTTAATTTCAGCAAGAGGCAATTCCTCTATGTCGGGGATTGGAAGATGCGGATTATCTATCCCCTTTGGAAAGTATTTTCCCAAGAACATGGCTCGGTGAAGTGCTAGCTCGTGAGGAAATACTTTTAGTTTTAATAGCAGCTCAGCGACTTGCAAATGAGTTTCTTGCATAGCCAACTGGAATGCTTTCCATCCTAAAGAGTTTTTGTCTGGATTATGGATGAAGCTGGGTAGTACTTCTCGCAAGGCTTCTGGGACAATCCCGCTAATCATATCCTGTGCCCATGCTTGTAGTTGGAGTTCTTGCTGACGTTTTTTCTCTTGGGCTAATAAGGCCGCTTGTAGAATTTCTTTAGGTGCGGCAGCAAACACCCCTTTGCCTTTGCGATGGAAGTATATGGGATGCTCGTGCAAACGAAGGAATAATGCAGTTTTTTCAACTGTGCTAGCATTATCACCATAATATTCTTTGGCAAGTTGAGTGACATCAAAGCTGGATTCAGGGCAAATTTCCCATAAAAACTCCACGTCAATGTCATTGCTCAATGCGGTTGCTTGCTCTATCAGGGTATTTTGAACGGCATCGTTAAACGATAGAATGACATTGGCACGCTTAATTTTGGAGCGTTTGCCAGTAGGTAATTCTACTTGTAATGAGGTCTCAGCTTCAGAAAGGATGGTTGCCGTTTTAAATTGGCCTGATTCTTCAAAAAGTACGTACATTGCGTATGAAATACTAAAAACAAACGATAAAAATACAGTTAACTCTGCATTGTCTTAAAAATAAAGGCCAGAACATCAGGTAGGTAATGCTCAAAACCACTAAAGGCATGGTCTTGATCTGGGGCAATGATTTGTGTCGCGCCAGCATAGCGGGCTTGCATTTCTTGCCAATCCAGTAATTCATCCTGCATTCCTGCAAGGAGTAAAAAGCGAGACGGCTTTTGGAGGACAGGAATAAATAAATCCGCTAATTCTTTAATATAGGAGGCTTTAAATTCAAAAGGAGTATCAGAATGGTATTGGGTGCGAACATCTAGTTGCGTAGATAAGTCACGAGCCGCATAGACGCTAGGATTGATGCACACTGCACGACAATCAAGATGTTCAGCTAGGTATGTAGCATAGTAACCGCCTAGAGAAGAGCCGACAATACATAACTCTTCTGATGGGATGCCTTGAACCAGAGATAAACATAATGCTATTGCCTCTTTGGGAGAGGATGGAAGCGAGGGTGTGAGCAGTTGCTGTGCCTGCCCACGAGACTGCATAACACGCTGAAATAATTGTGCCTTTGCAGATTGGGGACTAGAACGAAACCCATGTAAATATAAAATCATGTTTTCCTGCCTCAACAAAACCTATTGCTTAGATAAGACCTATTGTCTCAACAAAAACCTATTGCTTAAATAAAACCTACTGCTCTAATAAAATAAAGCTACCATATGATAATTATCTGCCCTCCCTTTGGGAGGGTTATCATTTTTTGCTTAATTAGAGTGCTTTGAGCAGTTTATCATGTAGACCACCAAAGCTGCCGTTACTCATCACAAGGATATGGTCTCCAGGTTTAGCACAGTTGACAATAGCCTGTTTGAGTTGTTCTAAATCATGAAAGGTTTTAATTTTATCTGCTTGAGACCCAAATACTTCCTCTGGTTGCCAGCCTAGAGCATGTTTTCCATGTTGTTCTCCATAGCAAAATACTATATCTGCCTTGGCCAGTGCCTCAGGTAGACGAGCTGCCATTGTACCTAGTTTCATTGTGTTAGAACGAGGCTCTAGCACTGCGATAATACGAGCATGACCGACCCGTTGGCGTAGACCATCCAGGGTGGTAGCAATAGCTGTTGGATGATGAGCAAAATCATCATAGACAGAAATTTGGTTAACAACTCCGCGCAACTCCATACGACGACGCACTCCTTGGAATTGGCAAAGAGCCTCAATCGCCGTGCTAGGTGCAATACCCACTGCCTGAGCAGCTGCCATAGCGGCTAAGGCATTATTAATATTATGCGTGCCAGTATGTTTCCAGCAGATTGTACCAACCACTTTGCCAAGATGGATAACTTCAAACTGTTCGCCTGCTGCATCTCTTTGACCACATTGCCAAGGTGAGTCGTTGCCAAAGTGGTCTTGTTTAGACCAAATACCTCGAGCAATAACACGTCCTAATGCCTCATCATGCATAGGGGTGATGACAGTACCGCTTTGAGGAATCGTGCGAACAAGATGATGGAATTGGGTTTCAATAGCACGCAAATCAGGAAAAATATCTGCATGATCGTATTCTAAATTATTAAGAATAGCGGTGCGAGAGTGATAATGGACAAATTTAGAGCGTTTATCAAAAAAAGCAGTGTCATATTCGTCAGCCTCAATAACAAAATATTTGTTTTCTGGTGCAAAACGAGCAGAGATTCCAAAGTCACTGGCAATACCGCCAATTAAAAAATTAGGCTTATAACCAGCAAACTCTAAAATCCATGCCAGCATAGACGAAGTGGTTGTTTTGCCATGTGTACCTGCAACTGCCAACACATGTTGTTGACGTAGTATATGGTCACCAAGCCATTGTGGACCAGAGGTATAGGGTAAATTTTGTTCGAGAATGGCTTCCATTAGCGGATTGCCACGGGTAATTACATTACCAATAATATATAAGTCAGGGTTAAGCTGCAGTTGCTCTGTGCCAAATCCTTGTACTAACTCGATGCCTTGCTCTTCGAGTTGAGTGCTCATTGGAGGGTAAACACCCGCATCACACCCTGTAACTTTGTGACCAGCAGCCCTAGCAATGAGTGCCAAGCCCCCCATAAATGTACCGCAGATACCTAAAATATGAATATGCATAATCTTCTCTTCATTTTTGAATAGCCGTATTTTAAGCGTTTTTTAATCGTTTGTAAGCTCTATGCTATACTAACGACTAAGTAAAAATTGATAAATTAGTAGACAAAAGCGTCTTTTTGTCGTTAAATAGACGTTATTTGGTAAATAGAAATAAAAATGTCATTGAAAGTACTCGTGATTAATGGTCCAAATCTCAATCTTTTGGGAAAAAGAGAGCCGCATATTTATGGCTCTACAACACTCTCACAGATTGAGCAGCAGCTCATTCAGAAGGCATCATCATTAGGAATGACTTGTGAGTGTTTTCAGAGCAATCATGAAGGAGATATTGTGGCATGTATCCATGCGGCGATGGGGTCTGTGGATTACATCATTATTAATGCTGGTGCCTACACACATACGAGCGTAGCCATTCGTGATGCATTGTTAGGCGTTGCTATTCCTTTTATTGAAGTGCATCTGTCTAATGTGTACCAACGAGAGGGTTTCAGACATCATTCTTATTTGTCAGACAAAGCAGTTGCTGTGATTTGTGGCCTGGGAGCTTTTGGATATGAGGCAGCCCTGTCATTCATAGCAACGAAAAAGTAGTATTTCAGTTGGTTTTATTTTTTGAATAAGACCTCGTTTAAAACACTATCTGGAAAAATTATGGATCTTAGAAAATTAAAAACATTGATTGATTTAGTGGCTGAATCAGGTATTGCCGAACTTGAGGTAACAGAAGGTGAGGGCAAGGTTCGTATCGTTAAGAACCAACAAGTTGCTGCACCAGTGAGTTATGCTCCGGCTCCAGCTCCAGTGGTGGCGGCACCTGCAGCTACTCCAGCAGCAGCTCCAGCTGCTCCTGCAGCAACAGAGCCTGTAGTAAGTGGACATATCGTCAAGGCACCTATGGTGGGTACGTTCTATCGTGCACCTAATCCTAGTGCTCCTCCATTTGTAGAGGTGGGTGCATCAGTGAAAGAGGGTGATTCATTATGCATTATCGAAGCGATGAAATTGCTTAATGAGATTGAAGCTGATAAGACAGGTGTAATCAAGGAAATCCTTGTTGAAAATGGTGAGCCTGTGGAATTTGGTCAACCTTTATTCGTGATTGCCTAACTGAGACAACGTTATGTTCCAAAAAATTCTTATTGCCAACCGTGGTGAAATAGCTTTACGTGTACAGCGAGCTTGCCGCGAGATGGGTATTAAAACAGTGGTCGTTCACTCTGAGGCTGACCGCGATGCTAAGTATGTGCGTTTGGCCGATGAGTCTGTGTGTATCGGTCCAGCCGCACCGCAACAAAGTTACCTCTATATGCCAGCGATTATTGCGGCGGCAGAGGTGACAGACGCAGAAGCTATTCACCCAGGTTATGGGTTTCTCTCTGAAAATGCAGATTTTGCTGAGCGTGTAGAACGCAGTGGTTTTGTATTTATTGGCCCTCGTCCAGAGTCTATCCGTGTGATGGGGGACAAGGTGAGTGCTAAGCAAGCTATGATTGCGGCTGGTGTTCCCGTTGTTCCTGGCTCTGAAGGGGCTTTACCTGACGATCCAGCCTATATTCTTGCTACTGCAGAACGCATTGGTTACCCTGTTATTATTAAAGCAGCTGGTGGTGGTGGAGGTCGTGGTATGCGTGTGGTACATACTGAGGCAGCCTTATTAAGTGCTGTACAGATGACCAAAGCCGAAGCGGGTGTTGCTTTTAATAATCCAGAAGTTTATATGGAGAAATTTCTCGAAAATCCTCGTCATATTGAAATTCAAGTGATGGGAGATGGAGAAGGGCAAGCTGTATGGCTAGGTGAGCGTGATTGCTCTATGCAACGTCGTCATCAAAAAGTCATTGAAGAGGCACCAGCACCAGGTATTGACCGTAAGTTGATTGCATTCATCGGTGAGCGTTGTGCAGAAGCATGCCGTATGATGAAATACCGTGGTGCAGGTACTTTTGAGTTCCTCTATGAAAATGGTGAGTTCTACTTCATTGAGATGAATACCCGTATTCAAGTAGAGCATACAGTGACTGAATGCATCACTGGTATTGACTTAGTTCAAGAACAGATTAAAGTTGCTGCTCGTGAGCCTTTTACTCTTCGTCAAGAGGATATTAAGTTAACTGGACATGCGATTGAGTGTCGTATTAATGCAGAGGACCCATATACCTTTATTCCTTCTCCAGGATTAATTAGTGCGTGGCATACACCGGGAGGTCCAGGTGTGCGTTTAGATTCGCATGTATTTTCTGGTTATCGTGTACCTCCTAACTATGACTCTATGATTGCCAAATTGGTGACTTTTGGTAGTACACGTCGGCAAGCGTTAGCACGCATGAATGTGGCGTTGTCAGAGATGGTGGTCGAGGGTATTAAGACCAATATTGCTCTGCATCGTGATTTAGTGAATGATGCCAACTTCATTGAGGGAGGTACGACCATTCACTATCTAGAGCACAAATTAAGCGAACGCAAGTAGTAAGCGAGATGTTCGTGTCATGCAACCCCGTCCGATTGGTCGGGGTTGTGTTGCTTATTCAAACATGGAATGATTATGCGTGAATTGGTGTTGTTAAGTGTAGAGAGTGAGGCAGAGGCCTTATCTGATTGGTTGTTAGAATGTGGCGCTCTATCGGTTTCTGTTGAGGATGCAGATTTTAATACAGCAAGTGAGAAACCTCTTTTTGGCGAACCTGGTACAGAGCCAGAGGTTCAGGCGTGGGCACGTAACTATGTTATTGCCTTGCTTCCAGATGACATGTCAGTCGAAGAGGTGTTACAAGCCTTGCTTAGCTTAAGTGGTCAGGATTTTACCAGTGTTGCTACAGTACGAGAGGTAGCCAACGAAGACTGGGTAAGATTAACACAATCACAGTTTGATCCGATACATATCGCAGAGCATATTTGGGTGGTTCCTAGTTGGCACAAAGATAATCCAGATGTGGTTGCAGCTAATCAAAATAGTGACAATATCTTAATTGAGCTTGACCCAGGTCTTGCTTTTGGTACAGGTAGTCATCCGACTACTCATCTTTGTGCAGAGTGGTTGGCTCATTATTTTGCCTCTCTTGATTCTCGCACCAAAGACCAGCTAGAAGTGTTAGATTACGGACATGGTTCGGGTATTTTGGCTATTATTGCCAAGAAACTAGGGGCTAAACGTGTGTTGGGGGTGGATATCGATGAGCAAGCGGTAAGCACAGGGGCATATAATGCTGAAGTGAATCATGTTGATATTGATTTCATGTTGCCAGATGCTTTACCTCATGGACAGTTTGATATTGTTGTTGCTAATATTCTGTCTAATCCTCTTAAAGTACTTGCTCCCATGCTAGCTGGTCGTGTTGCCACAGGAGGGCATTTGGTGCTGTCTGGTGTGCTAGAACGTCAGGCGGAAGAGGTTATTGCTGCTTATGCCCCTTATATCGCCATGTCTGTCTGGAAAACACAAGAGGGTTGGGTGTGTTTACATGGTCACAAGTAGACAATCTGCACTACGAATAGACGATTAACAACGAGAGAGTTCATGATGAAAACATGTTGTCCTCAGTGTCATACGATTCTTACCTTAACACAACAACAAGTTGCCCAACGTAAAGGGATGGTCCGTTGTGGGGTGTGTCGCCATGTTTTTAATGCTATAGAGAATTTATATGATGAAGACTATCCTGTCTTATCCAAAGAGGGAGAAGAATCTGGAGATTATTTCTCTTCTAAAGCGACATCGGCTTCCTACAATGCACCTGCCTCACCGCGATATGAGCTTCCTCGAAGAGCGGTCCCCTCTATCCATACAGAGACTCCTCATAGTGAAACGGCTTCTATAACAAGACCACGCCCTGCTATGACGGCAGTGGAAGACGATTTTGTAGTTAATCCTACTGTGGAGCGTGAGTCACGCCGAGAATCGGTAGTTCCTGCTGTGCATATTCACCTTAACAATGGCTCTCAATCGAGTGTAAAGGGTGAGCGTGATGATGAACACTATATTGGGGGGCGTCTCCGTGAGGAGGATTCTGAAGATGATGAGTTTACCGTACGGGGGGATACCTACGAAGTAGAGGGAGAAGATTATTATGAAGAGCGTACTTCTTCCTTTGGCTGGTTCTGGTTATTTATCATTCTTTTGGCACTAGTACTTATTGCAGGGCAGATACTTTATGTTTTTCGTAACCAAATCAGTACAGCTTACCCTAGTATGCGTCCTGTGCTAGTCCAAATGTGTAGTCTCTTTAAATGTGAAGTAGATATTCAGAAATCGGTGAATAATCTTGCTTTAGAAAACGTTGTGCTGTCCCTCAACGATAAAGTGACTCCTAAACCAGGGGAGCAGGCACTGCGATTGCAGGCATTGCTAGTCAATAAGACAGACAAACCACAAGATTGGCCTATTTTAGTATTAAGGCTAAAGAACTCTCAGGGCGTAGTGGTTAATAGCAGAAATATTCAACCTAAAGAGTACCTTGTTCCAGAGTTGTTGATGCAACCTTTTGCTGGCAATGGTAAACAACTGATTAACTTACCTTTTACGCTTGATGGGGCTCCTATTAGTGGCTATGAGTTGAGCATTTTTTATCCCTAAGGAAGAGAGAATATGAATGTATTAGTATGTGGTTCAGTAGCATTTGACACAATTACTTTGTTTGAGGGACATTTTAAAGATCATATTCTTCCAGAGCATATTAAATCATTAAGTGTTTCTTTCTTTGTGCCCACTATGCGTAAGGAGTTTGGAGGATGTGCGGGTAACATTGCTTATAGCCTTAAAATGTTAGGAGGTAATCCTATCCCTGTTGCTACTATAGGTAAGGATGGAGGCGAGTATCTCCAACGATTTGAGCAATTAGGGATTAATACCGAGGGTCTTAAAATTATCCCAGATGCTTTCACCGCACAATGTCATATCACTACGGATTTAGATGGTAACCAGTTTACAGCTTTTCATCCAGGGGCTATGTCAAGTGCACATACAAACACCATTCAAGCAGATAATGTGGGATGGGCGATTGTGGCACCAGACTCTAAAGAGGGGATGTTCACTCATGCACATTCATTACACGCAAAAGGGATTCCTTTTATTTTTGATTTAGGTCAAGCAATGCCCCTGTTTGATAAAAATGATTTAGAAACAATGCTAGGGCTTGCACAAGCAATGACTGTTAATGATTATGAGGCTACAGTAGTAGAACAACGTCTTGGTCGCAGTGTAGCTGAATTATCTCATTATCTTGAGGCTATTATTGTGACTAAAGGGGCTGAGGGTGCTAGTCTTTATATTAAAGGAGAAGAGACACAAATTCCGCCGCTAAAAGCAGAAAAGGTTTGTGATCCTACTGGTTGTGGTGATGCACACCGTGGGGGATTATTATATGGGTTGTCACAAGGTTGGCCTTGGTATGAAAGTGCTTGCCTAGCGAGCTTGATGGGGACGCTTAAAATAGCCGTGCAGGGGCCTCAGAATTATCACTATAGCCGAGAAGAAATTGCTCAAAAACTCAAAGCAGCCTATGGCGTAGAAATGTAAGAGCAGTATGTCATGCAAGCCATTTTCAAGGCTTTAGCTACTTGATAGCAAGGTAATGAAAAATTGCTATTTGAGTGGCTTGCATGAGGGTCTTTTTAACCTTTTGAGTAAGTTAAATAATGCCTAGAAAAATAGGTGCTAGGATAGGTATAAGCTTCCAAAAGTCATCAGTAGATAATCCACTAGCATCTGAGCGATGATAATTAACAGCATTAGGGCCATTAAGGAGAAATCAATAGGAGCATTTCTTAGTACCTTGGGCATATAGTGGCGAATAACCTCAAGTACAGGCTCTATAAGGGCACGTAGAAATGATTGGAAAGGGGATAAAGGGGCAACCCAACTCAGTATGGCATACATCAAACCTAACCAAAAAACACATGAAAAAAAGTTATGTAGAAAGAGGTATAAACCCTCAAAGGGTAACCATAGTAGGTTGGTATCTGTATTGTCAACCGTATCAGAAGAGAGGAGTAGCCTACTAATCAATGCTTGTAGCGTGCAAGTAATATAGGCAACAACAAGACTAGGGAAATCAATGTGATTGCTTGAGGAGATGATTTTGCGTACAGGTACAATAACAAAATCAGTGAGTTGGTAAATAAAGGTACAGTAGGGATTAAAAGCTGGAATACGTCGCCAAAAAATCCATGCTCGGATAAATAGAGTTGCACAAAATAAAGAGACAAATGTGGTGATAAGAAAATTAAGAATATTCGACATATCTGTGTTAAGTCAACAAATCAATGATGAATAAGTCTCTCATTGTACGTGATTTTCTTTCAATAAAAAACCACCTTAAGCAGGTTAAGGTGGTTTCATACAGATGCTACCAATTAAGGTCGGTGTGAGCCAGTTGGGAATGGCCAAGGATTTGGTGTGTCCACTTTCTTGCGAGCACTTGCCTTGGTAACAGTCGGTACAGCCTTAGCTGGAGTAGTACTTACTTCTTCTTGGCTGACTTCGACTTTTTTGCTGACTTTTTTGCTGGCTTTACCTCCTCTACAGCTGGGGTAGTTGCTGGAGTAGCAGACTCTTGAACAGGGGTTTCTGCTGCTTTAGCTGCAGGGGCTGTTTTGGCCTTAGCAGCAGTTGTTTTAGCAGCGGTTGTCTTTTTAGCAGCAGTTGTTTTAGCAGCAGTTGTTTTAGCAGCGGTTGTCTTTTTAGCAGCAGCTGTTGTTTTAGCAGCAGTTGTCTTTTTAGCAGCAGCTGTTGTTTTAGCAGCGGTTGTCTTTTTAGCAGCTGCAGTTGTTTTAGCTGCAGTTGTTTTTTTAGTAGCAGTTGTTTTTTTAGCAGCAGCTGTTGTTTTAGCAGCGGTTGTCTTTTTAGCAGCAGTTGTTTTAGCTGCAGTTGTTTTTTTAGTGGCAGTTGTTTTAGCAGCAGTTGCTTTTTTAGTGGCAGTTGTTTTAGCAGCAGTTGCTTTTTTAGTGGCAGTTGTTTTAGCAGCAGTTGCTTTTTTAGCAGTAGCAGTTGTTTTGGCAGCAGTTGCTTTTTTAGCAGTAGCAGTTGTTTTAGCAGCGGTTGCTTTTTTAGCAGTAGCAGTTGTTTTAGCAGCAGTTGCTTTTTTAGCTGTAGTTGTTTTAGCAGCAGTTGCTTTTTTAGCTGTAGTTGTTTTAGCAGCAGTTGCCTTTTTAGCTGTAGCAGTTGTTTTAGCTGTTGTTGCTTTTTTAGCCGTAGCTGTTGTTTTAGCAGCAGTCGCTTTTTTTGCTGCCGTTTTAGTAGAGGCTTTGGTTGAAGTAGCCTTAGCAGCTGCTTTCTTAGCAGTAGTTTTCTTTGTCGTAGTTTCAGCTTTTACTTCTTCTGTTTTTTTAGAAGAATTTTTTTTAGAGGCTGTCGCCATAATCAATCTCCTGAGATAGGGTCCCAATTTTCAATTTCTGTATTTGATTTATTCCCCACAAGGTGAGCGTGAGAAATACTTCAAATCAAACTGCCGGTAAGTGATAAATCTATACACTTACGCTTAAGTAGAAGATTACAACAAACTCACATGAAAATCACTAATTTTCTTTGTTGTTCAATCACTTACTTGCAAAAATAAGCATAAAACCAACAAAACATGATTCTTATAGCAAAAAAGTTTAATTCTTTTGAAAAAATATCTCATTAAGATTGAATGGAAAAATTCATTCAAGTTGCTTTTTTGTATCGAAAAAAAAGCTAACGTTTAAAAGAAAACGTTAGCTTATTGTATTATTGCAAAATCAACTCGCAGAAAATAATAGTGAGGAAAGAACGCCTGCTATGAACAGTATGGATGAACTTTCCTTTTGATGACTTGGTTGATTACAATGCAGCCTTTAAGCGGTTAAGCACAGTGTCTTTACCCAAAATCGCAAGCACATGATCAATAGCAGGTGTTTGCTTATGACCAGTGGCGAGTAAGCGCAGAGGGATGCCTAATGCTGGCATCTTAACACCATGCTTAGACAAGGTCTCTTTAATAACAACAGACAATGCTTCACTAGACCATTCTGGAAGTTGTTCTGCTGCTTGCATAAAGTCAGCAACAATAGTTTTGGCATCATCAGTAATAAACTGTTGAAGTAACGCTTCATCCGCTGCCTTGAACGGTGCGCAGAATAACATAGCTTCTTGAGCAAGTTGTTCCAATGTTTCTGCTCTCTCTTTAAAGAGAGATAGCACTGCCACTAAATCAACATTTTCGGTAGTTCCCCCTAATGCTTGGATACGAGGGGCAACATGTGCAACCAAGGCCTCATCACTAAGTTGTTTGATATAGTGTGCATTCACCCAATTAAGTTTTTTGGGATCCCACTGTGCAGCAGAACGCGAAAGATGGTTGCCATCAAACCATTCGATGATTTGTTCACGAGAGAAAATCTCATCATCTCCATGACTCCAACCTAGACGAGCAAGATAGTTAATCATGGCATCGGAAAGATAACCATCAGTATCATATTGCATTACACTCACAGCACCGTGACGTTTAGAGAGCTTTTGTCCATCAGGACCAAGAATCATTGGCAAATGTCCATATACAGGAATGGGAGCATTAAGTGCTTTAAGAATATTAATTTGGCGAGGGGTATTATTCACATGGTCATCACCACGAATGACATGTGTAATTTGCATATCCCAATCGTCAATAACCACGCAGAAATTGTAAGTGGGAGAACCATCTTGACGTGCAATAATGAGGTCATCTAATTCCTTGTTGTCAATGCTGATTGGACCTTTGAGCATATCATTCCAAGATACAGAACCCTCTGTAGGGTTTTTAAAACGTACTACAGGTTTGCGTCCTTCGGGAATGGGGGGCAGTACTTTACCTGGCTCAGGACGCCAAGTACCATCATATTTGGGTTTGAGACCTTTAGCCTTAGCGTCTTCCCTCATTTTCTCTACTTCTTCTGGTGTGCTATAACAATAGTAAGCGGTACCATCTTTAAGCATTTGAGCGATGACTTCTTTATAGCGGTCAAAGCGTTTGGTTTGATAAAAAGGACCTTCGTCATGGTCTAAGCCTAGCCACTTCATGCCGTCTAAAATCGCTTGTACAGCTTGTGGAGTAGAGCGTTCTAAATCAGTGTCCTCAATACGTAAAACAAAAACACCGTTGTTGTGACGGGCAAAAGCCCAAGAAAATAATGCGGTACGTGCACCACCTAGGTGTAGATAACCAGTAGGAGATGGTGCAAATCGAGTGCGAATGGTAGACATAAATTTAAAAAGAATAAATAAATCAAAAAGATAATCGGCTATAGCTCGTTTACAATATAGCCTAAACCAGTATATTTTAACTCAACTTGACAGAGAGTGCGCTAATGTTAAGACATCGTTTAGCTTCCTTTTTTGACCCTAAGTCTTTGATTGTCATTACTGACAAGGATTTGCCTATCTTACAAGAAGTTCCTCCTGCATTAGGTAAGCGAACAACGATATTGCACATTCAGGCGGGGCAGACGTTTGAACAAGTGGCTGATGAGATGCCTCTTTCAGAAGCAAAGGAACTCGCTCTCATTTGTGTCACTCCGTCGCTATTGCCTCAGGTATTGAACTATTTGGAATTCTCTCCTCCCAAGGCTTTGTTGATGCTAGCACCCAATACAGTAGATGTGGCTCCTAAAGAGACTAAAGCATTACTTCAACAATGGACATCTGACCATAAAGTCATGATGTTGGGGTCGCGCAGTTTTGGTGTTCAGCGACCTCATCTCAATCTAAACTTGAGCCGATCACCATTGGCTAAAGCAGGTAAGGTTGCCGTTGTATCTCAATCACGCATGCTGGTCATGTCGGTGCTGGATTGGGCATTAGACACCAATGTGGGGCTGTCTACAGTGGTGTCGTTGGGGGAAACACAAGACGTCGATATGCCTGAAATTATTGAGTATCTTGCCGGCGACCCTCGTACCGATAGTATTGCCTTGTATTTAGATAAATTTAGTAGTGGTCGAGAGTTGATCAGTGCCATTCGTATGGCGGCTAGTGTAAAACCTGTGGTGGTATTACGTGCTGGGCGTACGGATGACAAACTCATGGGAAGTGATCAGGTATTTGATGCGGCATTACGTCGTTCTGGAGCTGTGCGAGTCTCTTATTTTGTAGATTTATTCTCTACACTAAAAGCATTGTCGCATAAGCGCCGTCCCAAAGGGGGGCGTGTGGCGGTAATTGCCAATGGTCGTGCCCAAGCACAATTAATGATGGATGAGATGTTATCTAGTAGCCAGATTATGAAAAAGGCAGATTTCTCGCCATCAACAATGACAAAATTGACAGAGATTCTTGGAACTTCTAGTCTAGTGGAGAACCCCATTATCACTTATGAGTCCGTGACAGGAAATAAATTGATTGACTGCATCAAGGCTCTTCAAGAGGATGCAAATGTAGACGCTATTATGCCTATTCTTGCCCCAGATGATGCAACAGATATGAGTGATGTAGTGGAGCAGTTAGCGGCTTTTACCCCTAAGATGACTAAGCCTGTATTAAACACCTTGTTGGGTGAGTATTCGATGAAACCCCTGCGTAAAGTGATAGACCAATCTGGCTCTCCTGCTTTTCGTACGCCAGAGACTGCTTTGTCCGGTATGCATGCCCTTATTTCATACCACTATAACCAACAGCTTTTACAACAAATTCGCATTCCATTATTGGATATGGCAACACCAGATAGACAGGCTGGTATTGATTTAATTAATGGGGTACGTACTCAGCAACGTCGTCAGCTCACATCAGAAGAGGGACATCAATTATTGAAGTTTTATCATGCTGACATTCAGTGGGGAGAACATCAAGAAGATGAACAATATTCAGTGGAAGATGATATTCCAGCATTGAAAATCTTGGTAAAACGTGATCCAGTATTTGGTCCATGGATTTATTTTGGCGAAGGTGGGCATGAGGTTAAAATCCCTGAAAATGACAGAGGGTTAGATTTGCCACCGCTGAATGCTTACCTTGCTGCACAGCTTATAGAACGTAGTCGTCTTTATCAACAAGAATTACAAGTTTATGTAGAGCCTCCGATTTTCAAGAAGTTGCAAAAATTACTTGAGGTGGTGTCAGAGTTAGTCACTGATTTTCCTGGTATTGAGGAGCTGGAGATTAACCCAATTATTATTGGCTATCGTGACTTAAATGTACATGATATTCGTATTAAATTGACTGAGCAATTTATGCCTGATATGCCAGAGGAGACTGGGTATACACATATGGCGATTTATCCCTATCCAGACCATCTTATTGAGCATCATACCTTTAAAGATGGTCGTGAGTGGACATTGCGACCCATCCGTCCAGAAGATGCAGATCAGATGCAAGACTTTATTCGTGAGTTGTCTGATGAGTCACGTTACATGCGCTTTGTTTCTATGATGAAAGAACTTAGCCCCAAGATGCTGACTCGTTATACTTATGTGGATTACCATAAAGAGTTGGCGCTTGTGGCAACCACGACCATTCCAAACCCAGAAAATCGGGGTCTTCCCAAAGAAATTATTATTGGTTTAGCCCATTATCTACGTAATGCTGATGGAGTAGGTGCTGAGTATGCTTTAGTGATTGCCGATAATTGGCAAGGGCATGGTTTAGGACGCAAACTGATGTCAAAACTCTTAGAAGAGGCTAAAGACCAAGGGTTAGAGTATATTGAGGGTGTAGTGTTGGCAAATAATAAGCCGATGCTAGGTTTAATGACAGGACTGGGATTAATTAATGACATGGATCCAGAAGACCCAATGATGCGTCGCGTTTGGATGTCATTTAAATGAGTTTGTCATTGAGTTAGGCTATTATAGAGGCGTGGTGGATGTAGGAGTGTCATTGGATTTTGAGATGATATAGTGGAGCTTAATATATTGAGCACTCACTCATTACTAGATATGCTGCATTCACCTGTTGCTACATGTGTCTGGCATTTATCAGTTGCTATGTGTGCCGAGTACTCATTTATTGCTACAGGGTAATGATATTATAATTGCTGTAGGGCATGAAGGCAGCACTACTTAATCAAATAATAAGCAATGCTACCTCGTCAAATGACAGGAAGCAGACAGATATTAGTTGTTAAAGAGTAACGATTGATTTTGAAAATAAAAGACTATGAATACATTAACACAATTAAAAAAGTACACTACCATTGTGGTTGACAGTAGCGATTTAGATGCTGTAGAGCGTTTTCGACCATTGGATGCAACCACAAACCCATCTCTTATTACCGCCGCAGCAAAACAAGAAAGCAATAAGGCTTTGATTAATCAAGCATATCAACAGGCACAGCAAGAGTTTAGCGAGGGACTGTGTCCTGCATCATTAGCTGATTTAACACCGGCAGAAGCACTTATTGAGCGTACGATAGATATTTTAACAGTGAAGTTGGGAGTTGAAATTCTTAAGTACATTGAAGGTCGTGTTTCTACAGAAGTTGATGCTCGTTTATCCTTTAATACCGCAGCAACGGTACAAAAGGCCCATGAATTAATGGCGTTGTATCAGCAATTTGGTATTTCACGGGAACGCATACTGATTAAGATTGCTTCTACCTGGCAAGGAATTGAAGCTGCAAGAATGTTGGAAAAAGAGGGTATCCACTGCAATTTAACTTTATTATTTGGTATGCATCAGGCACAGGCTTGCGCTCAAGCAGGTGTGACACTTATTTCTCCTTTTGTAGGTCGTATCCTAGATTGGTATAAGAAAGCTGAGAATAAGGATAGCTATCCGATAGAGCAAGACCCTGGGGTATTATCTGTGCGCAAGATTTACACTTACTACAAACAACAAGGTATTCGTACGCAGGTAATGGGGGCTAGCTTTCGTTCTACAGACCAAGTACTAGCATTAGCAGGATGTGATTTATTAACCATATCTCCGCAACTTTTACAACAACTGCAGCAACTCAATCTTGAGGTCACTCCTTGCTTATCGGAAGCGTTGGCACAGTCTGCTCCATCAGTGGATTTGCCTGTGTTGAACGAGGCAGCTTTTTATCAAGCATTAGATGCTGACTTAATGGCTTCACAACTGCTCCAAGTCGGTATTGATGGATTTATTGTGGCACGTGACCAATTAGCAGAGTTGTTAAAGAACTCCTTTGTTCTGTAGACTGTTTGATTGGCACTGTAGCTGAGTCAGATTAATACCTATTTGGCAAGCACTGTAACTGAATCAGATTAATATGTATTTAGCAAGTACTGCGGCTGAGTCCATTAAATGGGTGGCACGGTTAGATTTGCCAGCGCCAAAATAAGCAAAAGGCTATGTTGTGTACATAGCCTTTGTTATAGAGGTTTTTTAATGAAGATGGAGCAGTGCTACTCCAAATAATCCGCTGGTGGTGTATCAAAACGACGCAAAATATCCAACAAACCTTGTGACCATTGGGAGCGAATATTATGAAAATAGGGATCGTTTTCTGTGAGGCGTTTGCCCTTGGGTATTTTTAAACTGTCATTGTGATAAACCATCAAGTCCATAGGAAAACCTACAGATAAGTTAGAGCGTACTGTTGAGTCAAAAGACACCAACACTGCACGTACAGCATCATTAATATCACTTTCATAATGAATAGCACGGTCTAGAATAGGTTTACCGTATTTGCTTTCACCAATCTGGAAAAAAGGGGTATCACGAGTAGCATAGATGCTGTTGCCTTCGTTATAAATCATGTAAAGGCGAGGACCATGCCCTTTGATTTGACCTGCGAGTAAGAATGTACTGCCAAAGCCATTGCTATCTTGTGACATACCCGATTTGTGACGAGTCTGTTTAGCAATTTCGGTAGCATAGTTACCTATCATGTCTGCTGCTTCAGACAGTGAAGGGATGTTAAGAAGGTGCATGCCCTCATCGTGTCGAATATCGCGTCTTAGTCGGTTTACAACGGCTTGTGAGGTGGCGAGATTACCTGCTGTCATCAGAATAATGACACGCTCACCTTCAACGCCAAAAGTATACATTTTTTTGAATACAGAAATATGGTCAAGCCCAGCATTGGTACGTGTATCACTTGCAAGTACCATACCGTCTTTAAGAAGTACACCGACGCAGTACGTCATGGATTATCCTTTGAGGTAGTTATTGATCCGACTGTACCTGCACATGATAATCCATTCGTTCGGGTCCCCCGCCAACACGAACCCCACGTACAGGAGCAGCATCATTATAATCTAATCCTACTGCAATTTGTACATGAAGAGAGGGAGTAAATATTTGATTGCTCACATCAAAAACATACCATTTACCATCCAAATAGGCTTCGGCCCAGGCATGACTAGCAAGGTGATGAGTTGAATCGGTGTACAGATAACCTGACACATAACGGGTGGGTACTCCAAATGCTCTAGCCCCTGCTAGAAAAACATGAGTATGGTCTTGGCAAACTCCTTTGCCTAGGATAAAAGCATCAGCAGCCGATGTGCTGACAGTGGTACTGCCAGGGGTATAAGGCATGCGGGCAAGAATATCCGCACTGTAATTTTCTAATGCTTCGCGTGTAATACCTTGTGCCAAATGAGTTTCTGCTAAAGCACGAATCTGTCCAGTGCAACGAGTTAATGGAGTATCACGTAAAAACAAAGCAGCGGGGGTGCGATTGTCTTCAATATATTCACGGCTTTCATCAATTTCAACCTCTCCATCAGCTTGAATAATCAAGCTATCATGCGGTTCGTGAATACTCATAAGCGTGCAAAAATTACCATAACCGTCAAAAAATTCACTACCAAGGTGAGGAACAGTCAGGCACCAAGATAAGACTTTTTGCCCAGCAAACGTTTGTGGAGTAACTCGTAGTAGTTGAATGCTACGTTTGGCTGGGGTGTCATAACTATAACGTGTTTCGTGGTGAATCGTTATCTTCATACGCCATCCTCAAAGAGTTCGTTGACACGGTCTAACCAGCGACGAAATTCTTGTACGTCCATGTTAAATACCATGGCTTGTGCTGGTTGTTTGAGTTCGTCCCATGCTGTGTTGTTGGGTAGTCCTGTGGCGACGAGTGCAAGTTGCCGGAAATGTCCTGGATTGCTATCACCAAAACGAATATGCTCATCCAAGGTCTCAACCGCATCTCCAAGTTGCCAAAAAAGACTTACCATCGGCTCCTGAGCTTGCATGGCCATATGGCATGCTTGTAGCTGAAAGCATGCTGCTCGTTGACTGCCTGCTTGACGTAATCGATTAACTGTATTGAATAAATCATAAGCATCCTGATCAATTACTCCACGCACTGTTTGCACATTATCGTTTACTCGCTCAAAGTATTGCGGTAATTCATGTGTACGCATATGTGTGGCTAAATCATCTAGCTTATTATCTTGAATATCCAGTCCCATCGCGTTGACATAGGTCTGTGCGGTGACTCCCTCACGCCCAAAAAAACGTTGATATAAACGAACTGTGCGTTGCATATAACGACCTAACCAGAATAAGTCGCCTGCTGTGGATAAGAGTAATGTCATACAGCACCTCGTTGATCAGTAGTCATCGTATCATTACGTAAAATCCAAGTATCCTTAACACCACCTCCTTGAGAGGAGTTCACTACAAGAGAACCCTCCCGCATGGCCACACGGGTTAAACCTCCTGCCGATAAGCGTACCTTGTTTGGAGAAGACAGTACAAAAGGACGCAAGTCAATGTGACGAGGAGCAATACCTTCTTCCACACAAGTAGGGCATGTAGAAAGGGCTAGGGTTGGTTGGGCAATAAAGTCTTCCGGTGCTGCAATGATGCGTTGACGATAGTTTTCAATTTCTTCTTTAGTTGCTTTGGGGCCAATTAGCATCCCATATCCCCCCGATCCTTGAGCCTCTTTGACAACCAAATCCTCTAGGTGTGCCAATACATAGGCTAAGTCATCAGGTTTACGGCAAATCCATGTTGGGACGTTATGTAAAATGGGTTCCTCACCAAGGTAGAAGCGAATCATTTCTCCAACATAAGGATAGATGGATTTATCATCTGCCACCCCTGTGCCTGGTGCATTGGCAATCATCACATTGCCTGCACGATAAGCTGCCATCAAACCTGGTACCCCTAGGATAGAGTCTGCACGGAAAGCAAGAGGATCAAGAAAGGCGTCATCAAGCCGGCGGTAAATAATATCGACTTTTTGACGTCCTTGGACAGTGCGGACATAGACCTGACTATTTTCGACATAAAGGTCATACCCATGCACGAGAGCAGCTCCCATTTCACGGGCAAGAAAAGCATGCTCATAGTAAGCACTGTTGTAACGTCCTGGGGTTAGTACGACAATATAAGGGTTTTCAATGCCGCAGCATTCAATAAGACTTTCACGCAGCATTTTGGGGTAACCATTGACGGGGAGTACGTTGTTGGTGTCTAGCACTCCTTCCAGCAGTCGCTCACTTACATAGCGACTTTCAATCATATAAGAAACCCCAGACGGAGTACGCAAATTATCTTCTAGTACATAATACTCACCGTCGCTGTGGCGAATTAAATCAATCCCACTGATATGGGCATAAATGGGATTTGGTAGTTGAATATTCATCATCCAAGGCTCATATCCATCATTGACTAGAACCTGTTCAAGAGGAATTAGTCCGGCACGAATAATATCGCGGTTATGGTAGATGTCGTGGATAAAGGCATTAAGGGCACGGATACGCTGTGAACAGCCTTCTTCGAGTTTTTGCCACTCTGTTTGGGTGATGATGCGGGGAATGATGTCAACAGGGATGACACGTTCGGTATTGTTGGCATCGCTATAGACAGTAAATGTCACGCCCTTGCGGTAGAACATGGTGAGGGCTTGTTGATTAAGCGTCTCAAGCTTATCTACCCCATTTTGTTGTAACCATGCCGCCACTTCTTGATAAGCAGGACGTACGCTACCATCGCTAGTATACATTTCATTATAGAAAGTGGTCGTACTCACTATGAAATCCCTCCTTATAGAATAAGGTATGTGCGATTGTGTTTAATCAATCATACACGAGAAATATAGTGACACCCTACAGGCGATATAAAAACAACAAGAAACGGGGATAAATGCCTAAAACGAGATAAAAATTTTATACGAATTGCACTAAAATGGTGCTATTAACGTGATAATGCAAAATCACTTAATAACAATGCTTGAATAGAATGTACACGGATATCCACATAGCCAGGACGTCCATCATAGGTGGCACTAAAAGGGGTGTGCGGATGGTAAATATGGGCACATTGCATACCTAGGCGTTTGGCCGCTTTGAGATTTTTTAATGTGTCTTCAACAAGCACAACTTGGCGGGCCGGTGTCTGTAATTCATGTAACAGGCTTTTGAATAAAAGGGTTGATGGTTTAGGGTGATAATCACCACGCAAGTACATCTGGTCAATGGCACAAATTCCAGCAAAACAATGCTCAATCCCTAGTGTTTGTAAGACTTGGCGAGCGTAGCCATAAGGGGCATTCGTTAAGACATACTTAATGCCAGGTACACGGGTTAGGAGGTATGCTAAACGAGGTTCATGCTTAACATACTTAGGAATATCAAAATCATGGCTGAGATGCAGAAACTCCAGGGGGTCTACACCATGATGCCTATGCATACCAATCATTGTGGCTCCGTAGCGTTCCCAATAGCGTTGACGTAATTGAGTGGCTTCGTTATAGTCAATGTGTAAAGATTGCATCACTGCTCGTGTCATGCTTTTGTCGATTTGAGAAAAAACGGCATGAGAAGCATCATGCAAGGTATTATCTAAATCAAAAAGCCAGACTTTTTGTGTGTTGTGTAGAGGGTTTTTATAAGGAAGTGGCTGAATAAGACGAGGCATTTTGGGTAATTACAGCTCAATGATGTTAAAAGATATAAATTAGTTGTGCTAAGGAGGCTGTTGCTTAAAGTAACACCCAGCCTTTTATGATGAGAAAGCTGGGTGAGAGTAGGTTAGTTAAGATGCCGTAATCATTGTACCTACACCATCATCGGTGAGAATCTCTAGCAATAGACAATGAGGTACACGACCATCTACGATATGTACAGAGTTGACACCACTACGTGCTGCCTCTAATGCCGAAGAAATCTTGGGTAGCATACCGCCTGTAATGGTACCATCTGCAAATAACTCGTCAATAGTGACAGCTGAGAGACGACGTAGTAAATTGCCATTTTTATCAAGTACACCAGGGATGTTAGTCATAAGTAATAACTTTTCAGCCATTAGTACTTCAGCAACTTTACCAGCTACCAAGTCAGCATTAATGTTGTATACCGAATTTTCTTCGTAGTTAAAACCAATTGGTGAAATCACAGGGATAAATTGATCCTCAATAACTGCTTTTAACACAGCAGGGTCTACAGATGTAATATCCCCAACAAAGCCAATATCAAGAGGTTGGTCTGGATTCTCTTTGTTAGGCATGAGCTTTTTCTTGGCTTGAATAAGTCCGCCATCTTTACCAGTAAGACCAATCGCCTTGCCACCTGCTTGGTTAATCATCATGACAATGTCTTGTTGTACTTGACCACCTAGCACCCATTCAACCACTTCCATAGTATCGGCATCAGTGACACGCATCCCTTGGATAAAAGTACCTTCTTTACCAAGTCGCTTCAATGCGGCGTCAATTTGTGGACCACCACCGTGTACAACAATAGGATTAAGACCAATAAGTTTAAGCAACACAATATCGTGGGCAAAACTTTTTTGAAGACTTTCCTCAATCATTGCATTTCCACCATATTTGACGACCACAGTTTTGCCATGGAATCGTTTGATATAGGGTAAAGACTCTGCAATAATGCTGGCCTTAATCGCAGGGCTAACTGGTTTATCACTCATGGCAAAACTCCTAGTTCTGTGCAAGTGTTTTTTCTAAAGTCTGAATAAATTCTTGTTCATCATAGTTGGCAATATAACGTTTTACAATATTGCCTTGACGATCAAGTAAAAAAGCGACAGGCGTGAAACGAATACCACCAAATTGTTTTGCAAGCTCACCCGTTTTGTCATAAGCAATAGTGAATGGTAATTGGTATTTCTCACTGAATTTCTGGATGGCATCTGGATTGTCATAGCTCATTGCCACTGCAACAGTATCAAAGCCTTTATCTTTATATTCATTGTAGTGTTTGATTGTGTCAGGCATTTGAGCAATGCAAGTGGTGCAAGTGGTTGCCCAGAATTTAACAAGCACAACCTTACCTTTGAGGTCTGCTGAAGTAATTGTTTTACCTTCTAGTGTGTGATAGGTTGCTGATTGTGCCTCACCTTGAGAAGGGAAAAACATGAAAAATCCGGCAGCAATCACTACAACTAATGCTGTAATAGCAGCAATCATTTTATTCATGAGAAATACCTATATCCATTAATTTTTAAGGTTTATTAATCTTTAAGTGGTGCAGTTTGCATGCCTGTGCTAGAACTGGTAGTACTTGTGGAAGAGTTATAGGCACCAGACGAGCCAGTCGAACTACTTGTGCTATTGGTTGATGTAATAATATCGAATACCTTAACAACACGTACAACACCAGCTACAGAGGCGGCTGTTTGAGCTGCTAAATCCCCTTCTTGTTGAGTGACATTACCCATAAGGTAGACCACTCCTTGGGAGGTAGTAATAGAAATTGTGCGTGAAGGGATATTCTTGGTAAATAGTAATTCACTCCGCACTTTAGAAGAAATCCAAGAGTCGCGTGAACGAGTGCTAAAAGGAGCTGGTTGACCAATCATTAATTCATTGACAACCTCTTTCACATCTTTGACTCCACGTGCAATTTGACCTGCTTTCTCTTTGTCCGCTTGGTTTGCGACCTCACCAGTGAGTAATACACGTTGGTTCATAGAAGTAGCATTGACACGGAGTGTATCGGCATTGAGTTGAGATTTAATATTACTTTCCACAGAGACCACGATAGTTTTATCGGTGAGTTGCATACCTGCGGTACGGCGATCAGATACAATGAGTCCAGCAGCGGCGGCACCACCTAGAACAAGAGAGGTAATACATCCAGATAATAGAGTGCTACCAACAAGTGCAGCAATAATCACAGGGCGGAAAGCTGTTTTCATACTAAAAGTCTCCCAATAAGAAAGCATCAAGCCCGTCACATAGAATATGCAACAATAAAATATGAATTTCTTGAATACGCATGGTGCGGTCATGTGGAACACATAAATGAACATCGTCTGGAAGTAGGATGTCATTCAATGCTCCGCCTTTTTTGCCACTTAGGGCAATCACTCTCATACCACGGTCGTGTGCAGCATGGATGGCCTTAAGCACATTAGCAGAATTCCCACTGGTAGTGATAGCTACGAGTAAATCACCGGGCATACCCAGTGCTTGCACCTGACGCTCAAATACCACATCAAAACTGTAGTCGTTGCCCACTGCAGTGAGAATCGATGTATCTGTATTAAGTGCTACCCCAGCAAGAGGGATACGATCTCTTTCAAAACGGCCCACTAATTCTGCAATAAAGTGCTGTGCATCAGCAGCAGAGCCACCATTGCCACAAGCCAGCACCTTGTTACCTTGGTTAATGGTATCTACAAGTATATGAGTTGCTTGTGCTAACGGCTCTTGCAATTGTTGGGTGCTATGTTGTAGTGATGTTGCTGCATCATCAAAATGAAGAGAAATTCTGTCTTTTAAATCCATTCCTGTCCGTCGTAATAAAACGCAATAGCTAGTAGTATAACCTTGACAGCCTTCCTATTTGGGAAAAATGCCTTATTATGCAAATTATGTTGTTTCAATACCTAACAGTTACCTCAATATGTGATATTTTTTAACCATAATTTCTCAGTGCTATCGCCATGAATGCATACAGCATCAAAACGGCAGGGTGGTGTTATGCCGCAAAAGAAGCGTTGAGTTAAAAAGGGGAGAAAATAATAAGCAGTTCGCTGTAATTTACGGTATTTGGTAGGTGTAATGCTAGCGATTGCTCCTCCAAATTGATGACTACGTCGATAACGTACCTCTACAAATACCAGAGTTTGCCCATCTTGCATGACTAAATCAATTTCTCCCATTCGACAAGAGAGATTTTGTGCTAGTAGTACTAAATTTTGTGCAAGAAGAAAGTCCAGTGCCATTTGTTCGTAAGAAAACCCCTTTTCTTGACGTGCGGAATGGTGGTGCTTGACGGTTTGTGATAGACAGTCCCCAGCAGGGATAGATGATATTTTGTGGGGGGGTGCTTTTTGAGAGGCATGTCGTCGTTTTATAGGTTTGAGCAAATTAAATCGAATATCCATAGGTTTTTTGCGATAATAAGAGCTTCTTATATTTTTACGTAATAGGGTAGTTATGTCGATAGGAGCTGGACAATTTCATCCACTATTGGAAAGAGTGACAGAAGATTTACAGCGGCAATATTGGCCCGAAGGAGTGCTGTATATTGTGGCAACTCCTATTGGTAATCTGTGCGATATGACTTGGCGGGCATGGTATATCTTGCAAATGGTCGATGTGATTGCCTGTGAAGATACTCGCTCCTCTAAAAGTCTACTCAATAGCTATGGCATTACTACACCATTGATGGCAGCACATCAGCATAACGAAGCGGAAGCCGCTCAACACATTGTGCAACGGTTACAGTCTGGGCAACGTGTTGCACTTATTTCAGATGCAGGAGCTCCGGCAGTAAGTGATCCAGGGGGAAAATTAGTGGCATTGGTACGCCAAGCAGGTTTTGAGGTAAGACCAATTCCTGGTGCTTCTGCTGTGATTACTGCATTGATGGGTAGTGGTATGACAAGCGATGAAAATCCTGGATTTATCTTTGCTGGATTTGTTCCTCCCAAGTCACATGCTCGTCAACAGTGGTTGCAACAATGGCAAAATAGCACCTTATCCGTGGTTATGTTTGAGTCACCACACCGCATCGTTGATAGTATCAAAGATATGCTGTCTACCTATGGAGCAGAGCGGGTGGTAGTGTTGGCTAGAGAGCTTACCAAGCGATTTGAACAGATGGTTTCTTTGCCACTTGGGGAGTTATTAATATGGATTCAAGAGGATGACCACCGTCAAAAAGGGGAGTTTGTGTTAATTCTCAGCCCCATGCAAGAGATACAGAATGAGGATAATGCAGAGCTGGATAAATTATTGAGTACTATGTTGGCTCATATTTCGCTCAAGGATGCCGTTAAAATCACTACACAACTTACACAGTTACCAAAGGATAGAGTATATAGTCGAGCCTTAGCTTTAAAAGAAGAGGGGTAGTCTATATGGGGCAAAAGCAAAACGGACTGTGTGTACACAGTCCGTATGATAGGGGTGATAAATAATTAAAGATATTTATCGGTAAAGATTATTAAAAACTAATTAACCTCGGTTATCTGTAATCAATTCAATCGTAACCTTGTCAGCACCCTTTTTATCAATACCTAGTTTTTTAGCCGCACCATACGATAGGTCAATAACACGGTTTTTGTGGAACGGTCCACGATCAGTGATTCTGACAACAATACTTTTGCCTGTTGAGACACGAGTCACTTTAACCATACTATTGAGCGGCAATTCTTTATGTGCTGCTGTAAGAGCATACTGATTAAATCGCTCACCATTAGAGGATTTTTTGCCATGAAATCCTGGGCCATACCAAGAGGCGACCCCCGTTTGTGAAAATTCCTTAATACTAGCAAAAGGGACATAACGTTTACCGTTGACTGTATAGGCTTTACCTCGTCGGGTGTGCGAGGATTCTACACGTAGTTTAGGGGCATTGTCCTTTTTGAGGGTAGAGTTATCAGTCGAGCTAGTCGTACTGCCCGATGATAAATCCGTCTCTGCCTGCTCAGACAAGTATGTATCATCATCATTGAACTTTTCGTCCAACGATTTGCTCCCCCAGTTCTCGGTAGGAGATTCAGGGAAAATACCATTTACTGTAATACGGTATGCTGCTGTTGTAGTGCGTTTAGGCACAGTGGACTCAGAGGAAGTTTCTGAATTAGCTGTGCTAGAAGCTGACGCTTGTGCTGCTTGAGTCATAGAACCAGCAGAAGAAGGAGTCACTTCTGAAGTCATCGAAGGTGCGCTAGTCGCTGCCTCGGCGATTGATGGAGAAAACAACACCTCAATCATGGCAACAAGCGCAAGTAAAAAATGTCTCATCATACTTTATCGCTATAAAACTGTGCTTGTGCACGATGTCGCACGCGTAAAGGTCGGTGATAACTGAAACGTTTGGCCAATTCTTCGGCCACATAAACAGAGCGGTGCTTACCGCCTGTACAACCAATGGCTACTGTCAAGTAGCTACGCGTGTCCTGCATATAATAAGGAAGCCATTTTTGGATATATGCAGTAATATCGTTAATCAACTCATTGACGCTATCAAAGCTAGATAGCCAATCCGCTACAGGTAAATCACGCCCAGTGAGGGGCTTAAGTTCAGGATCGTAATGAGGGTTAGGTAGACATCTTACATCAAAAACTAAATCTGCGCTACTTGGAACGCCCTTTTTGAATGCAAAAGATTCAAACGTTAGTAAGATTTCTCCCATTTCTACTTCACTTAACTCTCTTACCCAGGCTCTTAATTGGCTGGGTGTGAGGTCAGAAGTATCAATAACATGCTCTGTTTGACGCAAAGGGGCTAATAATTCTTTTTCGTAATCAATACATTCTTCCAGAGATGGAGTAGTACCTGTTAGTTGCTTGATTCGTAGTGTCAGGGGGTGGGCACGACGAGACTCAGAATAACGGTGTAATAAGGTATCTGTACGAGCTTCTAAGAAAATTACCTTGATAGGAACACCCTGTGCACGCAGACCACAGATAATCTCTGGCATGTTTTGTATATCTCCGTGAGAGCGTGCATCAATAGCGACGGCAATTTTATCTAAATTGTCATTTAGGGCGTTGTTAATGTATTCATGTAATAAAGGCACTGGTAAATTGTCTACACAGTTATAGGTCAAGTCCTCTAATTGCCGTAAGGCGACAGACTTGCCAGAACCAGAAATACCAGTAATAAGAACAACGGACCTTTGCATAATGATAACCTAAATTTTGTTAGTGCTATTAGACACCTATTAGAGATGAATATCCACGTGGTGTGACCATTTAAAATGGATTTCATCTGGCAAAAAACAGTGCTGTCATCAAACATACTGTATGGACATTAGCATATCATCCATTCCATACTTAAAATATGACAAATGAACGCACAAGTTGCATCAACAGTATATGAATACGAGAGCCAATAGGTAGTACTATAAACGACTGTTTTCTAGAATAGCCCTAGATTGACGTTCCATAAATTCACTCAAGGTATCAATACCTCGCAATTTTAAAATCGTATTACGAACAGCTGCCTCTACCAGCACTGCTAGGTTGCGACCAGCTGCTACTTGTAACATAACACGACGTACAGGAATACCGAGAATATCCTGCATCTGGTCTTGGATAGGCAAACGTTCAAACTTCTCATTGTTGGCTCGGACGAGGTGTACAATCAGTTTAAGACTCATCTTGCGACGGACAGAAGTTTCGCCAAAAATTGTACGAATGTCCAATAGACCTAAGCCTCGAACCTCTAATAAATTACGCAGTAATTCAGGACATTGTCCCTCAATGAGGGTAGGTGCAGTGCGAGAAAACTCTACTGCATCGTCGGCAACCAAACCATGTCCTCGAGAAATTAGCTCTAGCGCTAATTCGCTTTTCCCCAGACCAGATTCACCTGTAATAAGCACGCCCAACCCAAGCACATCAAGAAATACCCCATGAATTGTTGTGGTAGGGGCATAGCGTCGAGCTAAATAAACACGCAATACCTCAATCACTCTGGCAGAGTTTGCAGGAGAGGAGAGAAGGGGAATCTTACTGCGTTGACAGAAATTGAGAATGTTCTGTGGAGCTTCAATACTTTCGGCAATGATGATAGCAGGAACACTCCCTTCAGCAAGGTTAACAAGAGCACGCTCTTGTTGGGCTGGTGCGAGACGAGAGAAAAAATCAATTTCCTCCTGACCAAAGACCTGGATACGTGCTGGGTGAATCATGTTTAGATGACCGACCAAGTCAGCGGCATCGCCAGTGGACTCTGGTAAGGGTCTTGCAGCTGCTACCTGTCCAGCTTTCCATACAAATTTCAGCGTTTCATCATTGTCGTCAATTAATTCTTGGAGAGGTAGCATAGTCATCTGGAGGTTAAAAATAATAAAGCCAACGTGAATACACATTGGCTTAATGTTAGGCGGTTAATAAAGAATAGATCGCTTGAGGGTCGGTATTTGTCAATAATTGCTGACGAGTACCCTCATCAGAGAGCTTTTGGGCAATGCTTGCCAACAAATCTAAGTGCTGTTGTGTTGCACTCTCGGGGACAAGAAGACAGACCAAAAGCTGTACATTTTGACCATCAGGGGCATCAAAAGGGATAGGGGTGGCAAGTCGGACAAAAGCGGCATGAGCATGCTCTAGTTTAGGAATACGCCCATGAGGTATTGCAACACCATGCCCTAAAGCAGTAGAGCCTAGTCGCTCACGAGAGAATAATCCATCAAATACTGTAGAGCGAGCGATACCCTGATTATTTTCAAAAAGAAGGGCAACTTGTTCAAAAGCTCGTTTCTTGCTGGTAGCATTTACATCTAAAAGGATGTTTTCGAGCGACAAAATAGAAGATAATTGATTCATACTTGCGATTATAAGATGAATTTCTAATTCGGAAATCAGTTATAAAGGGCATTCATCATGTTTAGGGAAAGCAAGCATTATATGAATTTTAATGGGCTTGTTCAATCCAATCATGGTTTATTGCTTATAAAACTCACTTCACTTATTGACCCGATACCATACAAGACAGTATCGGGTTACGAGATAGACAGTTATTAAGCTGTGATATGTTTAGCTGCTGTGTTAGAAAAACTCTTTTGTTTTTCTTTGTGTTTAAGCACTAAACGGTCTGTTTTATCCACGAGCAAGTCAATTGCAGCGTATAAATTATCATCAGCTGATTCTGCATGAATATCCTTACCGGGAACTCTCAATGTCACCTCAGCCCTTTGTTTGATAGGCTCTTTAGAGAGGATGACTTGGACATCAATGACATTATCTATATGGCGCAATACGCGAGCAAGTTTGGTCTCAACGTATTCTTTAATCGCTGGAGTTATATCAAGATGGTGACCAGAGATATTTAAATTCATATGGATACTCCTTTTCATCTAAAGTGTCAGAAAATTCTGACGCAGTAGCAGGCTTATGACTATAGTTGATGCCTGCTTACCTCTAGTGTATACCGTTTTTGAATTTAATCAATAGATAATTACATTATTCCTGTGAGATTAAGGGTAATAACCTATAAAAGATTACATTCTGAAGTGCTCACCTAAATAGACTTTACGCACATCAGGATTTTGGATAATATCATCAGGAGCACCATCAGTGAGCACTGTGCCTTCGGAAATAATATAGGCCCTATCACAGATGCCAAGAGTTTCACGGACATTGTGGTCGGTAATGAGTACGCCAATATTGCGTTCTTTGAGGAAGCGTACAATGCGTTGAATTTCAATGACTGCAATAGGGTCTACTCCAGCAAAAGGTTCATCTAGTAAGATAAATCTAGGGTGGGTGGCCAGCGCACGAGCAATTTCGACACGACGACGTTCACCACCAGAGAGTGATAAGGCTTGATTTTTGCGGATATGTGTAATCTGCAACTCAGTAAGCAACTTTTCAAGTTCTTCATCAATTTGATGTTTACTAAGACGTTTACCTGTTTCTGGGTTTTCTTGTAATTCTAATACCGCACGGATATTTTGCTCCACCGTCAGACGACGGAAAATAGAGGCATCTTGCGGTAAATAAGATAAACCAATATGGGCTCGACGATGGATAGGCAAGGCGGTGATATTATGACCGTCAATCTCGATACGCCCTGAATCAGCAGGGACAAGGCCCACAATCATATAAAAGCTAGTTGTTTTACCAGCTCCATTAGGCCCCAGTAAACCAACCACCTCACCACTAGAGACTTCTAGAGTGACATCTTGCACTACAGTACGTTTACCATAAGTCTTACGTAGACCTACAGCTTGAAGTTTTCCTAAAGTATCTGACATATTATTTCTTTTGAATACTAGATGGCATTGGCTTGCCATGATATTTCTGGCGACATTCCTCTACTGCATTGTCGGTTTTAGAACGAGCCTGTACCACGGATCTGACACGACTTTGAGAACCTTTAGCCCCTCCTTCTGCATAATAGGTATTATTTTTGTTGTTATAAGTCACAATATTACCGCGTAGGGTATCCATAGGTTTACCACATACACGACGGATAAGTACAGATTGACCGATGAGACGAACAATACCTGTTTCTCCATTATAGGTGGCACTGTTGCCCTCGGCATAAATGGTTTCGTAGTTTTCAGGGCGTTCTTCTAGAATGGTAACTTTTTTACCTTTGGAGACGGTAGCTGTACCATGTTGAAAACCTTTTTCGTCTTCTCTGACTTGTAACTCATCTGCCGTGAGGCGCATGAGTCCTCGCGTTAAAATGACGTTGCCCTTGAATACGCTAGTTTTAGCTACATCATCATAGTTTAATGTATCAGATAACACTACTGTCTCTGGGTCTTCAGCTGGCTTTGTTTGGGCTGTCACACACAAGGGTAGGCCGAGCAATAGTACACTGAGCAACAAGCGAGTCTTCATTTATTAGAGCCTTTTTTCGATTGATTAACGTCTTTAGGTGAAATAACCACGTCTGAATTAGAGAAAACTTCTAAACGACGAGTTTTGTTATTGTAAAGCATTCCCTTGCCTTTCATGCGAGAATTACCTTGTTGTACATCAGCTGGTTTGTCTGTTTTGATAATATCTTCTTGGGGAAGTACAGTTAGTTCTTCACTACGCACATCAAGAGCCGAAGTATCTTCACTAGGATAGCGATGGATATGTGCATCCCCCTGCAGGAGAATATAGTCCCCCTTGTCTCGTAGAATAGCCTTGTTGGCACTTGCTGTCATACGAGGCATATTAGGCCGTAGACTGATTAGGTGAGCATTGTCCGCTTCTACAGAGTCATCATCTGGGTAGTGTCGCAGAGTATCTCCGGTCAGGCGATTCGTTGCACGCCCTTGTGCATCGGTGTTAATCATGATAAAAGGACCTGACATGGCATTGGGTTCGTGGCGAATGACGACAGGAGGATCTGTTGGTACAGCATGTTGTACATAGCCAGCAGCCCACCATGTGGTAATCACGAGAGCAACAAGAAGAAAGAGGGCGGTAAAAGCAGGGAGACGATCTTTCATGGGAATACTTATTGAATAGCAACACCTCGAACAAGTAGGCTTCCTTGCAAGAAAGGACCTAGTAGACCTTGAGATGCAAGGATGACATCAGCCAGTTCTCTGGCTGCACCATATCCGCCTTGTACAGTTGTTACCCAATGTGCTGCTTGTTGAATATAGGCAGGTGCATGAGGTACGCTGACAGCCAGCCCAACCTTTTGCATGGCTTGTAAATCGATAATATCATCCCCGATATAAGCAATTTGATCAAGTTGTAGATTGGTGTCATTTGCAATTGTGGTGATAAGTTGAGCTTTATCACGTGCATCTTGATAGACAAGGGCAATGCCAAGGTCGGCAGCACGGCGAGTGACAATAGGACCGCTACGACCAGTGATGAGGACAACTTTAATGCCACTCTGCTTTAACATTTTTAAACCATGCCCGTCCAGTGCATTGAAACGTTTTAATTGCTCGCCTGCCTCATTGTAGAAAAGAGAACCGTCTGTTAATACACCATCTACATCAAAAGCGACAAGACGGATATTTTGGGCACGCTGACGGATAGACTCAGGAATCTTAGAGAGAATCAAGGATTCAGCAGGGTGTAAAATTTTATTTAACATAAATATATCCCTTCAAATGACCTTTGCTGTCATAAGGTCATGCATATGTAGTGCACCGACGATATGTCCTGAAGTATCAGTGACCAACATATGTGATAACCTGGATTGCTCCATTTGGCTAGCAGCATCAACGGCCAATGCACTGTTTAAAATCGTTTTGGGTGATGGTGTCATCACCTCTCCCATGCTAAAAGGTCGAATGTCACCGTGTTTTTGGATAAGACGACGCAAATCCCCATCGGTAAAAATACCTATGGGTTTGTGAGAAGCATCAGCAATGATGGTCATCCCCATGCGCTTGGCGGACATCACCTCAAGGGCTTGTGTAAGTGGGGTGTCTACAGAGACAATAGGCAAATCATCTCCTTGGCGCATCACATCCTGCACATGAGTCAGCAAACGCCGCCCCAACGCCCCTCCTGGATGAGACCGGGCAAAATCAGAAGCCCCAAAATTGCGTGCCTCTAAACAAGCCACAGCCAAGGCATCACCTAATGCGAGAGTTGCTGTTGTGCTGGCAGTCGGTGCTAGACCCAATGGACATGCTTCTCGAGTCACATGGACATCCAAAAAAACATCGCAGAGCTTGGCTAAGTCGGACTGCTTATCACCACATATAGCGATAATTTTAGAACCTAATCGCTTGACCACTGGCAAAATGGTCGATAATTCATTGGATTGACCGGAATAGGAAATAGCCATCACAACATCGTCGCCAGTAATCATGCCCAAATCACCATGTACTGCTTCAGCAGAGTGGACAAAGAAAGCAGGCGATCCAGTAGAGGCAAGAGTGGCAGCAATTTTATGTCCAATATGCCCTGATTTACCAATGCCTGTGACTACTACTCGCCCTTTGCAAGCGAGCAACAACCCGACCGCATGGACGAACGACTCCCCAAGATGCTCTGCCAAAGTGGAGAGAGTCTCTGCCTCAGTAATAATTGTCTGTCGACCAGATTTTAGATAAGGATGTTCTCTTTGCATGGCTATATTTTAATGTAAGCCTAGCAGAAATTGCAGTGATTAGGAGTATATTGAAAAAAGTTCTTTCCTATTAGGTGTTAATGAAGATGTGATGGAAAGAAAAGCCGTGCTGATGTTTATTAAGTTGGAAAAACATACGGAGATATATGTGGAGATGAGGGGGTGAAAATATTGTTAGGACAACACAGATATGGGTCATGTAAGGGTTATAACGGAGGGGTTATAACAGGAGGCTGTACAAAGGTGGCAGAGGCTGTAACTGGAGTGCTGTATAAGGGGGAGGGAGGTAAATTTGGAAAATTGTTGGGGTCACACAGAGGTGGGGCATGTAAGGGCGAATTTGGAAAGATTGCGGTGTTATTAGCAAAACTTTTTGCTTGGGTCGTTATAATGTGGGGTTGGTATTTTCTTTTTCTTTAGGTTTATCATGCAGCAATACAATCCGCTAGAAATCGTTCGTCAATCTATCCGTACTATTCATGATTGGCCTAAGCCAGGGGTGGACTTTCGTGATATTACCCCAGTATTACAAGATCCGCGATGCTTTAGAATGTTGATTGATATTTTTATTTCACGTTATATGCGTCAAGGTTTAGATTTAGTGGCAGGTGTGGATGCTCGCGGATTTATTATAGGTAGTGTAATCGCGTATGAGTTGAACCTAGGTTTTGTACCTATCCGCAAAAAAGGAAAACTTCCTTTTGAGACAGTAGGAGAGGACTATAATCTAGAATATGGTAGTGCGACGGTAGAAATTCATACTGATGCCGTTAAGCCTGGGCAACGCATCTTGCTAATTGATGATTTAATTGCTACAGGTGGTACCATGTTGGCGGCTAGTCGCTTGTTGCGCCGTTTGGGGGCTAATGTAGTTGAGGCAGCAGCAATTATTGACTTGCCAGCTCTTGGGGGATCAAAACTTATTCGTGAGAGTGGGTTAAATGTGAAGACTTTATATGAATTTTAGGGATACGTCCTCTGTTTCGATGGGATTATAGTATCCAACTTCTTTAGGGCTTGCTTTAGCCCTATTGTGAGTTTCATAGTTAGACTCAAATAACGACATGATTTGAACCGTTTTTTATGACTTGATAAGCCCAGTACATGATGTCTAAAACAGTTTTTATCACGGGCGGAGCAGGGTTTATTGGCTCTGCCGTTGTTCGTCATATCATCCGTAATACAGATTATATTGTTGTCAATATAGATAAACTAACCTATGCGGGGAATCTTTATTCCTTATCTGATTTTCGTAATAACCCTCGCCATATTTTTTCTCAAACTGACATCTGTGATAAAGATACTTTAGATGAGTTATTTGCAAAGTATCGTCCTTGTGGAGTCATTCACTTGGCAGCAGAAAGTCATGTTGACCGTTCTATTGATGGTGCAGCAACTTTTATTAAAACGAATGTAGAAGGTACATATCAATTATTGGAGGCTTCTCGTCAATATTGGAATTCCCTATTAACAGAATCCCAAAAAAAGTTTAGATTTCTTCATGTCTCTACCGACGAGGTATACGGAGATTTAGGACAGTCACATGAAATAACTCCCTTTACAGAGCATAATGCTTACAACCCTAGTAGCCCTTATGCAGCTAGTAAAGCAGCCAGTGATCATTTGGTGAGGGCATGGGGGCGAACATACGGATTGCCCATTATTATCACAAACAGTACCAACAACTATGGACCATATCAGTTTCCTGAAAAGTTGATACCGCTGATGATATTGAATAGTTTGGCAGGAAAACCATTGCCTGTATACGGGAATGGGAAGCAAGTCCGTGATTGGTTGTATGTTGAGGACCATGCAGATGCTTTATGGACTGTATTTACACGAGCTTCAGCTGGGGAGACATACAATATTGGTGGACATGAGGAACATCAGAATATTGATGTTGTAAAAAGTATCTGTCATTTATTGGATACGTTTTATCCTGTGACAAAAAACCCAAATACTCCTAGCTTATGTAGTTATGCGGATTTAATAACCTTTGTTAAAGATCGCCCAGGACATGATGTGCGTTATGCAGTTGATACCACAAAAATTAGACAAACACTAGGATGGAAACCACAAAAGACATTTAAAAACGGACTTTGTAGCACAGTAGAGTGGTATCTTCAGAATACATCTTGGTGGCAAATGATTCTTGATGGAAAATATCAGTTGGAAAGACTAGGGTTGGGGCAATCAAGTACAACGAAATTGCCCTAGGCACCAAAGGAAAGTGTAAATGCAGATTGTGGATACTACCATTGCTGATGTCAAAGTCATCCAGCCTAGAGTTTTTCATGATAATCGAGGTTTTTTTCTAGAAACTTTTGAGAAAGAGCGTTATCAGAAAATGCTAGGTATTACTGATGATTTTGTGCAAGATAACTATTCTCGCTCGGTTCAAGGCGTGCTGCGTGGACTGCATTTTCAGTACAAACATCCACAGGGAAAACTAGTACGAGTGGTTAGAGGAGAAATTTTTGATGTGGTGGTAGACATTCGTCCCTTTTCTCCAACTTATGGGCAGTGGGAGGGGGTTATTCTGAGTGAAGATAACAAAAAACAATGCTGGATTCCCCCTGGTCTTGCCCATGGTTTTGTTGTTCTAAGTGCAATTGCTGATGTGGAATATAAGTGTACAGATTATTATGATCCGCAAGCGGAAGGTTGTTTACTTTGGAATGATCCCACAGTAGGGGTAAAATGGCCCATTGAAACTCCTATTCTTTCTGAGAAAGATAAACAAGGGAAATTATTGGGGGAGTTACCTTATTACTATTGATTCTTATACACAAAAATTGATTACTGAAAACCTCAAACTAGAGAGATAGTCTTTAAGGATATGAAAAAAAGAGGTGGAAAATGATCAGAGTATTATTGACAGGAGCTGGTGGACAGGTAGGGCGGTGTTTCCAAGATAGGGTTCCCCCACAATGGGAGGTATTGGCATTGACCTCTGCTGAACTGGATATTACCCATCAAGAAGACGTTAGGCGGCAAGTTTTTAATTTTCAACCAGATGTTATTGTTAATGCTGCCGCTTATACAAATGTCGAACAAGCAGAAAAAAATCCAGTGCAGGCATTTGCAGTAAATGCTGATGGAGTACACTACTTGGCGTTGGTAGCTGAACAAGTAGGAGCTAGACTTTTTCATTTATCAACAGACTATGTGTTTGATGGCAATAAACGCACCCCTTATCAAGAAACGGATACCCCTAATCCCCTTAATGTCTATGGGCACTCCAAATTAGTAGGAGAGCAGATGGCTTTGGCTTATTGTAAAAAGGCAGTTGTGCTAAGAACCTCTTGGGTTTTTAGTGAGTATGGACAGAATTTTGTAAAAACTATGCTGAGATTAGGAAGAGAGCAAAATACCATACATGTGGTTGATAATCAATGGGGGTGTCCTACATATGCAGGAGATGTGGCTGACATCATTATCCAGCTGATACAGCAGGATAAGATACTTAATGGTTTATACCACTATTGCGGTAACCAAATAATGACTTGGTATGAATTTGCCCAGAGGATTTTTACCACGGGAGCATCTATCAAGACACCCCATATTATTCCTATTTCCTCCAATCAATATTCGACAATTGCAGCTAGACCTCAATATTCAGTGTTAAGCATGGATTTGTTAGCTAATTACTGGGGAAGTATGGTGCCAGATAGTACCATCTTATCATTAAGAAAAGTTGTATCTCTACAGAGTGGAGTAGATATTACCTAGCTAATTGTCAATAAGGGCAGTTATTTTCTCTCTGAATTTTGAAACAAAATATAAAAAGAGAAGTTAGCGTTCGAAACTTACTTGCTTAAAACCCAATTTTTTGATGGCAAGAGGAATCTTTTTTATCTCACGAATAAGTTTTGCCATAATACTTTTTTTCTCTTTGGTCTTGACTCTGACTTCAGTGCGTTCTTTTTCCAGTTGACTTGATAGAAGGGTAGTATTTTTCTCCACACGATCGGCTTGAACGCATATAGCTGGAGCGAGTTGATAGACCTTCACCGGATTTGAGTCGTTAAGATAGGTTCTAAACAGAATATGGTCTATCGGATTTAGTGCTTGAACAGGTAATTGTTTTACCAACATTAGCAGGCACCTAGCAGCCTCTTGAGATAGCGTATAACCTGCCATCCCATAGTGGGAGCTATATAAGCGTAGAAAACGGAAACGGTGAAAATTAGGGATAGCACTCTTGCCTAAAGCCACCTTAGAAAGGAACGTTTCTGTTTTTAAAACCCACGGTTCAGATAAAGAAAAGCGCTTTTCTATCCAAGAGCTATCGTTAAAAATTAGCGGGGCATTTTTTCCAAGCAAAACATCGTCTTCAAAAATATGGATAAATGGAAGATTATCATCAATACATTTTTTCCATAATTCTACATGACTCATAAAGCAAGCCTTTTCTCCTGCACTCAGCTTATTTTGCAGTGCCAAGTTGGGAACAAGACTTGCCATAGAAGCCTCGAGCGAGGCACCAGGAATAATGGCATCGAAGAACTGAAAAGCAACATCATGTTGAGAGAACTCATTGATAATGTGATTACGCCTAGTTACGGCGGTTTTCAGACTAATAACATAAGTATGTTGTGAATTTCCCATCATGCGGTGACTTTTTATTGTGCTAAATGTTGATAACAGCTTTCATTGTATAACAAATTGTTTATTCCTTGCCTTTATTTTATTTCTGATTTGATAGTTGTGCCTCTGCATGACGCAGTCCACCCCAAAATAAGGTGATAAATAGGACATAGTACATCATGCCGTTGTTATGCCTAAGAAATGCTTGTGTTAACCCAAAAAGGATATAACTTAGAACAACCAATACTCCAGCAATGGAATAAAATCGTACTGCTTGGTTGGCAGATTTACGGTGACTAGCAAAAAGGCAGAGAGGAATCAAATAAAGCCCTAATAATGTCAAACCGCCTAAGATTCCCTGTTTAACCTGAGCATTGATTAGGTCATTATGGGGATGACCAAAAGAGCTGACAAGTTGAGTTGTTTCCCCCCTATTAGCAAACTCTTGCATCTGTGCTAGGTAGCCATCTTTTCCCCAGCCTAGGATAGGCCTTTCTGCAATAAGTTTCATAGATAGACGCCACATCTCTAAACGAGCCCCCACTGAAGAATTGGTGGCAGAGGAGTTAGTGTTTGGCTTGTAGTGGACAACTTCAGAGATGCTTTCTTGAATACGTTGATGAATATAGTTGTCTGGGGAGTAGTATATGTATGTCCCGACAGCTACAGCGATGGCAGCAGCAACTGATAAATGCTGCCATTTGACTTTATTGAAGTAAATCATTAGCAGAACGATAGCAATAATGATAGCAGGCCATCCTCCACGAGAACCAGAAAGTATGGAGGCACAGCACCCTCCCAGACAGCCTAGTAGCAAGAGACATTGTAGACCTTTTTTATAGGAAAGTTGTGATGGCACAAAGAAGATTGCTATACAAGAGAGCATCCCAATGAGAACGCCTATATTGCCAAATTGAATAGCAACCGTATTACCATGTGCACGATCTAGATGCAGGATATGGACTTGATAGAGAGCAACTCCACCTATGCAAATTCCCCCAATAGCAAGCGACAGGAAAAGAGCCTTACGAGATAACCCTTGACGGAAAATAAGGTAAAAAATAGGAATGCTTAAGAGAAGACGAATCGGTCTATCAAATTGCCGTATGTTGTCTCCAGTAATAAGCAAGGAGACTATAGCAGCCAAGGGGTAGATAATGCATAAGGCAATTAGCCATTTATCCTGTGCAGATAAGCTTACCAATAACTTAGCTTTATATTGCTGGATATAGAAAAAGATAGAGGTAAGGAGTAAAATGGCCGCCCCAATAGAGTAGCCATTTCCTATCGACATCCCTAATCCAAAGATAAAGAAAACACTAATGGTAATAAAACGTGAAAGTAAGGCAGACTGATTCATGATAGAGAAACTTTATTCAAAACCACGGGGATTCTTTTGTTGCCAGTTCCAGCTGTGGCGTACCATATCTTCCAAGCCATATTGTGCTGTCCAACCTAGTTCTTTAGCTGCTTTTTCTGGATTCGACCAACACGCAGCAATATCACCAGGACGGCGAGCGACTAGCTTATGAGGAACCTTGACTTGGTTAATACGCTCAAACGCATTGACCATATCCAAAACCGAGTAGCCTTGACCAGTACCAAGATTCCAAGTAAAGCAACCTTTTTGTTTGTTTAAGTAATTCAATGCTGCAAGATGCCCTTGGGCTAAGTCGACAACGTGGATGTAATCGCGAACCCCTGTTCCGTCATGAGTATCGTAGTCTGAACCAAATATTGATAACTCTTTGAGCTTACCAATCGCCACTTGCGTAATATAAGGCATAAGATTATTTGGAATACCGTTAGGATTTTCCCCGATTAAGCCCGTTGGATGAGCACCAATAGGATTGAAATAACGTAATAGTGCAATAGACCAGCGATTGTCAGAAAGAGACAAACCTTGCATAATATGCTCAACCATTAATTTAGACATACCATAAGGATTCGTCGGTGTGCCAGTCGGACAGTTCTCTGAAATAGGGATTTCAGCAGGATTACCATATACAGTGGCAGAAGAACTAAATACAATATTAAACACTTCTGCATCGCGCATGGCCTCTAGCAAGGTAATCGTCCCTGCAACATTGTTTTCGTAGTATTCAAGCGGTTTTTGTACACTTTCCCCAACAGCTTTTAATCCTGCAAAATGGATAACAGCATCAATCTTGTGCTGTGAGAAAATCTGATTCAAGTGATCTCGGTCACGTATATCTCCCTGAATAAAAGGGACTTGCTTATTGGTAATCTGTTCTACCGCAGCAAGGGCTTTAGGAGAACTATTGCAAAGATTATCGAGGACAAGAACGTTATGCCCTGCATCAAGTAATTCAACAACGGTATGCGAGCCGATAAAACCAGCTCCGCCTGTGACGAGAATGTTCATTTTTTTTCCTTTTTATCAGTAGCAGAATTTATGCTTTTTAAAGCATAAATTCTAACAGTAAATCATATTTAAATAAATATTGTCTGCATAAGACAATATTTAGGTTGAATTGATATAATCCACGTATCCATTTGACTGCATATAAAACTTATGAGCCATTTGCCCGTTCGTCGTCATTCTCGCTGGTATGAGAGAGTTTTTTTTAGCACAACAACACAGATTGTTTTGGTGGCGTTGATTAGTACCATCATACCTGCATGGGTGTTGTGGAGAGGAGACTTTTATCTGTCGCACAATCCTATAAGGCTACACACATTTTATGGGGTGTTGCTTGCGAATATCGGGATTATTTTTACCTTGAGAATGCTGTTAAAGTTTCCAGGGAATAAGTCCAGTAGTTATATTATTTCTACTGTTATCACATGGTATATTTTACTTCTTGGTTTATTTTTTATTTTCAGGTTGGGATACTCGCTAAGTTTATTGTTCATTAGTTTTTGCGCAACATTGACCTATGGTTTTGTCTTGTATTTTTTGGGAAGACGTTGGATTATTCCTAAAATTGCTGTTATTCCCTTAGGTAGAGCGAAGAACCTCATCTTGATTGAAAATGCTACATGGTATGTGTTAACTGACCCAGATGATGTAGACTCGCATAACCGTTTTAATATGATAGTTACAGATTTGCATTCTTCAGAATTGACAGCCAAATGGCAAAAGTATCTGGCCGATTGTGTGTTGAATGGGTTGCCCGTATACAATGCACGTCAGGTGGAAGAGTCCCTAACAGGGAGGGTTCGGATACATCATATGTACGAGAATCAGTTGGGATCATTACTCCCCTCGTATGTCTATTCCCTTATCAAAAGAACGATGGATATTGTACTGACATTGGTGGCATTGCCTGTAGCCTTACCTATTATGGTGCTGGCTGCTATTTGTATTTTTTTAGAGGATGGCAAGTGGTTTATGTTTTCCCAACCTAGGGTCGGTAAAGGGAACAAAGAATTTATGATGTATAAGTTCAGGAGTATGCGAGTAGACTCAGAAAAAAATGGGGCTCAGTTTGCTGATGAGGATGATGAGCGTATTACTCGTGTCGGTAAAATTATTCGGAAGTTACGCATAGATGAGTTGCCACAATTGTTTAATGTGTTAAAGGGGGATATGAGTCTTATTGGTCCTCGACCAGAGCAGCGTTATTTTGCAGACCAGTTTGAGAAACAGATTCCATTTTATGCCTACAGGCATATTGTCCGCCCTGGTATTTCTGGTTGGGCTCAGTGCTTACAGGGCTATGCAGCTGATGTTGAAAATACACAGATTAAATTAGAATATGATTTTTATTACATCAAGCATTTCTCATTATGGCTTGATGTGTTAATTATATTTAAGACAGTTAAAATTATCCTAACAGGATTTGGTGCTCGTTAGGTTTTTTGATAGGATTAAACTATGTTAAAAGCAGTTATACCAGTTGCTGGTCTTGGTACTCGTATGTTACCAGCTACCAAGGCGATTCCTAAGGAAATGCTAACTTTAGCGGATAAGCCTTTGATTCAATATATTGTAGATGAGTGTTTTGCCGCGGGAATTAAGGATATTGTGCTAGTCAATCACTCCTCTAAAACAGCGGTAGAAAATCATTTTGATACTAATTATGAGCTGGAGAGTCAACTAGCAGACAAGGGAAAAACAGCATTATTGAACGAAGTTCAGTCCATCAAGCCAGCCGATGCTTCAGTGATTAGTGTGCGTCAGGGGACAGCAAAGGGGCTGGGGCATGCGGTGCTTGCTGCATACCCTGTCATTGGTGATAATCCATTTGCAGTGCTTTTACCTGATATGCTGATTGATGAGCTTGATTGTAATCCACTGAAGGATAATCTTGCGGCTATGATTAAACGTTATGAGGCTACAGGATTTAGTCAAGTGCTTGTGGAACCCGTACCAGAGCAGGATGTTTCTAAATATGGAGTGGTAGATTGTTCTGGTGTGAAATTGGAAGCGGGTCAATCAGCACCTATGCATGCGATTGTAGAGAAGCCTCCTGTGGAATCTGCCCCCTCTAATTTGGCTGTTATTGGACGTTATGTATTCTCTCAAAATATCTGGCCACTTTTAGCAAAAACAGAAGCTGGGGTGGGTGGTGAAATTCAACTGACTGATGCTATTGCTGCGTTGATGAAGCAAGAAACTGTGGAGGCGGCTGTGATTACTGGTAAGTCGTATGATTGTGGTGACAAGTTGGGTTATGCTAAGGCATTTGTGGAGTATAGCTTGCGTCATGCAAAAGTTGGCCAAGAGTTTGAAGCGTGGTTGAAACAGCGGATTAAGTAATTTAGTCATTGCTATCATTTTTTTCCAGAGGGATACCGATGAAGGGGTAAGCAAAATCATAACTTATCGGAGTCCCTTTTATATTGGTGTTTGGGTAGGATATTTTTGTCCACTCATAGTTAAGCACACCTCGTCTCATCTATCGAAAGAACAGGAAGGTAAGTTAGCAATGAAATTTCATCTTAAAAATCTAAAGAGAAATATAACATTCAAGATAGGGTTGATGAGCAAGAGTCATTTAAATAGAGGTGGATATGCAAGAAAGAATAGTGATAAACAAGGTAACTATAATTTTGGGTGGGTGTAACACTGAAATTCCTGCAAAATCTTAATAGTTCTTTCTATCCCTTGCTGAATATTGTATTTGGCTTTCCAACCCAGCTTTGTATGTAATTTGCTACCATCAAGTCTAGCTTTTGTTGCGGTGCTGTATCCTGCAGACTCTGTGGTATCTGGTTTATTGTAAATAACGGTGGTTCCTGCTAAATTGGCAATCATTGAAGCTAAATCACATAGTCGAATATCTGAAGTGTCATCTGCTACGTTATATACCTCCCCAGAGTTTCCTTTTAGTAATACAGTTAGCAAACCAGCTACAGCATCAGTCACATACGTGTATGAGTAGTATTGGAGCCCTTGACTTTTAAGGACAATATCCTCTTTTTGGAGAGCATTTTTAATGAATTGACTAATTGCTTTGGAATCAGAGAGTAGCATTGTCGGACCGTATGAGCGAGTTAAGCGAGGGATGACAACATCAATATTTTTTTGTGTTATGTAGGCCTGACATAATGACTCTCCACATCGCTTGCTTTCTGGATAGCCTGCTCTGACGGTATTAGGATTAATATATCCACAGTACAGTTCGTCAAATTTTTCTGTGTCCCCTCTATTTTCACCGTAGATTTCGTTTGAAGATGCAAACAGACAGCGGGCATTTTTCTGTTGGCTGGTAAACTCCAACATATTAAGGGTGCCTATAATATTAGTCGTAATTGTTCCAATAGGGTCGGTAGCATATAAAATAGGGTGGGTATTACTTGCTAGATGGATGATGTAGTCGATATTGCCCCAAGTTGCATGAGGTAATGGTTTCGTAATATCGTGAGAGATAAATTGGAGTAAATTGTGTGCTTCGTAGTGTCCGAGCCTAGCTATTGCTTTCTGCTTATCCCGCCCTAGAGCATAAATTTTACAATTAAGTCCTTGATAATTGAGATGCATAATGACATCTATTAGACAGCATCCTATTAATCCTGTTGCTCCGGAAATTAAGAGATTTTTATTTTGTAGTTTTTCCCAAGGAATATTTAAGAATGATAAGGAAGATAAATCTTCTTGGTAGAGGGGATGTGTGTAAATACTCATTTTAAATCTCCGGGAGTTGAGGCTTGCATATTTAAATAAGCTTTGAACATCTCCAAGTCATCTGGCGTAGTTAATTTTATGTTTTTATCCGATCCGGTGGCAAAATAAAGTCTGACTCCAAGAGCAACCATCATAGTATTCGTATAGTGCGAACCATGAATACCAATACCTTTGGTAAAGGCCTCAGTGTACTTGTCGAAGAGTAACGAGAACTTATAGCATTGTGGAGTGGAGACCCTTCGAATCATCTCTCTGGGGATAAATTGGGTGGTTGAGATATCATTATCAACAATAAAGATTTGTTCATTGTATGGCATAGAAGAAACAGCATTTCCGTACTGTTCGCATTTAGTAATGACATCGCTTAAAACGGAAGAATCTACCAAAGGACGTATTCCATCATGGATAATGATATTATCATCGGAATTAGCTTTATCCTTCAGATAAAATACCCCATTGCGGATAGACTCTTGCCCAGTATTTCCACCAGTAATTACCCATTTTAATTTACTAATGTGAAACTGTTTTGCATAATCCTGTACAGTGTCCTGCCATCCATCAATACAGACTAGAAGAATGCTGTCCACTAGAGGATGATCCTGAAAGCTTTCTAATGTGTAAATCAGTACGGGTTTATCATTCACCTTAATAAATTGTTTGGGAATATCTGAACCCATCCTGTTTCCAGAGCCTCCAGCAATAATGATAGCGATATTCATGATGTTACCTTGTGGGACGGTAGGAGTGTAGATTGTTAAATCTAAAAAATTTTGAGGAATACGCTGTCAGTTTATCATGATTGGAAATACGAGGTAACTGAAAAGTCTATTTTTTATCCTTATGAATTTGAAGCATTGGATATTATGACGGTACAATAGCAAAGAGTAATTTTGTTTTGATTATCAAAGGATGGATGTATGATAAGAATAATAGAAAAAATCAAGCGAGTAGTGTCAGCTATTTATGATATACAAAACAGGCTGACGTCTGTTGAACAAAAAATGCCAGAATATTCGTCTCAGGTGGATCAGAGATTAAATACTTATCGGGAGGAGATACTAGAGCATATTAACCGACAAGTGGAGGCGTTGTCTACGCAAGTACTAACACGATCAGATGAGCAAGTGATAATGTTAAAAACAGAATTGGATGGGCTGCTTCATAAAATCGAATCTTTTCGCCATGATGTGCCTCACCATTTTCATACAATAGAAGATCGGATTAGGGAGCAATCAGAGAAGATTGATACACTGTTAATACAAAACAGTCGTAGAGAGCAAGAGGAGTCTCAACCAAGAAGGGTTTTATTTGTGATTCACAATGTCTATACATGGGCTTCGTTAGATTTGATTTACCAGGAGTTTAAGAATCGAGGTGTCCGTATATTAGTGTTAGCTATTGATGCAGATGATTTTAGTAATGGACTGCAATCTTCATATTCTCAAAAAACGAGCTATTATCTTGAGGAAATGAAGATTTCCTACATAAAACTGAATCATAAAGATGTGAATCGTTTCGCTGCCATCCTAACTGCATTTAATCCAGATTACGTCTTTAGACAATCTCCTTGGGATGCTGATATACCTTCTTTGTATTCAGCTCTTAATTTTTCCGCATATAAAACAGTATATGTACCTTATTTTGCATTGGATTTATTCTCTGATTTCCGCTTTGACCAAATTAATATGGATGTAAATCAGAACTTCCATTTGTTGTGTCACAGGATTTACTGTAGTAGTGAAGAGTTACTAATTCAATATCAAAATGAGTATTTAGGATCCAAAGAAGTTGTTCGTTTTCTAGGAAATCCTAAGCTTGAATATGTGGCAACTTATGCTCGGCAACATCTCCATTTTCAAGAAACAGGGTGCGTAAATTTATTATGGACCCCTCACCATAGTCTGTGGGATGAGTGGTTAGCATGTGGGACATTTCACCGGAATTGGTCTTATTTTATCCAGTTGGCGAAAGAGTATGGAGATAGTATTCATATTAGATTAAGAGCACATCCTCTATTATTTCATAATATGAAGGAAAGAGCTGCAACTGATTTGGAAACTTTCTTGAGGGAATGGGACTCTTTACCTAATACCTCAATAGATGAAGCATGGAACTATATGGACTCCTTTAACTGGTCCGATATGATGGTAACAGATGGTGTTTCTTTTGTTGCTGAATACCCATTGACAAGAAAACCTGCTGTTTTTATTGAGAATCCTGCACATCTACCATTCAATCGTAATGGTATGCTAGCAAGCAAGTGTTGTCACATTGCTCATGCGGATGAGGATGTTAAACACTATATTGATGAGTTTAGAAAAGGTAATCTGCATATTAAAGAGCAGGAATTAGCTAATTTTAACAGTGTTGTCCGTTATCAAGGTGCAGCTAAAAGCATTGTGGATGATTTGTTGGGTGACAGCTAGAGCGTGATTTGCTGCGGTTACTTTGTGTTTATGACAGAATGATAAGTTTCTTAAAGAGAGCTCGTACTGACTGAGTTAATCGCAAGCTCTTGTTGGTAAAATTACCTGAATGCGTCCCAATAAGCCTTTGACAGATTTTTTATTCCCTCAAAATCAAGTTTTATTAGACTAATCAAGCTAGCACCTGCATAGATAACAGATACTCTCAAGAATGCCACAGCCTTATTTCCATGTCTAATCTGAACACGGAAAAAATTTCTAAACATATAGTATCTTTTCCATGAGTTTAGGGCTTCTTGTTGGTTAAATGGGATGTGTCGAATAAGATTGGCTTTTTTGACACAGACAATTTTAAAGCCTGCTTTCCTTGCCCGAATGGCAAAGTCTAAATCATCTTCAAAGATGAAGAAAGAGGCGTCAGGAAAGCCAATTTTTTCAAACACTTTTCTATGAATGAGCGGTCCTTCAAAAGGGATAGTAGTGATGGGTATGGTATCCCAGTCTTGAGAAACAATGTCCAAGACTTTTTTGGTTTTAGGGTTGAGTTTAAAAGGATTGTTAATTTGATAGTCTAAGCCAGACAGTTCCGCACAAGAACCATCCGTATTTAAACGCATAGGCTGTAGAATATCAGCTGTAGGAGTATGACGAAGGAGGTTTTCAAGACAATCTGGCTGAAAAGAAATATCATCATCTCCTAACCAAAGATAATCATATCCTGCTTCAAATGCCATTTTAGTACCTATGGCAAATCCACCTGCCCCACCTAGATTGTTACCCGTGTTATGGTAAATCACAGGGATATTACTTTCAGAACTAAATTCATCAACAACAGTTTGAGTATTATCTTGGCTGTTATTATCAATAATATAAATACAGTCAGGAAGAATTGTCTGTTGCTGTGCAGACAACAGCATCTGTTCGAGATACTCACAGCGATTATAGGTAACCACTACCAATGCAATACGAGCTTTAGGCATTATTATTTTAAGAATTGTCTATGACCAGAAAAATCTTTTTTGATACCTGCCATTATGCCAGATAAAACGATTTTTAATTTCTTTAAATTTGGTCTTGTCAGTAAATAAAACCAAATAGCTTTGGTGATAAAGAGCAGAACATGACTTATTCCTCTATAGTCCAGTAAATTGCGCGTATTGTTACGACTCATACAGTAAAGCTTTAATGGTGAATTTGTGTCATTAAATTTTAATTTTCCAAAGAACATGGGAGAGCCTAGGGAGGGCTCCTTGGGGTGGAAAAAGACAGCTTTAACAACGGTGAAAATCTTAAACTGTGTACTCTGTGCTCTCCATGTATATTCCATATCATCTCCCCAGATAAAATATTCTTTTTTAGGTAACCCTATTTTTTCAATTAAATTTTTATGAAAAAGAATACCATTAAATGGCATGACAATTTCTGGAATAATCGATTGATATTGAGTATGTTGAATATCTTGTATGGAGTTCAGAGTCGTCGCTGTTTTGGGAATACGTAAAGGAAATGTTAGTTCGGTAGGGTTTTTGCTGTTGACAACCAATGGACCAATATAGTTTTCTGTCAAAGCAAAGGGGAGTAGGGTTTCAAGACAGTCACGCTGAGGAAAACCATCATCATCCATGAGCCAGATGTAGTCATATCCATGCTCATAAGCAAATTTTATCCCTTCATGAAACCCTCCTGCTCCTCCAGAGTTTTCTGGTAAGTTAAGTAGGGTAAATGATTTATCATTTACCCAACCATGAGATATCAGAAAATCAACTGTTCCATCTGTGCTGGCGTTATTAACCACCACAATGTGGTCGACAGAAACCGTTTGCTGTTTCAGTGCATGAAGACAATTTAACAACAAATTTTTCCGATTAAAAGTGACAACAACAGCACAGACAGAAGATTTGTTATCCAAGATTACACGTCCATATTGACATAGAATGGTTTAAGAGATGCTTGCTTGCTGAGACTGTCTTTGACAGCGTCTGCAACTTCAAGCGCCTCTTTGATTGTAACATCCATATCAAGATAACGGTAAGTTCCAAGACGTCCTACAAATGTTACTTTTTCTTCCTTAACAGCTTTTTCAACGTATTGTTTGAGAAGAGCCTTGTCTTTAACTAGGCGAATTGGGTAGTAAGGAATATCGTTTTCTTCGCAAGCTCTGCTATATTCGCGGTAGCAAATAGTCTTTTCATGCTGTTCCCAAGGAGCAAAATGCTTGTGCTCAGAGATGCGAGTATAGGGCACCTCCTCATCCCCATAGTTAATCACGGCATTTCCTTGAAAGTCACCTTCATCTCTGAATGCTTCAAAGTCTAAGGTGCGATACCCTAAACGGCCAAGTTCAAAACCAAACCATGCATCAAGAGGACCAGACCAGAAAATATGGTCAAATTGATTTTTCATTTCTACTGAGAACTCAGTATTGAGTTGAACAGTAATGTTCTCGTGTTTGAGGATATTTTCCACAATAGCAGTATATCCATCTTTGGGCATGCCTTGATACTTATGGGCGAAGTAGTTGTCGTCGTAATTGAATCGAACTGGCAGACGCTTCAAGATGCTAGCAGGTAACTCCTTAGGTTCTACACCCCATTGCTTCTTAGTATATCCATAGAAGAAAGCTTTGTATAAATCCTTACCTACAAAGCGCATGGCTTGTTCTTCAAATGTTTGAGGATCTGTAATGCTCAGATCAGCCTGACTCTCAATGAGAGCTTTAGCCTCTTTAGGGGAGCAGGTTTTACCGAAGAATTGATTGATGGTATGAAGATTGATGGGTAAAGAATACACTGCCCCTTGGCTGATTGTTTTGACTCGGTTTACAAAAGGCATAAACTCACCAAAACTATTCACATAATTCCAAACACGTTCATTATCAGTATGGAAGATATGTGGACCGTAGACATGTACCATAACATTCGTTTCGGGATCACGTTCAGAATGACAGTTACCTGCCACATGGCTACGTTTATCAATAACAGTTACTTTGTAACCAGCTTCAGCAAGCTCTCTTGCGATGACAGCACTGGAAAAACCAGCACCGACTAATAGGAAGTTTTTCATTGATTATCGCCCTAATTATTACAGTTACTATAAAAATAAACCCTTGACTTTGTGTGAAAAAGATTTGAGCTGGTTATAGAGATTCCTTAGCTTGTATGATAGTTTTACTCCGTGAGCACCTAAGACATTCCATAGAGTTAACACGAATTTATCTTTTCGGCTGAAAAGTGGATTTTTTCCAAATTGTTGTAGAATCTTAGGGTTGTGAGAAAGAGCCTCGTTCAATATTGTACGTTGCCTAGAAATATTTTGCTCATTTTCTATACAATAAAAAAGAACCCATCTTAATCTACTGTAATACCAATGCTGTAGGAAATTTTGTTCCCATTTGTTTAGGGGATATGTGGAAAATAAATCAATCCATTTAGATATAATCCTCTTTTCATATTCCCATAAACTAGTGTCATACTTTCTTACTGCAGAGAAGGGGTGTGGAACATAATGGTATAGTTGAGATGGTAAAATTCTAATATGTCGACAATGTTTGATGTAGTCTGCGACGAATAATGCGTCTTCTCCAAGTCGAACATTTTCATCAAAGTGAATGTTGTGCAAGCGAATAATGTCTAGTTTAAAAATCTTATTGGGGGTGAAGTTCGTATATTGAATCCAGTTGTAGTAACTAGGCAGAGATAAGAAAGTTCTAATGTCTACTTTATTATCGCAGGTAGGATACCATTGTTCTGCAATACTGCATATGACTAAATCAGCGAACTGGATTTCAGTATACAAGGAGAATAAATAGTTGTTCTCGGCAAAGTCATCAGCATCATGAAAGACAATATATTTTCCTGTAGCATGCTTTAACCCATTGTTTCTGGCAGCGGATACCCCCTGATTTTTTTGATGAATAAATTGAACTCGACAATCAGTTTGTGCATAATACTCTTTAAGATGAGAATAGTTTTCAAAGTCGTTCCCATCATCAATTACTAATATCTCAAAGTCATCAAAACTTTGCTCCAGCAGTTTATCAATACACTTTCTGAGGAGCAAAACAGGTGTTTTGTAGAAGGGGACAATTACAGAAATTTTGGGTTGCATATCATACTCCTTCAAAAATATGAATTTTTTTCCGTTTATCTCTGTGTGTTTGAATTCTGCCAATAAAATTGCTTCCTATAAAGTTCGTTTTGCGAAGTAACTTTACAGCATTGTTCGTGATACTATGGTAGTAGTCAGGATAATTTTGCAGTTTAGAGTCAAACTCTTTGAGTATAAACCTGTTATTTTGTTTAGGAGCTAAAGCAAAGAAAAAAATATATTGTAAGCTACACATATGTTTTAATCGATCAAAGAATATGGTTTTCATCCTTGGAGACAAATTATTGGTTTTCTCATACTCGAGTAAATTTAATAATGTTTTTTGATGATCTTGCCAATTTTTTCTTACTCCTTCAATACTCATACTTTGTCCATTTCTTGCGAGTCTATAGTAATAAATTGGTAATTCGTAAAAGGCAGCACTAGTACAAAATCTAATCGTTTTTAGAACAAATTCAACGTCAGTATAGAAACATTTCTCAGTAATGTGTATGTTATTATTTTTCAAAATGTCAAGTCTCACAGTCACTGTGTGCATGGCAGGACAAAAAGGGGGGATTTCGAAAATATCGACAACTTTTCTCCAAGGGATATCCCAACCTGTTGATAAAATGTGGAGCAGGGCACCATTTTTATCTGTGAAAGTTACGAACGGGGCATGAACGAAGTCAGCTTCAGTGCTTTTGAGAAAATCAATGAAATTATCAAGATTCTCTGGAGAAAAATAATCATCCCCATCTAATTGTTTGAAATATTTACCAGTCCCTTCTTTAATTCCTATATTCAATGTAGAACCCCATCCTCCATTCTCTTTTGATATTAATTTAAACATATCTGGATAGAGAGTCTGGAACTTACGGGCAATATCTGGAGTACTGTCTTTTGATCCATCATCTATGATCAAGACCTCCAAATCTTTCTGGCGTTTTGAAAGGGTAAAGGGAAGCAACGCTTCCTCTAGGTACTTTTCAACATTGTATGCTGCGATAGAAACAGTTAAAATTTTCGGATTCATATGCACTCTTTAGAAAACAGACAGCACATTCTAACATGAATTTTAGTTTGTCTTGGAGGATTATTATCGTTCTTTCTTAAGTAGTGTCAAGTGTCTTAAAAGTGAGGATACAGACGATTTTTTTGGGGGGCTTAAAAATTAACCGACAACCCTTGTTTTAGATGGTGTTGTATCAAACTTATTCCGCTAAGTGAGAGCTTAATCCTCTCGGTACGATACCAGTGTAGATGCTCATCTAATCTGTTGATAAAGTCCTTAAGATGAACACTGTACTGGTACGGTTTTTTTGTGTTGTTCATAAGAATACATTCTTCAAAACTTCTTCTTGATGCAAAAGCAAGTCCAAGTTTTTGTCTGCATCTGCCATTTTTTGGGTATAACTTTTGGGCAGACACACCTGTTTCTACATGTCTAAGAATACTATTGGTTTTTGCTAACGCCTGCTCATGAAAAACTTCTTGGAAATAAGTTCACGGTAAAGTACTACTTTCTTGTTGTCTTAAGCAGAGTGGCTACCCCACTATCAAATAGCCCATATTGGTCTAAGAAAAGGATCAATTAGATACTTTTGTCAGCTTTAAATTCCAAATGCTGACAAAAGTATGGCTCCCGAACGGTAAAGACGAAATAACGAGAAACATTAGATAGGACTTGCATAAAAAGGATGCTTGCTCGGACTTATTCTTCTGGTGTATGTCAAATCTCTTGCTTTATGTTATTATTTAATCTCTCCATGTTCAAGGTGTAGCACTCTATTGCACACGCGTTCGGCTAATTTATGGTCATGTGTCGCCATCACAAGAATACCAGCCTTATCCACAAACTCAGTTAATCGCTTTTCTGCTTTAGCTTTAAACTGATCATCCCCAACACTCATCCATTCATCCATAAGAAGAATTTCGGGTTGTATTGTGGTAGAAATAGAAAACGCTAAGCGCAGAATCATACCACTAGAATAAGTGCGAACGGGCATATTAATAAAATCACCTAATTCACTGAAATCAATAATTTCGTCTAACATATTATTAATCTCTTTGGGGTGAAGTCCTAAAAATAACCCTCTTAGATGAATATTTTCAAGCCCTGATGCTTCCATGTCCATCCCTAGGGTAGAGTCTAATAGGCTGGTGATTTTCCCCTTGATATCAATGTTTCCAGACGTAGGATGATAAACGCCAGAGAGTGTACGAAGTAGGGTCGTCTTACCGGATCCGTTGTGCCCCACAAGAGCCAAACGATCTCCTTCTTTAATATCTAAAGTAATATTCTTTAATGCTTCAATCTCCGTGCGTTTATTATTGGCAATGATACGCCCACCTGTTGCAGCATTAAGAAGAGTTTGTTTAAAAGAACGCTGTTTGACATCGTAGATTGGAAAGCGTACAGATACGTTGTCGAGTTTTATATGCATAATGCTTTTCCTTTTTTATAGCCAATAGGTGATACGATGGCGTTTTTTTGAATAGAGTACAAATGTAAGGATACCAAGAATAATTGCACTGCATCCAGCAACAATCCAGTCTTGTGCGATAGGTTCCAGCCCAAGTAGTGGTGCTCTTAGTAAGTCTACAAAGTTGGCTAGTATATTCCAACTTACGAATGCTTGTCGTTCGGGAGGTAATTGTTCCATCCTCCAAATAATGGGAGTGACAAAGAACAGCAACGACATAATACTATTTAATACAGGGGCCATATCTCGGTATCTTGCACAGAAAATTGCAAGTAATGTCCCGATGAAAATAAGGTTGATAATGACTAGGGCAAACCCAGGGATGAACCACAATACATTTAGGTTAATGGGTTTCCATAAAATGAGAAAGATAATTGGGTATAAGATAAGATTATGCCCAAGAATAATGATTTGTCTATAAATGACCCGGAGTACGAAGAATGGTGCAGGGATATACGTCTGCTTCATATAATGAGCAGACTCAGCAAAGGCACCTGCTGATTCGTTAATGGCGGAGGAAATTAAAGCCCAGAAAATAAATCCCAACGCTAGATGAGGAATAAATTCAGAAGGGTCAAAGTTGAATAATGCTCCATACAAAGGTCCCATGGCAGCGATAGTAACCGCCATACTGATAGTAATCCAGATGGGACCTAGAACAGACCTACGATAGCGGGCAAGGATGTCATACCAACCAAGGGTACGCCACAGATATTGTTGTTTGATGACAGTGAGAATATCGTCAAAAACTGATTGTTTGTTACTCATACAAAAAATTCTTTAGTTATTTTCGGAAAATATTAATCCAATATTGGGTTGATAAATCGTGTTCTGATATAAATTGTTCTTGTGCCGCAAGCTCTCGTTCAATACCTTTTGCAAGCACTTTTCCAAGTTCCACTCCCCATTGGTCGAAAGGATTGAGTCCCCAGACTACACCCTGAACAAAAACTTTATGTTCATACATGGCAAGTAAGGCACCAAGAGCAAAAGGTGTCAGGCGAGGTAAAACAATAAGATTAGAAGCACGTCCGCCAGGTTGCTTTCGATGTTTAGCGAGTTCTCTTGCGGTTTCTTCAGACATACCTTTGTCTATATTTTCTTTGTAAGCTTCTTCTTCTGTTTTTCCTTTCAATAAGGCTTCTCTTTGAGCTAGGCAGTGAGCTAATAGTTGGCGGTGATGGTTTTCCCAACGATGATCCTCGTGTTGACAAACAATAAAATCCACAGGTGCTCCATCAGTTCCTTGATGAAGCCATTGGAAGAATGTGTGTTGAGCATCTGTACCAGGCATCCCCCAGATAACAGCACCTGTAGGAACCTCAATAGGTTCACCTTGTTTGTCGACTGATTTCCCCAATGATTCCATCTCAAGCTGCTGTAGATATGGAATTAGATTTGCTAGGCGAGAATCGTAAACTGCAAGGTTGCGTGAGCCATATCCTAATACACTGCGATTTGCTATGCTAGTCATAGCAAGTTGCACAGGGATGTTTTCTGCTAGAGGAGCTTTAAGAAAATGCTCATCCATAGCATGAGCACCACTTTGTAGTCCTGCAAGTACACTTGATCCTACGGTTAGTCCAGCGGCAACACCAACGGCAGACCATATGGAAAAACGACCGCCTACCCAATCCCAGAATTTAAAAATACGATGCTCACTGACTCCCCAAGATTTTGCTGCTTCAGGGTTAGCAGTGACAGCGATGATGTGATCGTAAGGATTTTGTACTTGTGATGCCTTGAGCCATTCCAATGCTCTTTTTGCATTCTCCATTGTTTCTGAGGTAGTGAAGGATTTAGTCGCGATAACAATGAGAGTATCACGAGGGTCTAAACCAGCTAGCCCAGCTTCAATAGCATGACCATCAATATTCGATACATAGCGAATATTTCTCCATGTTCCAGCATATCCAAAGGCATTTGCAATGAGCCTTACTCCCCAATCGCTACCACCAATACCAATATGGACAATATTCCGCCATATTCTCTCACTATCGGCTTGACGGACAAACTCTAGCACCCGGTTGCGTTCATCTGCAACATCTATGAGTGGCTGCGGTTCTCTGAGCATGGTATGCCATGCAGGTCTTCCTTCGGTCGTATTTGTTATTTCACCATCGAATAGCATTTGGCGTTGCTCTTCAAACTGGCGAGCAGTGAGTAACGCTTCAGCTGCTTTTTGCATATCATGGCTATGACGTTGGGCTGTTAAATCAACACGAAGTTCTGCAGCGCTGATGATGCGAAGTTGGTTAGTATCAATTTTTGCTTGCTCAACAGCGGTCGCGTAGGCGCCCCATTCGTCTAGTTGGTGCAAAGGAACTAGTGGTTTATTCATCGTAATTTATCTAACTAATAAACGAACATGACTATTATAAAGTATCTGGAGTTTTTTGCAGAGAGAGTATGGATAAAGCTTAGTAATAAAAATTTTGGGAGGTTACTTTATAAGATATGTGTATAGGATGATTGTATCTATCTCATAAGCCATTTTGATAAGGGCATCTTGATGCCATCTAATTGGTGAGGAGACGAGATGGCTATACTAACATTCAGTCTTTTGGTGAGTCTTTTCACGCTGCGGAATATGATAATTCTTGGGGTATTTCTTTTGGAGAAGACGCATGTTTAATCAACTGTATCGTTCATATTGAAAAGTTGCTGTTTTGTCGATGCGGCATTCTTTACTTGTATATTTACCAAACATGTTAATCCAGCTATGAATTGTCACCAGAGGAACTAGCTAAGAAAGATTGGTGTAGGTATACCTATTATTAAGACTATTGCTCAGACTATTCCTTAAGATAAAAAACAGGGATATTACATTTCTATCTTGAGTTGTATTAAAAATGGGATGATTGCAACGCCAAGCTCATCCAATTCGTCATTATTTCTAGAACGTTCAGATATTTAAAAATAGACATTATGAAGCAGAGAAATAATGACGAAGTAAAGTTCTTTCATATGAGCTAACGTTCTAAGCCAGCCTTGAAACGTTGGTACTGAATGGCACTTTTTACAGCGATACTGCGAATAGGCTCAGGAGGTATCCAAGATGGACGTTGAAAACCCAAGGCATCAGCAAGTTGGGGGGAGTGCAAACCACATACCATTTCTCCAAGTAGTTTTCCAAAAATAGTCCCTTTAATCATACCAGCCCCATTGCATCCTACAGAAATGTAGATATCGCGGTCGACTTTACCAAAGTAAAGAGCTCCATTTCTAGTTAATGCTGTAGTTCCTCCCCATACGAGAGATAATGTATGTGATTTCAGGTATGGATAACGGTTTTTAAAGCATTGCTCAAGCATAAGCTTTACCTCAGAGAGGGGACGCTCGTTTTCATAAGAATAAGCGCTTCTAACCATAAAGCGTTTTAGGTTAGTTTTTCTGAGGGTAGTACCAAGACGATTTGCAGGGATGACTCCCCATTCGGGCTCTTCTCCTAGCATGTCCCATGTATCATCATCCAATATATCTGTAAGTCCCGCATAAGTGTATATGCCAATCAACCTATCTCGTGCAAAGCCTAGCTTTCGGGAAAAACCATTATTGGCAATAATCACCTTTTGACATGTTAGTGTTTTAGTAGGGGTAATAATGGTATATTTACTTCCCTTTTCTAGCTTGATTACTGGGGTATTTTCCCAGAGAAAAACATTGTTTGGAAGTGTATCAGCTAATCCTCTAATCAGAGCAGCGGGCTGTACAAAAATGTTATTAAAAGAATGATAACCAAACCGATAATAGCTTGTTCCAAGCTTGTGTTCAAGAGCACCTTGTTGAAATTCTGTATATTGGATTCCCCATTCTTGGTAATGTTCTAGTGTTTTCTTTAAATGTTTTATCCCATCATCAGTTGCGGCAGCATGGTATTTGCCAACTGGATTCCAACCACATTCAATGTGATGAGTGTCAATGATGGATTTTAACCAATCCATTCCTTCTTGATAAAGAGCAATTTGCTTTTTGGCAATAGTGATATTTTCCTGATGACCGGACATTCCCGTATTATGAGGGAGATTGATTAAAAAACCAGAATTCCTTCCTGAAGAGCCTTCTCCGCAAATACTAGCCTCAATGACTAGGATATTTAACTGTGGGTTGATATTTGCCATGCTTCTAGCTGCTGATAGGCCAGTAATTCCAGCTCCGACAACAATAACATCAAAATCATCGTTTTTTGGAGCGCTAAGGCGAGGAATTCTAGGAGGAAGTAATGCATTCCAACCAGATTTTTCTTGATATTGAGGATAGAAGTTGTTTGCTTTTGACATGATTAAAGTACATCCCAAACTAATTATTTGTTGATTGAAGACTACGCATGACTTCGGCTTGTACAGTTTCCCAAATTTGAGCCTTTAGCTCGTTGTATCGAGGAGACAGCTGTACCTCTGTATGCCGAGGCATAGGAAGATCATTGAGGATGTCTGTGACAATTTTTCCTGGGCGAGCCCCCATGATTAGCATTCTTGTTGATAAAAGGAGTGCTTCATCAATAGAGTGAGTGATGAAAATAATTGTTTTCTTACTTTTCTCATAAATATTTAATAATTCATCTTGTAAGACTTGTCTAGTCATGGCATCAAGTGCAGCAAAGGGTTCGTCCAGTAGAATAACATCAGGATCATTAGCAAGGACTCTGGCTATTGATACTCGTTGCTTCATTCCTCCTGAGAGCGCATTGGGATATTTATTTTCAAATCCGCGGAGTCCGACCATTTCTATATAACGTTGAGCAATGCTTTCTCGTTCTCGCTTTGAGACTCCTCTCATCTTTAGACCAAAGGCTACATTCTCTCTAACCGTAAGCCAGGGGAATAAAGCGTATTGCTGAAAAACCATCCCACAATGAGGATCTATTCCCGTTACTTCTCTGCCATTTACTATGATTTTTCCTGTTGTAGGTTTTTCAAAGCCAGCAACCAAATTGAGTAATGTAGATTTACCACATCCTGAAGCACCCAGTAATACGACAAATTCGCCTTTTTGAATATTTAAATCAATACGCTCAATAGCTTGGAAATTGCCGTATTTTTTAGAAATATCTTGAATAGAAATCATGGTGTTTGTCATTTTTGCCACCTTAAAACGCAATTTTCGATAATACGGAAAATAAAGTCTGTGATAAGTACAGTAATGCTAATCATCATCATGCCTAGTACGACAACTTCCGTTTGGAAATACTCTTTCCCATTCATAATTAGAAAACCTAAGCCTTCCCTTGCAGCGACTAATTCAGCAGAAATGACACAGGTCCATGCTAGACCGAGAATGACCTTTAGCCCACTTAGTATCTGCGGTAAGCTACCTGGCAAAATAACTTCTCTCATGACTTGTAAGCGAGAAGCACCAAGGTTTCTAGCTGCACGAATTAAAAGAGGATCAACATTTCTTGTGGCTTCGATGACATAGACGAGAGCCGGAGCAAATGTTCCCATAAAAACAATACTGTATTTTTGTGTTTCGGTAATACCGAACCACAAGAGGGAGAGAGGTATCCAGCTCATAGAAGGAAGAGGTCGAAGAAACGACAGTATCGGATTAAACACAGCCCTTGCGAATTGTGAGGTTCCTAGCACAATACCTAATGGAATGGCTATAATAGTCGCAGCAAAAAAACCTGTCATAACGCGAACAGTGGATGCCCAAATATGGCTTTCTAGGCTTCCTTCACTTAACATGCTGAAAGCTTTTTTGAATACTTCACTGGGAGGAGGAAGAAAAATGGGATCTACTAGACCTACACTACAAATAATTTCCCACATTATTAAGAAGAGAACAACAGATGCAGTGCTAATGGTTAGTAAAATCCCTTTCGATGCTTTGTGATTATTCATACCCATATTCCTTGGTTTAGATAAAAGAGGTGTCAATCCACTCTTTGACATTAGGTGATTTATCAATTTGTTTGTGTTGTACGAGTAAATCGGCAAGTAGCTGAACTCCTTCTGCGTATTTACCCGTTAATAGTTCTTTTTGTTGTGGTAAAGAGAACCAGTCAGTGCCTTTTAGAATGGATAATTGCTCTTCCACAGAAAGATTGGTGAGTTTGCTTAATTTTTCAGCTACTTTTTCTGGGGTCTCTCGTAATAAGGTATTTGCTTCAAAGTAAGCAGATAGGTAGGCTTTTAGCTGCTCTGGGTATTTTTTTGCAAAACTATTACGAACCACTAATACATCAGGACCAGGAGGAACATTATGGCTTTGATAAAGTTTGAATTGAGTGTCATCAGCAAGTAATGTGGCACCTTCTTGTTTTAAAGTGTGTTCAAAATAAGGTGTCCATGTCGCGGATGCATCGATTTGTCCTGATTTGAGTGCGGAGGGTAACTCTGGTGCGGGTACGTTTAGAAGTATCACATCATCAGGGGTCATTCCATGCTGGGCTAAAATATCTAAAACAAGCAGTTGAGAGCTAGAAGCGAATGTCACTCCTATTTTTTTCCCTTTTAACTGTTCTATGCTTGTGATACCTGGACGTGCAACAATACCTTCAACTTTACCAAAACTTTCTGGAATAGCAATGATGGAAAAATGTTTCACTCCTCGAGCCATTAGCGCCAAGGCTGAAACAGCACCTGTACTAGCAATATCAATGTTGCCAGAGATGAGAGCACTCATGCGTGCAGAAGATGTTCCAAAGGACTGATAGTCCTGACTGAGTTGATGTTTTGCCAAGAGTCCTTCGGTCATCGCTAAGTAGGCAGGGTAATGTGCTAACCATGCGGATCCTCCATACTTTACTAGTAAATCTTTTTTTGCATATGCTTGCTGTGAAAGAAGGCTAGCAGCTAGTACTGAGGCACTTGTTTTGAGAAAAAATCTACGGTTCATAGTTGTCTCCTTTTGTAGTTAAAAAGCTATTTCAAAAAGATTTGTCCTTTAAGCCAGGGTAAGAGAGAACGCAGCTCTCTAAAAATTTCTGTTTCTAATGTATTTTTACTAGCTTGTAGAAAAAGTTCTGCCATATCTTCATACTCATTTTCTCTGGAAAGTTGGTAAATAGTTCTTCTTGTGCCAACACCAGGCAAAGGTAATGGAGTAATTTGGTGAAGATGGGATCTACCTTGTAAAAGGCAGAGAGGTGTCATGATTGTCCACCCTAAGTCCGCAGCAACCATTGCCATGACAACATCAGCTGTATCTATTTCTAGATATGGTCGTGGGGAGTATCCACTTCTTCTTAAATAACGTTCAATCATGGCGCCGAAGTGAGATCGTATGCTGAAGCGGATAAATGGCATGTGTTCAATCAGATAGGTAAGGTCTTTCCCTTGAAATTCAGAGGCTCTGCTTTTAGATACGACTAGAATGAAAGGTTCTGAGAAGATGGGTCTACGAATAATATTGTCTACATCACTTAAATCGTCAGAAGTAACAATGATATCTAATTGTCTATTCAACAGTGCCGAGGCATGACTGTTAGCAAGTCCAGACCATAGTAATAAATGACTAGCTGTTGTTGTCGCATGCTTTACAATAGCTGGTCCTACAGTAGCGGCAAAAGAGTCAATCATTCCCATGCGAATTGCGGGTCGGCTTGTTAATGCAGCCTCTTTAACATGAATAACTAATTTATCCATATCCTCAACAATTTGTTTCGCACGACGACTTAATGCAATACCAGCTGGAGTTAGCTTAAAAGGACGTTGACTTCTGTCAAAAATATGTGTTTGCAGTATGGACTCTATCTGGCTTATTGCTTGTGAAACTGCGGATTGGGTAATACCTAATTTCTTAGATGCAACAGAAAGGCTTCCGCTAGTAGCAGTCGCTTCAAAGATGCGTAATACACGTATGTCAAGGCTAGAAAGTTTTTTCATGTCTCCACCTTTATATTAGTTTTTTTGAAAAAAATATCACAGTTGATTGTTACGGCAAAACAAATTAAGTAAAACTAATAATAACTTTAACTGTTGCTTTATTTTGAACAACCCACTAGTTGGTTATGCATTCAAATGCACCATTTTGAGAAATTTTTGAGGGGGGACCAAGATAGTGGGTTTTCTACACTTTTAGTGGTTTTCCCTAGTTGGTAATTCTATCAATAAGGAATATATTTGTATAGACGTCATGACATCTGGATATTTTATGCTATTAGAGAAAAAACTTTCGAAATCATCTCCAATCCCTTTATACCAACAGTTGGTTCAGTTGATAGAGGATGAAATCAATAATGACTTTCTTCATGATGGAGATGTACTTCCCACAGAAAAAGAATTGTGTCACGCCTTTGAAATAAGTCGTTTGACAGTAAGAGAAGCTATCAATGTCCTTAAGCAAAAGAAGCTGATAGAGACTAAAAGAGGAATTGGTAATTTTGTTACTAAAACTACTACTGTTAATCGAGATTTATTAGGAGTTCATAACTTCGATCTTCAAATTGAGGCAAGTGGTCACAAAAATAAAGTGACATTGATGGAGTTTGATAAAGATTACCACTCAAGTGTTATTGCACATAAGTTAGGGTTGAGTGCGGAGGCTTCTTTATTAAAGGTTCAAAGGCTGAGATCTGTAGATGATACACCTCTTTTTATTGAGGATATCTATTTATCGTCTGAGCAGTTCCCAGCCCTAACAGAGGAGGATTTTTATTCTACAAAGTTCCTTTCCAAGAAACTTAGAGAAAGTTATGGCGTAGTAATTGGCGAAATAGCTTTGGAGCTAGAACCAGTCTTATTAACACAGCAGCAAGCGGATACTCTTCATGTCAATGTACTCCCAGCTGCTGGATTGATGAATGAGCGCATTTCTTATGATGCTAACTTGAAGCCTGTGGTGCTTAGTCAATGGTTATTTAGTCAAAGTCGTTGCAAGCACGTTTTGAAAATCAAAGTGAAATAGGAGTATGGGAATGAAGACGAGACTTCTGCAAGTGGTTGCTGGTGTTGTATTTTCTTTGGGGGCAGTGGGAGTTGTTTTTGCTGCCTATCCAGAAAAACCAATTACGATGAACGTGGCCTATTCGCCAGGAGGAGGCAATGATACTATTGCGAGATTGATGGCAAAACATATAGAGAAATATTTAGGCGTCAAAGTTGTGGTTGAAAATAACCCAGGAGCGGGAGGGCAAATCGGTTTTACGAAACTGGCTAAAGCCAAACCTGATGGGTATACCATAGGTTTGTTAAGTGCTCCTTCTGTTTTTATGATTGAATTGTTGCGCCCTAGTGTTGGTTATACACTTAATGATTTTCAGCCTATCGCAAATGTCCAGTCTGATCCGATTGTATTGGCTGTAGAAGCAAAGAGCGATTTAAATACGCTAGAAGATGCAGTGGCTTTTATTAGGAATAATCCTGGTAAAGTGAATGTTGGAGGAGATGGCCCTCAGTCCAATGTGCAATTACAAGCTGTTGCTTTTGAGAAAGTACTCAAAACAAAGGTGAACTTTATCAGTTATCCTGGATCAGGTCCTGCGACAACAGGTTTACTGGGCAAAGAGGTTGATATGGCTTTGTTAACAGCAAGTTCCGTTCAACAGTATGTACAAGCTAAAAGGGTGAAAGTACTAGGGGTGTTTTCTGATAAGACACTTCCATCTTTAAGTGGTGTCAAGACAGTTACAGCTGTTCTGGGGAAAGAAGTCCCTTCCGTGGGGACTGCTATGCGAGGTGTTGCTGCCCCTCATGGATTATCTTCGGATAAAGTGGATTTTTTAGATAAAGCTTTTAGACAATTGTTGAATGATAGTGAGTTCCAGCAGGCAGCATCTAAAATGGGCATTGTTCTGGACTATCAGGATCATGCAGCATTTACTGAGAGCTTGAATAAGGCTCGTGAGAACACCAAGCAATATATAGATGTCATGAAGTAGATTAATGGGGACAATAAAATGCAGAGGTTGGTTAATATCTGTTTTGCTGTGTTGAGTACTTTGTTGAGTATTTTTTTATGCTTTCAGGTATTTCAGTACTCGTATGAGTCTTCTTTATTATTACGAGTTTTGGCTGTAGCAATGCTGATGATGAGTATTGTTTATAGTGCAAAAATTATGATATTTAAGACAGTAATTATCAGTGAATCTTCCTCTCTTTCTGATAATGCCGCTCAGCTTTTTTCAAGTTTTGTAGGAGCGTTAACGATATTTCTTCTCGTTGTTTTGTGTGCGTTGGTACTCCCTGTGCTGGGGTTTTTAATTACTTTTGCTTTTTTCCTGTATGTAACACAAGTGGTAGTGGCAAGAAAACAGAGAGTGATATATATCTGGGTGGCATTAGGATTGTCTGCATTTATTTATACAGTGTTTTTTTTATTTCTAGGCGTATCACTACCAGGTAGCGCTATTGGAATTGATCATTTTTTTAAAGTGTGGTGAGAGGGAATTATGTTAGATGGGTTATTAGTAGGTCTCACAACATCTATTTCTCCGTCAATGTTACTGGCAATGTTTGTGGGTACCGTTATTGGTGTGTTTATTGGTATGCTTCCTGGCTTAACCAGTACTATGGGAGTGGCGCTACTGATTCCTGCTACATTTTCGTTCCCTCCTGGAGTGGGACTATCTTTGTTAGGTGGAATTTATTTGGCTTCTACTTTTAGTGGTGCTATTAGTGCCATCTTGTTGAATATTCCGGGTACGCCTTCTGCGGTAGCAACTTGTTGGGATGGATACGCTTTAACGCAAAAGGGGAAGGGTGGATATGCTATTGGACTGGCTGTTTTTGGATCATGTATTGGAGGAATTTTTAGTACGATAGTTTTATTATTGATGGCGCCGTTATTGGCTAATCTTGCATTGCTTTTAGGCGCTCAGGAATACTTTTTGTTGGCTGTTTTTGGTGTTACTGTTATCGCTTCATTATCTGAAGGAGATTTACTCAAAAGCCTCATTGTTGGTGTGCTGGGATTAATTCTTAGTATGGTAGGTATGCATCCTATGACGGGGGAAATGCGGTTGACGTTTGATATTCCTACTTTATATGATGGGTTACCATTGGTAATTATTTTGATAGGGCTTTATTCGATACCGGAAGTTATCAATTTGTTAGATGAAAGAAATAGGAAAAATCAAAAACTTGATTCAACATTTAATGCCTCTGTGTGGGGGATGTTGAGAGGGACATTAGCACATAAGATGAATTTAATACGCTCTAGTGTCATTGGGACTATCATCGGAATTATTCCTGGGGCAGGGTCAAGTATTGCTAGTTTTATTGCCTACGATTTTGCCAAAAGAACATCTAGTGCACCAGAACTATTTGGCAAAGGAGCAGAAGATGGTGTGATTGCATCTGAAACTGCTAATAATGCGGTAACGGGCGGCTCATTAGTTCCATTGCTTACATTAGGTGTTCCAGGTAATGCGGTGACTGCTGTGCTAATGGGTGGATTAATAATCCATGGTTTAGCACCTGGTCCAGCACTGTTTGAGCAAACACCGGAGGTGGCGTATGGTTTTATTTTTAGTCTTTTTTGGAGTAATTTAGCTTTTGTTCCTGTAGGTTTATTAGTGGCCAAATATTGTTCTAGGGTTATTTTCCTTCCTAAAGAGATTCTGGCAGCCTCGATTTTAGCTTTGGCTATTATTGGTTCCTATGCTATGCGAGCACAAGTAGAGGATATTTTGCTAATGCTTTTTATGGGGGCAGTAGGATATTTGTTTTCTTTACTCAAGGTTTCAAGAGCACCTTTGGTTCTAGGGCTTGTGCTAGGAGGAATGGCTGAGTCAGGACTATCAAGAGCAATGTTGTTAACTCACCACGATCCAGTTGCTTTATTGTCTTCTTTTGTGACAAGACCTATTTCTCTAGTGCTGATACTTTTATGTGTTTTATCACTTTATTATGGTATTAAACCAATAAAAAAAGCGTAGTTATTATTTATCATTTTTGAGCAAGCAGTATATGATTTTAGATGGAAAAAAATTTATATCAAAAAAGTGTCCAATCCGTAAATTAGGGAGGGATAATCAACACTATTTTTTTGGTTATTACAATAAATCTCCTTGGCATGCTGGCAAACCATGGATTTTAGCAAATCAATATTCAGCAATGGATGTAGACCTTACGCCAGACTTATATGCGAAAGTAGGTTTCTTTGATTTATCTCGCGATGGAAGTTTTATCGTCTTGGACAAGACATCTACATGGAATTGGCAGATGGGTTGTCAGCTACAGTGGCTAGGGAAAAGTAATAAAGTTATTTACAACGTTCGAGCAGAGCAAAGCAATAAAGAATATCCTTCTTTTGCTTCATGTATTTGCGATGTGGATAGTGGAGAGAAACGGTATTTAGATGTCCCTATATACTCGGTTGCTCCTAATGCTCAGTTTGCAGTGACAGTTGATTATAGGAGACTCTATGTCACACATGAGACTATAGGGTATAGTGAGTTTAGTGGTAAGGCTGAAAATTTACCATTATATCCACAGGATGATGGATTGCGTTATGTGAATTTACTAACTGGGAGTTCACATCTTTTAGTGTCTTACCAAACATTGAAAGAGTTTCATCACAAAGATTCAATGGATAATGCTTTGCATTGGATTAGTCATATTGAAATCAATCCGTCCTCATCTAGAATTTTGTTTTTACATAGATGGACAGAACGAGTAGCTGATGAAACTTGTTTCTTGCATAGATTGATAACTATTAATCCTGATGGTAGTGATATGCGTCTACTGGAGTGTTCGGATCATCCATTACCTCAATTAGCAGAGGATTTTGATCCAAATGCAGTAGGTATTTATGATTATGAGAAATCAGAGTTTCAGATATCTCATCCGATGTGGAAAAATGATAAACAAATAATTGTATGGGGTCCTCATGCAGGAGAAATTCACTACCAGTTATATGATGATGAGCAGGGAGGAAAAGTTACTGTTATTGGTAATGGTGTTTTGACTGAAAATGGGCATATGAGTTATAGCCCCGTGAACCAAAGATGGTTATTGACAGATACCTATCCTGATGCAGAAACTAACATCAGAAAACTGTTAATTTATGATATACAAGAGGAAGTTGTTTACGATATCGGTGATTTTTATACTTCTGATTTGAAGAAAGAAAATAGGTGTGATCTCCATCCTCGATGGAGTCATGACGGAACTCAGGTGTGTATTGATTCTGTGCATGAGGGGGATCGGAATATGTATGTGATTGATGTTTCTAGTATCGTCAATGCAGCAAAGGATAATTAGAAAGTAATTTTAGAGGATAGATGTAGAAAGAGTTCATAGATAGTGAGGCTCTAGTTGGAAGGAGGATTGTTCGGAAATGAACAGTTGTAGACTAGAGCTCAGTGAGGAGAGGAGGTGTGTAGACCCTTCTGGTTAGTTGGCACTTAGGTTGCTCTTTTATTTATTCTAAATACATTAAGGGTGTTAAACCTTTTAGTGCATCATGGGGTCTTTGCGTATTATAAACAGTTAACCACTCCTCAGTCAGTTATTTAACCTGTTTAAGGGTTTTAAAAAGATAACACCCTAAAACCTCATTACGGTATGTTCTGTTAAAACGCTCAATAAAGCCGTTTTGGTAAGGACAACCAGGTTCAATATCATCAATGTAAATGCCGTGCTGTTTTGCCTAGTTGACGAACTGATGCGAGGTAAACTCTGTACCATTATCTACCCTAATCCGCTCTGGATAACCGTGTAACTCGGCAATGCGATCTAGGTAATAAATCACTTTGTTCGTTGGCATACCGACACTGACCTCAATCCCTAAGGCTTGGCGATTATAGTCATCTATCACATTAAGGGTTCTAAAGTGCACATGGTTCTCTAGACTGTCACTCATAAAGTCCATTGACCAACACTGATCGGCTCGTTCTGGAGCTTGTAACGGCAATGGCTCTCGAACAGGCAAACGTTGTTTGCGCTTGTTTTTCAAAGGCCACCTTACAGCCCAAGGCAATACTGGCGGTAAACTTAACCTGTAGCTCATGAACCCAACTCTTGCGTTCTTGGACGGGTTTTACATTTTTTATGATTTCTTCCTGCTTCATGGATTTAAGACTGAGCTCGGCATACATCTGCTTGAGCCGACGATTCTCTGCTTCAAGTTCTTTTGAGCGTCTTACATCAGAGGTAACCCACCTCGTCGCAGAGCTCCTCAGAGATTTCACGCACAGAATAGTCAGCAGTGACTATCCTGTGTCAAGAAATCACCACCCCTCCATAACGTTCTCGCCATTTGTAGAAAGTAGCAGAGGAGATGTTAATTTGACGACATAACTCTTGAACAGGTATGCCTGCTTCAGCTTGTTTAAGAATGTTGATGATTTGACTTTCGCTAGTGCGTTTGCTCATGGTAAGACTCCTTTGAAATAAGTTTACGGTAAAGTTCAAAAAAGTTCTACTTCCTTGTTGTCTTAATTTAGGGGGCTACAGTTTTATCCATGACCACAGTTGTGTGATGTCTAGTTCTTCACAAGATGTAATGCATAGAAAGTGTTTTAGTAATTTGCTAATGGTAACACTATAACCGACATAGATATCGTATTCTAGGATATGATTGTGTGACCATAAAGATTGAGATAACTGTTCCAATAACTTTTCAGACAAATCTTGATCGAGTTTTTCTATCAGAGAGTCAAGAAAACTGAATGAACCGATAGTATCACAATGCCTTAATGAAAACCGTTTAAGAGAGACGTTGGTAAATAATTTCTTTAAAATACCAAAATCTGTTTGGTGTGGGGGGTATTTTCGATTAGGGTGGATATGATGTTTAAACTATTCGTAGAGTTTTCATTGAATAATTTATCAATAGTGGATGCTAATATAGTTGTATTATGATAATTCACTAGGCATAATGCAGCTTGTCTTCTAAGTGCAATCACTTCATCTTGGCACAAAGTGAGGTTTTCAAAAGTGACGTATGGGAGGAAAATCTCGTGTGTCTTAGCCAGGAGTTGTAAGACTAAAAATCGTATCTGGAAAGATGTGCTTTGGATTAATAGGTCATTGACTGTATTTTCCATATCTTTGCTGATAAGGTTATGGGCATGAACCTCATTCCAGTATTGATAGTCAATAAAGTCAGGATTTTTGTCAGCAAATTGTATTAATTGTTCGATTAGTATCTTCTTGGATGTGGGCAGTAGAATATCTGGATCTCCATATGTTAGGACTCCATAGGGGTCTAGATGAATGAAAGTTTCTTGAGTGTTTTCTGAGCGTGATAAGCAGGCAGTCCAGGCGCATACGCCTCTTAAATCATCCCTAATAATGTTATTGGGCGCTAATATGGCAAGGAGTTGTTTTAAAGATAATGGGTTTTCTAAGAAGATGAGTCGTTCTGATAAATATTCAGCTGCACAGAATTCAGCAATTATTTTATGTATAGCAACGTACTGATTTTCTGTGTCTGCAATCTTAAATAGTTTGGTATTTAGAATGTCTTGAATATGCTCATAAGGTAGTAAATCCTTAAGACAGGGATAATGTGCATTACTCACCGACTCTTTGTTGCTAACGCCTTCGCTGTTGCTTAATAGCAGGATGGTAAACAATTCTCCAGCATATGTTATTTTGTTTTGAAGAGATAAATGATGATCCAGAAAGGTCTCGGATTGTTCTTTTGCGAGAGCTTGAATGGAGAATGTGAAAATGTCTCGCTTATTTGAGAAGTTATATTGTTGTTGAGAAAAGTCTTTCCCTAATAATATGAGTGTAGCCATCCCCTAAATTAAGACAACAAGAAAGTAGAACTTTTTTGAACTTTACCGTAAACTTATTTCAAAGGAGTTTTACCATGAGCAAACGCACTAGCGAAAGTCAAATCATCAACATTCTTA
>NZ_JABGBO010000006.1 GCF_013133775.1 Pelistega europaea | reverse complement strand
TCTTGAAGTAGAGACTGTTAAAGCCACTAAGAATATTCAAGTGGGTAATGTGAATATCACCAATGAGGGTGATCCACAATACCACGGGGATATGAATAACGTGATGAACGTCAGTGGTACAGATGGTCAACCTACCGTGATTACTGGTGTAGCAGATGGTATTGGACCAAACGATGCGGTAAATATGAACCAACTTTCTAGACTTGCAGGACAAGTAGGAGAGGTAGACCGCAAAGTTGAGAAATACAAACGTAACGCAAATGCAGGCACCGCGACAGCGATTGCGATTGCTAGCTTGCCACAAGCGGCAGATGCAGGCGCGAATATGTTGTCACTTGCTGGAGGTTCTTATGACGGAGAGACAGCAACAGCGATTGGTTTCTCTCGCCGCTCAGACAACGGCAAATTCATTATCAAGGCAAATGGTTCATTCAATAGCCGAGGTAAAGTAGGCGTTGGTGTCGGTGTTGGTTTCCAATGGAGATAATAGGACCAGAAACAGTCCTAATGGACTGTTTCGCGCCTATTATCTCGGAGAGCCTCTGGCTCGACGTGGGTCGCGGAGCCCCTCTGGGGCGACGTGGATCTCGGAGAGCCTCTGGCTCGACGTGGGGGAAATATGGACACGAAACCGTCAACTACTGACGGTTTTGTGCCTTATTTTCCGGAGGAGCTCTGCGACGACGTGGGCAAACGTAACAAAGAGACTTGCAGAAGGTTCGACAGTCGCTCGAACAGTGCTTCTAGTAGGGTTGCTTAGCAACCCTACTGAAGCAAACTCGCTTGGTGTCCGAACTTCTTACAGTCTCTTCGTTTGGCATTCATCGTCACAGAGAGCCTCTGGCTCACCGTAAAGATAACTTGCTAAGAAATAAAGAATTTGTTAGTATATAAGCCGAGTACTCAGGGGTACTTGACATTGTCTTTCCCCCTTTTGTACTACCTTAGTTTTTCAAGTAGCTCTAGGATTGCTATCACAATCTCTAATATCGCTACAACTAAGGTGAGTATTGAAATGATTTGCTCCATTTCTTTACTCCCTGGTTGTGTCCCCGAGTTCAAAGGTCCGGGGACTTCACCTAATAAGCGAGGAGTCGCGATCCTCGCTTATTGCTTTTTACTATACTGAAAATCATTATTTATGCAAACCAGTAGGACGAATTTATCCTACCTAATCTTTCCCCTACCCTAGTTTCTCCACTAGTGTCTCAGCTCCTTCCCGATAATAAATCATCAGTGTCTGCACATTCTTATGTCCAATAATTCTGGCAAGGTCCAGCACATTTAATTTCTTGGCTAATCGGGTAATGGCAGTGGCTCGTGCATCGTGAAAGGTAAATCCTTTTAACCCTGCTTTATCACGATACCTTCTAAAATTACTGTCTAATTGAGAGGGTTTGAGACGAAAAACAGTATCACTTGAGTTGTTAAGTCCACATTGCTGTAATAAATCTCTCGCAGTAGAGCTAAGTGGTACTTCTCGTATCCCCGAACGGGTTTTAGCGTTTTTAACTTTTAAAACTTTCCCTGATACAGAAATATCTTCCCATTTGAGTTTACAAATCTCCCCTGCCCTTAAGCCTGTCTCCAGTGCAAAAAGAAAAGCCACTATGGTTCGTAATTTAATGGTAGGTAATGCAATACCTTGACAATATCCCATAGTGGCTTTAAGTGTTTCTATTTCCCAGTCATAAATCAAGCGTTCCCTTGGTGGTTTGGCTGTTGGCTTTGTTAAGCCTATAAGTGGATTTTTAACTTTAAGATCCCATTCATTTTGCGCTATTTTATATACCATATTGATATGGCTCACTTCTTTGCGAATGGTAGTTCCTGAGACCTCTTCACTACGCCTTTTTATCCATCCCCGCATATCTGCCTTGGTAACATCAGACAGTGGTTTACTCACTATGGCAACATTATCACGCAGAAATTTTTGAATTCTATTTCTATCTTGTTTTTTAACTGGTGCTTGTAGTTTTTCATTAATGTAACGTTGGAAAATAAGCCTTAAAGTTATGTTATGTGATGCTTTTTTGTCTTGATGAACATCCAGTTCTTGGGTCTTTGCCACCACCCATGCCCGAAACTCTTTGGGACTGGTAAACGCCATTGAATAACGTTTATTTTGATATAACAATCTCATCACCATCTTAGTTTGATTAGTTTTCTGTATACCCACTGCTGTATTCATACAAACCTCAAAATAAGAAACTCTAACTAAAAATGGTTAATTTGTGCTACTCACTACTTCTACAGGATTTTGTACCAGCACATTTCCCATAAAAAAAGACAACCTAACTAGGTTGTCTCGAATTACTATCTCATACAGCAATCTCTAATGATATGAGACCAAGGTGAGAGAAAATAGTGATTAGTTCTTTACTTCTCGGCGGTTAGCAACAGCTCTAGCCAAGCGGGCAATAACTTCTTCTGTTGTATCCCAACCAATACATCCATCAGTGATACTTTGACCATAAACAAGAGGAACACCCTCCACATGATCTTGACGACCAGAAACTAAGTGAGACTCAATCATTACACCAAAGATGCGATTATCACCTGCCTCAATTTGTTGAGCAACATCTTCTAATACAAGAGGTTGATTCTCAGGCTTTTTAGAGCTATTAGCATGGCTGGCATCAATCATGACACGAGGACGTAAGCCTGATTTTTCTAATGCTTCACTCGCTGCCTGTACGAACTCTGCTTGGTAATTAGGCACTTTACCACCACGTAAAATAATATGGCAGTCTTCATTGCCTTTGGTCTTCACAATTGCAGAATGACCTCCTTTAGTCACTGATAGAAAGTGATGGGGAGATGAGGCTGCTTTAATTGCATCAATAGCAATACGGACATTGCCGTCAGTGCCATTTTTAAAGCCAACAGGGCAAGACAAACCAGAAGCCAACTCACGATGTACCTGACTCTCTGTAGTACGTGCACCAATCGCCCCCCAAGAGACGAGGTCCGCAATATACTGTGGTGTAATCATATCAAGGTACTCGCAACCAGCAGGTAAGCCCTTTTCATTAATTTCTAACAGTAATTGGCGAGCAATGCGTAGACCCTTGTTAATATTAAAACTGTGATCTAAGTCTGGGTCATTGATTAGCCCCTTCCAGCCAACAGTAGTACGGGGTTTCTCGAAGTACACACGCATCACGATTTCAAGCGTGTCTTTGTACTGTTCACGCAAAACTTTGAGACGATCTGCATATTCTAAAGCTGCTTTAGGATCGTGAATAGAACAGGGACCTACTACTACTACAAGACGATCGTCCTGACCAGTCAAAACATCATGGATAGTATGGCGTGCCCGATGTACCACATGAGAGGCTGCTACAGAAATGGGAAACTCACGCATCAAGTGTGATGGGGGACTTAACTCTCTAATTTCATGAATCCGAATATCGTCAGTATTGTATGACACATCAATCTCCTACTAAATCCTACTATCCTACCACAGCCCCTCTTATCCCTCTTCTTTTCTTACAATAAAGTCTCACTTCGTTGTATCTTTACTACAGTTATTGATGAAAACTTAACCTTCTTGCCACTAATCAAGATATACAAAAAAATCAGGGCGCATACGCTGCAAGTCTCGAAAAACATTTATTATTCTTTGAACCTTATCCTCTCCCAGTTGTTGAAAGGCTACCTGATGATTAGGCCAATAAATAAAAATCGGACCTTCTACATCTGCGCTTAAGCTATCAAACAAAGCATCAAGATTATGAGCCATATATTGTGGCAAATTTAGGCTATGTACCATGTGCTGATAAAACTGTGACATTGATTCTACTTTTACTAACTCACACACTTTTACTGACATGCTGGCACCTTATGAAATTGTTGATAGTGATTAATGGTGACATATTGATCGCCCTGGCGACTAAACACAATCCGTTTAGCATTACGCTTTTCTCCATGATAATCTAAATCAGCTTCCTTCCAGTCACCTGCGGGTAAGCGTTGTTCATAGTTACCGAAACGATCACCTCCTATAGACTTTCCTTGTAAGGCAGGTATACGATTAAAAGCCATGCCTGGTGTCCAGCCTAATTGACGCGCTTTTTGCTTGGTTACAAAATAGGCTGGTAGTTGGTGTTGTCGTTGTAAGGTCCGCACAATATCAACTAACTGTGCAGTATCAATCTGTCCATCTAATACGTCCTGATTAAAATGAGCAAGCACCACCTCACAAGTAGAAGATTGCCCTTGTTCGTCAGAAAAGATAGGAGACGTGGATTTACCTAATGCATAGGCAAAAAATCCTAAAAATAGGCTTAAAACAATAAGTAAAAAATGCTTCTTTCGGTGCATGATTATTCATCATTGTTAAACAAATATACCAATTATACAACGATAATTTCTCATTGATAGATGGCTCTTAACCGTGTAAACTAGCGGGTTTAGCTTAAATTACTTTAAACTTAAAACTTTATTTACTAAAAAGAAGTTTATTTAAAATGAAATCTACTCACAAACTATTTATTCTTATAGTAATTATTGCCATTGTGGCAGTCATAGCATGGAAAGTTCTAGGCACCAAAGAAACATCTTCTGTATCTCAAGCAAATGCTACTGATACCAGCCCCTTCTCTCCTGAGAAGCTTTGTTTACCTGCTAGTCAGATTGTTGCCACTTTACTTGATATGCACACAAATCATCAAACATTGGATCAGGCAATTACTTATCTACATGACAAGGCATCTCTTTCTTCTCAAGCATTGGAGATATTTAGTCAATATGCAACCGAGCTATGGAAAGAACCAGTAGACAAATTCAATAAAAAAGAACAAGTTAGTCTATTCTATACTGCATGTCTAAGTATGGTTCAGCAAAGCCTACAAGAAAAAGCATCGCATCAGGCTGGACAAACTTCTAACGTGCCAGCACAGTGATGTGAAAACATTACTTTTTTAGTATCTTCTTCACTAAAAACACACCTATGGGTATTGCCAATCTCCCTAAAGAAATACGCCCATAGGTGCGACCTGATAAATGCCATTCTATATCCAAGAAGTGCTATATTAGCCCCCAACCTTGCTGTCCAGCTGCTGTTAAAATTAATCATTCAGCTCCCGCAATATTGGTGCCCAGCTATACGGGCAGTTTCAAGATAAGGCCTGTTTGTCCAAGACTCAACCTTTTCATTTTACCTTTAAACCTTTACCAATAATAAAAGTCTCGGCAGACTTATCACGAGAGGCTTTAGGCTTACGCTCTACTACACGCTTAAAGTGACGTTTAAATAATTCTACAAGTTGTGAAAATCCGCTACCATGAAATGCTTTGACAATTAAGGCTCCCTCTGGTTTTAAGTGATTTATTGCAAAATCTACTGCTAGCTCTACAATGTGCTGAATACGTGCAGAATCAGCTGAACTAATACCTGATAAATTAGGTGCCATGTCAGAAATAACTAAATCAACTTGCTGTTCACCCACTTTTTCTTTAAGCTGATCCAAAACCTCATCTTCACGAAAATCCCCCTGAATAAACTCTACACCTGCGATGGGTTCCATGGGTAGAATATCCAAAGCAATCACACGTCCATCAATCACTCCTCCTGGCCCAAGTAATCTTTCTCGTGCTACTTGTGACCAACTGCCCGGAGAGGAACCTAAATCCACTATAATATCTCCCTTGCGCATAAGCTTTTCTGTGTCTAAAATCTCAATAAGCTTAAAAGCTGCGCGTGCTCGATAACCTTTTTGTTGAGCCATTTTGACGTATGGATCATTAATATGTTGATGAATCCATTCTTTTGAGAATTTCTTTTTGGCCATTGCCTAAAACCCTAGTGAATAATAAATATGTCTATAACTGAATTATCTTCTAAAGAGCGCAGTGTATTACGTGCTGCTGCTCATGCCTTAAAACCTACTGTACAAGTTGGTGAGAATAACGGTCTCACCCCTGCTGTATTAAAAGAAATTGACCTCAGTTTAACCGCTCATGGTCTTATTAAGGTACGCGTCGCTGGAGATGACCGCGAAAACCGTCTTATGATTCTCCAAGCTATCTGTGCTGAACTAGGCTGCGTAAGTGTTGCACACTTTGGTAAGGTATTAACCCTCTTTCGCTTTGCCCCTCAACATGCCCACTTATTAGCAGGGGCAAAACCTCCAGTTGAGCGAAGTAAACGTCTACCCAACGAAGAGTATACACCCAAGAAGCTCGCTGCAGCAGGCAAGACGATTAAAGATAAAAAACGCAAATCCGTAGCCCCTAAAGCCAATGATGAGCTTGTTAAAAAACCTAGTAAACCCACCATTCCTGTACGTAGTAGTATTCGCACTGAAGAGCGCACAACTGCACGTCGTGGTGCTGGCCGTACTGTTGTTTCACGCTCTACACGTTCAGCCTCTCGCCGTACAGGTAGTGCATTAACACTTCGAGCTGGTCGTCGCGGACGTTAATCCTCACAATAAAACGCTTGCTAGAGCATCCAACAAGCGTTTTATTGAATCACCAGACTACTACCACAGCATTGTCATTGAGTAGTGGTCTTCTTAAACCAACATATCACTACAGCAGCATTGTCATTGGATAGAGGTCTTCTTGTGGCACAACCCTCATTTTAGCTTAGATATACTCTACTGATAAAATCTCAAACTCTCGCTCTCCTGATGGGACACGCACTTGGATAAGGTCTCCCTCGTATTTACCAATAAGAGCACGTGCTACCGGGCTTGAAATAGAAATTAAATTCTGACGAATATCTGCTTCTAAATCGCCCACGATTTGGTATTTTACTTCATCGCCACTTTCTTGGTCTTCTAGTGTTACGGTTGCACCAAATACAATACGTCCATCTGTCTCAAGAACAGTTGGGTCAATTACTTGGGCATTAGACAATACTCCATCAAGCTCTTTAATACGCCCCTCAATAAACGCCTGACGCTCACGAGCCGCCTCGTACTCAGCGTTTTCAGATAAATCACCTTGGGCACGAGCTTCTGCGATAGCCTCAATCACAGCAGGACGTTCAACTGATTTTAAACGAGTTAATTCTTCGTATAAACGCTTAACACCTGCTGCCGTTAATGGTATTGCTGCCATAAAACTTCCTTTGGTTAGAATTTAAATTATTCGAGACTTGATAAAATGAAAACGCTCTGCATACATCATGCAGAGCGCTTAAAAACCTATATTATAGAGATATTCTCCTAAAAATCAAGTGACTTTCCTCTATTGATTAAATAGGTTCATCAGATTTTTTGCGATTTAATAATGCATAAAGAATAATCGCACCAAATGTTGCTGTACCAATACCCTCTAAACGGAATCCTCCCATATCTAGGGTAAAGTTACCTGCTCCCATAATAAGGGTAACTGCAGCTACGATAAGGTTCTTGTTATCAGAGAAATCAACGTTATTAATCACCCAGATACGAGCACCAGCAACAGCAATCAAGCCGAATACAACGACAGAGACACCTCCCAATACTGGGCCAGGGATACTGTGAATCAATGCACCAAACTTAGGCGAAAAACCAAGAATAATTGCAAAAAATGCTGTAACAACAAATAATAAAGTTGAATATACACGAGTCACTGCCATGACACCAATATTTTCAGCATATGTTGTCACACCAGTCCCTCCCACAGAGCCTGACACCATAGTAGCGACACCATCACCTACAAAGGCACGACCTAAATATTGATCAAGATCCTGCCCTGTCATCGCACTCACGGCACGGATATGACCAAGGTTCTCTGCAACCAAAATGACAGCAACAGGAACAATGACTGTAATTGCTCCTAGCTCAAATTTAGGGGTGCTTAATGTAGGCAAACCAAACCAAGGAGCTGCTTGTAGTTCTGTAAAATCAATCGGCTTACCATAACCAAGCATATTGGTAAAGAAGAAATACACCACATAAGAAACCATCAACCCTACTAGGATAAGTAGACGTTGGACAGACCCCTTAGTAAATACAGCCACCAACCCCACGCAGAAGATAGTCATAATGGACATCAATGCGTCAAATGTCGTGCCACTAGCCATTGCTCCTTGTGCCGCAATAGGAGCAAGGTTAAGCCCAATAACCGCAACAATCGCTCCGGTTACTACAGGGGGCATCAACTTTTCAATCCAAGCCGACGCATGTCCCTTGGTATTGAGGGCCCAAACCAACACACCAATCAATGTATAAACTAGGCCGCACATGATAATGGCACCAAGTGCTACTCCAATGTTTGGATTTAATCCTGCACCAGCAGTGTAACCTGTCACTGATACTACACCACCAATAAAAGCAAAACTAGAACCTAAATAACTCGGTACTCGACCTTTTACAAATAAGAAAAAGATTAAGGTACCAATACCTGACATCAATATGGCCAAGTTAGCATCAAACCCCATTAATAAAGGCGCCAACACGGTAGAACCGAACATCGCTACCACATGTTGTGCGCCCATGAGCAAAGTTTGACCAACTGGTAAATATTCATCGGGTGCTACAATGGCACCGGGCGTTGTTTGCTTACGCCAAGTGGGAAAATATGACATACCAAGTTCCTAAAAGAGAAGTGTGTGAGAAATGTTTGCTCGCCATTGACCAATACTTAAGCCATGACAGCCTAGGCAAACTTCCCGATTATACACGGTTTTCTTGGCTTTGTGCTCTCTGCTGTCTATGGCAAAGTTTTACAGCACAATCTGATAGAATATGGTGCAAAACAAAGGCAAATTAATGTATATCACTTGCTGAATATGCTTCAACATTGAGTACTCAAGTTGCAGGTTAAGGGCAAATTAATGCATATCACTTGCTGAATATGCTTCAGCATTGAGTACTCAAGTTGCAGTGCAAAGGCAAATTAATGAGCATCACCCCAGTTCTTTCCTTCCCCTACCTCTGCAAGCAATGGCACAGCTAAATTAGCCACTTCTGCCATCAAACGGGGCAAATGCTCTCGCACTCGTGTAGCTTCATCATCTTTCACCTCAAGTACTAACTCATCGTGTACCTGCATAATCATTCTCGAGGTTAATCCTTGTTCTGCTAACCAATTCTGCACAGCCACCATTGCTTTTTTAATTAAATCAGCAGCTGTCCCTTGCATCGGTGCATTAATCGCCGCTCGCTCTGCTGCCGCCTTACGCGGTCCCTTGGCTCCTTTAATTTCAGGCAACCACAAACGACGACCAAATACGGTTTCTACATAGCCCAGCTCATTGGCCTTTGCACGCGTTTTCTCCATATAAGCAGCAACCCCAGGATAACGCGCAAAATAGCGAGCTATATAATTCTGAGCAGCCTCTCTTGTAATACCCAAATTACTCGCTAAACCAAATGCCCCCATGCCATAGATGAGACCAAAGTTAATGGCCTTGGCCGCTCGGCGCTGTTCAGATGTCACAGCCTCCAAACTCACCCCAAACACCTCTGCTGCTGTCGCTCGGTGAATATCTTTGCCCTCAGCAAATGCTTTTTGTAAATTAGCATCACCTGATAAATGGGCCATCACACGCAACTCAATCTGTGAATAGTCAGCCGACATAATGTGAAAACCCTGCTCGGCAATAAATGCTTTACGCACACGACGTCCCTCCTCGGTGCGAATAGGGATGTTTTGTAAATTGGGATCAGAAGAAGATAAACGTCCTGTCACCACAGCAGCTTGTGCATAATTGGTATGTACTCTCCCTGTACCAGCAAAAATCATTTGTGGTAACTTATCTGTATACGTGGATTTTAATTTTGCCAAACTGCGATACTCTAAAATCAGTTTAGGCAAAGGATAGTCCTGTGCTAGTTTGGTTAATGTCTCTTCATCTGTCGAAGGAGCTCCTTTGCTGGTTTTGCTCAATACAGGGAGGTGCAACTTATCAAATAGCACTTCTCCTAATTGTTTGGGGGAGTTAAGGTTAAATTCCTGCCCTGCTAATTCAAACGCCTGTCCTTCTAGCACTGTTAGGCGTTGTCCCAACTCCATAGACTGAGTGAATAACTCTTGCTCATCAAGTTTTACCCCTACTCTCTCCATAGCCAATAGTACAGGCCAAACCTGCATTTCTAATGCATAAGTCTGTTGATACCCTATATTTGCTTCAATGCGAGGTAATAGCACCTGTGCCACTTGGAAAGTAAAATCAGCATCTTCACAAGCATATTGGGTCGCTTTGTCCAAAGGTACTTGATCAAAGGTAATAGCACTGGCTCCTTTACCGCAAATCTCTTCAAAACTCAGCCCCTTGCGCCCTAAGTAGCGGGATGCCAACTCTTCTAAATTCACTTTTTGATGAGAGGCTAATACATATGCCATCAGCATAGTATCATGTTTAACGCCTCGCAATGTGATGCCCTCATTGGCCAATACATGGGCATCAAATTTTGCATTTTGAAGAATTTTAGTGGGCTTATCGCTCTCTAACCAAGACCTAAACAGCGTAAGCACCTGTTTTTTATCCAACTGTTGATCCATCAACCCTGTATGGGCAAGCGGAATATACCATGCCTGACCTACCTTTATAGACAACGATATACCCACCAGTTTTGCCTGCATACTGTCAAGACTATTGGTCTCAGTATCAAATGCAACCGCCTCTGCTGCTTGGATAGCTTTTAAACAAGCCTGGAGTTGCTCATCCGTATTCACCATCTCATACTGCACTGTTGTTGGCACTTCTGGTAGGTTTTCTTCGATGCGTGCATCTTGGGTTGGAATCGCATTAGCATCTCCAGACACTTCGCGTAAAAAAGTCTTGAAACCAAAGCGGTTAAATAAGGCTATTAGTTTTTCTTTGTCTTCGGGTTTAGGCTGTAACTGCTCAAACCCTGTATAAAACTCACTCATATCGCAATCACGCTTAATCGTAATAAGCTGACGCGTTAAATCAAACTGTCCAATGGCTTTACGGAAATTTTCACCAATTTTTCCTGTCAGTTTATCTGCATTGGCAATCAAATTATCCAAGTTGCCATACTCTCCAAGCCATTTCGCTGCCGTTTTTTCCCCCACTTTTTCTACACCTGGGACATTGTCTACCTTGTCACCAACTAGCATCAAAAAATCAATAATCTGCTCTGGATAAACACCAAATTTTTGTTTAACTCCGTCACGGTCAAGACGCTCTCCGGTCATGGTGTTAATAAGGCTAATATGGTCATCTACCAGTTGTGCAATATCTTTATCGCCTGTAGAAATAATTGTTTTGACATCATTTTGTCTTGCAATTTCTGCTAAAGTAGCAATGATGTCATCGGCTTCTACCCCTGGTTGGGCAATAACAGGCCAACCCAGTGCCGTAATTGTCTCGTAAATAGGCTCTATCTGCACGCGTAAGTCGTCTGGCATCGGTGGGCGTTGTCCCTTATAATCAGGATAGAGTTCATCTCTGAAAGTTTTACCGGGTGCATCAAAAACGCACACCATGTAATCAGGATGAAAGTCCTGCTGAATTCTGCGCATCATGTTAATCATGCCAAAAATCGCCCCTGTCGGCTCTTGTGCTTGGTTACGCAGATTGGGCATCGCATAATAGGCACGGTACAAGTAACTGGAACCATCAACAAGTAATAAGGTTTTATTTTTCATGATTGACTTAAGAGCATCTACAATTAAAGGACAGATTAAAGAAATCTCTGAGGAACTCGCTGACTCCGCAGAGCATCTCCGTGAATTAACCAAAGCTGTTAGTATCTTTGGTAGTGCCCGTACTAAACCCGATAATCTCTACTATACCAAGACGTTAGAAATTAGTCGTGGATTAGCACAGGCTGGTTTTAGCATTATATCAGGTGGCGGACCTGGGATTATGGAAGCTGCAAATAAAGGCTGTCATGAAGCCGGGGGTACTAGTGTCGGTTTATGCATTAAGCTACCTTTTGAGACCAAGGACAATGTTTACTTATCGCACAGCGTCTCGTTTAAATACTTTATGTCTCGTAAAACCACATTCTTTATGAATAGCTGGGCATATATCATCATGCCCGGTGGGTTTGGTACGCTAGATGAGCTTTTTGAAGCACTGACGCTAATTCAAACTCGTAAAGCTAACAAAGCACCTATCATCTTTGTCGGTCATGAGTTCTGGGCTGATTTATTGCGATTCTTTGAGACTGGTTTATTGGCTAATGGTTATATCTCACCCGAAGACTTACAACTTTATACAGTGACTGACGATCCTGTTGAGGTGGTGCGTATTGTGCAAAAAGCCTATGAGGAAAATGCAAATCAGCCACACAAACTCGGACTCTGTTAATGCTCATTTGCAGTGAAACGTATATAGCAAAAAGAACCCTAACGGACTATTTGTGCCACATTATCTGAGGAGCTCTGCAACGAAGTGGGTGCGATGACAAAGCGAGTTTGGCGAACGAAGTGAGACACTGTCTGAGCGACTCACGCGTTCATGCAGCTACCTGTGTGCAAATGAAATCAGCGGCACTGAAAACACCATCAACGCAACCACAGACAAGCACAGGCAGCGGAGATGAACGCGATGACAAAGCGAGTTTGGCGAACGAAGTAAGACACTGTTTGAGCGACTCACGCGTTCATGCAGCTACCTGTGCGTAAATAAAATCAGCGGCACTGAAAGTGTCATAGCAGCACTTCATCCGGTATAGACCACTTAGCATGCTAAAATACCACCACAAGACACCGCCAAGGAGTGATGATGACAATTCAAAATACAGAGAAAAAACTGCTTCCTATTGGGATTTCTAGTTTCTCCGATTTGCGCGAGATGGATTACTACTATGTCGACAAAACGCCCTTGATTATTGATTTAATCACTTCTTCTCGCTTTGTCTTTCTCTCCCGCCCTCGTCGCTTTGGTAAAAGCCTCACACTGGATACTATGGCGGAGTTGTTTTCTGGGAACAAAACATTATTTGAAGGCTTATATGCCGAAAACAATTGGGACTGGGACACCACCTACCCTGTGATTCGTTTGTCGTTTGCAGGGGAAGTAGAGCAGCATGATATTGAAGAACTGCGCATCATTATTCAAGATAGCATAGAGGACAATGCTCACCGGCTTCAAGTACCATTACAAAAAGACGATATTAATTTAGGCTTGGGGCGAGCATTTAAAAAATTAATTCAAAAAACAGAGCAACACTATGGACAAAAAGTCGTTGTTCTTATCGACGAATACGACAAACCCATCATCGATAATCTGGACAATTCAGAAATCGCCTCCGAAGTGCGAGGTCTTTTAAAATCCCTCTATTCTCAGATTAAAGATTTATCAGGCAGCATTCGCTTTGCTATGCTGACAGGTGTCTCTAAGTTTGGGCAAATGAGCTTATTCTCTGGACTAAACAATCTTGAAGACATCACCCTACGTGCGAAGTATTCAGCGTTATGCGGTTACACCCAAGAGGAACTGGAATCTGTCTTCGCCCCTGAGTTACAAGGCGTGGACTTAGAGCAAGTCAAGTTCTGGTATAACGGCTATAACTGGACAGGGGAAAGTGTCTACAATCCTTTTGATATTCTGTTATTTTTTAAAGGCGGCTGTGCCTTTGATAACTACTGGATGAGTACTGGGGGCAATGCTTCTTTCTTGATGAAACTGCTCACCAGTAATGAGTTCTCTCTTGCTGACATCACTCGTATCGCAGAAACCTCTGATCTACTCGCCTCAGTCGATGTGGGTAGCCTACACCCTATTCCTGTCCTCTTTCAAACAGGCTATCTCACGATTGATAAAGTCTTTGAAGAACCAGGTTATTTACGCCAATATACCCTCAAGTTTCCAAACTACGAAGTCCGTCAATCCCTCAGTAGCAAATGGCTGCAAGAAGTCCTCAAACTAGACGGTAGAAAAGCAATTAGCGATTTACGCAAATGCTTACGTGATGGCGATATTGCACAATTACAGCAACTGATTAAAAGTGCTATCGCCAGTATCCCTAGCGATGCTTATAGACGCAATAATATCGCCCAGTTTGAAGGCCATTGGCAAAGCGCCATTGGAATGTTCTTCGCCGGTGCCTGCGCTGACTTTATCATGGAAGACGCTTCTTCTCAAGGACGAGCCGATTTAGTTGCTATTGAGCAGGGCAATGTGTATATCTTTGAGTTCAAAGTGAAACAAGCGGGTACTGCTCAAGAAGCACTGGAGCAGATTAAAGAGCGCAATTATGCGGAAAAATACCGAGCTGAGGCAAAACAAATCTTTGAAATCGGCGTCAGCTTCGATGAAGCCACCAGAGCGGTAAATTTTGCTATCAACACCGCCACAAATGAGTACAGGTAGCGGAGATGAATGCGATGACAAAGCGAGTTTGGCGAACGAAGTGAGACACTGTTCGAGCGACTCACGCATTCATGCAGCTACCTGTGCGTAAATGAAAGCAGCAACACAGACACATTATCTGAGGAGCTCTGCGACGAAGTGTGTGCAACACTGTTTGAGCGACTCACGCGTTCATGCAGCTACCTGTGCGTAAATGAAATCAGCGGCACTGAAAATACCATCAACGCAACCACCAGCGAACACAGGCAGCGGAGATGAACGCGATGACAAAGCGAGTTTGGCGAACGAAGTGAGACACTGTTCGAGCGACTCACACGTTCATGCAGCTACCTGTGCGCAAATAAAATCAGCGGCACTGAAAATACCATCAACGCAACCACCAGCGAACACAGGCAGCGGAGATGAACGCGATGACAAAGCGAGTTTGGCGAACGAAGTGAGACACTGTTCGAGCGACTCACGCGTTCATGCAGCTACCTGTGCGCAAATAAAATCAGCGGTATAGAAAATACCATCAGCGCAACCACAGACAAGCACAGGCAGCGGAGATGAATGCGGTGACAAAGCGAGTTTGGCGAACGAAGTGAGACACTGTTCGAGCGACTCACGCGTTCATGCAGCTACCTGTGTATAAGTAAAATCAGCGGTATAGAAAATACCATCAGCGCAACCACAGACAAGCACAGGTAGCGAAGATGAATGCGATGACAAAGCGAGTTTGGCGAACGAAGTGAGACACTGTTTGAGCGACTCACGCGTTCATGCAGCTACCTGTGTATAAGTAAAATCAGCGGCACTGAAAGTGTCATAGTGGCACTTTCTCAACAGCGAAATACTACGCCGCATTAACCGCATCTAAATCAATCGCTACACCATAGTTCAATGTATTTGCCACTCGTGTCCGCAGTACATTAGTGTGCGATTGACGAACAATTTGCTTAACCTCTGGCACATGAGCAGGGTGCATAGAGAAACTCTTTAACCCTAAACCTAGCAACAACTTCGTATACTGCGTATCCCCTGCCATCTCACCACAAACACACACAGGCTTGCCCGCCCTATCCCCTGCCTGAATCGTATTATGAATAAGACGTAACACAGCAGGATGCACAGAATCATATAGTCCTACCACCTCATCATCTACACGGTCGACTGCCAAGGTATACTGAATTAAATCATTAGTACCGATAGACACAAAATCAAGCTCTTTCAGGAAAGGTTCAATCGCAATAGCAATAGCAGGAATTTCTACCATAGCCCCCAGCTCAATCTTGTCACTAATCTCATAGCCCTCGGCCATCAACTCATTTTGGGCTTGAGTGAGATAGCGCTTAACCTCTTGCACTTCATGCATGTGAGAAATCATCGGAATTAAAATTCGCAAACGCCCATGAATGGAGGCACGTAATAAGGCGCGCAACTGTGTCAGAAACATTTCTGGATGGGCAAGACAATAACGTACCGCACGTAATCCCAAGGCTGGATTCACCGCTACTGTAGCATCATCGTGCAAAGTCTTGTCCGAGCCTATATCTAATGTACGAATCGTGACAGCCTTTTCTCCCATGGTTTTTAGCACAGATGAATACGCCTTGTATTGTTCCTCCTCGCTTGGTAAAGAATCGCGATTCATAAACAAAAATTCACTACGATACAAACCTATCCCCGTAGCCCCCATAGCAAGCACTTCTGCCGCCTCTTCAGGAAGCTCAATATTACCTTCTAACTCAATAAAAACGCCATCTACCGTTACTGCTGGTTCGTCTTTTTGCAGTAGTAAAAACTCACGTTCGGTTTCTTGTTGACGTTGTTTCTGGCGATACTGAGCCAAAATCAGTGGGGAGGGATTTACAATCACTAAACCTGCATCCCCATCAACAATCAACACCTCTCTATCACGCACCAAGGAGCGAACATTCTTCATACCGACTACAGCAGGCACATGCATACTTCTTGCCACAATAGCGGTATGAGATGTTGGCCCCCCTGCATCGGTGATAAAAGCAGCAAAGTGCTTGGCTCGCAAATTCAGCATATCCGCTGGGGAAATATCATGAGCAACAACAATAAAGGGTAAATCATCTTCATCATGATCTGGAAGGTTTTGTAAATCAAAACTTTTAACCCCAGCTAAAAACGACAACACTCGCTCAATCACTTGTGTCACATCACTTGCTCTTTCACGCAAGTATTCATCATCCATTTGCCCGAATTGATCGGCAAGAATCTGCCCTTGTGTAGACAAAGCCCACTCGGCATTGTAGCGACGTGTCCGGATAATTTCTTTAATCTCGCTTGCTAGCATAGGATCCGCTAGCAACATACTATGCACGGTTAGAACGGGTGCCAACTCCATTGGTGCATCTTCGGGAAGATTATTCTTGATGTATTCTAGGTCCTCTGCCACTGCCTGTAATGCATGATCTAGACGAGCACATTCGTTATCAATATCTTCGGGAGCAATAAGATGGTGTTTGACCTCTAGTAGTGCCGCCCCCATGATGACGGCATGACCAATAGCAATCCCTTTAGCCACTCCTTTGCCATGAAGTGCCACCACTGCTGTTGAACTTGTTGTTATAGTATCCATCATCTTTACTCGCTTATCTTGATTACCGCGGAGCCTACATTAGTCTGGCTCACCAAAACGCTCATTAAACAATTGCGTAATCGCTTTAAGTGCTTCCTCAGCATCCTCGCCTTCTGCATCTAGGGTAACTGTCATACCCTTACCTGCTGCCAATAGCATGACCCCCATAATACTCTTTGCGTTCACGCGCTGTTGTGCCTTAGAAATAAAAATTTCACTCTTAAAAGTAGACGCTAATTGCGTCAATTTAGAAGCTGCACGAGCGTGTAACCCCAAACGATTAATGATTTCTACATTAACAGAAGCCATAATAACTCCAGAATTTCTTGTTATATAGGAGCAACCCATACATTGCCCCCTCTCCTAACTACTCTTTACAAAACAATCTATACTCTTGCCAAGCCCAACCTACTCAGCAACAAGCCCAGCCCACTCAGCAGCTGTCTAGCCTATGACCTTAACTTGCCATACAGGAGCAATCCACCGTCTGCATCCCTTTTTTTCCCCCCTCAAGAATCTTGGCTTTTAGCTCATCCACTGGCAAGTCAGCATAGCGTACAGCATTTAGTAGCATACAAACATTGACACCACCAAAAAACACACTGCGTTCTACCATTGTAGGTTTAATTTCAGCAATATTGCCTAATGATGAGGGAGCAGTATGCGTCACAGGAACACCATGTGGATTTAAGGCATAGACCACGCGCATGGCAATATTCGCAGGAGTTGCTCCTATCAAATCACTAAACACTAATACCCGTTGTTGTGTTGACTGCTGTTTCCGTTGGACATCTGCCATAATCTGTGCTTGCATGACCTCTGGTTGTACATCTGGCAAAATATCATAAACAAGCATCGTATCAACAGTAGGAAAAACGTGTAGTACCACTTCTCTTAAGGCCGACGCTAAAGGAGCATGCGTCACAACAACTATCAATGCACTCATGATTAGGCACCTACAACTTTTTCGAGTTGTTCTACAAAGAACTGACTAACATGAAAATCAGTCTGTGTTGTAATTTCTACAAAGCATGTGGGACTTGTCACGTTAACTTCAGTGAGATAATCTCCAATCACATCCAGACCAACGACAAATAACCCACGAGCTTTCAGTGTGGGGGCTAAAGCACGAGCAATTTCCCAGTCACGCTCACTTAACGGTTGTGCTACTCCACGACCACCAGCCGCTAAATTACCTCGTGTCTCTCCTGCCAAAGGAATGCGGGCAAGACAATATGGCACTGGTTCTCCGTTGATGATGAGAATACGCTTATCTCCCTTCACAATATCAGGGATATAGCGTTGTGCCATAATAGTCTCCTGACCATTACGTGTCAGCATTTCTAAAATTGCATTCAGATTAGGCTCATGCGAAGATAAACGGAAAATCCCCATACCTCCCATACCATCCAATGGCTTCACAACAACTTCACCATGCTCACGGTAAAATGCTTTAATGCGCTCCATATCACGAGAAACCAATGTCGGTGCGGTAAACTGAGAGAATTCTGTAATTGCTAATTTCTCAGGGTGTGCCAGCATAGCAGAGCCAGAATTAAATACTTTGGCACCAAATTTCTCAGCATAAGCAAGTAGGTGGCAACTATAAGCATACTCCATATCAAAAGGAGGATCTTTACGCATGATAACAGCGTCAAAATCAGCCAAGTTCATATCTTGCGACTCACCCTCATATTGCCACCAGTTGTTGCTGTGTAAATCTACTTCATCCAATAATTGAATAGCTTGTACACGTGCAAATACCTGTCCTTGGATATAAAGGTCGGGCTGCTCAGTAATAAACACTTGATGACCTCGATCATGGCAAGCATACATCATAGCCACAGAGCTATCTTTGTAGGCTTTAAGTGATGTAATAGGGTCAATAATAAATAATACTCGCATATCTACAAACACAAATAGGGTAACCTATAAGTTACCCCCTTTTTATATGACAAAACGCCTAAATTGCCACACCACCTTTTTTGATGTTGTAGCCTGCATTTAAGCTTACTACTATAATGTCAAACATTATACACGTTGTACAATGTCACGACATTATGGTTATTTACCGCGTTTTGGTGCAACAACCATAACCATTTGGCGTCCCTCTAATTTGGGCATTGCTTCTACAGCAACAGTATCACCTAAATCGTCACGGATACGCTCTAACACTTTCATCCCTAGGTCTTGGTGAGCCATCTCTCGCCCACGGAAACGCAGAGTCACTTTCACTTTGTCACCATCCTCAATAAAGCGTTTGAGGCTACGTAACTTCACTTGGTAGTCACCCTCGTCTGTACCAGGACGGAACTTGAGCTCCTTCACCTGAACAACTTTTTGTTTGGCTTTGGCTTCACGTTGACGTTTCTGCTCTTGGTAACGGAACTTACCATAATCCATCAAACGGCACACTGGCGGAGAAGCATTGGGAGCAATCTCGACTAAGTCGGTCTCCAACTCTTCTGCTTTGGCCAAAGCTTCTTTGATTGATACTACACCTAATTGTTCGCCTTCTAAGCCAATAAGACGAACTTCAGGACTACGAATTTCACCATTAATATGGTGTGCTTTTTCGGTTGCGATGTTAGCACTCCTTAAAAGTTAATTAAAAAATGGACTTACCTAATGCTGTACTCTACAATAACTATTAGCATCCTATGTTTTCATTCTACCAACGATACAACTCTGTGCAGAAAGAAACTTGTAAGTCCTACCAATAAATTTTAGGCTGTTTGAATGTCACGACGATATTTGACATCGTCAGCTAAACGAGCCATAAACTCCTCAACAGGCATAATACCCAAGTCCACATTACCACGGGCACGTACGGCTACACCTTGAGCCTCACGTTCTTTTTCACCTACCACAAGGATATAGGGAACTTTTTGTAAGCTGTTCTCACGAATTTTACGCGTAATCTTCTCATTACGTAAATCCGCACTCACCCTAAAGCCTCGTGCTTTGAATTGATCACATAAGGCCTGGGCATAATCGTTAAATTGCTCTGAAATCGGGCAAATCACCGCTTGTTCTGGAGACAACCAAGGTGGCATAGCACCTGCATGGTTCTCAATCAGCATACCAATAAAACGCTCTAAAGAACCTAAAATGGCACGATGGAGCATAACTGGTGTCTTGCGTTGATCATCTGCATCCACATACTCTGCACCAAGACGCACTGGCATAGAGAAGTCAACTTGGATAGTGCCACATTGCCAATGACGACCAATAGCATCTTTCAGTGTATATTCAATCTTAGGACCGTAGAACGCTCCCTCTCCTGGAGAGATTTCATATTCACAGTGCGACTGATGCAAACTCTCCATAAGTGCTTTTTCGGCTTTATCCCAGATTTCATCTGAACCAATACGCTTCTCAGGGCGAGTGGCAATCTTATAAAGTACCTCGGTAAAGCCAAAGTCCTTGTACACTTTTTGCAATAATGCGGTAAAGTTGGCACACTCAGTCAACAGCTGGTCTTCTGTACAGAAAATATGTCCATCGTCTTGGGTAAAACCACGCACACGCATCATACCATGTAAAGAACCAGAGGGTTCATTACGGTGACATTGTCCAAACTCACCATAGCGAATAGGCAATTCACGGTAAGAGTGTAAACCTGCGTTATAAATCTGTACATGACCTGGACAGTTCATTGGTTTAAGACCATATTCACGGTTTTCAGACTCGGTCGTGAACATGTTTTCTTTGTAATTGTCCCAGTGACCTGTCTTTTTCCACAGACTTAAATCCAAAATCTGTGGCGCTTTAACTTCTTGATAACCATTGTCAATATACACTTGGCGCATATACTGCTCAACTTGTTGCCAAATTTTCCAGCCCTTTGGATGCCAGAAAATCAATCCAGGGGCTTCATCTTGAAAGTGGAATAAATCCAAATCGCGACCTAGTTTACGATGATCTCGACGCTCTGCCTCTTCTAGCATGGTTAGGTAGGCTTGTTGCTCTTCTTTTGTCGCCCATGCGGTACCATAAATACGCTGTAGCATCTCGTTTTTAGCATCACCACGCCAATAAGCCCCTGCCACTTTCATCAGTTTAAATACTTTGAGCTTCCCTGTTGATGGCACGTGAGGACCCCGACAAAGGTCGATAAAATCTCCCTCACGATAAAGACTAATGGTCTCATTGGCAGGAATGGACGCAATAATTTCTGCCTTGTAGTTCTCGCCCTGCTCCTTAAAGAAAGCAACCGCATCATCACGCAACCACTCCTCTCGCACAACTTTTTCATCTTTCTTGGCAAGTTCGTGCATTTTTTTCTCGATTTTTTCTAAATCTTCAGGCGTAAATGGGCGTTTGTAAGAGAAGTCATAGTAAAAACCGTTGTCAATGACTGGTCCAATAGTCACTTGAGCTTCTGGAAATAAAGATTTCACTGCATAGGCAAGCAAATGCGCTGTAGAGTGACGAATCAAGTCTAATCCCTCAGGATCTTTAGCAGTCACAATAGCAAGTGAAGTATCTTTATCAATGATATAACTAGTATCCACAAGTTTCGTCTCACCCGTCGTTGTGCCAATCTTACCTGCTAGGGCGGCTTTAGCTAAACTAGGCGCAATGGCATGCGCAACGTCTGCCACAGAGACAGCTTGTTCAAACTCACGTTTGGAACCATCGGGTAAAGTAATTTGAATCATGGAATAACCTTAAAAATAAAAAACGCGACCCCTTTTGGCAGCCGCGTTACCAATAAAATCAATGCAAAGAGAAAACGCACGAGCGGCACCAGACTAATATGTGTTGGTCGTTGTTCGTGTGATTAAATAACTCATATACATTGATCTCAATAAAATCTATTAAAACTCTACTATTTTAACAGTTTTTTCTCATATTCACGAGTAAGAGACTTTGTTGGCATAAATTTCTCCTACTTTATGCCTTGTAGTCCTCTTCTATTAACGTCGCCAATTTGTCTTGATTAACTCTTTAATTTGGTCACCTCTTCCATTCATGATGGCCTTAAGCATAAACAAACTAAATCCTTTGGCTTGTGCCAACTGAATTTTAGGAGGAAGTGCCAACTCCTGCTTGGCCGTTACCACATCCACCAACACAGGACCTGCTTCAGCCAAAGCGGCAGGCAACACAGTATCTAAATCAGCTGAATCTTCAATCCGATACGCTGTTATTCCTACTGCTTTTGCCATTTGAGCAAAATTAGGATTTTCTAAATCGGTGGCATGATCTAGATAACCAGCGGCCTTCATCTCCATAGCCACGAACCCTAGCGTACTATTATTAAAGATGATTAATTTAACTGGTAAATTCAACTGTTTTATGGTTAGAATTTCGCCCATCATCATGCTGAACCCACCATCACCACATAAAGCAATTACTTGGCGTTGATTATCAACCCCTTGTGCCCCTAAAGCCTGCATCATTGCATTAGCCATAGAGCCATGGTTAAAGGAACCCAATAGTCGACGCTGACCATTCATCGTCAAATAACGGGCAGCCCAAACAGTAGGCGTTCCCACATCTGCGGTGAAGACAGCATTTTCTTTTGCTAATTCACTTAAGCGTTTCATAAGGTACTGCGGATGAATAGGGTTCCCCTTGCTAGAAGGAACAGCCAACTCATCTAATTCCTTGCGTGCTTGGTGATAATGAGTTACTGCTTTGCTTAAAAAGTCATCTGGCTTATTATCTTTTAATAAAGGCAATAAAGCTGCTAGAGTTTCTTTCACTCCCCCGACAACTCCCATTGTCAACGGAATACGTTTACCCAAATTAGCTGGGTCAATATCAATTTGAAAAACTTTGGTATTTTCTGGATAAAAAGGTCGATAAGGAAAATCGGTTCCTAACATCAGTAAGGCATCACTATTTAACATCGCATGATAGCCTGAAGAAAAGCCAATTAACCCAGTCATACCAACATCATTAGGATTATCCCATTCGACCCATTCCTTACCCCGCAAAGCATGTACTACTGGGGCTTTCAAACGCTGAGCAATAGCAACAACCTCATCATGAGCACCAGCACATCCTGAACCAGCTAAAATTGTGATGTTTTGGGCGGCATTCAATTCTTGAGCCAAGGATTGTATAGTTGATGATGAAGGAATTACTTGAGGTTCTGCTGGAGGTGTCCATTGTATATTGTCGACACCTACTTCTGCTAAAGAAACATCACCTGGCAATACAATAACAGCAACCCCTTTTTTGCCCACAGCGACATTCATTGCTCGCAATAAAACTTCTGGCATCTGCTTGGGATTAGACACCAATTCTGCAAAATAGCTACACTCGCGAAACAATTCCTGTGGGTGGGTTTCCTGAAAATAGCCTAAACCAATCTCTGTCGATGGAATATGAGATGCAATCGCTAGCACTGGCACATGATTACGCTGACAATCGAACAATCCGTTAATCAAATGCAAATTACCTGGCCCACAACTTCCTGCACACACAGCCAACTTCCCTGTCACAGCTGCCTCTGCACCAGCAGCAAAAGCAGCAGTTTCTTCATGACGAACATGCATCCAACGAATTTTCCCATTGCGTCGCAAACTATCATTAATTCCATTTAGACTATCTCCAGTGATACCCCAAATGCGCTCAATGCCTGCATTAACCAAAGTATTAACCAATAAATCCGCAATTGTCTTTGTTGCCATAATTATTCCTCTATCTGTTGTGAATACCTACAAGAAAAGGATGGCGTCATACCAAATTCGCTACAGCGTCACCTTTATTGCCTTTCATCATACGCTTCTGATGCTGACATACTAGGGTAAACCCTAGGTAAATATTTCATTATCTTTCAGAGATTTTCCTAATCTCTCCCAAATCTCTATACAGGCATCACCCTATTCTCAGCATATCCTCCTACTTACACAAAATATTCACAGACCGCTTTGAGACATATTCAAACTTTTTTACTTAGAAAAATATCAGAGCTTATAGTGATGATATGTTAGAATCAGTGGAATGTTAAAAAAAAGGATTTCTCATGGCTAAACGCATCACCAATGTCGTCTTGTTATTAATATCAATCGGGATTGTGCTATTTATTGGGCATGCTTTTTATAGTGTTTTTACCCGTGAGCCTCAATCAGCAGTACCAGAAACGACTAATGAGAGCACGGTTAGCGGTCAAGTAGTTGGTTCTGATCAGACAAACACCTCGGTAGAAAATGCTTTTGACGACACGTCTGCTCCACTTCCCGGGGTTGTAACTGCTGCCAAACCCGATGGAGAAGCCGACAACGATGCCGAAGACAGCAATGATACTGTTGGCCCAGACACCAATTCTACAGATGATGCCTCTACTTCTAGCAGTTCAGCTGAAGTCAAAGCCTCTTCTACCAATACAAACTCAACTACTCAAAATAGTTATAATGCTATCAGTAGCAATAATGGTAGTACCGCAACTTCTTCTAGTGCAAGCAATACTACTTCTTCAGCGACCAATACCTCTGAATTAGCAGATGATACCCAAAAAGCTGGCGAAGCAATTAACCAAAACCCTAAATTACGTAATGCACTCCCTCCTGTGCCTGTCGCCCCTCCTTCTACCACTCCTACAGTCACAAATAGTACATTTCCTACTCCTGTAACAGAGTCGCCCGCAAGCAACAGCAACTTCCCTGCTCCTATCGGTACAAGCTCAGCCCCAAGTAGCAGCTTCCCTGCTCCTAGTAGCAACTTCCCAGCTCCTAGCGGTACAAGCTCAGCCCCAAGTAGTAGCTTCCCTGCTCCTAGTAGCAACTTTCCTGCACCTAGCGGTACAAGTTCTGCCCCAAGTAGCAGCTTCCCTGCTCCCCAGTAGGCTTTTGAAAACAACTTAAAGTTCAGGTGAGAGTCGCATTTGGAAACTGTACCTTTCCTATCGTCAGGATTTTAGAGATACTGTTAGGCGGTACCTATTTGATGGTAACTATCTGATGAGGGCTATTAAATAGAAACTGTTAGATAGTTTAATCGCTCCCCAAAAAAATCGACGGTTTAACCTATTGTTAATACTTCTATGCTTATAAACTCCTCCCTGAATTTAACTCCCAAAAAAATCGACGGTTTAACCTATTGGTTGACCGTCGATTTGTCTTTAAGTACGACTAGTGCCTGGCTGCTGTCTTGCTCCCCTTGGCACGAGGCACTTTAATAGCCTCACGGGCAAGTGCAGCAATTTCCTTGTCTGTCAGTGGTGTAGGCATACGCTCTAATGCCACCTCTAATACCTGATCAATCCAACGTACGGGAACAATCTCTAATTGGTTCTTTACATTGTCAGGGATTTCAGCCAAGTCCTTCACATTCTCGTGCGGAATAAGCACAGTCTTAATACCACCGCGGTGAGCTGCTAGAAGTTTTTCCTTAAGCCCTCCAATCGCCAACACCTCTCCACGCAAGGTAATCTCACCTGTCATCGCCACATCGGCCCGCACAGGAATTTGAGCAAATGCCGATACCAATGCTGTAGTCACTGCAATACCTGCAGAAGGACCATCTTTAGGTGTGGCCCCATCGGGTACGTGGATATGAATATCACGCTTATCAAAAATATCATCTGATAAACCAAGTCGATGAGCCCGTGAACGAATAACAGTGCGTGCAGCCGCCATAGACTCTTTCATCACATCACCGAGGGAACCTGTTTGTTGCAATACACCTTTACCTGGAATAATCGCCGCCTCAATCGTTAGTAAATCGCCACCTACTTCAGTCCATGCAAGACCAGTTACCTGACCGATTTGGTTCTCTTTCTCTGCCAAACCAAAGGTATACTTGCGTACACCCAAATACTGCTCTAGGTTCTTACTATTTACTTTGATAGTTTTTACCTTGGCAACAGCGGCTTTAGCCTTGGTCGATTTTGTCTTAGACTTCTTAGTAGCCTCTTCAGTCAGCACATCTTTAATCACTTTACGGCAAATTTTACTCAATTCACGCTCTAGTGAACGCACGCCTGCTTCACGAGTGTAATAACGAACGATGTCTAAAATGGCTGAATCATCAATAGCTAACTCGCCCTCTTTTAGTCCGTTATTCTTAATCAGTTTAGGAATAAGGTGATCTTTAGCAATGTGTAGCTTCTCGTCCTCGGTGTAGCCCGATAGACGAATAACTTCCATACGATCTAGCAATGGAGCAGGGATATTAAACGAGTTACTCGTCGCCACAAACATCACATCGGATAAATCGTAATCCACCTCGACATAATGATCTTGGAAAGTATGGTTTTGCTCTGGGTCTAATACCTCTAATAATGCAGAGGCTGGATCACCGCGAACATCCATCCCCATTTTGTCGATTTCATCTAATAGAAACAATGGGTTACGCACACCAACTTTGGTCATGTTTTGCATAATCTTGCCAGGCATCGCACCAATATAAGTGCGTCTATGCCCCCGAATCTCAGACTCATCACGCACGCCACCCAATGCCATGCGGGTATACTGACGGTTTGTTGCCTTGGCAATAGACTGTCCTAGTGAGGTCTTACCCACCCCTGGAGGTCCCACAAGACATAGGATAGGAGCCTTAATCTTATCAACACGTTGTTGTACGGCAAGATACTCTAGGATACGCTCTTTAACTTTTTCAAGGCCATAGTGGTCATTATTTAACACTTCTTCTGCATATGCCAACGAACGATTAACCTTGGATTTTTTCTTCCATGGCAAACCAACTAGAGTGTCAATATAATTGCGAATAACTGAAGCCTCGGCTGACATTGCAGGCATGTGACGGAGCTTTTTCCATTCTGCCATCGCTTTTTCATGAGCCTCTTTAGACATACCAGCAGCATTAATCTTTTTCTCTAGCTCCTCTAAATCAACGCCGTCCTCACCTTCACCAAGCTCTTTTTGGATAGCCTTAATTTGCTCGTTAAGGTAGTAATCACGTTGACTTTTCTCCATCTGTTTTTTGACCCGCCCTTGGATTTTACGCTCAACCTGTAAAATATCCATCTCAGCATCAATAATAAGCAATAGGTCTTCGAGACGTTGAGCCACATTAAATGTTTCTAACAGAGCTTGCTTTTTGTCTTGTTTAATTGTGAGATGAGCAGCTACTGTATCAGCTAAACGACTTGGTTGGTCTATCGTGTTAAGGGTATTAGAGACCTCAGGCTGGATTTTCTTATTCTGTTTGGCATACTGATCAAAATGCTCAATGACGGTACGCATAAGACCTTGGATAGCAGTACTTCTGTCGTCTTCTACTTCAACAAGTGCCACCTTGGCTTTATAGCAGTTAGCAGCCTCTTTAACTTCTTGAATAGTAATACGCTCAAGCCCCTCAACAAGAACTTTGATGGTGCCATCAGGTAATTTTAACAACTGAAGCACATTTGCCAACACACCTACATCGTAAATATCATTAGGACCAGGATCATCGTTGGATGCTTGTTTCTGAGATACCAGTACAACATGATGCTTCTCTGCTGCCATTGCCTCTTCCAATGCAGCCACAGAGCGTGGACGCCCAACAAAAAGAGGAATCACCATGTGAGGAAACACTACAACATCTCGCAAAGGAAGAAGTGGTAACTCAATAGGTGAAGCGGATTGGATTTTATCTGATATTGTCATGTAAACCCTTTAACTTATTTTCAATATGTGGCTAGATGGAGATAATCTACCAAATTTCAAGAGAAACCTCTAGTCATTTACTTATATCATTAAACACTCATACAGCACCAAAAACATTGGCATCCTATTCTTGCAAAAGCAAGCGGACTCCTACGGTGTCTAGCAATACTACCTGTTAGCTCACTTCGATGGGTTTGTGCTACTGACTATTTAACCACTCAGTTCACTTCACTCACTCTACAGGCAAGAAACGGTGCCAAAAGAGAATCTCTTATTGCCACCGTTAGATTTATTTATATTCTAATTTGGGTGCACCTTTTAACCTATGCTTTCACGATTTAAAGCATGAAAGCTGGCATCTATTTATATTCTAATCTGGGTGCACCTTTTGACCTATGCTTTCACGATTTAAAGCATGAAAGCTGGCACCTATTTATATTCTAATTTGGGTGCACCACCCTCAACGGCATCAACATCTAAAGTTACTTTCTTTACATTATGGTGAGAAGGTAAATCATACATTGTTGCCATCAATGCTGATTCCAAGATAGAGCGTAAGCCACGAGCCCCTGTTTTGCGTTTGATTGCTTTTTGAGCAATCACGTGTAAGGCTTCTGGTGTTACTTCTAATTCAGCTCCTTCCATTGCAAACAATTTCTGGTATTGTTTGACTAGAGCATTTTTAGGCTCGGTCAGAATCTGCACCAAGGCAGCCTCATCCAACTCTTGCAGGGTTGCCACTACGGGTAGACGACCTACTAACTCAGGAATGAGACCAAACTTAATAATATCCTCAGGTTCCACTTGGGTAAATAATTCACCCACCCCTTTTTCGGATTTACTATGCACAGAGGCACCAAACCCAATACCTGATTTTTCTGTACGATTTTGAATAACTTTCTCAAGACCATCAAAAGCGCCACCTACGATGAAAAGAATATTGGTCGTATTGACTTGCAGAAAGTCTTGGTTGGGATGTTTACGACCACCTTGTGGGGGCACAGAAGCAATGGTACCCTCGATAAGTTTCAACAAGGCTTGTTGCACACCCTCACCCGATACGTCACGAGTGATAGAGGGATTATCAGACTTACGAGAAATCTTATCAATTTCGTCAATATAGACAATGGCTTTTTCTGCCTTTTCGATATTGTAATCGCAATTTTGTAGCAGCTTAACGATAATATTTTCTACGTCTTCACCCACATAACCTGCCTCGGTTAATGTTGTCGCATCTGCCATTACAAAAGGCACATTTAATTGACGGGCTAATGTTTGTGCTAACAAGGTTTTACCTGACCCAGTAGGACCAATAAGTAAGATATTGCTCTTGCTTAACTCAACATCATCCTTGGCATCACCCTGTGTCTGTGCATGGCGAATTCGTTTATAGTGGTTATATACTGCTACTGCCAGGCTACGTTTGGGAATGTCTTGTCCAATCACATATTGATCTAGAAATGCTTTAATTTCTGCAGGTGTTGGGAGCTTTTCCTCTACCTGAGGATTCTCAGTATCACCGCCCCGTTGCATAACATCTGCGCAAGCCGCTACGCATTCATTACAAATATATACGCCAGACGGCCCTGCAACGAGATGTTTGACCTCGCTCTTGGACTTGTGGCAAAAAGAACAACGTTCATTCTTGGAAGTGGGTTTAGTTGTCATAAATATTCTGAATAAAGAAAACAGGTCGGCTATCACACCGACCCTACGCCAAACAATTAACTACAAGGCACCCAGCCTATGATTGCATAGCGTAACCTCAGTATAGCTACGCCACGCTGTAAGCACAAAACTAGATACGTTTTTCAAGCACTTTATCAATAAGACCAAACTTGAGTGCATCATCGGGAGACATGTAATTATCACGTTCTGTGTGTTTACGAATTTCCTCGATAGGCTGACCACAGTGTTTAGCCATAATCTGATTTAAACGCTCACGCAAATCCAAAATCTCGCGGGCTTGAATCTCAATGTCTGTCGCTTGACCTTGGGCACCACCTAAAGGTTGGTGAATCATAATGCGAGAATTAGGTAGACTAAAACGTTTACCCGCTTGACCAGCATTTAGCAAGAAAGCACCCATACTTGCCGCAAGACCAGTGCATAAAGTCGAAACCTCTGGTTGGATAAACTGCATTGTGTCATAAATTGCCAAACCAGCGTAAACACCACCGCCTGGCGAATTGATATACAAAGAAATATCCTTCTCTGGGTTCTCTGACTCTAAAAAGAGTAGCTGTGCCACCACCAGATTAGCAGACTGATCATTGACTGGACCAACCAAGAAAACAATACGTTCTTTCAATAAACGAGAGTAAATATCGTAAGAGCGCTCACCACGACCAGACTGTTCCACCACCATAGGAATGTAGCCCAGTCCAGTCGGTCTCACCGACTCACCGCCATGTAGTGACGCATAAAAATCGGTAAAGTGATTCATCATTATACTTGTCCCATGATTTCTTTGAAGTCAACAGCAGACTCAGTTACCTTGGCTTTAGATAAAACAAAATCTACTACATTGTCTTCAAGTACTACATTTTCAATCTCTGCACGGCTTTGAGCATTGCCCAAGTAGTATGCAACAACTTGTTCTGGTTTCTCATAGCTTTGTGCAAGTTCTTCGATACGAGTGCGAATTTGTTCCATAGTAGGACGTAGGTTTTCTTGCTCTACAATTTTACCTACCAACAAACCTAAACGCACACGACGCTCTGATTCAGGAGCAAATGTCTCTTCGGGAATTGGGAAAGTATCCGCATTAGGAATACCACGTGCTTTAAGTTCTTCACGAGCTTGAGCAACACGAGCTTTAACGTCATCAGCAACAAGTGCCTTTGGAATCTCGAAAGTAGACGCTTTAGCTAACGCGTCAAACGCACTGGCTTTAGTACGTGCTAAAGCACGAGCCTTGGCTTCGCGTTCAATGTTTTTGAGAATTTCTTCTTTGAGTTTAGCAACATCACCATCAGCTTGACCCAAAGATTTAACAAACTCTGCATTCACTTCTGGTAATACAGGTTCAGCCACTTCTTTCATTGTGATAGTGAACTCAGCTGTTTTACCAGCAACTTCTTTGCCTTGGTAGTCTTCAGGGAATGTCAATGGGAAAGTCTTAGACTCACCTTCTTTTAGACCCTTGGCTGCTGCTTCAAATTCTGGCAACATGCGACCTTGACCAAGAATAAATGGGAAGTTGTCTGCTTTGCCACCAGCAAATTCAACACCATCAATTTTGCCAACGAAATCCACAGTTACACGGTCTTCGTCTTGTGCTGCACGATCTACCTTGTTAAAAGTAGCACGTTGCTTACGAAGAATATCTACTGTATTTTCAACCTCTGCATCACCAACTGTTGTCGTGGTGCGAGTGATTTCTAATGTTGAAAAATCAGGTAATGTAATTTCTGGAAATACTTCAAATTTTGCTGTAAAAGCAACCGTACCCTCAGCAGCACCCTCTTTAGGTTCGATACTTGGAGCACCTGCCACACGTAGGTCTGCTGCCTTGATTGCCTCATCAAATGCTTGACCTACTTTTTGATTAAGTACATCATAGCGAACGCTAGGTCCATGACTACGCTCAATCACTGACAAAGGAGCTTTACCAGGACGAAAGCCTTGAACTTTAGCCGTGCGTGCTACACGTTGTAATTGCTTTTTTACTTCTTTTTCGATGTCTTCTAAAGACACAACTAAATCAACTTGGCGCTCTAAGCCCTCTAATGTTTGTACTGTTGGTTGCATGTAAATAACCTATTGTTAGTGAAATAAATTAAAAGATTAATCTATTATTTTACCTATAATTTTTAAAATTAATAGGGAGATGGTCGTTTTTATATAAAAAAATCGCCCTCAACAATGAGAGCGATTTCTATAATAAGCCACAAAGCGTTATAAAACGACCTTGTAGCCTTTTTGCTATTAGTCAGTTACTTTAACTGCACCCTTCATGATAGAAGCATGACCTGGGAATGTGCAGAAGAAAGAGTAATCGCCACCTTTGTCTAACTTAGCAGTATCGATTGAAACTTTATCAGACTCACCACCACCGATAAGTTTAGTGTGAGCGATAACGCGAGCATCACCCTCTTTAACATAGTTGCTTGCCTCACCTGCTGCCATACCGTCAGTGATTACACCTTGCTCGTCTGCAGTTTTAGTTACAACAACGTTGTGACCCATAGCCGCTTTAGGCATAGAACCAGTATGTTTTAACTCAATTTCAAATGCTGGGCATGCTTTGCTAACAGTAATTTCTTTAGTGTTGTATTGCATAGCGTCGTTTGCTTCAATCACTGCAGAGCAGTTAGCTGCCATAGCAGCAGACATAGAACCCATTGCAACAACAGTTGCTAAAACAACTTTTTTCATTAACATCGTAAATACTCCTTGTACATTAACGACAAAAAACAGTACCTATAAGCATAACACAGTTCTATAAGACTAGCCAGAATATGTCATACCAATCACAAAAAAGTCATTTCATTCTGCTGTGGTTTCTATTAATGCCTCATCAATCTTTTCACGGTTATAACCTGGTGCACACATCTGAATAAATTCATACAGATAGTCACGTGCAAAAATTCCTTTACGCACCCCTAACCGAGAAATATGTTTACCAAAAAGGTGACCGACAGGAATACCTACTAGATTAGGATCACGACGAGGATTAAATGCCATACCAGCAATAATACCCACTCCCAAATCCACCTCAACATAGGTTTTAATTACATCAGCGTCAATCGCCTCCAAAATAATATCTGGATGCACCCCTGCTGCTTCAAAAGAAGCATCTATTGCTTTTCTGCCAGAAAAAGCTTTTTCATAAGTAATGATTGGGTAAGCAGCAATCTGCTCTAAGCTAATATTGCGAGCCTGACTTGAAGTTAACTCAGTCAAAGGATGGTCTGGTTTTACCACAACTGTATGACTCCACTCATAGCAAGGGAAGGTGGCAAGACCAGACACTTGTGACAATGTCTCTGTTGCCATTGCTACATCGGCCTCTTCTGCTAGCACCATATTAGCCAGTTGGGTAGGATTACCCTCAGCCAGAGAAACACGTACTTTAGGGAACTTCTTTTTAAATTTCAGGATAATCTCAGGTAAGAAATAGCGTGCTTGTGTATGCGTACAACCAATAACTAACTCACCTTCATCTTGTTTGGCATAGTCATCGCTCACTCGTTTTAAATTATCCACTTCCCGCATGATACGCTCAATCACTGCCACCACATCTTGACCTGGTTTAGTCAAGCCTTTGATACGCTTACCATGACGACGGAATATCTGTAGTCCTAGCTCATCTTCAAATTCAATAATTGCCTTGGAAACACCTGGTTGAGAAGTATATAAAGCGTGTGATGTTTCGGTCAGATTAAAGTTACGCCGAATAGTTTCTCTAATATAACGAAATTGTTGTAAATTCATACTCTACCTCAAAATAACTATATTATTATTATATTTAATGAAAGAGTTTTTCATATATTTTAGTTATATGCATATAAAAAGTAAATCATTCGATTCTTAGCCTGATTAATACCACGGTCATCAAGGAGTGTGTAGAATAGCCATTAGCACTTTGAATTCTAGGGTCAGCAATGTAATTTTCTTGCACTATACCTTTTATCAAAGAATGATTTATATACATCACAGGAGTATTTTTATGACAACACATACTGCACTCATTACAGGAGGGACTGGTGGTTTAGGTACTGCATTTGCTCAGGCTTTACACGATGCAGGCAATGTCGTATTGGTGACACACTTACCCTCAGAGGATCCTACAGAATGGCTCGCCACCCAAAAAGCAGCTGGCTACACTTTCAAAGCCTACCCTGTTGATGTTAGCGATTATGAGTCTACTCAGGCTCTGGCAGCCCAAATCAAAGCCGATGGTTATCATGTAGATATCTTGATTAATAACGCAGGCATTACTCGCGACGCTAGTTTCAAGAAAATGAGTAAAGAGGCTTGGGATGCCGTTATCGGGGTCAATCTAGACAGTATGTTTAATATGACCAAACCCTTTATTGACGCTATGGCAGCACAAAACTGGGGACGTATTGTCAACATTGCTTCTATCAGCGGTATTCGCGGTAATTTTGGTCAGGCCAACTATGCAGCCACCAAAGCAGGTATCACTGGCTTTACCAAAACCCTAGCTCTAGAATATGCCCGCAAAGGAGTTACTGTTAACTCAATATCACCAGGTTTTATACGCACGGCAATGACAGCAGCTATTCCTAAAGAGGTCATGGAAAATGTATTGCTCCCCCAAATTCCTGTTGGACGCCTAGGAGAGCCCGAAGAACTCGCTGCCCTTATTGCTTTTATTTGCAGCGAAAAAGCTGGGTTCTTGACTGGAGCCAATATCAATATGAATGGTGGGCAGTATATGTTATAGCCATGTTGTAGCAGTGGCAATGACCCTGCTACAACCTTTTATATACCCCTACTCAGAGTAAGACAGGATTGAGCCCCCCCACAAACCGAGTGCAGCACTTAAAGGATGGACACACCCCCACAAACCGAGTGCTATGGTCAAAAAAAATGGACACAAAGTATGTGTTGACTTACTTTGTGCCCATTTTTCCTCTTTGGCTCGTTAAGTAGGGAGAGCTTTAATACTCCCTACTTTTTTATCTACCCGTTATAACTGGTGTAGATACAGTAGCAATGTATACCCCCTACTCTTCAAGTGGTGCCTTCATAATCAGTGCCAAGTCTTCGTTGTGCATCAAATTGAGATAGCGCTGATATTGTTTAAGAATATCCGCAATCAGTTCATCTTTTGTCATGTACTGCACATCGTAACCCACACGACCATCGCCAAAATAAGTAAATGGTTCATGTACCACAGTTTTAGTCAAACCAGGCAAGGTTTCTTCTTCTGCCAATGAAGCATGTGCATGAGAAGTCTGTACTTTAATACCATATAAGAAATTACGCCATTGACCTTTCTCAACCACGAATTCCATTGCCAGCTCAGGCTCTTCAATCTGGCGTACATTAACTTGCAACTGATATTTATCCACTAGTTCTTGACGTAAAGTCTCAAATGCAGGACTCACTACTTCAGCAAAGAAGTTCTTAACATCATCCTCTTGTGTTTGATGCATGATTTGATGTAGACGCTGTTTCCAACGGGCACCACTCCAGAAGACACTACCTGCATTGAGCTTACGACTAAAGTAAACAGCATCAGATCGTAGGCCTCGCATAAGACTAACACACATCCCCACCATGATAATAACAAAGGGAAGTGCAACAACCAAAGTCACTGCTTGTACTGCACCTAGACCATCTGTGCGTAACAAGGCAATAGCCATCACAATGAGGACAACACCCCAGAGAATGCTTTGCCAGCGCGGAACAGGCTTATTGCTGCCACCTGAGGCGATATTATTCAACACAATAATACCTGAGTCAGCAGATGTCACAAAAAACAATGCCAAGATTGTCATCGCAACAAAACTACTCACTGTCGACATTGGAAAATAATCTAAAAACTCAAACAGTAATACTTCAGGTTTAGATGTTAAATTAGCCAATGCCCCTCCTGTCATCTCGTTTACCCAAATACCTGAATTACCAAAAATAGTAAACCATAATAAACTAAAGACGGTCGGAACAATTAACACCCCCATGACGAATTCACGCACTGTACGTCCACGAGAAATGCGGGCAATAAATAATCCTACAAAAGGAGCCCAAGACGCCCACCAAGCCCAGTACAAAATTGTCCAGCCAGTAAACCAGCCTTGATGAGCATCATCGTATGCAAATGTTCTAAAGCTAATTTCTGTTAGGTTGCTAAGGTAATAACCTGCATTTTCTGCGAATGATGCTAATAACTTAACAGTAGGACCACACAACAGGATAAAAACCATTAACGCCAATGCTAGTAATAAGTTCAATTCACTTAACCGGCGTACTCCTTTGCCCACCCCAGAGATGGCTGACAAAATTGCAATCGAAGTCACCACTATGATGATAATGGCCTGTTGAGAAAAACCAACTTCTTGTAGCCATCCAATATCATTCAGACCTGAATTTAACTGGATAGCACTAAAACCTAGTGTTGTCACAATACCGAAGACGGTTGCCAACAAACCAAAAGCATCGATAATATTACCTGCGGTGCCATTGATACGATCTTTAAGTAGTGGGTAAAAAGTCGAACGCAATGATAAAGGTAAGCGATAACGATAACCAAAGAAAGCCAATGCCAACGCCATCACACCATAAATTGCCCAAGGGTGTACTCCCCAATGGAAAAAGGTGTAAAGCATGGCATTTTTGGCAACATTGTCCTCTGTAATAGGTGATGCGTAGTGCATCATAGGTTCTGCTACACCAAAATACATTAAACCCACACCCATACCAGCAGCAAAAAGCATGGCTACCCATGAGAAAAAGGGATATTCAGGGTCTTCGTCATCTGCACCCAAACGGATGTCACCAAGACGGCTAAAGATAAGAGCGAGTAAAAAGCCCAAGAACAAAGAAGCAGCTAACACGTAAAGCCAGCTAAAGTTATTAAAAGCAAATTTTTGGGCTATATCTAAGGTTGCTTTCATTTTTTCAGGGACTAGCATCCCTAAAGCACCGATAATTATCATGACGATAAAACTCGGCACAAAGACTTTCATATTAAAAGTTGTCTTCATGGTTTTCTCCCTAATGTGGTTGTTCTTTTGGTAATTCAATAGAATAAGAATAGTGGCAAATTAGCAAAAGGAACAAGACAATGGTTAAAAATACATGGGGGTCAGTGCTTATATACTAATTTCTGCAACACTGAGCAAAGAGGAGGAGAGAAGGTCTGCCTTCATCACCTTTAGAACTGCCATTATACCATATTCTCCCGAAACCCCCTTTGAGTGGTTTATAATGGGGGGTTTAGAATTCATTTTTCAATATATTTTTAGCAATACATCATGTTAGAACAATACCAACCCCAAGTTGTTGAAAAAACAGCCCAAAAGCAATGGGCTGATGCCGATGCCTATCGAGTAACAGAGTTCGCCAAAGACAAAAATGGCAAACTTAAACCCAAGTACTATGCCTGCTCTATGCTCCCCTACCCTAGCGGTAAATTACATATGGGGCATGTACGCAACTACACTATTAACGATATGCTCACTCGACAACTTCGCATGAAAGGCTACAACGTCCTTATGCCTATGGGTTGGGATGCCTTTGGTATGCCAGCAGAAAATGCTGCCATTAAGTCTAAAGTGCCACCAGCTCAGTGGACCTACGCCAACATTGACTATATGAAAAAACAACTTAAGTCAATGGGCTTGGCGATTGACTGGTCTCGTGAGATGGCGGCTTGCAATCCCGAGTACTATCGCTGGAACCAATGGATGTTTCTTAAAATGCTTGAAAAGGGCATTGCTTATCGTAAAACCCAAATTGTCAACTGGGACCCTGTAGATCAGACTGTACTTGCCAATGAGCAAGTGGTTGATGGTCGCGGTTGGCGTTCTGGTGCACTAGTCGAAAAAAGAGAAATCCCAGGTTACTATCTTCGCATTACTGACTATGCTGAGGAGTTGCTTGATTTTGTCAAAAACAAAATGGACGGCTGGCCAGAGCGTGTCCGTGTGATGCAAGAAAACTGGTTAGGTAAAAGTGAAGGCGTGCGTTTTGCATTCACACACGATATTAAAGATGCTGAAGGTAAATTAGTTCAAGACGGTCGTTTGTACGTCTTTACAACTCGCCCAGATACCATTATGGGTGTGACATTCTGTGCTGTAGCTCCTGAGCATCCACTAGCCAGCGAAGCAGCTCGTCGCAATCCTGCATTACAAGCCTTTATTGATCAAGCCAAACTCGGTGGCACTACTGAAGCTGAGATGGCCACCAAAGAAAAAGAAGGTGTGCCTACAGGCTTATTTGTCACTCATCCATTAACAGGCGAACAAGTGGAAGTCTGGATTGGTAATTACGTTTTAATGAGTTATGGTGACGGTGCCGTGATGGGTGTCCCTGCACATGATGAACGCGACTTTGCCTTTGCCAAAAAATATCATTTACCTATTAAACAAGTCGTCACTGTAGAGGGCAAAGAATATTCTACTGATGAATGGCAAGAGTGGTATGGTGACAAACAGGTCTGCACTTGCATTAATTCAGGTGACTTAGATGGCTTAAATTATAAGCAAGCTGTTGATGCTGTTGCACAACGTCTTTCCGATAAAGGCTTAGGTGAGAAACAAACCACCTGGCGATTAAGAGACTGGGGGATTTCTCGTCAACGTTATTGGGGTACGCCTATCCCTATTATCCACTGCCCTGATTGTGGTCCTGTTCCTGTTCCTGAAAAAGACCTTCCTGTTGTCTTGCCAGAAGACCTTATTCCAGATGGTACAGGCAATCCTCTCAATAAATCAGAGGCTTTCTTAAAATGCCAATGTCCAAAATGCGGTAAAGATGCACGCCGTGAGACCGATACCATGGATACTTTTGTGGACTCTTCATGGTACTTTATGCGTTATACTTCCCCTGGTTGTGATACGGCGATGTTTGATGAGCGCAATGATTACTGGATGCCTATGGATCAGTATATCGGTGGTATTGAACATGCTGTGATGCACCTACTGTACGCACGCTTCTGGTCAAAAGTATCACGTGATTTAGGTTTAGTGAAATTCGATGAACCATTTACCAACCTACTCACCCAAGGCATGGTACTTAATCATATCTATACCCGTCGCAATGACAAAGGCGGTATTGAATATTTCTGGCCAGATAAAGTCGAAAACATCTACGGTGATAAAGGTCAAATTATCGGAGCCAAGTCTCTTGAAGATGGTAAAGAAGTGACTTATGCTGGTATTGGCACTATGTCTAAGTCCAAGAACAACGGCGTAGACCCTCAATCTATTATTGATACATTGGGTGCAGATACAGCCCGTTTATTTGTCATGTTTGCTAGCCCTCCAGAACAAACTCTTGAGTGGTCAACAACAGGGGTAGATGGTTCTAATCGCTTCTTACGTCGTCTTTGGACAATGGCTTATAAACATCGTGAGGTAATTGCCCGCGCACCAGCCACATTACCTGATTTTGCTCATGCTCCAAAAGAAGTTAAGCAGTTGCGTCTAACCGCTCACCAATTACTGCGTCAAGCCAACTATGACTATGAACGCATGCAATACAACACTGTCGTATCGGCTAATATGAAGCTGTTAAATGCTATTGAAGATGCGAAGTTAGAACCATCCGAGTATAGTGATGCAGCACTCAAAGAAGTCATCGGTATTTTATTGCGTATGATTTACCCTGCTGTTCCTCATATCACTTACAATCTATGGCAAGAGCTTGGTTATGACAAAGAATTGGGGGATTTACTAGATGCTCCATGGCCTGAAGTGGATGAGGCAGCCCTAGTAGCAGACGAAATCGAAATGATGCTTCAAATCAATGGTAAGTTGCGTGGTTCAATCATGGTACCCAACGGTGCTTCCAAAGAAGAAATTGAAGCACTCGCATTAGCTCACCATCAAATTGCTAAACATCTCGAAGGACGAGCACCTAAACGCATTATTGTTGTGCCAAATAAACTCGTCAATGTGGTTGGCTAAGCCCTAACGGAGAACTCGCTATGCAAATGTTAAATAAATTTACCATTCGCCATTATCTCACTGCCCTACTTTTATTAAGTTTAGTAGTGGCTGGTTGTGGCTTTAAAATGCGTGGGCAGGTAGATTTGCCTTTTAAGACCATCTATACCAATATCTCACGTCAATCAAGTTTTGGTATCTACATCTATCGTTTGCTTAAAGCGAGTTCCCCTGAAACTGTTATGGTAGACAAAGCTACTCAGGCAGAACTTATTGTTACTCAACTTGGCATGAATCGTGCACAAACAGAAGTCTCACTAGATGCTGATGGTAAAGTTGAAGAATATGAATTAAGCCTATCATTCCAGTTCAGCGTCTCCGATGCTCAGGGTAACGAACTTATTCCGCCAACAACGTTCCATAGCTCGCAACTGCTCCCCTATGATGAAAATGCAGCCGATGCCAAAGCTGCTGAGATGCAGCTTATCTACAGTACCATGGAAAAAAATATCGCCGATAGACTTTATCGTCGCTTAACATCCGAAGAGCTAATGCAGCATTATCGTCAATTTAATCCTCAATAAGGTTTTCATGGCTGGGCGAATTCGCTATGATGCGTTTAACGCATATCTCCACAAATTAGGACAAAAAGTCGACCCGTTTTATTGTGTTATAGGCGAGGAGTTGTTGCTACGCAATGAGACGGTCGACGCACTGCGTCAACATTGCCGTGATTTAGGGTTTAGTGAGCGCATCAGTTTAGTATTAGATGCCAACGGTCCTTGGCACAAAATCCAAGAGAATCTCCAAAATACCTCTCTTTTTGCTGAGCAAAAAATCCTGGAAATTACTATTCCCACAGGTAAACCAGGTAGAGTGGGTAGTGCGGCTTTAATCCAACTTGCTGAACAGGTGCAACAAGGTCAAGTCAGTGATTGCACCATTATTCTCAACCTCCCAAAACTCGATAAAAAGACCTTAGAGGGCAAATGGTGTAAAGCAATTTTTCAAGCAGCTACTACCATTGATGTACCACAAATTACACGCCCTCAACTTCCTGCATGGATACAACAACGTTTAGCACTACAGCAGCAACATGTTGATAAAGAAACGCTAGATTTTATTGTTGAAAAAGTTGAAGGAAACTTATTTGCTGCACATCAGGAAATTCTTAAACTTGGCATGATGCTCCCTCCTGGTCAAATAGACTTTAATAGTGTTGAACAAGCAGTACGTGATGTAGCACGCTTTGATGTTTTCCAACTTACCGATGCTATGCTTGCAGGCAACACAAAACGCAGTGTCCGCATCCTTCAAAGTTTGGAAGATGAAGGAGAGGCTTTACCAGCAGTACTCGCTATTATCAGCAGGGAAATCAGTACACTATATACTCTTGCACAAGTTAAGCGGCAAGGCGGTAACCTGAATCAAACAATGAGTAGTTTACGCATTTTCAGTTCACGGCAGCCTCTTTTCCATTCAGCATTGCAGCGACTTAGTCTGCCTAAACTGATGGGCTTGATTCAGCATGCCAGCGATATTGACCGCCTATTTAAAGGGTATCCCGTTGAAGGTAGACTACGTGATGCATGGCAAGAACTCAAACGTCTCGTAGCTAAAACAGCAGGACAAGGAATACTTTAAAGGAATAAAAATGACGATGGCAACCAACATACTGATGCAACAAATTGGTCAGCAAGCCAAACAAGCTGCTAAACAAATGCGAGCTGTTTCACAACAGCAAAAAATCAAAGCATTGCTTTATTTAGCAGAACAAATTCAACAAAGGGCAGAATGGCTTAAAACCGAAAATGCGAAAGATCTTGCTAATGCTCAGAAAAACCAACTGGCTCCAGCATTACTAGATCGTCTAACATTATCCGATAAATCCATTCAAACTATGGTAGCTGGCGTACGACAAATCGCTCATTTAGATGACCCTATTGGTAGCTTAGGACCTACACGCATCCTACCCAATGGTATGCAAATCAGCAAGATGACAATACCTCTTGGTGTTATCGGCATTATTTATGAATCACGTCCTAATGTGACTATTGATGCAGCAGCCCTATGCCTTAAAGCGAGTAATGTAGCCATTTTGCGAGGTGGCAGCGAAGCTTTTTACTCCAACCAAGCACTGGCGTCCTTGGTCTCTGATGCACTACAACACGCAGGTTTACCTGAATATGCGGTACAGATTGTCCCCACCACAGACCGAGCTGCAGTGGGCTATTTGGCAACCATGACAGAATATGTAGATGTACTTATTCCTCGTGGTGGCAAGGGACTTTTGCAACGTCTTGCCCAAGAAGCCAAAGTTCCCCTCATTATGCATTTAGAGGGCAACTGCCATATGTATATTGATAAAAGTGCAGATATTGAGATGGGAATTAAACTGGCTTTCCATGCCAAGACCTATCGTTATGGTATTTGTGGATCCTTGGAAACTTTGTTAGTTCATCAAGATGTTGCTGCACAAGTATTGCCTGAATTAGCAAAGCAATTTACGGACAAAGGGGTAGAAATGCATGCCTGCCCACGAGCCATGGCTTTTATACCTCATGCGATACCTGCCACTGATGAAGATTGGGCTACTGAATATCTTGCTCCCATTATCGCTATTCGAGTTGTCGATAGTATTGATGCAGCTATTGAACATATCGAACAATATAGCTCAGGACACACAGAATCTATCATTACTGAGGATATGCATGCAGCACGCCAGTTCCAATTACTTGTAGATTCTGCAGGGGTTTATGTCAACTTACCAACCGTCTTTGCTGATGGTTTTGAATATGGTTTAGGGGCTGAAATTGGTATTTCAACCAATCGGTTACATGCTCGTGGACCTGTTGCAGTAGAAGGTTTAACTACCTATAAATGGGTGCTTACAGGCAATGGGCAGACGCGTGCATAACTAGGCATTGATAAGCTACTGCAAAACTTATAGAAATACCTTAGCTGTCATACAAGTTAAACCTCCTTTAAAGTCGTTTTGCCTAATATGGTCATAAGCGGCTATTTTGTAAAAAGGAAATATAGTCAGCGGCTATTTTGTAAAAAGGAAATTATGCTTTATCTTTTACTTAAAACCCTACATATTGTTTTTGTGACTTCTTGGTTTGCAGGCTTGTTTTACTTGCCACGCATTTTTGTGAATCTTGCTCAAAACCAAGATAACCCCGTTGTGTATAACTATCTTCTTGGTATGTCACAACGTCTATTGCGTTTTATGACAATTATTGCCATCCCAGCTATTATTTTTGGCTTATGGTTGATGATTCAGTTTAAAATAGGCGCTGGCATGGGCTGGTTGCATGCAAAACTAGTTCTAGTGGCATTGATTATGCTTTTTCACTACTCCTGTTTTAGGGTGCATCGTCAATTTGTCAACCAGCAAAATCAACGCTCTCATGTATTTTTCCGTTGGTATAACGAAATTCCACTCCCTCTTCTGCTCGGTGTAGTGGCCTTGGTGATTTTTAAACCTTTTTAATTCATTATGACAGAACAAACACCGCGTAAAACACTCAGCCTAGGCAATAGAACAGGCTCCAATAAAAGCACTCGAGTACGTACAGGGGCTCGTGCACGCCAAGTTGCCATTAATGAAATTAAAAAGCAAGCAGTATCTGCTCGCCCATCCCCCACATATAGTCAGCAAAAACGTTCAGAATCGCGTAATGTGGCAAGAAATGTGGCACGGCATCAAGAAAAAAACCCAGTACGTCATCCTCAAGCTGACTATCTAGGTGAAATTTTTCCTGTCTTTGCCCCCTGCCCTATTGGTCTAGAACAGGCATTAGCAGCGGAATTAGAGGCACTTGGTTTTGAAGCTGTTAGGCTAGGACGTTCTGGTTGCTCATTTAAGGCGGATTGGATAGGGGTGATGAAAGCGAATCTTTACTCTCGTTTGGCAACACGCATTTTGGTCCAAGTCGCCTATGCCAAAGTCTCCAATGAAGAAGAAATTTATACGCTGGCTCGTCAGGTTGCCTGGGAACGTTGGTTTGGTGCAGAGAAGACGCTACGTGTTGATACATCAGCTATCCATAGCCCCATGCAGAGTTTACAGTTCTGCAATCTACGCACCAAGGACGGGATTGTAGACCGTCTACGTGAGGTAGAAGGTTCTCGCCCCAATATTGACACAGTACGCCCTGATGCCAAAGTACATTTATTCTTAGATAAAGATTCCGCCACACTATACCTTGATACCTCAGGAGAATCCTTGTTTAAACGAGGCTGGCGTTATGATAAGGGGCAAGCTCCTTTGCGAGAAAATTTGGCTGCAGGTATCCTTGCTTTAGCCGGCTGGACTCCAGACAAGCCTCTTTTTGACCCATTCTGCGGTAGTGGTACGATTTTAATTGAAGCGGCTTGGATTGCTCATGGTATTCCGCCAGGGATTAATCGACCATTTAGTTTTGAACGCTTGCGTGGTATGCCTTATAAACTATGGACAGAGCTTAAAGAGCAGGCTCGTGCTAATATCTTAACTGAAGTAGATACACCTTTATTCGGTGCGGATTTAGACCCATCTGTTATTCAAGCAGCTCAAGCAAACTTACAGCGTGCACGTCTTTCTACACAAGACGTACATTTCCAAGTGCGTAATGCCTTACATGGACAGGCACCGACAAGTGAGCCTGGATTCCTTATCACTAATCCACCTTATGGTGAGCGTCTCGGTGCAGAAGACGATGTTTTCTGGCGTGAATGGTCTAGCGTACTTAAAAATCAATTTGCTGGTTGGCAAGTCCACGTTATTACCAGTGATATGGACTTTCCTAAAAAACTTCGTCTCAAGCCCAAACGTCGCACTCCTGTGTTTAATGGAGATATTGAATGTCGTTTGTTTGGTTTTGAAATGGTATCCGATAGTTATCGTGACAAATAAAATATGAAAGATTCTCTTGTTCGCCCTGCTCGTCTAAAGATCTTTGCTAGTCAAATGTATGAGGGCATGCTGCTTCTTGCCGTAATTTTTGGTACTTCTTATATGTTTGATAGCCTAACTCAACGCACGGATGCCAATTATCTTTACTGGGTAAGTCAATCTTTATTGTTTATCGTGATTGGGGTTTATTTTATTCTTTCATGGTCTCGCAAAGGTCAAACCCTTCCTATGAAGACATGGGCGATTGGTCTCTATTCCATAGATGGCACTAAGCCATCATTAAAGCAATATCTTATTCGTTATATAACAGCATGGATTTTCCCCCTAATTGGGGCTTATGGAGTACACCTGCTATCTATGTACCTCGGCTGGCGTTCAGTGACACTTTTTATTGTGTTTACACCGTTTCTCAACTTTGTTTATTCATGGTTTGATAAAGATGGGATATTCTTGCACGATCGTTTGGCAGGCACCCGGTTAGTAGATTTAAAGGCACAGCAGACATAATTGCCATCCTAAGCCATAAGACACGATGAGTGGTAGACCAATCACCTAAAGAGACAATGAAAGTCGCATAATTATGAGAAATATTGATGATGACTAGAGGTAATGACTTCTCTGCTTTGAATATCATCAAATGAATATATTCATCAAAATATCATGACAAATGGTAGTGGTTCATTTTATAATGGTGAGTTTATTAAATTTCATTACTTTGCGTACACAGATTAGGGTAATGTTTGCAAGCATATCGACTCATAGATAACATTTAAAGTATTCGTAGAGGTAGCTTTAACAGCTTGATATGCTTTCATATATTGTCCGTATCATACGCAAAGCATGATGCAAAGAGTGATTTATTACTCATAAAAAAGAGGATGACATATGCGTAAGCGTTTGGTGATAGGTAACTGGAAGATGAATGGTAGCTTAGCAGCTAATCAGGTCTTGCTATCCGATCTTGTCAACGGTCTAACAAAGACAAGTAATTGCCTTGTTGCAGTATGTCCATCTTTTCCTTATTTAGCACAAGTACAGTCTTGTTTGCAAAACTCAGTTGTTAGCTGGGGGGCACAAGACATAAGCATAGCAGAATCAGGGGCTTACACTGGTGAAGTCTCTGCTAATATGCTTAAAGATTTTGCTTGTCGTTGGGTGATTGTAGGGCATTCTGAGCGTCGTACCTATCATGGCGAGCGTAGTGAGGTAGTTGCGCAAAAAGCTTTGCGTGCTGTAGAGCATGGAATAACACCTGTTGTTTGTGTGGGTGAATCTCTAGCTAATCGTGAAGCTGGACAAACGCTAGCTGTGATTGAGGAACAATTAGCGCCTGTGCTGGCATTGGATAGTTCAGTCGTATCACAAATAGTCGTGGCTTATGAGCCAGTGTGGGCGATTGGTACAGGTTTGACTGCCACACCTGCACAAGCGCAAGAGGTGCATGCTTTTATTCGTACGCAATTAGCAACGGTAGGAGCAGCAGATGTACAGATTTTGTACGGTGGAAGTGTTAAAGCAGATAATGCAGCCAACCTTTTTACCATGCCTGATATTGACGGTGCATTGGTAGGTGGGGCTGCTTTAAATGCAAAAGAATTTTTGGCGATTATTGCCGCCTAATTTTTATTCGGAGTTTTTATGTCAACGTATTTATTTCCTGTGCTTATCGCTGTTCAAGTGATTTCAGCTCTAACCATTATTGGCCTGGTGCTTTTGCAACAAGGCAAGGGTGCTGACATGGGTTCATCATTTGGTAGCGGCTCTGCTGGTAGTATTTTCGGTGCTGCAGGTTCAGCTAACTTTTTCTCTCGTATGACAAAGTGGGCGGCTGTGGTTTTCTTTGCTAGTACATTAGGTCTTGCCTATGTAGGTTCAGGTGGCTTACAAAAAGCAGCTCCTACTGATAGCGGTAGTGTGATGGAAGGCTTTGCCCCTGCTCCAAGCGCTGTTCCTACGGCTCCAGAAACAAGTGCCGTTCCAACTGCTCCTAGCACTACACCAACCACCTCAGAAGCAACCCCAACTACTGAAAAATCGTTGTCTGACTCAGCAAAAGAGACTGTAGAGGCAACTAAACAAGCTGTAGATTCTGCAAAAGAAACAGTGGCTAAAGCAGCTGACGAGGTAGCAACCAAGACACAAGCTGCTGTTGATGCAGCAAAAGAAAAAGTAGAAACTGCTAAACAAGCTACTTCAGAAGCGGTGGACTCAGCCAAGGAAAAAGCTAGTGCAGTTGCTGATGCTACCAAGGAAAAAACACAAGCTGTAGTTGATGCTGCAAAAGAGAAAGTAGAAACTGCTAAACAAGCTACTTCAGAAGCGGTAGATTCAGCCAAGGAAAAAGCTAGTGCAGTTGCTGATGCTGCCAAGGAAAAAACAGAAGCTGTAGTTGATGCAGTGAAAGAAAAGGTAGAAGCAGTCAAATCAACAGAAAGCGCATCCGCCTCCTCTGCAGAAGGTAGTGCCAAAGAAACCACAACTCCTAGCACACCAGCGACAGAATCTACAAAATAGCTTGTACTTTTCCTTAAAAGTACTTATAATAGCTTTCTTTGCTCACGTGGTGGAATTGGTAGACACGCTATCTTGAGGGGGTAGTGGCGAGAGCTGTGCGAGTTCGAGTCTCGCCGTGAGCACCAAGTCCTAGAAACTTATAAACTTAGGCTCTTAAAAGCAGACGATGTTTTTAAGAGCTTTTGTTTTGGTACCTATTACCTTAAAACCCCGACTTAAAAATCTGCTTTAAAGCCTCTACCTTAAAACCTCGATTTAAAAATCCACTTTAAAGCCTTACACAGCCAATTTTCTATACATCAGCACGGCATCATCCCCATAACTTGCCAAAACATCTGCCAACCCCAACTTCTGGGCATCTACCACTTCAAATCCTTGTTTTCTCCACACAGGTGCAGCACCTTGCACAGCAACCAACAATGCCTGTTTAAGTGAAAGTTGTTGCGCTTGTTGCAAAACACGTGTTAGTAATTGATGTTTTAATCCCAACCCTCGTGCCTGCGGAGCAATCGCCATATCATGCAAATAAAGTGTATCACCATCAATAGGCTGTTGATAGTCCAGCATATTAAGACATGGAAAATACTGCATTGTCGCACGGGCACACATCATATAGGCAAGCAAAGAACCCGGTGTATCTTCTTTAAACTTATTATCATCAAGATATAAGTGCTGTTGATTATCTTTAACATGTATTAGCACATTGGTTTGCTGCCCCATTTGCTCACTAATTAGTACATTGGTTTGCTGCCCCATTTGCTCACTAATTAGCATATTGGTTTGCTGCCCCATTTGCTCACTAATCAACACTTTGGTCTGCTGTTCTGTTTGCTTACTGGTTTGCCTCTGTTGTCTATACAACTGATCTGGATATTGGATATTGTGCACTTGTGACTTGCTTACTTTTGGCATTTTGGCACTTGTTTCATACGGAACACCACCTTGATTACTTTCCACTACCCAGCACAAATTATCCTTTTGAGTAATCTTATTTAAAAATGCTTGTGCATCTTCGTGAAAACTTTCACCGTAGCAAAGTAACTGTAATGCTACGATATGAGGAACATCCTCTGCTTTTGCCGGTCGTATTGACCACATTTGTTGATTCAAAACTCTCATTTCTGGCATAGTAACCAAATTATTTTCTATCTTAAAAATACATCCCCTACCCATCAAGTCTATCCAGCAGGATTGTTGGAGAATATCCAAAAAAGAACATTTTGTTATTACTGTGTGAATCTGAGTTAAACGCTAAAGCAACAATAAATGAGTCACACAAAAATCCTATTGCCAAGAAACCCTTGGCTAAATGCTAGGACAATAGAGGAATTTACTTCACATAACAAAGCCCTATTACTAGGGCTTTTTAACTACTAAACGGGCTACGACAATGTCAACACAATTTTGCCAATCTGTTCACCAGCATCCATCATAGCATGGGCTTTTTGCACTTCCTCAAATGGGAAAGTCGCATAGACTACAGGTTTCAGTTTACCTTGTGCAAATAAAGGCCACACTTTTTGTTGTAGATTCTTTGCAATCGCCGTCTTAAACTCTGCTGAGCGTGGACGTAAAGTAGAGCCTGTAATGGTTAAACGCTTACGCATCAGTAAGCCACTATTAATCGTAGCTCGACTGCCACCAAGTTGGGCAATAATAACCGTACGCCCATCTTCTGCGAGAGACTCTAAGTTGCGATTAATATATTCTCCACACACCATATCTAGAATAACATCTACACCTTTACCACCAGTTAATGTCTTAACCTCTTGAACAAAATCCTGGGTCTTGTAATTAATGCCTTTGGTTGCTCCCAATGCCTCAACTGCTTTAACTCGATCATCTGAGCCTACTGTTGCAAACACCTGATGCCCAAAAGCACGTGCTAACAAAATCGCCGTGGTACCAATTCCCGATGCTCCGCCATGCACAAGCAAAGTTTCCTCTCCCTTAAGCTGACCACGATCAAAGACATTTGACCATACAGTGAAATAGGTCTCTGGCAATGTCGCTGCTTCTACTGCAGACAGACCTTCTGGGATAGGTAAACAATTACCTGCTGGGGCAATACAGTACTCGGCATAACCGCCTCCTGGTGTTAAAGCACAAACCATATCACCGATGGACAAATCTGTACCACTAACATCTCCATCTACTATCTCACCAGCCACTTCTAAACCAGGTAAATCTGATGCTCCAGCAGGAGGTGGATAGGAGCCTTGACGTTGGAAAACATCAGGGCGATTGATACCAGCCGCTTTGACTTTGATTAATACCTCGCCTGCTTTAGGAGTTGGTATTTCTCTCTCAACAATTTTTAAAACCTCTGGACCTCCAGGTTGACTAATCTCAATCGCTCTCATTTTTTGTTTCTCCATAAAAAAACTCTGCATCAATTTTACTTGCCTATCGTATTCTTCTTTCTCTCGAGCATAAATTGTATAAACACAAGATTCACCACAATCACTACCGCAACACTCCCAACTCTCAGGATAACGAGGAGGAGTTAATTCTTCAGTAACGGCAGACACCTGGATTTTTGGGTCGGTTTGTGCAGTTGTCATAACTATCTCGTATTACTTATAACCTAACGGCTAGGGAAGTTCGGACTGGTTTGTGCAGTTGTCATAACTATCTCGTATTACTTATAACCTAACGGCTAGGGAAGTTCGGACTGGTTTGTGCAGTTGTCATAACTATCTCGTATTGCTTATAACCTAACGGCTAGGGTTGCGACTTGCTGTTAATGGAAAAGTCCATGCTAACCATCACCTCTAAGCGACAAGGGCAGGGCTTGACACATCTATGATAACTTCACCTAAAACCCTACTTTGAAACATAAATTTCTATATCATCTAAAGTAATCACTTCATCAGCACGAATCTTGGCTGTCTTACGTGTTTCTACTACCCCATTACGCAGCACATACCCTTCATTGATAATTATTTTAGCCTGACCACCGCTATCAGCCACACCAACTAGTTTTAATAAATCACATAAAGCAATATGCTCATGCCCATCTAGTGAAAATTTTACTTTTTGTGTTGACATATAAATACCTCGCTAATCCCCTATTCTACCGCACGAAGATAGGGAAATAGCATAATTTTCCATTATTGAAACATGATTTTACCCTTGTGGTTACTTCAAAAAGTCTCTAAAAAAAACGGCTTTCAATACCGAAAGCCGTTTTCACCTTATTAAAAGCACCTTTGTTTATACCATCAGTCAATTAAACAAATTGCTCTGCCAAATGACAGGCAACTTGGCGCCCATCTACTTCACGCAATTTTGGCTCTTCAGAGTGGCAACGCTCTACTGCATGCGGGCAACGTTTATGGAAAGAACAACCTGGGGGGGGATTGATAGGCGATGGTAACTCTCCCTTGATTTTAATCTTTTTAAAGCGTTTTTCTTCTGGATGAATAGAAGGTGTTGCTGATAACAGTGCCTGCGTATAAGGATGCAAAGGTTTTTCATAGAGTTTTGTTTTCTCACTTAACTCTACCGCCTTGCCCAAATACATCACCAACACATCATCTGCTACATGCTCTACCACCGCAAGGTTATGTGAGATAAACACATACGCTGTTTTCAACTGTTCTTGCAAGTCCATAAAAAGATTAAGGACCTGTGCTTGAATGGATACATCTAGAGCTGAGGTAGGTTCATCAGCAACTACAATTTTAGGATTCAAAATCATGGCACGTGCAATCGCAATACGCTGACGTTGTCCCCCTGAAAACATATGTGGATAGCGATAATAATGTTCAGGACGCAAACCCACGATATGCATCATTTCATCAACTTTTTCTTTACGTTCAGCCGCAGTTAAATTGGTATTAATAATAAGCGGCTCTGATAATTGATCACCTATTTTACGTCTAGGATTTAATGATCCGTAGGGATTCTGAAAAACCATCTGAATCTGACTACGGAATGATTTTATTTGTAAAGCATCATCATGATGTACTTGTATACCTTCAATAAACAAGTGACCTGCACTGGGTTTCTCTATCAGTGTTAATTGTCGTGCTAATGTAGATTTTCCGGAGCCAGACTCTCCTACAATAGCCAATGTCTTTCCTGCATCTAAATCAAATGTGATGCCATTCAAGGCTTTCACGGTTGCTTTAGACTTAAACATTCCTCTTGAAACTTCATAGTGACGCGCTAAGTCACGCACACTCAATACTTTAAACATGTGCTTTCTCCAACGCAATTAAAGGGTCTAAACAACGCACTGAGCGATCTTGGTAATGCTCCAAAGGAATTCTTCCTTGAAGACACTTCTCTTTTACATAGGGGCAGCGTGGCGATAACAAACAGCCCTTTGGTCTATCATATTGCCCAGGAACAATGCCCGGTAAAGTATGCAATCGAGACTCACCTTGACTTGACTCTGGGATAGAAGAAAGTAAGGCCTCTGTATAAGGATGTGCTGGGTGATAAAAAATCTCTGGAATATTGCCCAACTCAATTTCTTGTCCTGCATACATCACACATACTTTGTGGGCTATCTCAGTTACTACAGCTAAATCGTGGGTAATCATGATTAACGCCATATTTTTTTCTTTTTGCAGCGTCACTAAAAGATCCATAATCTGAGCTTGGATTGTCACGTCCAGTGCAGTTGTTGGCTCATCAGCAATGAGCAACTTAGGCTCACAGGCAATCGCCATGGCAATCGCAACCCGTTGGCTCATCCCACCAGATAACTGGTGAGGATATGCGTCCAGGCGTGACTCTGGCTCTGGGATTTCAACAATTTTCATCAGCTCAATCGCACGTTGACGTAAGGCCTTCCCCTTTAGCCCTAGATGGAGTTTTAATACTTCTTCAATCTGAAAACCAACAGTAAAACTGGGGTTCAACGCAGTCATAGGATCTTGGAAAATCATAGAAATATCCTTGCCAATGATTTTGCGTCGTTCTTTGGGGGAGATATGGAGCATATCCTGTCCATCGAACATCATTTTGTCTGCAGTAATATGCCCTTGCCCTGCTAACAATCCCATCAGAGCCATCATAGTAACAGACTTACCAGAGCCTGATTCACCTACAATACCAAGGATTTCCCCTTTTTCTACCTTAACACTGATGCGATCCACAGCATAAAAAGGCTTTTGCTCAGTACCAAACCGTACGGATAAATTTTCAATATCTAATAAACTCATCAAAACCTCTCTATGCAGCCTGTTTAAGTTTAGGATCTAACGCATCACGTAATCCATCTCCCATTAAGTTGATGGCCAATACCGTGAGTAGAATAGTCAAACCAGGGAAAGTAACTACCCACCACGCACGAGAAATATAATCCCTCGCAGTAGCAAGCATCGTACCCCATTCTGGAGAAGGCGGTTGAACTCCCAAACCTAAAAACCCTAAAGCAGCAATATCTAAGATTGCAGAAGAGAAGCCAAGTGTTGCCTGAACGATGATAGGAGCCATGCAGTTGGGTAATACAGCAATAAACATCAAACGCCAAATGCCAGCACCTGATACTCGAGAAGCCACGACATAGTCCTTGCTTAATTCTGTCATGACTGAACCTCGAACAAGTCGGATATAACTAGGTAATCCAACCACAGCAATAGCAATCATGGCATTGGTGACACCAGGACCTAAGATAGCCATAATCGCAATAGCAAGCAGCACAGAGGGTAATGCTAATGTTAAATCAGCAAAACGCATAATCACTTTACCCAAAAACTTTGGATAAAACCCTGCAAACAACCCTAGGATAATCCCAGGAATCATGGTTAGGACCACAGCACAGATACCAATGAATAGAGATAATCGTCCACCATAGATAATTCTGGATAAAATATCACGCCCTGCTTCATCGGTTCCTAGAATAAAATCCATGCTCCCCCCTTCTTGCCAAGCAGGGGGCTGCAACATATGATCTCGGAATTGTTCTACGGGACTGTGAGGAGAGATATAGGGGGCAAAAACTGCCGCAGCCACCATAAATAATAAAAACAATACGCCAATCACAGCACCCTTATTGCGCATAAAATGCGTAATAAACTCTTTAAGGGGTGAAGGATAACTTACGACATGATGCTGTTCAAGTTCTACTGTATTCTCTGCTGTCATCATTATTCCTTAACGAGAATAGCGAATGCGTGGGTTCACAATACCGTAAACCACATCAACGACTAGATTAATCACAATTACAAGAAAGGCTACAATAAGCAAACCATTTTGCACCACCGGGTAATCTCGGCGGAAAATAGAGTCAACCAACCATTTTCCAATTCCCGGCCACGAGAAAATCGTTTCGGTCAACACAGCACCTCCCACTAGACTACCTACTTGCAAGCCAATCACAGTAACAACCGTAATCATCGCATTACGTAAGGTATGCACAAAAATCACTCTAGCTGGAGATAATCCCTTTGCTCTTGCTGTTCGGACATAGTCTTCTCCCATCACTTCTAACATAGAAGAGCGTGTCATACGTGCAATCACAGCCATAGGAATGGTACCAAGAACAATGGTAGGAAGGATAAGATGATGCACTGCATCCCAGAATGCACCCTGATTGAGTTCTGGGTCCTCCATCTCTGCTAGCCATGTATCTATCAACATAAAACCGGTATGTGGCTCAATATCAAATAGCAAACTAATCCGCCCTGAAACAGGAGTCCATCCCAACATACTCGAAAATAGCATAATGAGCATGAGCCCCCACCAAAAGATGGGCATAGAATAGCCAGTTAATGACAGACTCATCACACCATGATCAAAAATAGAGCCACGTTTGACTGCCGCTAACACCCCAAGCAAAATGCCCAAACAGGAAGCAAAGATAAGCGAGGTTAAACCTAACTCCAAAGTTGCTGGGAAAAGGGTTGTAAACTCTGTCCATACACTTGTGCTAGTGACAAAGGATTTGCCTAAATCCCCATGAAACAGCTTAACTAGGTAATCCCAATACTGAATATAAAGTGGCTGATCTAGTCCTAGACTTTTCATCATACTGGCATAAATAGCCGGATCATTTGACCGCTCCCCAAGCATAATCTGCACAGGATCCCCAGGAATAGCATGAATCAATAAAAAAGTCAGTAAGGTAATTCCAAAAAAAGTCGGGATTAGAACAATAATTCTTTTGAGCAGAAATAAAAACATAGTCAATGCCTGTCTGTACGGTAAAAATCAACTACCAGAAGATGATTAGCCCTAACAATTAAAGGAAACCGAAGGAGGATACCCCCTTCGGTTTGAGAGAGTGTCTTACTTGACACTGACCCCTGTGAAGCGGAACGCTCCTAAAGGATCAATCTTGAAACCAGATACATTCTTAGTCATTGGCACATTCACAATAGAAGTACCCATAGGCGTACCTGGCATTTGCTCGTGATAAATCACCTGAGCTTCTTCATAGAGTTTGGTACGCTCATTTACATCGTTAATCTGTTTTGCTTTAACGATAAGATCCTCAAAGGGTTTATAGCAGAAACGTGAATAGTTAGATCCACCTACTGATTGACAACTAAACAATGTACCCAACCAGTTATCAGGGTCACCATTGTCACCAGTCCAACCCACCATCACGATTTGGTGTTCACCTGCCTTAGCTCGTTTAAGGTATTCACCCCATTCATAAGTAGTGATGTTCACTTTAACACCAATTTTCGCCCAGTCAGCTTGCAACATTTCTGCCATCAAGCGACCATTAGGGTTATAAGGACGTTGCACAGGAAGTGACCACAAGGTTGTCTCAAAGCCATTAGGCAAACCTGCTTTGGCAAGCAACTCTTTTGCTTTTTCAATATTTTGCTCACGGGCTTTGATATTTTTATTGAAAGACCATTGGGTAATAGGCATAGGGTTAGGTGCTAGTTCTCCTTGATCACCATACACAGCCTTGATGATAGCAGGCTTATTCATTGCATAGTCTAATGCTTGACGGACTTCTGGCTTGTTAAAAGGTTCTTTTTCTGTATTGTAGTAAATGAAACCTACATTAAAACCAGGTCGACTTAACACTTGAATAGAAGGATCTTTCTTCATATTCTCCACATCTGCTGGGAGAGGATATGACATCACATTACATTCGCCTGCTTTGAGCTTTTGGAAACGCACAGATGCATCTTTGGTAATCGCAAAAATGAGATTATTTACTTGTGGTGCATCTTCCTTGTTCCAGTAATCTTTATTGGCTTTATAGCGAATTTGGGCATCTTTTTGATAACGCTCAAACACAAATGGACCTGTACCAATAGGTTGCTGATTAATCATTTCTGCCTTACCTTCGGCTAACAATTTATCGGCATATTCTTTAGAATACATAGATCCGATAGCTGGCATACCCAATGTCTGAATAAAAGAAGCGTCATTTACCTTAAGTGAGATTTTGACAGTATAGTCATCCACTTTTTCAACAGATTTCACATTTGTCTTTAAGCCCATGTCAGAGAAATAAGGAAACTCCACAGGATAGGCCTTATTAAAAGCATTTTCCTTATTGCCAGATAAGCGATCAAAAGTGAAAATAACATCATCAGCGTTAAAATCACGAGAAGGCTTAAAATACTTAGTGGTATGCCATTTCACCCCTTTGCGTAAATGAAAGGTATAAGTCAGTCCGTCATCCGATACATCCCAACTTTCTGCTAAGGCAGGCACTACTTTAGTCTCTCCACGAGGAAACTCTACGAGTTGATTGAAGACATTATTCGCACTCGCATCAAAATCTGTGCCGGCTGTATATTGTGCAGGATCAAAACCAGCTGGAGATCCTTCAGAACAGTAAACCAAAGTACCCTTGGCTTGTGCTGTAGCAGCCAATGCCGCCATCAATGTACCTAACAAAAATTTTTGAGAAGTTTTCATAATCATATTCCTCTTTGTGAAAAAATTCCTGCGCAGTGTATAAACTAACCACAAAGCTGACAATCAGGAATTTCCCTATCGAAACAATAATGTCTTCCTATAGAAAGGATAATAGCAAAAGATTATTTTGCTTCATATACTCTACCAAGACCGCTGAAATAAAAATTTTTCTTTATTTGTTTTTTGATAAAAATTTTATTTATTTTTCAATGTATTAAAGGAAAATATAGCTATTCAATGACATGTCTTCAATTCTCATCAAAAAGTACCATTTGCATAGAAAAAGCACCATAAAGGTGCAACAAACTGACTCCCCCACAAAAACCATCCTAAAAATGTCATAACTGCTTTCTATTCAATACTAACCCGGGTGAGTTGCCTAGCATCAAATGGACTGATTCTCAAGTTATTGACATTTTTCTTTAGTGCAACATGCGAAATTGATTCAACTGTTGCCCCCCACCAAAGCAGGTAATCTCCACAATAACCGGCAAAATTACCCCTCCCAAAGCAGGCAATCTCCACAATAACCGGCAAAATTAACCACCTCCTACCAGAGCAGGTGATTTCCATAATAATCAGCAAAGCCAGCCTTCACTAAAAATAAATAAAAAGGGGAGGAACCCCTCCCCTTAACCAAAAGCAGAATGATTATCCATATTTCATGGATTATTTCACACTTACACCAGTGAACTGGAATGCACCAAGTGGACTAATTTTGAAGCCAGATACTTCTTTACGTACAGGTACATTAACCACAGAAGTACCTATAATAGAGGCCGGTGTTTGTTCAAAGAAAATCTCTTGAGCCTTCTCATAAAGTTTTGTGCGTTCACCCACATCTGTCAATTTTTTCGCTTGATCTAATAAATCTTGGAAAGGTTTATAGCAGAAACGGGAGTAATTACTACCACCAATGGCATTACAACCAAATAAATTACCTACCCAGTTGTCTGGGTCACCATTATCCCCTGTCCATCCTGACATGACGATTTGATGCTCACCAGTGCGGGCACGTTTGAGATACTCACCCCACTCAAAGGTTGTAATATTCACTTTTACACCAATTTTCGCCCAGTCTGACTGCAACATTTCAGCCATCAAACGCCCATTAGGATTATAAGGACGTTGTACGGGTAAAGACCATAAAGTTGCACTAAACCCATCAGGGTATCCTGCTTTTGCGAGCAATGATTTTGCCTTTTCAAGATCTTGTGTGCGAGATTGAATATTCTTGTTATAAGACCATTGGGTAACAGGCATTGGGTTTACTGCTAACTGCCCTTGCCCTCCATACACTGCACTGATAATTGCTGGTTTATTAATCGCAAAATCTAGGGCTTGACGCACTTCTACCTTATCCAATGGAGACTTTTCTGTGTTATAGGCAATAAAACCAATATTAAACCCAGGGTTGCTCAATACTTGGATAGCCTTATCTTGTTTCATGCCCTCTATATCGGCAGGTAATGGATAAGACATAATATCGCACTCCCCTGCTTTTAGTTTTTGGTAACGTACTGCTGCATCTTTTGTGATGGCAAATACAAGATTGTTTACCAAAGGCATATCTTCTTTATTCCAATATTGTTTGTTGGCTTTATAGCGAATAGAAGCATCTTTCTGGTAACGTTCAAAAATAAAAGGACCTGTCCCAATAGGTTGTTGATTGATTAAATCTGCTTTACCCTCTGCCAATAGCTTATCAGCATACTCCTTAGAGTTAATGGTGGTAATCGGCATAGCCATTGTTTGGATAAAAGCAGCATCGACATTATTGAGTACAAATTTAACAGTGTAATCGTCAACCTTTTCCACTGACTTAATGGTTGTGTCTAAACTCATATCAGAGTAATAAGGAAACTCAACTGGGTAAGCCTTGTTAAAGGGATTGTTCTTATTTGCTAAACGGTCAAAGGTAAATACCACATCATCGGCATTGAAATCTCGTGTTGGTTTAAAGTATTTTGTGGTATGCCATTTCACCCCTTTACGCAAGTGAAAAGTATAGGTTAATCCATCATCCGACACCTCATAGCTTTCAGCTAAAGCTGGTACCGCCTTTGTTTCACCTCTTGGAAATCTCATTAGACCATCAAAAACATTATTAGCCGCTACATCAAAGTCTGTACCAGCAGAATACTGAGCTGAATCAAACCCAGCCGGACTCCCCTCCGAACAATATACCAAGGTATTCTTTGCTTGAGCTAGTGTTGTTGCTGTTGATAAAGCAACAGCAATAGTACCCCATAAAATTTTTTTTGAAACCACGACCATAACATATTCTCCAAATGAGTGAGTACAAAGTGATGTTGTAATGCTTGTTCGCATTCAAATCTATTGGTAATTATCACTAGATAGGGTGAGATACTCATTCTCTTCTTAGTGTTTCTACTTCCCAATTCATTGACACGAAGCCTTTGTTCATAACAATCAACATTTGAAAAAATCATATCAAAAAAAAAGGATAGGACAATACATTGATTTTTTTGAAGAAAAATACCAACATTTTTAGAAAAAAAACTCCTCTTTTTGGTGCATCTTCTTATTGCTATGGGTCAAGACAGTGCATCAACCCATTATTTCTAGAGAGTAAAAAACGCCCTCCCTGTTAAAAACTACTCCTGTTAACTAACCGCCTCTCCTACAAAAAAGCATCTATAAAATAATAACTCGCACTACACTACTGATAGCACGAGTTATTAATGATAGAGAAGTCTACTTTAAGTTATCTAGCTTCTCAGATAGCTCTAGTCAGCATAACAAGAGGATTATAAAGATTTCTGCATATTCTCAATCTTCACTTTCCATTCTGCAGGACCTGTTGTATGCACAGATGTACCATTAGCGTCTACCGCTACTGTCACTGGCATATCTTTGACTTCAAACTCATAAATTGCTTCCATGCCTAGGTCTTCAAAAGCGAGGACTTTTGCACTACGGATGGCTTTAGAAACAAGATAAGCCGAGCCACCCACTGCCATTAAGTATGCTGATTTATGTTTTTGAATCGCTTCGATGGCAGCTGGACCTCGCTCAGCTTTACCAATCATTGCAATAAGACCGGTATTCGCTAACATCATCTCGGTAAATTTATCCATACGAGTTGAGGTTGTAGGGCCAGCAGGACCCACCACTTCATCACGCACTGGATCAACAGGGCCTACGTAATAAATCACACGATTCGTAAAGTCTACAGGTAATTTTTCACCTTTTGCCAACATATCTTGAATACGTTTATGTGCCGCATCACGACCGGTGAGCATTTTACCGTTGAGTAATAAGGTCTGACCTGGTTTCCAGCTAGCCACTTCTTCTTTAGTCAAGGTATCTAGGTTAACTTGTTTAGACTTGTTGTAATCTGGAGCCCAGTGAACATTAGGCCAAGAATCCAATGATGGTACAGGCATTTCTGCCACACCACTACCATCTAGGACAAAATGCACGTGACGAGTTGCCGCACAGTTAGGAATCATGGCGATAGGTTTAGAGGCTGCATGGGTTGGGTAAGTATTGATTTTGACATCTAACACAGTGGTTAAACCACCCAAACCTTGTGCTCCGATACCGAGTGCATTGACTTTTTCGTATAGTTCAATACGTAATTCCTCAAGTTTATTTTGAGGGCCACGAGCCAATAACTCGTACATATCAATGTCTTCCATCAAGGCTTGTTTTGCCATGAGCATGGCTTTCTCAGCCGTACCGCCAATACCAATACCTAGCATACCGGGAGGACACCAACCTGCCCCCATTTGAGGAACGGTTTTCAATACCCAATCCACAATGCTATCGCTTGGGTTTAACATAGCAAATTTCGTTTTGTTTTCAGAGCCACCACCTTTAGCCGCTACTTGCACATCAATCGTGTTGCCAGGAACCAATTCCACAGATAGTACACAGGGCGTATTGTCACGCGTATTTTTGCGTTCAAACACAGGGTCAGCTAATACAGAAGCACGAAGTTTGTTGTCGGGATTTAAGTAACCACGACGAACACCCTCATCACAGGCTTCTTGCAAAGTTTTGCTCAGCTCTAGCTTCACATCCATACCGATTTTTAGGAAGACATTCACAATCCCTGTATCTTGACAGATAGGACGATGACCCTCCGCACACATACGTGAATTCGTCAAAATTTGTGCAATCGCATCTTTCGCCGCAGGACTCTGCTCACGCTCATAAGCACGCGCTAAGTGTTGAATATAATCTTGTGGGTGATAGTAACTGATAAACTGAACGGCATCGGCAATTGACTGTACCAAATCCGCTTCTTTGATAATTGTTGTCATAAAAACTCCCAGTAAATCTAACGTCTGTGATGATAACATCATACTCGAATTTACTGGGATAACCGCCTGTGTTCAGAGAAATAAATTTGCCTCATAAATGAGAATTATTATTGGTTTAACAATTTATGCTGACCTCTACTCATAGTAATTCTTCCTATTACCGTCTCTAACAAAAAACAAGAATGCTAATCCTCTTAGCGTTACTCATCAATGAGTATGACAAATCAAGAAATATTTTGGGCATTAGTTAGTGGTGAGATAGAATTAGAGGTTACAGAGAGGATGGTTTATTTAAATAGATGGGTTGAGGAAAATTTCATTTGGAGACATGAATCATGATACCTTGGTCATGCATTATAGTAACAGCTATTCTAGGCTATGTGCTGTCTATACTTAATGTGCCGTATGCCTTCTTGCTAACTGGGATTATTGTTGCATTTTGGGTCAGTAAATGTACAAAAAGTAAGGTTAGTAACTCATTTTTCCTGCCTTTTGTCCAAATTGTCTTAGGTATGTCAACAGGGGTATCGTTTCGGGTGGAGTCATGGGATGTTGAGTTACTTACCAGTATCGTGTGTATGGTTATTTGCTTGTTACTAGGCTATAGCTTTTCCTATCTATGGTTGGTTAGAAAATCGAAGTGGGAAAAATTGGATGCGGCTCTAGCGATTTATCCTGGTGCTTTAGCGGTAGTTCTGGATGTGTTGCAGATGAAGTCCGTTCGTCCACGGGTGATGCTAATCCAATTAACAAGGCTGTTGTTTTTAACGTTATTGTTAAGTGTTACCCCTTTTATGGAAGCGTCAGTTAATGGAAATGAGGAAGGGGATAGTGTTCATTATTTAGGTAATAGTAGTCATGTATTATGGAATTGGGATGATGCATACTACTTGTTAGTGTTTATCGTTGTTGCTCTTTTGTCATGGGGTATAGGTAGGTTTCTGCTAAAGCGAGTGCCAGCATCTTATTTGCTGAGTGCGACTATTGTGAGTGCCTTCGTATCTCAACAAGTTGTTGTGCATGGCATTCACGTTCCTGAGGGAATAGTGACATTTTCCACAATTCTTCTTGGATTGTTAATAGGTGAATTGTTTAAGAATATAGCTTGGCAAGACTTTGTTGTGGGTATTAAAGACAGTTTGTGGGTATTTGGAATGAGTTTATTGACGACTATCTTGATGAGCCAACTGACGAGTATCTTATTGGGTATTCCGTTTATGGCAATCTTTCTTGCCTATGTTCCCGGTGCCGTAGAGACAGTTTCTGTGGTTGCATTGCTGTCTGGGCTAGATATGGTGTTTATCCTAACGCATCACCTCATTAGAATGATCATTCTGCAAATATTACCGCTGTTTTTTCTCAAGTTTTATAAATCCAGTTGATAATTCTCCCTAAATTACCAGCCACCAGCAGAATTTGTTAGACTGGCGGCTTAACCATCTCATCGAAATTGTGGTACTCTTTCGGGAGGAAGGTCACACCCTTTAGGGAGCATGTAACGCCTGACGGCGTAAGCGGTCAGACAAGGGATTGTGGGGGCTTGCAGACGCTAATTATTTGTAAAAACTCTACTTTTAAGCCTTCCGAAAAATGGGGGTATTACATATGGTGAAAGAAAGTGAATAAGAATATTTTACTATTATTTTTATCTACTGTTACAATTTGGGGCACAGTATGGTATGCAATAAAATTCCAACTTGGAACTAATCCTGTCTCTGTATCAGTATTTTATAGAATCGCTCTGGCTGCATTCATTCTATGGATGTATCATAGACTTTTCCTAGGGAAATTTCCTACCTTATCACTAAAAACGCATGGGAAAATTGCATTGTTAGGAGCATTTTCATTTTCTCTTAACTATTTCTTTTTTTATTTTGCCACAAAGTATATTAGTAGTGGACTAGTTTCTATCATATTTTCATCTTTAATTTTTTTTAACGCCCTCAATAATCGTCTATTTTTTGCAAAACCTCTTCAATCAAGAGTTTTTTTGGGAAGTACCATTGCCATTATAGGAACAGGGTTATTATTCTACCGACCAGACACTATTTCACAAGACGAATCTCAACTACTCATTGGTGCTGGATGGGCTTTATTAGCCACATATATTGTCTCTTTGGGAAACATTACATCAGCTCATCTCAGTAACAACGGTGTAAATGTCGTCACATCAACAACATTAGGATTGATGTACGGGGCTGTCGTATCATTGCTTGCACTACTTTTGCAAGGACATAGCCTATCTATCTCTCTAAACGTAGAATATGTGTTATCGTTGATTTATCTATCGATATTTTGTACCGCACTCGCTTTTATCCTATACTTTAATCTCATTAAGTCTTCAGGCGTCACTCAAGCAGCCGTTGCCTCGTTACTTTTTCCTCTCATTGCTATTTTTATTTCATGGGTAACTGGGGAGTATCAATTTACACTTTACTCATTCATCGGTGTTGCTTGTGTTTTCTGTGGCTCTCTTATTAATCTATCTATAGGACACCATTATGAAAGATAATTCCAATGAGAATACCTTGATAAATTTTAATATTGATAGTTTCGGCGCATGCAGATGTATGCCGAGCTCAGTCTTAAATCCATGATGCACTAAAAGGTTTAACACCCTTAATGTACGAACAAATGCATTCCGTTTCTACTTTTTAGTTGTACTAAAAATGGGATGGGTACACAACAGCAAAGGAGATGAGACATGAAAGGAATTATTGTAGACGGCTACAGCACTGGCTATCACTTGGCAAAATATTTGCTCAAAAACGGTTGTGAGCTAATGCATATCCAGTCCACCAAGGACGTTCCTGCGCTATGGAAAGCAAAGTTTGACCCATCCCTTTATTCAAAAAATATTATTTATTCAGAGCAAGCCCATGCTGATATTAAAGCGTACCATCCTGACTTTATCGTGGCAGGAAGTGAATTAGGTGTCGCACTCAGTGAAAAGTTATCCTTTGCCTTTGGGTTAAAAGGTAATCACCCCCACTCAACTGGCTTAAGACGCAATAAACATCAAATGATGAATGCCGTCAAAGAAGCGGGGTTAGCTTCTATTGCGGAATTTGCCGTGTCTCCTCACCAAACACTCCCTGCTATCCCACAAGATTGGTATCCTGTCGTCGTCAAACCCACTGAAAGCGCTGGAGGTGATGGGGTGGTGATTTGTCATTCATTGCAAGAAGTCGAAAAAGCCATTCAGCACAATTTCTCTTCCACCAATGTATTTGGTCTGGATAATCAACAAATACTTATTCAACGCAAAATCTCTGGACAACAGCTGATGGTAAACACCATCTCGGTAGAAGGTCAACACATCATCTTAGAGGTTTGGCAGGAAACACGAAAAATCATTGATGATAAATACACCGTCTATGACTTTGAAGTTTTAGTAAATGATTACGAAACTGCTTTTAGTGGTTTAAGTGCCTATATCCAAGGCTTACTCTCTGCTCTACAAGTGCAATATGGTCCTTGTCATATTGAATTATTTTGGACCGATAGTGGTCCAGTGCTCATTGAAATGGCAGCAAGATTACAAGGAGGCATTGATGGTAAAGTGAGTGAGTCTGCTCTCGGATACAGTCATATTTCTGCTTTTGCTCATTTAATCATAAACAACGATATTCCCCCTGCATTATCCAATACTCATCAGAAGCAAAAGAGCATTTTGCTGATAAACCTCATCTTTAATAACGCAGGAACTATCGTATCTTCTCACTTTGATCAACTTGTTGGAGGATTGACTTCATTTCATTCGTCTATTGGTATCCCCAAAGTGGGTGATAAAGTACCACGTACGACGAACTTAGCTACCAAAGTAGGGCATTTTTACTTGGTAGGTGACGACATAGAACAACTCATGTCCGATTACTACCAAGTAAGGCAATGGGAAGCTGAAAGTCAATTATTTGAATTAGCATAACTATTACATAAATTGAGCTTATCACTATTGTTAAAACTAACCACCATCAGATTAGTCTGCATGCACTAGACTACTCACTAAGCATCAGGGCTTAGGCTGAATACTCAACCATAGCCCTCCTCTATATCTGACTACTCTCCCTTCCACACAGGAGTACGTTTTTCCGCAAAGGCAGTTGCCCCCTCTTTAGCATCATGAGAGGTAAAAATATGAGCCATACGAGGTTGCTGGAGTGCAAACATATCCTCTGGACGCCAGCCCTGAGAAGCGTTCACCACTTCTTTAATCACTTTCAATGATAACGGCCCATTCGCAGCAATACGTTGCGCCAATGCCAAAGCAGCTTCTAACGACTTACCCGGTTCGACAACCTCATTTACCAAACCAAGTTGCTGAGCACGAGAGGCATCAATCATATCACCAGTCAATAACAACTCCATCGCAATATGATAGGGTAAGCGTTTAGGTAAACGTAGCATACCGCCAGAACCCGGAACTAGACCACGTTTCGCCTCAGGCAAACCAAACTTAGCCGCACTAGACGCAACGATAAGATCACAAGCCAATACTAGCTCAAAGCCACCTGCTAAGGCATAGCCTTCAACCGCTGCAATTAAAGGCTTCTTGGGCAGAGCCTCACATAAGCCCCCTAAACCACGCCCCGGTACCACTGCCCTACGCTGCGTACGAGCAAACTCTTTTAAATCCATACCCGCACAAAAATGCTCTCCCTGTCCGCGCAAAATCGCCAAGGACAAATCAGGATTACGATCCAGCTCATCAATGGCTTCAGCCAAAGCAAACGAAGTATCATAGGTTAAAGCATTACGTGCCTGTGGGCGATTAATCGTAATGACAAGTACTCGCCCAATTTTTTCTGATGTCACCAATGGTTCAGCTTCAGATATCGTCTCCATTTTTGTCTTTTCTTCCATATTTGTCTCCTTTTATAACTTGTTTTATTTTAGCAAGAAATACGTCTGTTATCCTTACTCCGCATTCCTTATAGTAGTGTAGCCCCCCTTAGCAAAATAATCTATGCTATTATTAATAATAATTCTCATTATCATTTTAAGGAATGTACTATGACAACCAGAACTGAACACGATACGATGGGCAATATTGAAGTTCCTGCTGAGGCTTATTGGGGGGCTCAAACTCAACGCAGTACAATGAATTTTAAAATTGGAGGAGAACGTCTTCCTCTGCCTATGATTCATGCCATGGCTCTAGTCAAAAAAGCTGCTGCGATGACCAATGCCTCTTTAGGACGCATCCAACCAGAACAAGCAAAGCTCATCATTCAGGCTGCTGATGACGTACTCAGCGGCAAACTTGACCACCAATTTCCTCTTGTTGTGTGGCAAACTGGATCAGGTACTCAATCCAATATGAATATGAATGAGGTTCTCGCTAATCGTGCTAATGAAATTGCAGGGACCGGATTAGCTGCCTATCATCCTATCCATCCCAATGATCATGTCAATCATGCACAGTCGACTAATGACTCATTTCCCACTGCTATTCATGTGGCAGCAGCAACAGAAATCAATCATCACCTTATTCCCGCCGTCACAGCTCTGCGCAACACTTTACACCAAAAGTCAGAGGACTTTAAAGACATTGTTAAAATTGGCCGTACTCATCTGCAAGATGCTACGCCGCTCACATTAGGACAAGAGTTCTCTGGATATGTCAGCCAACTAGATCATGGGCTTGACCGCTTACAAGCAGCACTCAAGGGTCTTTATGAACTTCCCTTAGGAGGTACTGCGGTGGGGACGGGTTTAAATAGTCATCCCGATTATGCTGTGAAAGTTGCCCATCAATTAGCAGAATTATCTAACCTGCCTTTTGTAACCGCTCCTAATAAATTTGAAGCCCTAGCTGGCCGTGATGCTTGCGTATATGCATCTGGAGCCTTACGCACCCTGGCTGTTAGCTTAAATAAAATAGCCAATGATATTCGCTGGTTAGCGAGTGGTCCTCGTTGTGGTCTAGGAGAAATTACTATCCCTGAAAATGAACCTGGCTCGTCTATCATGCCAGGTAAAGTCAATCCTACCCAGTGTGAAGCCATGACTATGGTTTATTGCCAAGTTATGGGCAATGATACAACCATCAGTATTGCTGGGGCATCAGGCAACTTTGAGCTGAATGTCTATATGCCTGTAATTGCTTATAATCTTTTGCAATCTATTCGTCTCTTAGGCGATGCTTGCAACAGTTTGAATACCCACTGCGCGGTGGGCATTGAACCTGTTCCCGAGAAGATCGACTATTTCTTGCATCATTCATTGATGCTGGTTACCGCCCTTAACCGTCATGTAGGTTATGAAAATGCCGCAAAAATTGCTAAACAAGCCTATCGACATAATCAATCTCTACGAGAAACTGCTATTGCACTAGGGCTACTGACTGGTGAGGAGTTTGATCAATTCGTTAAACCTGAAGCGATGATTTCCCCTCGATAAGATAATTTTAACTTCAATTTAAAACAACCCTTATTGCCCTCCTCGGTCTTGCTCCATATCTGAGGGGGGCTTTTGTTATAGTCAGATAGCCAAGATAGAAAAGATAAATGCTACTAATGCTTCCTGTAACCCCCTCCATTACATGCTCCTCGCTTTTCACCTACAGCTTAAACAACCAATGAAATCCCATTACTGCTATGCTAGAATGAGGGTTGTTTTATTTTTTAGCTTAAGTCATATCCATGCTTACATTTCAGCAAATTATTCTCACCCTACAAAATTATTGGGACAAACAAGGCTGCGCTTTATTACAACCTTATGATATGGAAGTCGGTGCAGGCACTTCTCATACAGCGACATTTTTACGTGCCATTGGCCCAGAGCCTTGGTTTGCCGCCTATGTGCAGCCCTCTCGTCGCCCCAAAGATGGACGTTATGGCGAGAACCCTAACCGTCTTCAACATTATTATCAATACCAAGTTGTCCTCAAACCTGCACCACCAAACATTCTTGATTTGTACATTGGTTCACTCGAAGCGTTAGGTATTAATCCTCAAGAGCATGACATTCGTTTTGTTGAAGATGACTGGGAAAATCCCACTTTAGGTGCTTGGGGGCTTGGTTGGGAGGTATGGCTTAACGGCATGGAAGTTACCCAGTTTACTTATTTCCAACAAGTAGGCGGACTAGATTGCTCTGCTACAACAGGTGAAATCACCTACGGTTTAGAGCGTATCGCCATGTACCTCCAAAATGTAGAAAGTGTTTATGACTTGGTCTGGACCATTCGACCCAATGGCGACAAAATTTATTACCGTGATGTATTCCATCAAAACGAAGTGGAACAATCCACCTATAACTTTGAATATGCTGACACCAATGTCTTATTTGCTCACTTCAACGACTACGAGGCACAAGCCAAAAAGCTGATGGAGCTTGAGAATCCTTTGGCTTTACCAGCTTATGAACAAGTACTCAAAGCTGCTCATACCTTTAACCTATTGGACGCCCGTGGAGCCATTAGCGTGACCGAACGAGCCACTTATATTGGCCGTATCCGCAACCTTTCACGCGCCGTTGCACAGTGTTACTATGACTCTCGAGAAAGACTTGGCTTCCCTATGTTGGAGGTGAAATAACCATGACAAGCAAACCTTTACTTATTGAATTATTTACCGAAGAATTACCTCCAAAAGCATTACGTCGCTTAGGTGATGCTTTTGCACAAAGTATTGTTAACGATTTAACTAAAGCCAATTTAACGCCTGCTGGGGTTGCGTTTCAAAGCTATGCAACACCACGCCGTTTGGCGGTATGTGTGGAAAATGTCCTTACACAAGCTCCTGAACAAGCCTTTGCTGAGAAGCTCATGCCGGTTAAAGTAGGCCTAGATGCCGAAGGCAAAGCCACTCCTGCTTTACTTAAAAAACTTGCCAGCAAGGGATTAGACAATATCGATGTGGCAAGTCTAAAAAAAATCTCCGATGGCAAACAAGACTATCTTGTCGCTGAGGGTATGGCACCAGGAGCCCAACTCACACAATCTATCCAAAGTATCATTGACCATGCCCTTGAAAGTTTACCCATTCCCAAAGTCATGCGTTATCAATTAGCCGATGGCAAGACGACGGTTAAGTTTGTACGCCCTGCTCATGGTCTTGTGGTTTTATATGGTGCGGACATTATTCCTGCAGAGGTGCTTGGTCTTCAATCAGGTCGTACGACACATGGCCATCGCTTTATGGGTAAGGCTTCTTTTGATCTTAAAGATGCCTCTAGCTATGCACAACAACTTGCTGATGAAGGCAAAGTTATCGCCTCATATGAAGAGCGTCTCAACAATATTCGTCAAGCATTAACCCAAAAGGCAGATGAGCTTAACCTCACGATTGGTCAAGATAGTGCCGTAGACGATTTACTTGAAGAAGTCACTTCTCTGGTTGAGCATCCTACTATCTATGTTGGTCAGTTTGAAGAAAAGTTTCTTGCTGTTCCCCAAGAATGCTTGATTTTGACCATGCGTCTAAATCAAAAGTACTTCCCTCTTTTCGATAAAAATACCGGCAAGCTCAGTCATCGTTTTCTAATTGTCAGCAATATGGAGGTAAAAGACCCTCATCATATTATTGAAGGAAATGAGCGTGTAGTTCGTCCTCGCTTGGCAGATGCAGAGTTCTTCTTTAATACTGATCGCAAACAAACACTAGCCAGTCGTGTTCCCCTACTCGGCACGATTGTCTATCATAATAAACTCGGTACCCAACTCGCTCGTGTTGAGCGTGTCCGTGCTATTGCTCGCTTTATCGCAGAGAAACTGGGTGCCAATACTGAATATGCAGATCGTGCAGCTTTCCTTGCCAAGGCAGACCTAACCTCTAATATGGTTGGTGAGTTTCCTGAGTTACAAGGCATTATTGGTGCCTATTATGCAAAAGGAGATGGAGAGTTACCTGAAGTGGCACAAGCCATTGCTGATCAGTATTTGGTTCGTTTTGACGCTCCTGTTTCTACCCATAACCTTATCAGTGTTGTACTCTTTATTGCAGAACGTATAGAAACTCTTGTAGGCATCTGGGGTATTGGATTATTGCCTACTGGTGAACGCGACCCTTATGCCTTACGTCGTGCCGCTCTTGGCATTATTAGTGCCTTTGATGCACTCAATAATGCAGAATACTTCAATGGTTTAAACAAACTAACACTCATAGATGTATTGCAGTTTGCACAACAGCTTTTTGAGCAAGCAGGTATTGCAGTCAGTGCCAATACTGCCGAAGAGGTTCAAGAATTTATTTTTGAACGTTTACGCAATCAGCTACAAACCCATAATGACCGTTTTGTCGTAGAGGCGGTGTTAGCCCTTAAACCTCACCTTGATGAAGTAGCAGACCGTGTTAATGCAGTGAGTTACTTTAATACATTACCTGAAGCAAGCAGTCTTGCTGCCGCCAATAAGCGTATTGGTAATCTCTTGAAGAAGGTAGAGGGAGATATTCCTGCAGTGGATAACTCAAAACTGACAGATGCTGCAGAGATTGCTCTTGCTAAGGTAATTGATGAGGTAACTCCTATTGCAAAAGCCCACTTTGAGAAATCAGAGTTTACACAAGCACTACAATGTGTCGCCCAAACACGTGATGCTGTAGACGCTTTCTTCAATGATGTTATGGTGATGGCAGAAGACCCTGCCATTCGTCAAAACCGCTTGGCCTTGTTAAATAAACTCCACGGGGTGATGAATCTTGTGGCTGATTTATCCAAACTAGCCCAATAAGCTGTACTCTCACATCCAAGTTAGCGTCTCTTATGCTGACATTGGATGTGGGAAAGTTTTTTATCATTGACTGAAATTGTCCATTATAAAAGCATACCAATATACTGTTATTTTTTAATCTCTCTGCTGTTTTTTTCATTCAACTATGAAACTTATTATTCTTGATCGTGATGGTGTGATTAACCATGAAAGCACTGAGTTTGTCAAAAGTGCAGAAGAGTGGGTTGCATTACCCGGCAGTATAGAGGCTATCGCCAAACTGTTTCATGCTGGCTATAAGGTCGTTGTGGCAACAAACCAATCTGGATTAGGGCGTGGTTTATTTGATATTCATGCCCTACATGCAATGCATAAAAAACTGCAACTAGAGCTCCAACCATTAGGTGCCAATATTGATGCTTTCTTTATCTGTCCTCACCACCCAGACGAGGATTGTGATTGCCGTAAACCCAAACCTGGATTATTCAATGAAATCAAACGTCGTTATGGTATAGAACCTCACGGTATCTATGCTGTAGGCGATTCTTTGCGTGATTTGCAGGCTTCTTCCGCTGCAGGATTTACACCTTGGCTTGTACTGACAGGCAATGGGGAAAAAACACTGACCAAAGGTGGATTACCTCCTCACACTCGGGTCAGTCATTCTCTTATGGATGTGGCTGAAATTCTCACTAAAGAATTATCTTCCAACAAGGAGACTGGCACATCAATCAATGATTAGCCATATTTTTATTGATAAGAAAAATAGCTCTCCTATTTTCTTATCCTCATAGAGGAACTTTCATGCTTATTATCCGCTCTACGCTTTTTGCTATTTACCTCTCGATTCTCACTGTTTTCTTTGGTATTTTGTCAGGCTTTCTTGTTTTGCTCCCCTTTAAACTACGCTGGGCACTTATTACCCTCTGGAATCGGCTTATCATAGAGGGTGCCAGACTTATCTGTGGTATTCGCTATCAAGTAAAAGGCATGGAGAATATTCCTGATAAAGCAGCTATTTTCCTTGCCAAGCACCAATCCGCATGGGAAACCATTTTTTTCCCCTTAATTTTTAAACGCAGTCTCACTTATGTGCATAAAAAAGAACTGAATTACATCCCATTTTTCGGTTGGGGGCTAGCTAGTGTGCAACAGATTGCCATTGACCGTAATGCCAAGCGTGATGCCATGCGTCAAGTGATGGAAAAAGGTGCTCAACGTCTTGCTGAAGATAGAAATGTCGTGTTATTTCCAGAAGGTACTCGTATGCCTGTAGGCCAGAAAGGACACTACAAGATGGGAGGAGCTCGTCTTGCTCTTCTTACCCATAATCCCGTTATCCCTATTGCCTTAAATACTGGTAAATGTTGGGCTCGCAACTCGTTTTTACGAAGACCAGGACTGATTACTATTTCTATTGGTCCTGCTATTGACTCTGAGGGACTGACACCAGAGGAATTAAACAAAAAAGTGGAAGATTGGATTGAAACTGAAATGCGTGTCATCAGCCCTGAAGATTATTGATAGGTTTCAAACCGTTATTCTGTCTACCATCCCTCAGTTAAACAAATCGTTGCAACTTTGTCCTTTTGGCAGCGTATAATGAATCTCTTTTCATTTGAGATGTCGTCGGGCATGCCTACTCACTATTACTATATTGATACATCAGATGGTCGTTTTGAATTTAAACTTCAACGTGCAAAACGTCGACGCCTAAAGCTCAGTATCAGTGCAGAGGGAATCTCCGTTTCAGCCTCACTCACAGAGCCAATGGCTAACATCATTCAATTAATACAGCAAAATAGTGCTTGGCTTAAAGAAAAACAAGCCTATTACGCACAACACCAACCACCCAAAAGCAACCATTGGGCGATTAATGATACGATTTTATACTTGGGAAAACATATTCTTATCAAACCCCATTTTGCCTCTATGCCTCCTTTATTTACTGGTGATATAGACGCCCCCCAACATGGTGACTTATTACTTATCAACAATACCACTTACACTGATCCAGAGGCTGTTGAATATCAATGCAAGCAATGGCTTCAAGAACAAGCATTACGTTGGTTCAAACAACGATTATGGTGGTTTCAACAACACACTGGGCGAGCCTGTAAAGCAGTACGATTAAGTAAAGCCATGCGCAGCTGGGGGCAATGCAATAGTCGAGGTATTATTGGACTTAATTGGCGGTTGATTCACCTGCCACCTGAACAAATTGACTATGTCATTGCACATGAACTAGCCCATTTAAAACACATGAACCATAGCAAGGCCTTTTGGCAAGAGGTTGCTGAAATCATGCCTAATTATGAACCACATAAAGCTGCTATTAAACAACAATCTTTGTTGTCCTTAAAATGATTTCCCCATGCATTTATTTGTATGCCATACTGAGAGGATATTTTTGAATAAATCCCCATAGTCCGTTATGATAATTATACTTTAAGATTTTTATTCACTATTTTTTATCAGAGGATAATATCATGCAATTTCTACACACTATGCTACGTGTTGGCAATCTAGAACGCTCTATTGATTTTTATACTCGTGTACTTGGTATGAAAGTGCTTCGTACTTCTTCTAACCCAGAATATAAATATGACCTTGCCTTCCTAGGCTATGCGGCTAATCCTGAACAAGCTGAGCTAGAATTAACTTATAACTACGGTGTTGATAGTTATGACTTAGGCAATGCTTATGGTCATATTGCTATCGGCGTACCCGATGCTTATGCTGCCTGTGAAGCCGTCAAACAAGCAGGAGGTAAAGTTACCCGCGAAGCAGGTCCTGTTAAAGGTGGAACAACTGTGATTGCTTTTGTTGAAGACCCTGATGGCTATAAAATTGAATTTATTGAACGTAAAGATATGAATGCCCCAGGCAAGGGTCTGCGTGAAGAATAATCCTCATCAGACTTAGATGAATGCGTGCTTCATTCATTTCATCACACTTTAAAATCACAGGAGGGTTAGGAATCCCTCCTTTGATTTATTGCTTTCTGTCTTTTACACCAATGTGGTAACATCCCCTAGATTAACAACTCATCCTTTGAAGTACTTTTTCTGATACGATGTCTCTGTCATAACATAATGTGGATAGTTTATGATTATTGTGGTTGCCCCTGATTCTTTTAAAGAAAGTTTATCAGCTTCTGAAGTGGCTCTTGCCATTCGACAAGGCATTCTTGATGCAGCACCAACCGCCACTGTATTTTGTATCCCTATGGCAGATGGTGGTGAGGGTACTGTAAATGCGATTGCCCAAAGCACCAACAGTCAGCTTATCACAAGCCCTACAGTCAATGCCCTAGGCAGTCCTATCACGGCACAATGGGCACTTGTCAATAAAGATACTGCCGTGATTGAAATGGCCTCTGCAGCTGGCTTAGAGCAAATTCCTGTGCAGCAACGCGATATTCTTGCCTCCTCTACTCATGGGGTTGGTCTTCTTATCAAAGAAGCCCTGAATTATCCTATTAAACGTCTCATTATCGGACTAGGAGGCTCAGCAACCAATGATGCAGGCATTGGTATGGTATCAGCCTTAGGGGTACGTTTTTACGATGCTCAGCAGCAACTTATCACAGAATATACCCCAAATATCATTCCACACATTCAACAAATTGATATAACTGGCTTGGATCCTCGTCTTCAGCACATTGAGATTATCCTTGCTTCCGATGTCAACAATCCCCTCTGTGGTCCTCGGGGGGCCTCTTTTGTTTTTGGTCCACAAAAAGGGGCATCACCAGCACAGGTAGAGCAACTCGATTCATGGCTACAAAGCTATGCCCAACACTGTGCTGATACCTTGCACCGAGATTGTCGAGATATGCCAGGAGCTGGGGCTGCCGGGGGTTTAGGATTCGCTGCTCTGGCCTATCTAAACGCTTCTTTTAAACCAGGCATTGATGTCATTGCTGAATATTCTCAACTTGAGCAACATATCCGAGAAGCAGACCTTATTATCACTGGTGAGGGCTGTATTGATGAGCAAACCTTACATGGAAAAACCATTGCTGGCATTGCGACCTTAAGCCAAAAATATCACAAGCCCCTCATAGCACTAGGCGGAGCTGTGCGAGCCAACTACCAAAACCTTTACCAACAAGGTCTCACCGCTGCCTTTAGCATTAGTAGTGGCCCTTTGTCTCTACAAGAGTCCATGTCCCAATGTGCTGCTTTATTGCGGCAAAAAAGCCATGACTTAATTCGCTTATGGTTAGCAAGGGTTTAGATTTTTGTTGTACTGCTCGCTGACTTCTCAGCACAATAATCAGCTATCTTAATAAAGTCTGCAACGCCTAATTCCTCTGCACGTGCGGTTTCTGGAATGGCTAGCCCCTCCCAATCAATTCCCCATTCTTTGAGAGAGCCTCGCAGCATCTTACGACGTTGGCTAAATGCCTGAGTTACCAAACGTTCAAACATAGCAGTATCTTTTGCCTGAGGTCTATCTGCCCCCAGTGGCACCATACGCACCACAGCCGACATCACTCTGGGGGGAGGATCAAAACACTCTGGGGGTACATCAAAGAGCGACTCCATCTTATAGCGTGTCTGTAGCATCACTGACAAACGACCATAATCAGACTCTCCTGGTTTGGCCACCATACGGTCAATGACTTCTTTTTGGAGCATAAAATGCTGGTCTCGCACATAATCTGCTGCCTGCATTAAATGAAACAGTAGAGGACTTGAGATATTGTAAGGTAGATTTCCCACTATACGCACACTACTCCCAAACTGGGTAAAGTCCACGGTTAATGCATCAGCCTCTATCACCGTTAATTGTTTGGGACTATAGTGATTTCGTAAACGATGCGCCAAATCACGGTCAATTTCTACCACTGTTAAATGCTGTAAATGCGTTAATAATGGAGCAGTCAAGGCAGATAAACCCGGACCAATTTCGATGACCATATCATCCTTTTCTGGGTTAATTGCTCGTACAATTGCATCAGGAATACTTTGATCTGTCAAAAAATGCTGACCAAAACGTTTACGTGCTTTATGTGCCATTAATGATTTATCCATATAAATAGGGTAGCACACTATCGCACTACCCTGTTTTATTGCCTCTTCTTGCTAAAGAGGAACTTACGCCTGATAACAGCTTATTATTTACGATTGGTCTGACCAGTTAAGCGATTATCAATATAGGCTTGGCTACGCAACTGACTTAACCAATCTTGCAACACATGTTGTGCTTGTTCTTGATAAAGCGTTTCATATGCCAAATCGTGGCGAATGCTAGCCTGTTTATCCTCTGTGCGACGGTCTAATACTTCAAGAATATGCCAACCGAACTTACTACGTACGGGTGCACTTACTTGCCCTGGTTGCAAACTTGCCATTGCTTGTTCAAAAGCAGGGTCAGACTGTCCTGGTGTTACCCAACCAATATCCCCACCTAGAGGAGCAGAAGAATCTTGTGAATACTTCTCTGCCAAATCTGCAAACTGCTGACCTGATTGCAGTTTTTGATAGATGTCATCAATTTTAGCTTTAGCTTGAGCATCAGAAAATACTGGTGTCACACGAATGAGAATATGACGTACATGCGTATCAGTCACTTCTACAGGACCATCATGACGTGCGGCTTGCTCACGCGGAGTTAACTGTGCTTGCGGTGGGTCTGGCAAACGCACATTAACCACTTTACGTTGTTCATTCACAATACCACGACGTTCGACAACTCTCAAAATATGGAAACCATTGGAAGCTTTAAATACACCCGTAGTGCCTCCATCACGGACTTTCTTAGTGACAGCCATGAAAAGCTCTGGCCAATCCTCATTCATGCGGATACCCAAGTCACCACCATTTTTCGCTTCAGCACCATCTGAATATTGACGTGCGACACTAGCAAAGCTGGCACCACGGCGAATCTTAGCCAATGCCTCATCGGCCTTTTTCTTGGCTGCTGCAACTTCTTCATCGCTTGCCCCTTCTGGTACTCGGATATAGATATGTTGAAACGCCACCGCTTTAGGGTCAAATGAACGTTCAATCACCTCACGTTTTTCATAACGAGGTTGGCTTACTACATTTTTCTTGTACTCAGGATACATACCTGTCGGATGTTGTGCTAGAAAAGCCTTTACATCGAACTCACTCACATGGACTCTAGACTGCACAACTTGAGAACGAAGGTCTTCCATGCGTACTTGTTCTGCCATGTTAGCAACATAGTCATCCCAATTAATACCATGTTGCTTTGCTGCTTGTTGTAATTGCTCAAGAGTCATGCCATTTTCCTGTGCGATGCCATTGAGCACATCTCTTAATCTCTCTTGTGTAACACGAATTCCCAGTTGTTCAGCTTGAGAATTCATCAAATGCTCATCAATTAATAGGGATAAAGCCTCCTCCTTAGATACGGGATTACCAGACACCTCCATCGCTCTCATGCGGCTATCTAATTGCTTCATGGTGATAATGTCTGTATTTACAACAGCGGCAATACCATCAGCAAAAGTACCTTGGCGCTGTTTTGTTACCTTATGTGTTGCTTTTGCAGCCAACGCCTCTGGTGCAGTAAGAACAAGCCCAGGCAAAGCTATTAAAGCGATTTTTAACCATGTTTTTGAGTATTGCATCGTTATTCGTACCTTTCAAAAGGAGATTGAACAGGAGCAGGATCTTTAACCGACTGATAGCCAGGGATACTATCCCTTAACACACTCATCGGATTGGAACCCACTGCACCTAAACCAGTTAATTCTAACTGAAAAAATAAAGAAGTATTGGTTTTTTGCTTAGAAACTGCATAACGTTGGAAAACAACACGCCCTGTCCAACAACAATCCCCTTTATATTCCAGCCCCAAAATAGACTGAGTGGAGCGTCGTTCTTTGATTGAATAGTCGTATCGTCCCACAGCGTATAGATTCTTAGTAATTGGCCATTGTCCAGCTAGACTAAAGGTATTTTTCCCAGCTAACTGATAAGGATAAAAGATTTGTGAGCCACTAGCATTTGTATAGTAGAATGGATCTTGCTGATAACGGTGTGTCAATGAGATGGAGGCTAGCCGCTTGGGAAACCAACGAATTGTCTCATAGGTTTGTGCCACTTTGCGTGAATAAGTGTTTAACTGAGTCCCTACTTCTATATTCAGTTTATCTGTCACAGCCACAGAGAGGTTAGCCAAGAATTCAGAGCGACTCTCTTCACGACGGCGCTCACTTTGACTCAAATAAACTCGCTGCCGCTTGAAATAAAACTTCTGTGCGAGTTGAACAACCATACGTTCCTTGCCAGAGTCCATATCAAGCCATCGTGAGGTCAAACCTAATGTCACCTGATTTGCATCATTAATGCGATCCCAACCGCCCGAATACACATTTTCAGAAAAAGCGGTACCAAAGTTAAACTGACTAGGTGCCGTATCGTAAATTGGGAGATCATCTTGGTTTGTGTAAGGAATATAGAGGTAATAAATACGAGGCTCCAAGGTCTGGATCCGCGGTTTACCAAATAAGGTAGTGGTACGCTCAAACGTCATACCTGCATCTAACGATGCGATAGGTAAGACTCGAGATAACGATCGATATTGAGTCCCTGCCACACTGGTAAAGGTATTACCATATTGCTTGTACCAATTAGTGGTATAGTGTGAAGCATGCAACCCTAACTTAGGTGTGACATACCATCCAGCACGAATAATAGGATAGCTGACCTGTGTATAAGACACATAGCGGGTGCCATCTACATGAGTAATCCCATTAGTGTTGGTATATCCAACACTATTTGCATAGGTCCTATCTTTGGGATAAGTAAACCGTGTAATCGTATTCTGCATACTAACGTCAAAGCCATTCCAATCAAAGATAGCCCCTCTTACCATAAGCTCTGGTTCACGTTCATACTGGTAGTAATAGCTGGGACTGCTACCAGATAAGTCGTGTAGGCCTTGATATTTTTGCCATAACAAATAGCCTGACCAGTATTTATATCCACTAAAAGTAAGGTATGCACTCTTTGAGAGATAAGACCTATCAGCACGATTTGCAACAGCAACCGAGTCAAAATCACGGTAATAATCAGGATCAGATACCCCGTGAACATCAATGTTTAAATCTAATTTAAGCCCAGCTACAGTACCCAAACTTTGACGATGTGTCCAATTAACAGACCAGCGTTTTTCATCAAGTTTACGGTCTTTGGTCATATACGTACCACTCAATTGCCCACTATAACTTGGCATCAAATAGCGGAACTCACCTCCCATCATCCAGCCACGTTTACTGTAAACTTGAGGGGTTAATGTAAGGTCGTAATTAGGGGCCAAATTGATAAAATAAGGTAGTGATAAACCTAGGCCACTATTAGAGGTTGAGGTAAAGGATGGAGCCAACCAACCTGTTTTCTTTTCACGCTTAACAGGAAACGTCAAATAGGGCGACCAAAGGACAGGAATGCCCTTAATATAAAGGGTACCATTTCGAGCTATACCCTCGTTTTCATCATCGTAAATATCAACTTTTTCCGACTTAATATACCAAAACTTATTATCACACTGACAACCAGAGTAGATAGCATCACCAAGTCGCAGGTGGTTATCATCAATGGCCTCTGCATAACCAGCATTGCCTGCCCCACCACTTTGCAAACGATAGACTGGCGACTCCATACGCCCTGTTTTGGTGTTGACATTAAACTTTAGTCCTGGGGAGGTGACCAGTGTACCTTCACGTAACATGCGTGCATGACCCTGTGCCTGTACCTCACCTGTTTCACGATTGTAAATAATGTTGTCCCCCTTAAGGATAGCGTCAGGCCGTCGTACTTGAGCATCCCCTGATAGCTGCACTTGATTAGTATTATCAAGAATGTCCAGCTTTGCACTGTCAGTAAAGGTAGTCACCTCATCTTCGTTATAGTTGCCCAGTGTAAGTAATGGGCTTTCTTGCAAGCGTACAGTCCCAGCATGGCCAATACCATGCACATCAATTGACTGTGCATGAGCCACAGCAGTTACCAGTAGGAAAGATAAACCTAATTTTTTACTCACAACTACAATCCATAAAGCAAAGTATCCAAAAGGATTTTGTATTCAACAATAGCAAAATCTCTTTTCAGGGTTAGTTTTCAGGTCTAAAATAATAATTTTATTCAAACTCAACCTATCATTATAAAATAGTTTTATGTCTATCCATACTGACGTTCGCCTTGATGCATTAAAAACTTGGTTAAACTCCTTTTCTGATAAATATCAGATTGATTCTAATACCCTACGCCCAGCCTCTAGCGATGCGAGTTTTCGCCGCTATTTCCGCGTAGATACGGGGGCGCAAAGTCTTATCATCATGGATGCCCCTCCCGCACATGAGGATTGTCTCCCATTTATACAAATCGCAAATAAGTTACGTGCGGTAGGATTAAATACCCCTGCTATTTTAGAAAAAAACCTAGAAGATGGCTTTTTGCTCTTAAGCGATCTTGGAAATCAGACCTACTATCAACGCCTCCAACAACCTATTGAAGATGCACAACTACAGCATATCTATCGTGAAGCTTTGGCGGCCTTAGTCGATATGCAAAAAGCAGATGCTAGTGATTTACCGATTTACGACAAGGCGCGTCTACTAGCTGAGTTAGCCTTGTTCGATGAATGGTACATCCAACAATACCACCACACTACCTTAACTGAGCAAGAGAAACAACAGTTGACTCAAGTCTTTGAGTTTCTAACCAATCACAATGACAAGGAAGCCAAGGTTTTTGTTCACCGGGATTACCACTCTCCTAACCTAATGTTATGTGATGAGGCTCATGGCAAGAACCCAGGGATTATTGATTTTCAAGATGCCCTTCTTGGACCTATTTCCTATGATTTAGTTTCATTGGTCATGGATGCTCGCACCACATGGGAAGAACCACAACAATTGGATTGGGCAATTCGTTATTGGCAGATGGCTAAAGCCGCACAACTCCCTGTTCCTGAAGATTTCGCTGATTTTCATGTTAATTATGAGTTTATGGGATTACAACGAAATCTACGCATTTTAGGGGTATTTGCCCGTTTAGCAATTCGTGATAATAAAAAGCACTATCTTGATCATATGCCAAGAGTCAATACTTATGTTCGTCAAGTAGCTACTCGTTATATCGCCTTTAAACCTCTCCTACGCATTCTAGACCGTCTAGATAATATCGAACAAAAAGTGGGGTATACATTTTGATAACTGCAATGATTCTCGCTGCTGGGCGTGGCGAGCGCATGCGCCCACTCACCGATACGCTTCCCAAGCCTCTACTAGCAGTAGGTAATAAACCCTTGATTGTATGGCATATTGAAAGGCTTGCCCAAGCTGGGATTCGTCGCATTGTCATCAATCATGCCTGGTTGGGCCATAAATTCCCAGAAATACTGGGAGATGGTTCTCAATTTGGCGTAGAGATTCACTATTCTCCAGAGGGACCAGGAGGATTAGAAACCGCTGGGGGTATTGCTAATGCACTCCCCTTACTAGGTAATAAACCTTTTTTGGTTATCAACGGTGACATCTGGTGCGATTGGAACCCGATAGAAACACAGGCACATATAAATCAGCTTGAACAGCACCAAAAATCAGCATGGCTACTCCTCGTCAATAATCCCGACCACCATATTGAGGGAGATTTTTATCTAGATACAGCAGGAATCGTATCATCTGACCTAGAAAAAACAGGAAAATCCAATGCAAACATGCCTGTTAAGCTCACCTTTGCTGGTATTGGAATTTACCAACCACAGCTATTTGCAGACATTGGCAAGCAAACTTTTGCTAAACTAGCTCCATTACTACGCCGTGAAATGCAAGCACAGCAAGTGCTAGGAGCACATTACACGGGTCAATGGACAGATGTGGGCACACCAGAACGCCTTGCTTTGTTGGATCAGCAATTACGTCACCATCCACAAAATTAAAGGCAAATTCTTCGCCTCACAAGTTGTCCTTAACCCAACGATAGCCTATCTTGTTGTTGTGCTATCTTGATGTTAATTTTGTATTTAAAAAGGTTTTTCATGTTTGGATCATCAAAAAAACAAGTTATTTTTAGTCCATCCGTTTATGGTTCTAGCTATCGTCGCGGTCGCAGAATGCCGCGTTGGTTAATCACTTTTCTTGCTGGTGTGATTATTGGCGGAGGTGGTTTTTGGTTTCTACAAACAAACTATGGCCCTCAACACCTTAGTCTAGAAGAAGGCAATCGTTTACAGACAACTATTAACAACCTCACTCAAGAGAAAAATGCTTTGCAACAACAACTTGACGAGGCCAAATTAGCCATTAATCAAGCCAAAGAGACTATTAAACAATTACAGCCTGTTGTTGCAGGAGATTCTGCTGCAGGAACTTCATCTTCAGGTGGTATCGCTACCCAAGACAGTGGGGCCTCTGCAAGTAATAACGCACATATTCAAGAAGTCATCAAAAACCTTCCTCCTGACCCTAATAACACGCCAGTAGGCATCCGTCTTGGCAATTTCCAAGGCAGCATCGGCAAGTTAAACTATGAGTTAATCATGACTAAAAGCGATGCAACTGCTGCTGACATCCCTGCTAGGGTTGAAATCACAACAACAGGGGTATATCGCAATGGTAATCGCGGTTTTGAACAACTAGCACCCCTTGCTATTACCGCCAACGAATATGTGCGTTTACAAGGACAAGCCTCGCTTACAAAATCAACACTAACCCCTCAAAAAGTAGAGGTAAAAGTTGTTGATACACAAACACGTAAAGTCATTGGTTTTCGTTCTTTTGATGTAACTCCAGTGGATCCTTCAGCGGGTACCTCTGCAAACTAATTTCAACCTATTTCTTGGCATTTTTTCCTTGTAAATAGTTTGTTATGATAAGCTCACTATGAATACAAAACCACTTACCAAGATTATGGTCGTCGATGACGACCCAGATTTACGCCTCTTATTGGCACAGTATCTTAACCGTCATGGTTACGATACTCTGCTAGTTGAGGATTGTAATGATTTATTCCAACGCATCACCAAGTTCAGCCCCGATCTCATTGTACTGGATCGCATGCTCCCTAGTGGTGATGGTGTCGAGATGTGCAAGGATCTTCGCAAACAAAACGAGGACATCCCCATCATCATGCTCACTGGACGCGATGAGACCATTGATCGCATTACCGGTTTAGATGGTGGTGTAGATGATTATATCGGCAAGCCTTTTGATCCACGCGAACTGTTAGCTCGTATTGAAGCGGTGCTACGTCGCAAGAAAGGGCCATCCAGCCTTATCAAAGAAGTACCTATTCATTTCGGACCTTTCACTTTTGACCCTGCTAAGCGTCAACTCTTCAAAGGTGATGAGGTCGTAAAACTCACTGGTGGCGAGATTAACCTGCTCGAGGCTTTTGTCAAGAATCCTAGCAAACCTCTTTCTCGCGAAAAATTGTTAGCACTCGCTCGTGACGATGACGAGGGCGAACGCAACGATCGTGCGATTGATATTGCTATATTGCGTCTACGTCGTGCACTAGAAGATGATCCTAAAGATCCTCGCTGGATTCAAACCGTTTGGGGTATTGGTTATCGATTCTCTCCTAATGCGTGATGATGAAAAAATTTAGGATTTTTCCTCTTAATATCCGTACCCAGATTCTATTGATGATGTTTGGTACTATCATCTTGGTTCAGGGTACGGGGTTATACACTGGTAATTTTCTTAAGGAAAAATTCCTCGAAGATGTGGTGGCCGGGCATATCACGACCACTATCAAGATTATTCGTTCTGCTGTGACACTGCTTCCTCCAGAGCAACGCTCTGAATTTATCAAAATAGCCTCCCGAGGCAAGTGGAATTTGTGGACGCGTCAACAATTACTCCAAGGTAATCTATCCCCTCGCTTCTTTTTTGAGGACCATCTGCAAAGTCGTCCTCTTGCTGATATACCTGAGTTTCCTTCACGTCGCCCTCCCCCGCCACCGGCAATCCATCATATTTTCCCTCATCTTAAAGAACGGGTTACTCCTGAGCTTTCTAGTACGGAAAAATTCTCCAGAACTCTTAATGAAAGTTTTGATCTTTCCGAAGCTCCTATGATTCGTAAAGATTTGCACAATCTTATTGCTCGGGTTAATCAATTATTGGATGATGGTACCAGAGTAGGTATTTCTCAACGCAACAATGTCCCTTTGATGTATTTATCTTTGTTGCCAGAGTACAACCCTTATAACAACACTTTAATTAAAGAATGGTTAATCATTCCTCTAGATGATATTGAGCCTGTGGATGCCAGCATTTTCTTGTTTGCATGGATTGCCATGACCTCCTTGTTATTGCTTATTGCAGGGTATTTTGGATGGCAAATTACTACTCCTTTGATGCGATTAAGTCAATCTGCGGACAAACTTGCCCAAGGCGTTCATGCTAAAGTAGTACCTGCTGGCCCTTATGAAACTCGGGTACTAGGTGAGCGTTTCAATGCTATGCTCAATTCCCTTGAGCAAGCCAAGACAGTACAACAAACCTTACTTGCAGGTCTACCACATGATCTCAAGGGACCTCTTGCTCGTATGCGACTACGTCTTGAAATGACGGATGATGAACACCTCAAACAAGGTATGAGCAACGACGTTCAGGAAATGCAAAATATTATTGAGCAGTTCATTTCCTATGTCAGAGGCTCTGATCCTACTCGCTACAATTTTCAACCGCTTAACCTTAACAAATGGATTGATGAGCGTGTCAATGCCTGGGGGGAAGCAAGCAAGGACATTGTTCTCAAGGAACTCACCCAGCATCCTCTTTGGATTTCTGCTGATACGCTAGCGCTAGGACGTCTACTAGATAATCTCATCGGTAATGCTCTTAAACATGGAGAACCTCCTGTAGAAATTTCTCTAACCAAGCACAAGGATATGGCGTATATCAGTGTTGCTGACCATGGCAAAGGAATCCCTCCAGAGCGTCGTGAGGAAGCTCTACGTGCATTCTCTCGTCTTGACTCTGCACGAACCAAAACAGGTAGTGTAGGACTAGGACTGGCACTTGTGGATACCATCGTGCATGCTCATCAAGGTAACTTGGCTCTTAACCAGACAGCATCAGGTGGACTCCAGGTAGACATTTATCTGCCTCTGATTACTACACCAAAAGTGAAATAGTCTCTTGTCTTAAATTTCCCCGATTATCAAAAGATAAGCGAGCAATATACTATAATGTTGCTTTTACAGTTTAATGCATTAACTTTCTTAATTTTTCAATAGCATGACAACGCATTCTACAGAAACACCAGTTTCTAATTTTCTACGTACTATTATCGAAAATGACTTAAGTGCAGAGCGATTTCGTGGCAAACGTTGGGCAGGTGTACCTGGTCCTGCTTCTGTCCAAGAAACAGGCACCAAGGATCCAGCTCGTATTCGTACTCGTTTCCCACCCGAACCCAACGGTTATCTCCATATTGGACATGCCAAAAGTATCATTATCAACTTTGGATTAGCCCGTGACTATGGGGGTGTTTGCCATTTGCGCTTTGACGATACCAATCCTGAAAAAGAAGATCAAGAATATGTGGACACTATCCAAGATAGTGTCAGATGGTTAGGTTTTGACTGGGAAAACAAAGAGAAAGGCTATTGTAACCTCTACTTTGCTAGTGATTATTTTGAATACATGTATGAGTTTGCGATTGCCTTGATTAAAAATGGCGATGCCTATGTGGACGAACAGTCTCCTGAAGAAATCGCTAAAATGCGTGGCAATTTTACCGAACCAGGAGTTGATTCTCCTTGGCGAGATCGTCCCATTGCAGAGTCTCTTACTCGTTTTCAAGAAATGCGTGAGGGTAAGCATCCCAATGGTAGCATGGCATTACGTGCCAAGATTAATATGCAGTCGCCCAACATTAATATGCGCGACCCAGTGATTTATCGTATCCGTCATGCCGAACATCATCGCACAGGCAATACATGGCCAATCTACCCTATGTACACTTATGCCCACCCCATCGAGGATGCACTTGAGGGGATTACTCATAGCATTTGCACATTGGAATTTGAAGATCAACGACCTTTCTACGATTGGTTGCTAGAGAAATTGCTCTCTTTTGGTCTATTAAAAGAACCTCTTCCTAAACAATACGAATTTGCTCGCCTTAAGATGAAGTATATCGTCACCAGCAAACGTAAATTACTTCGCTTAGTAGAAGAAGGTTATGTCAATGGTTGGGATGACCCTCGCATGCCAACACTTGTAGGGTTACGCCGCCGCGGTTACACTCCTGCTGCTCTACGCCTATTTGTTGAGCGCCTTGGTGTATCTAAAGCAGACTCCAACATTGATTACAGTGTCTTAGAACAGGCTTTACGTGATGACTTGGATCCTATTGCTCCTCGTGCTGTTGCGGTGCTAGATCCGATTAAGTTAGTCATTACTAACCTACCTGAAGACCATGAAGAGGCTTGCTTTGCACCAATCAATCCACATAATCCAGAAGCAGGGAAACGGGAATTCCCCTTAACTCGTGAGCTATGGATTGAGCGTGATGATTTCCGTGAAGAGCCACCTAAAAAGTACTTCCGACTATTCCCTGGTAACACCGTACGTCTCAAATATGCCTATGTTGTACGTTGTACTGGTTTTGTAAAAAATGAACAAGGGGAAATCACCGAGGTACATGTAGAATACCTACCTGATACTAAGAGTGGTACTCCTGGTTCTGACAGCGTTAAGGTCAAAGGCAACATCACTTGGGTAAGTACGAAGTATGCAATTCCTGCGACAGTGAATTTATATGATCGCTTATTTACTGACCCTGCACCAGACTACGGCGACAAGAATTATCTCGACTTTTTAAATCCTAATTCTTTGCAAACCGTACAAGCATGGCTTGAGCCTGGTCTAGACACTAGTGCAGGCAATCAATGGCAATTTGAGCGTCTAGGCTATTTCATTGCTGACCAAGACTCGACTGCCGATAAACCTATCATTAATCGTAGCGTAACCTTACGCGACTCATGGGGTTCATAATGAGTACTAACACACATCTTTTTGATATTAAAAGAATTAATAACCACCTTCGTTTAGTACTTAAAAGCACTGATTTTAGTGGCATTGTCAAAGCCTTACGTCTGCATTTCAGTGATGCTGGTGATTTTTTCCATGGAGAATCTATCATTATTGATGCTTATGGCATTGTGCAACCACTGCCTTGGAAGAAACTCGCAACTGTTCTAGAGGAAAATAAGCTATCTGTACTTGGTATCTATACCAATGCTCGCTTATTACCCACAGTACTTGATGAGGGATTTGAGCATATTGATTTAAGCAAAAAAACCACTTCTACAACAGAAGAGGTTTCCTCTCAGCCCCCAAAAACCATGCAGGATAAATCATCTACTGCTCCAGTTGCCCCTAAACGTGAAGTACCTGCCACTAGTGCTACTAATAAAGATAATGCCAGTACATCCCCCGCTGCTTCCGGAGCTGCTACTTTGCTAGTGGACCGTCAGTTACGTTCAGGCGAACGAGTCTATGCCGCAGGAGGTGATTTAATCATCGTAGGAAATGTGGGTCATGGTGCCGAGGTCATTGCAGATGGCAATATCCATGTTTATGGTCATTTATTAGGTCGTGCAATCGCTGGAGCCAAAGGCAATGGCGACGCGCGTATTTTTACGACACATCTAGACCCACAACTAGTCGCTATTGCTGGTATTTACCGTCTATTTGATGGTGATGGAGCACCAGATACACTAAAAAAACCTACGATGGTAAGTCTTAAAAACGAAACGTTATCATTTGATTTAATCAAGTCTTAATAATTTGCTTATTTTCTTCATTGTCAAACCGCAAATTGAGTGATATTTAAGTGCATTTTGCGGTAAGATTAGGGAATAGTTTTTATCTCAGAGGGAATTCATTCATGTCTCGTGTTATTGTTGTTACTTCAGGTAAAGGTGGTGTCGGTAAAACCACGACTAGCGCTAGCTTTGCATCAGGCTTAGCGATGAAAGGTCATAAAACAGCTGTTATTGACTTTGATGTTGGCTTGCGTAATCTTGACCTTATCATGGGTTGTGAGCGTCGTGTTGTTTACGATTTTATCAATGTTATTCAGCAAGAAGCTACTCTTAACCAAGCTCTCATCAAGGACAAAAACCTTGAAAACCTTTACATTCTTCCTGCTTCACAAACACGAGACAAAGATGCTCTCACCCTAGAGGGTGTTGAACGCGTCATGAAAGAACTCAAAGACATGGGCTTTGAGTATATCGTATGCGACTCTCCTGCAGGTATCGAGACCGGTGCCTTGATGGCACTACACTTTGCCGATGATGCTCTTGTTGTAACCAACCCTGAAGTTTCTTCAGTACGCGACTCTGACCGTATTTTGGGTATTCTTCAAGCCAAAACCAAACGTGCCCTTGAAGGAGGCGAGCCTGTTAAAACACACCTTATCATCACTCGCTACAATCCCAAACGTGTAGCTGATGGTGAGATGCTCTCTATCGAAGATATTAACGATATTCTTCATATTAATCTTATCGGTGTTGTACCAGAATCCCAAGACATCCTACAAGCCTCTAATATGGGTGTTCCTGCTATTCACAATACCGAGACAGAAGTAGCACAAGCCTATATGGACATTGTTGAACGCTACCTAGGTAAAGAGGTCCCTCTTCGCTTCACTGAATATGTGAAGCCTGGTTTTTTCAAAAAACTATTCGGAGGCTAACTTATGTCATTTCTTAAATTCTTATTAGGTGAGAAAAAGAAAAGCAATGAGGTAGCCAAGGATCGTCTTAAACTTATTCTGATTCGTGACCGCGAGACTACTGATGGTGCCACACCTGATTTTTTGCCGCAGTTACAACGTGAACTTATTGAGGTGATTTCTAAGTACATCAAAATTAATCCTGATGACATTAAAGTCAACCTCGATAAACAAGACTCACTTGAGGTATTAGAAGTTAAGATTGAGATGTCTCCAGAAGAGATGGCCGCAGCACGTGTCAAATCTCAACAAGCATAACTATTTCCTAATACTTTTAACACGCCTGTCTTATAGGACTAGCGAAAAGGGCTAGTAACCATATTTGACAGGCGTTTGTCTATTGATAATATACAATGAGTTGCTAGGAAGTAATTGTCAGCCAAGGTTTGTTGTCCTACAATAAAGTATTGCAAGTAATTAATAAAATCAAGGACAAAACTATGAAAAAAATTCTACTCGCTGTAGCGGTGTTAGGATTAGTTGCCGTGGGAATATGGCAAAATTTCACTCTCCAAAAAGCAGATTACAAAGGGATTGCCCAGGTTAATGGTCGCCTTAACCTGACTCGATTGGATATTGCTACCCTCTATGCAGGACGAGTACAAGAGATTCTTGTGGGTGAAGGAGATGAAGTACAAGCGGGGCAGGTTTTAGTACGTCTAGACGATGCACAAGTCAAGGCTCAAATGGCTCAAATCCAAGCAAAACAACGCCAAACCCAAGAAGCCGTCCAACGAGCCAAATCAGAATTAGATGCTGTAGATAAACAACTTAAGCTAGCTAAATTAGAGTTGGATAATGCACAACAACTGTATAAAAGTAAATTAATTTCTAGTACAGAGTTGGCTCGTCATCAAACCCAATATTCAGCCTTGTTAGCAAAGTTTAATGCAACACAGGCAGCCAAATCTGAGGCAGAGAGCGGAATCCAGCAGGCTCAAGCTCAACAAACCCAAGTTCAAGATATGTTGGATGATTACGCCATCAAATCCCCTATTCATGGTCGTATCGAATACAAAATAGCTGAGTTAGGCACGGTAATTCCTGCTGGCGGTAAGGTTATGAGCCTATTAGATACCGAAGATGCTTATCTCAATATTTATTTGCCTCCACAGCAAACCAATCCACTTCGCATTGGGGATGAAGCCCGTATCCAAATTGAGGGTATTGATGCAATTTTTCCAGCTAAAGTGCAATTTATCGCTGCTGATGCACAATTTACGCCAAAATCTGTAGAAACCCAAGAAGAGCGTACCAAATTAATGTTTAAAGTCAAACTCTCTATTGACCATACCATCGCCACCCAATACCCTGGATTATTCAAAGGGGGTATGACAGCTTTAGGCTATGTAAAGTACGACCCTCAAGCGGCATGGCCGGATGATCTCGCTGTAAAACTACCCAAAAAATAAACTAGTTACAGATATTCGAGAATAACATTTATGGATGCCGTTTCTGTCTCTCAACTTAGTCATCGCTATGGTGATACCTTGGCACTTGATGCTGTAAGCCTACAAATCCCTTACGGCCACACAGTGGCACTGATAGGGCCCGACGGGGTCGGTAAGTCTACATTGTTATCCTTGATTGCTGGGGTAAAGATTTTACAAACAGGGCAAGTACAAGTTTTAGACAAAGATGTCACAGACAAAAAACAACGCAAAGAACTTGCTCACCTTATCGCCTTTATGCCTCAAGGCCTAGGCAAAAACCTCTATCCCACCCTTTCCATCTACGAAAATGTCGATTTCCATGCTCGCCTTTATGGACTGGAAAAGGCTTACCGTGAACAACGCATAGATCGTCTATTGACTGCTACAGGGCTGTTACCTTTTAAAGAGCGTCCTGCAGGCAAGCTATCAGGAGGAATGAAACAAAAACTCAGCTTATGTTGTGCTCTCATCCATTCTCCTGAGCTACTGATTCTTGATGAACCTACTACAGGCGTAGACCCTTTATCTCGTCGCCAGTTCTGGCGTCTTGTCGATGACTTACGCCAAGAAAGTCCCGGTATGACCGTGATTGTGTCGACAGCATATATTGATGAGGCAGAGCATTTTGAATATCTTATTGCCATGGATGATGGGCATATTATTGCCAACGATCTCACACGCAATATCATTGAGCAGAGTGGTTGCAAGACACTCGAAGAAGCCTATATTCGCCTCCTACCCAAGGACAAACAAGGTGCTGTAGATGGACTGCAGATTCCTCCTTTTGTTCCCATTCCCAACGCACCTTCTGCCATTAGTGCTGAGGGATTAAGCAAGAAATTCGGTGATTTTGTTGCCGTAGACCATGTCAGCTTTGATATTCCCAAAGGAGAGATTTTCGGTTTCCTTGGATCCAACGGTTGCGGTAAATCTACCACCATGAAGATGCTAACAGGATTACTAGACTCATCAGAGGGTAGTGCTACTTTATTGGGAAGTCCTATTAATGCCAGTGATATTTCCACCCGCAAACGCGTGGGATATATGTCACAAGCCTTTTCCCTATATGAAGAATTAACAGTCTACCAAAACCTAGAGTTACACGCCAAACTCTATCAAATAACTGATAAAAAACAGCGTATTGAAGCAATCATGCAGCAGTTTGAATTAAGCAATCTTGCACACCAGACTCCTGCCTCTTTGCCTCTAGGGATACGTCAGCGCTTACAATTAGCTGCCGCTTGCTTGCATAAACCCGAGGTGCTTATTCTTGATGAACCCACTTCTGGAGTAGACCCTGCTGCACGTGATACATTTTGGCAGTATCTTATTCGTCTATCGCGTGAAGACCATATCACCATTTTTGTGTCAACACACTTTATGAATGAAGCACAACGTTGTGATCGTATTTCATTTATGCATGCTGGACGAGTACTCGCCATAGGGACACCAGAAGAACTACGCATTGCACAGCAAACCTCTACTTTAGAAGACGCTTTTATTCGCTATCTAGAGCAAGCCGGTGATATGCAGCCAGAAACATCAGATAATGTTTCTACCCATACAAAAGCAGTTGTAAACAATATGAAAGCACCTGTGCAACCCAGCACAGAAACCAACAACACCAACAACAATACAAAAACACTGTCCAGACACCAACAATCTCGGTCCACATCCTTTAGTGCCTGGTTTGCTCTGATGTGGGCATTTGCTGTCCGTGAGGCTAAAGAACTCTGGCGGGATCGTATTCGTTTATTCTTTGCTGTAGGCGGTCCGTTATTAATGTTATTAACAATGGCGTCCAGTATTTCTTTTGATGTGAAACCAACACGTTTTGTGGTGCTAGATAGAGATAACTCCTCTGAGAGCCGTGCTTTAATTGAACATTTTCATGGCTCTCACTACTTTATTGATCAAGGTAACATTTACTCTTCCCTTGAAGCCACAGACTTGTTGCAAGAGGGAGAAATTAAGCTAGTCATCGAAATTCCAGAGCATTATGGGGCAAAGTTACTACGTCAAGAAAAACCTGAAGTAGCTTTCTTGATAGATGGCTCTTATCCCTCTCTAGCAGAGAATCTTGGGGCCTCGGTACAAGGTATTATTCTCGAATATATGCAAGATATTCTTAAGCGTTACAACATTAGCATTTCTTCTGAATCCCCTATAGAAACTCGTTTTGTGTATAACCAAGATTTCCGTAGCGTTTATGCTATTACTCCCGGTATCATTATGCTGGCTATGATGCTAGTTCCTGCCATGATGACAGCACTAGGAGTTGTTCGAGAGAAAGAACTGGGGTCTATTATGAATCTTTATGGGGCACCTGCTAGTACTCTTCAATTCTTACTGGGAAAACAGCTCCCTTATATCATGCTATCCTTTGTCAGTTACTTAATCCTAGTATGGTTTGCTATTGTACTGTTTGGTGTACCTCTTAAAGGTTCCTTTCTTGCTCTTAGCATTGGGGCTTTACTCGTTATTTGTGCCTCGACAGGCTTTGGTTTACTTATGTCTAGCTTTGTACAATCACAAATCGCCGCTATTTTTGCCACAGCCATTTTGTCCATGTTGCCGACCATTAATTTTGCAGGTTTAATTTACCCCACCTCGGCATTGGATAGTTATCTTTACTATATCGGTCACGGTTTTCCAGGTACATGGTTCCAACTTATCAGTTTGGGGGCGTTCACCAAAGGATTAGGAGTCAAAGATTTCTTTCTTAACTATGCCATGCTAGCCATGTTCTACGGTGTTTTCCTAGGCTTTGCTACGATATTATTGAAAAAACAGGAGAAATAATATGTGGCGTTGGTTAAAGAATATTATGTATCTTACCGGTAAAGAGTTTAAGAGCCTGTTTAGCGATTCGGTATTACTTATTCTTATTATCTATATTTTCACCTTTGGGATTTGGACATCGGTATCTGCTACCTCAACAGAGCTGAAAAATGCCGCAGTGGCAGTGGTAGACAACGATCGCTCTGCCCTCTCCAAACAGTTGATAGATAGTTTGCTTGCCCCTCAATTTAAACCTCCTGTCGAAATTACTGCTGTAGAAGTCGATCGTAGTATGGATATGGGTAAATACTCTTTTGTGTTGGATATTCCGCCTAATTATCAAGCGGATTTATTAGCTGGATATAATCCCAAGATTCAACTCCTTGTCGATGCAACCGCTATGACACAGGCGGCTATCGGCTCAGGTTATATCCAACGTATTTTTGCTACGGAAATACAGAAATTTTTTCGACAAGACACTCAAACTTCAGGAATTATCACTCCGACTCTAGAAGTGCTTTATAACCCCAATCACACCAGTCGCTGGTTTATGAGTGTTATGCAGGTTGTTGGTAATATCTCCCTTATCACCCTACTCCTTTCAGGGGCTGCTGTTATTCGTGAACGAGAACGCGGCACTATCGAACACTTGCTTGTAATGCCTGTTAGCTCTAGCGAAATCGCTTTATCTAAAATTATAGCCAATGGAGCTATTATTCTTACTGCTGCCATTTTGTCTTTGTATTTTGTAGTACATATTGGACTAGACGTACCAATCCCACTACGCGTGTTTCCTCTATTCTCTCTAGGGGTAGTAGTATTTCTATTTTCTATGGCATCCCTGGGCATTTTGCTAGCCACTATTGCTCCAACCATGCCGCAGTTTGGGTTATTATGCATCCCTGTTTATGTGGTCATGCATATGCTTTCAGGTATTACCTCCCCTGTAGAAAACATGCCTGTACTCATTCAGAATATCACCCTATTTTCTCCACAAACTATTCTTAGTACTTTTGCACAACAGGTATTATTTAAACAGGCTCCTTTATCTATGGTGCATATACATCTTATCAAGATGCTTGGTATGGGAACCCTGTTCTTAATTATTGCTCTCGTTCAGTTTAAAACTATGCTTTCTCGACAAGGATAAGCATCATGAAACATCGTTATTTTACTTTATCGCTTTTATGGGTAACTATGTTGGTAGCCTGCAGCCCGATTGAAGTACCTATGCAATCTTCAGTACAAATTCCGACTCAGTTTGATAAGTTGCCATCAACCTCACCCACTATGAGTCCTCTTGCTAATAAGTCCAACACTATGACTGACTTGCGTCAATGGTGGAAGCTATGGCAGGATACACAACTTGACCAGTTAATAGACATGGCACTCCAAAACAATACGGATATTGCCTTGGCCCAAGCACGTCTTGAAGAAGCTAGGGCTATGAGTGGTTTAGCACAAGCAGACAAGGGGCCCCAAGTGGGGGCATCAGGTTCATTGGGACGGGCAGATACTCGCCTGGAGGATTTACCACTCATGAATAACCATAATGATCGCATTCAAGGAGGTGGGGTTAATCTAGTAGCTTCATGGGAGCCTGACTTCTTTGGTAAAAAACGTAGTGATGCACAAGCTGCTCTCTATGCTGCCTTGAGCAAGGAAGAGCAATGGCGTGCCACTCAATTAGCCGTTGTCAGTGCCGTTGCACAAAATTATTTCCAATTTAATGGCACACAACAGCAGTACGCCTTACTACAAAAAAATATCGCTGTATTACAACAACTGCAACGTTATGTACAAGGACGCTTCAATGCTGGCTATGTCACCCAATATGAAGTGGATGAAGTAAGTAATAAAATACTCACTCTACAATCTCATCAAGCAGCCTTACAAGCCAAGGCCGATTCCATACAGCGTCAAATTGCTGTATTGGTTGGGGCAACACCACAATCTTTTAAGCTAAATACCAACACTGCTATACTTAAACATTCTCCTACTGCACCTACAGGAAAACTCCCTGGAGAGGTATTAAATCGTCGTCCCGATATACAAGCCTATTCTTTAGCCGTCAATGCCCGAGCAGCCCAAGTTGCTAGCGCCAAGGCGGATTTATACCCTCGTTTTGATATACAGTTTTTAGGACATGGTGGCAGAATCTCACTCAGCCAAGATCTATCCAGTTTTTCAGAGTTTGCAAGTATTATAAGTTTAGGAGTGCAGCTTCCTATATTCACCAATGGACGTATCCAAGCCAATATTAATGCTGCGGATGCACGACTAAAAGCTAGTCTTATTGAATACGACAAAGCCTTATTAAAAGCACTAGCAGAAGTCGATAGTTACTATCAGCTTACCAATGCTTTTACTCAAAAAGTTTCTTTATTAGAAAACCGTGTACTGCAACAGCAGAAGCAGGCTAATCAGGCAAATATCTTATTCCAGCATGGCAATAAAACCTTGGACAATGTACTCACAGCACGACTAGATATGCTAGCAGCAGAACAAGACCTACTTGATGCACGTCTACAACACCATGAAAATATGGTATTGCTCTATAAAGCCTTGGGAGGAGATTGGTAAAAGCGGCAGTAGCTAAATAACCCGATAATTCTAGCAATACTGCCTCAGTGATAATAGTAAAGGGTTGGCTAAATAACCAACCCTTCTTACTCTATAGCAAACTATATAATTGTCGTAGTGTTATGCATTAAAACTAGCCAATAATGCGCAGAACACATGCCAACATTTTTCCACAGAAGCGATTTCTACACATTCTTTGGGAGAATGTGCCGCACGAATATTAGGACCAAAAGAAATCATTTCCATAGCAGGAGCCTGACCTTTGAGAATACCGCACTCCAAACCTGCATGCATCACTTCAATGGTAGGTTCTTTGCCATAAAACTGTGTAAACAACGTACGACATTTATTTAATAGTACTGAATTAGGCTCAGGCTTCCAACCTGGATAGTCAGCATCAAAACTTACCTCCACCTGTGACAAACGTGCCAATGACTGCATACGTGAAAGCACATCATCTTTTGGGGTTTCTAGCAATGAGCGCATTAAACAACGGATATGCAACTTACCGTCTTTAACCAACAGCACCCCCATACTGCTTGAAGTCTCTACTACACCAGCAAAATCATCACTCATACGTAGCACCCCATTAGGCACCGCACGGATAAAATCAATAATTTTACGCGTATTTTCAACAGAACAAGCCTGAGCTAAAGTCTCATGTGGACTAATCTTAATTACAAGATTATGCTCTACAGATTTAAGCTCTTCTGCAATGACTGTGGTAATTTGAGCTAATACATTCGCGTCTAACCCCTGTGGACTAACAATCACTGCATGCGCCTCACGGGTAATCACATTGCGTAAATTACCCCCTTTAATATCGGCTAAATGAAAAACATGGCGGGTAAAGAGATTATCGAGTACTCTTGCTAACACAAGGTTTGCATTGGCACGACCCGAGTTAATATCAATACCAGAGTGACCACCTTTCAGGCCAGAAACTTCAATTTCATACGTATACCCAGTCACTGCTGTTGTACTGAAATCCAGGAAGAAATTTATGTCACGACCACCAGCACAACCAGCAAATAAAATCCCTTCGTCCTCTGAATCCAGATTGATAAGATAAGGGGCATCCAACCACTCTGCTGGGACAGACCTAGCACCACCCATACCGATTTCTTCTTCGACAGTAAGTATCAGGTCTAGTGCTGGATGAGGAATATCATCTGAAAAGATTACTGCCAGCCCCATTGCAGCACCAATACCGTTATCCGCTCCTAAAGTAGTGTCGTCTGCAAAAATCCATCCATCTTTGATATGAGGTTTAATCGGATCTGTCTCAAAATTATGCGTACTGCTTACCCCTTTTTGAGCCACCATATCAATATGTGCTTGAATGGCTACTCTTGGAGCTTGCTCTAACCCTACTGTTGCTGGTTTTTTGATTAAGATATTACCAAAATCATCACGCTTAACAAAAAGCCCTCTCTCTTGAGCTTTTTGCATAATAAAGTTGCGCAGAGCCGCTTCATGATAAGTGGGATGTGGAATGGCACAAATTGCGTCAAACCATTGCCAAACCGCTTGCGGTGCTAATGATGATATTTCACTCATGATGATTCCTAGTTACTTGACTTTATCCCCTATACTTGCGCAAGGGGATTCCTACTATGTCCAACGCTACAGTTATTAGCTCAATGCTGTGGGTTCATGCTACTAACTGCCCTAAGCATATAGCTCACTTTACACATACTACAGGCAGGTTCTACCCTAAACAATGTACCGTCGGAAACACCTAAGTGTACATCTGTTGATAAACCTGCCCATCCTAACATAACAATTTCTTAAGAGAGACGAGATAATTAATCGTCGCCACCCACAATACCTAAAATCTGCAACAAACTCGTAAAGAGGTTGTAAATATCAAGATAAAGTGCCAAAGTCGCAGAGATATAGTTAGTCTCGCCACCATTAACAATACGTTGAACATCAAAAAGAATAAATAACGAAAAAATTACTGCTGCAGCGACAGAAATAGCCAATGTCAATGCAGGCATTGCAAAAAAGATATTAGCTAAAGAAGCCAAAATCACCACGATAAGTCCCATAAAAAGAGTCTTACCAAGGAAAGAGAAATCGCGTTTGGTCGAACTAGCTAGAGCTGCCATTGCACCAAAAATAATTGCTGTACCGCCAAAAGCCATGGAGATAATATCCGCACCATTACTCATGTGAAGCACAACTGCCAAAATACGTGACAACATCATGCCCATAAAGAAAGTAAACAGCAATAGAAAACCTACGCCAGCAGCACTATTGCGATTTTTCTCAACCATAAACATGAGTCCAAAAGCACCTACAAGAAACACAATCGTACTTACCATAGGACTCATAGTAGCAAACAAATTAAGTTGTAATGCCAACCATGCCCCTAATACAGTAGGTACCATGGAAATAGCTAACAATAAGTAGGTATTACGTAGCACACGTGGGCGATTCTCAAGAACAACACCATCAGCGCTTACTCTTACATATTTATCCATAAATGCTCCTCTAACAAATAATTTATATCCATTGATTTTAACGTAGATAATTGAGATTGCAAGTGATGTAGCTATTATTCCCACATCAAACGCCAGAAAAATCTGTTTCAATTTATCGTTGTTTTAGCGGTTTACTTAAATCATAATAAACCAGTTGGTGCCCTGCGTTTTTATAGGTTAGCATACGCTCACGTGCTAAATCTCTGTCTGTAGGATGGTTTGACACAATTTCCAATACACGCTCAAAACGTTCATAGGCAGGAGGACACTGAACATCTAAATTCAACAACCATGGCAAGGTCTTATCACTCCATGCGGTTAGGATATTCTCATCAAGTTGTGTACATAAAAATATATGCACCAAAGGTAAGCGACCAGACTGAATCAACTGAACCATACTAGCATCCCACCTAGGATGCGGCACAAAGGCGGTCTTATCGACCGCCCACAAGGCTTTGCTAAAGGCGGTCAATCTTGCTTCATCACTACAGTACACCAGCATCTGACCACCTTTCAGGAAGCGTCGATACGCTGCCTGACTTGCTTGTCGAATGCGATGCTCTGCACCAAAAGCCACATCAATACGTACCATTAGTATTTACCCAATAGGTAATCCACTAATAGTGATACTGGGCGGCCTGTTGCACCTTTTGATGCCCCGCTATCCCATGCGGTACCCGCAATATCTAAGTGAGCCCAACGATAAGCTTTTGCAAAACGAGAAAGGAAGCATGCTGCTGTGATGGAGCCTCCTGGAGAACCGCCAATATTTGCCATATCGGCAAAATTGCTCTTGAGCCGCTCTTGGTACACTTCATCAAGAGGCATCTGCCAAGCTGTATCATAAGCACGCTTACCTGCAGCCACTAATTCTTGAGCTAACTCATCATCATTAGCAAAAACTCCAGTGTGAATATGTCCTAGTGAAATGATAATGGCACCGGTTAATGTGGCTACATCAATGACTGCTTCAGGATTAAAACGCTCTGCATAGGTCAATGCATCACATAAAATTAGGCGTCCCTCTGCATCAGTATTTAAAACCTCAATCGTTTGACCTGACATACTAGTCACAACATCTCCTGGTTTTGTCGCATGACCACTAGGCATATTTTCTGTAGCTGGTACAAGAACGACTAAGTTACATTTCAAGTCAAGCTCTGCAACGGTACGCATCACACCAAAAACGGTAGCAGCCCCACACATATCATATTTCATTTCATCCATATTGAGGCCAGGTTTTAGCGAGATACCTCCAGTATCAAAAGTCACCCCTTTACCCACTAGCACTACAGGTTTTTGTTTTTTGCTCGCTCCTTGGTATTGCATCACAATAAAACGAGGTGGTTGATCTGAGCCTGCAGCTACAGAAAGGAAAGACCCCATTTTCAGTGCTTCAATCTGCTTCTTGTCTAACACTTGTGTTTTAATACGGGCAAATTCTTTTGCTAATGATTTAGCTTGCTCTCCTAAATAAGTAGGGGTACAAATATTTGCAGGTAGATTACCCAACTGACGAGTGAAGTTCATACCATTTGCAATCGCTTGACCTTCACTAATACCCTGTTTTACCTCTTTCTCAATATCTTTAGATACAGTAAAGGCAAATTTCTTGACTGCAAAAGTAGGAGTAGGCTTACTTAAGGTAGTAGTATACTGATAATCTGCTACGCCCATTGCACGAACTGCCAGACGAGCAGCCTCTGTAGCACCCAATATGATTTCCTCTTCTAATAGGGTACTGACCCCTTCTGTAAGGCTACTTTGTTTTAAGTAGTCTAATATACTGGTATGTGCTTTCATAAGGGCTTTTGGATTATAATTATCTTTTTTACCTAGACCTACTAATACGAGACGTTCGGCTTGGATACCCTTAACTTGGCGTAATACTAATGTACGCCCAAGTTCTGCCTTAAACTCTTTTTTGAGAATTTTTTTAAGGTCACCTGTGGTGTCTATAGCGGTAGCAACTTGACCAAGTTGACCTTCTTCAAATACGCCTACAAATAAGGCTGCTGTTTTGAGTTGATGAAAAGAACGATTAGTTTGTGTGGTAAATTGCATATTAATCACCTTGTTAACTACATAGCATTATTATTACTCAACTTTTATGATGTCGCTATTCAAACGCTCGGTTATCGCAGAAATTCTTAGTCATGCAGGGGTTGTTTTTTCGACTCTGATTGTCGTCTGGTTAAGTGTTTTGCTCGTGCGTTTATTGGGGCAGGCGGCTGCAGGGTCTATTGGTGCCGATGTAGTACTTGCTATTTCTGCCTTCTCTAGTATCACCGCATTACCCATTATTCTGATTGTTTCACTCTTTATTGCCATTCTAACAACGATTTCTCGCAATTACCGTGAACAAGAGATGTTCGTATGGTTTTCCAGTGGTGTATCATTAGTTGATTGGGTTCGCCCTGTTCTTGTAGTTGCTTTACCTGTTTCGATTATTATTGCCATCCTAACAGTGGTGAGTTCCCCCTGGGCCTACCGGCAAGCCGAAGAATATCGTCAACGCTACGCTCAACGTGCTGACTACTCCAAAGTTGTTCAAGGGCAATTTATCGAAACGGCAAGTGGTAGTCGTGTCTTTTTTATTGAACCATCCGCTAATTCTCAATACGAGATGGGGAGTTTATTTGCTCGCGAACTAGGGAAAAATGGTGTTCTAACCTTTATCAGTGCTAACCATGCGGATTTCAGAGTTGACACCAATAGTGGTGAACGTTTTATTGATTTAGGTCCTGGCAGTCGCTATGATTTACTTCCCAACTCCCCAGAGATGCGTTTATCAACCTTTGACCATGCGACCTTAAGATTAGAAAATAATAATGCCGTCTCAGATGATGAAATTCGCTATCGTTCCCAACAAGAAATTAAGGCACGTCCACTCAGTGCCTTACTAGCAGACAACACACCCAATAGCGACTCTCAAATTATGTGGCGTTTTTCTTTACCATTGGCTGCTCTTAACCTTGCCCTTTTAGCTATTCCTCTGGGCTCTGTCAATCCTCGTATGGGTAAGTCAGGCAATGTAATCATTGCTGCCCTAGTAGGCCTGCTTTATATGAACCTTCTCAATATTATGCGAGGATGGATTAGTGCTGGTAAGGTTGACTTCTGGAGTGGATTATTTATTATTAATGGATCCGTATTTGCATTTGTATTACTGATGTTCTGGCTCAAGATGCGAGTGAAAGCACCAAAGCAACAAAACTAACATCAGTAGGGCTTTTTAGGTAAGCCTTGTAGTTTCCTAATGTCTGGGGTTTTCAGTAATTGGACTGTACAACTGATATGCATTAGTTTTGTTTCACATAATATGGATTATTGCAGGATTAACAATCCATTATTGTTTTAGTAGCTCACTTAAAATAATTGCAAACCGTTCTGTGGCTGTTCCTGTAGTATGCCAGTATAAGGCAGGCTCAATTAACTCACACTCATTGAGAATGAATTTATCGTCATCTATTGCATCAATACCATCAATACGTGCATATACAGGTGGTTTTTGTGATGGAACCATAGTCTGCAAATAGTCCACTACTTTTTGGGCTGATTGTAAAGCCTTTTGACTAGGTCTTATCGCAAATACCTGAACTCCGTAAGCAGAATTAGCTCGCCATTCACCCTGAGGAGGTTGGCGCTTCACAGCATGACTAAACTGACCATTAAAGAAAATCATACTAGTCTCACCATACTGCTCTATAGCAGGTATATAAGGTTGTACGATAAGTCCTTGCTGGTACACGGTTAAATCAGGCATAGGCTCGTCTACAGACCATTTAATCACTGCTTTACCGCTTTGCCCTACAGCAGGTTTTAGTACAAAACAACTACCAGCCACTTCATTGAACGAAGATGGCTTTATCTCCTCGGTGTTTTTTTCTAATCTACTGATAGTTAAATCATAATTATCTTGTCTTGTCCAAGCACGTAACTGACTCTCGTCTGGCTGAACAAAAAATTGCGTTGAAATAACAGATACACCACTCTGTGACAAATCCTGTAAGTAGGTTTTATGCATATTCCAACGCATTAGTGCGATAGGATTTACAGTAGATATGCCCTCTTTTTCGAGTTGATTTAACCACTGTGTAAACCGCTCTTTATGGGAGGCATAGTCCCAAGCACAAATAGGCCATACCAAGTCAGCATTCAAAGCTGACTGCCAGGGAGCGATTTTCACCACAATCCCCAGCTGCTCTAGACGATTTACCAAAGGTTTTAAATTCTCTGGCAATGCCGGCCAATCTTCACAAGTAGCTAAAAATAAAGAGGGCATAATTTATTTGATTTGTTCAATATATTTCTTAAGACGACCTTTATTATCCATCGCGCGTTTATCAATATCTAAAGCCACTTTTTCCGCTTTTTCTTTGTTAGTTGCTGTACCTACTTGGATAATACCACTCATATTCATCATACGATGTGGTGGGCATACATAAACATAAACACCCTCATGGGTAAGTTTCAATTCGAACTGCTCATCTTCTTTGGATAAGAACTTCTCTGCCCCTTCAGGGACTACTTTACTTTGCACCCAATGACCTTTATTAGTTGGCACAAATGTCACTGTATCACCTACATTGGCTTTAATAAATGCAGGCTCAAACACCATACCGCCATCTGCACCATGATTAAGCATTTTCACCTCATAGTTTGCTGCAAAAGCGGTACTAGACAACATTACAGCTAATCCTGTTAACATCATTTTTTTCATCATTTCATCACCTCTAAAAAAATACATCAGAAATGTCGTACGGGTCGAATCACCGGTAGTTTTCTACTATCGTATAAAATCTCAATATCTACCTTATACAAGTCACTAATCACATCAGCTGTCAAAACCTCAGTAGGATTTCCTTGTGCCTGAATTTTGCCATGCCCTAACAGAATAATCTCATCGGAGAATTGTGCAGCTAGACTTAAATCATGTAACACCATTACTGTGATTAACTGGTGTTGTTTTGTATAATCACAGACTCGTCCAAGCAGATTAAGCTGGTGGTGCATATCAAGGGCACTCACAGGCTCATCCAGCATTAACACTTCTGGACGACGTAGCAGCACCTGTGCAAACATCACTAGTTGACGCTGCCCCCCACTTAATCGCATCACATCTCGGTGAGCAAGGTGAGCAATGTTCAGTAAGTCTAAAATCTGCGCTGTTTCTTCCAACAACTCATCACTCACATGCATATTAAGTGCATCAATCCGCCCTAATAACACCACCTCCATTACTGTCAAAGAGGCTTCTACCGCTGAGTCCTGCGGCATATACCCTATAGGTTTACGCCAACGCAAAAGATGTTTATGAGAAAAGACGCGATCTTTATAACGCATTTGTCCAGTGAAAGGCACTTCACCAAAAATGGTTTTTAGCAATGTGGACTTCCCTGCTCCGTTGGGTCCTAGAATGGTATACGTTTTGCCAGGCACTAAGGAAATGTTGGCATTATCCGCAATCATCAAAGAGCCTCGTTTCACCATGACATTTTGTAGCTCTAACATTCTTCTTCCCCTAGCGTTTCGTCAAAATAATCCAAAACAAGAAAGGCACCCCAACAAACGAGGTCACAATCCCAACAGGAAAGAGGGCTCCGGGAATAATCACCTTTGATAGTACTGAAGCGATAGACAGAAAAGCAGCTCCCACCAACATAGAACCAGGTAGGAAAAAGCGTTGGTCTTCTCCTAACAACATACGTGATACATGGGGAGCAACCAAACCGATAAATCCAATAATGCCAACAAAACTAATTGCAGTTGCCGTCATCATAGCTACAATAACAAGAGTTTTAAAACGCAATCGCTGTAAATTAATGCCTAGGCTAGTGGCCCTATCCTCACCTAATCTTAAGGCGGTTAATTTCCATACATCACGTGATAGCAAATAAATACATACCGCAGTGACTACTGTCGTAAGAAATAAACTCTTCCATGTGGCTTTGGTTAGACTACCAAACAACCAGAATAAAATTTGTTGGGAAATTTCTGGTGCTGCGATATATTGGATAAGCGAAAGAATAGATTGGAACAAAAATAATAAAGCAATACCAACTAACACGAGCATAGCCGAGGTAAAGCGACGCATAGATGCAAAAGTAAACAGCACAGCAGACGCCAACATTGTCATGACAAAAGCCCCTACTGGCACAGCAAACTCCTGTGGTACACCTGGGCCACCAAAAGCAATCACCAAAGAGGCCCCCAACCCCGCTGCTGCAGCCAAACCCAAGGTATAGGGGCTTGCCATGGGATTATTTAATAGGGTTTGGATTTCTGCTCCACCAACACCTAATGCAGCCCCCACAACCAAAGCCATCAGAGCCATAGGTAAACGCAAATCATGCACAATAACCCGACTGATAGCATCACTGGTTTCATGGCCTATTAAAGCATAAATCACTTCTTTAACAGGTAACATAGAGGGACCTGTCACAATATCAAAAACCAGTCCAACAATACTGATAATAATAAATGCCAATAATACAAACCAGCGTTTGCGCTCAAGCCTACGCTGGTTCTTTACAATATCGGCAACAACCGATGGGTTATTCAATTACTTACCCTCTTCTAGGTAAAAAGTACCTTCTGGCTCTACAGGAAGATATTTCTTGTAGAAATCAAGATAAGTTTGGGTAGGATTTAAATCCTTAAATAACTCAGGGTAAGCTGCTTTAGCTACAAATTGAATAGAGGCAATATCAGACAATGTGCGAGAGTTCGCATGGTAAGCACCATATAAACGGTGGTTCTTAATTGCTGGAAGACTAGACCAACCTGAGCGTTTTGCAAAGCCTGCTAAACGTTTCTCAGCCTCTGCTTTAGGGATATTAAAGCCCATTACCAAAGCCTCTGGGTTTTTCTTAAGCTCTGTCTCACGACCTGTGATGATAATAGCATCTGGTTTGGCTGCAAGTACCAACTCAGGATTTACAGGACCGTAATATTCCACAGCATTCTTAGAAATATTGTCTGCTCCTACTAAAGTAATCATCGAGCCCCACATACTCTTACCAAAACTAACACTATACTCTGAAGGACCTTTGTTACCAAACTCAGCATAGACCTTTGGTTGTGGAAGATTTGCTTTTTTCACACGATCCTGAATTTCTTTAACAGTATTAGCATAGTAATTGGCCAATTCATCTGCACGCTCTTCATTGCCTGTGAGTACACCAATCAATTTTGTGGTTTTAACATGAGCATCAACGGTTTGTGCGTTGTAATCTAATACAACGACAGGAATCTTAGCTTCTTCTAATGCATCTAGGTCTGAACCCAATGCATCATATTGCCACTTTGCCAGTATTAATACATCAGGACGTAGAGAAAGTACTTTCTCAACAGAGAATGTCCCTACCTCTACTTCACCTACATCTTCCAACTTCTCCAATTTAGGTAGCGCCTTGCTGAAAGCCGCCCAGCTAGGAGGTGCCCAATCTGTCCAAACAGCTTTAGAAAAGCCCACAACATTATCAAGAACTTTAGTCCCAGCAATAGCAAGATAATCTTGATAATAAAAGCCCACCACAGCTTTTTTAGCAGGTACATCCACCGTTACTTTGCGATCCGCTAAATCGGTAATTTCTACTGGTTTAGCATAGACATGAGATAAACCAGTCATCAATAAACCTGCGACTAATGCAGAAGAAAGGCGTAATTTTTGTAACATAATTTCCCTTTTATTATTAATAAAAATATGAATAATAATTAATATCATTAATCAGTAAGTATACATTTCCAAGGCTTTTTTGGCAACCGTATCATTATTACTTATTTACTTTTAAAGTATGGCTACTACTAACCTTAAAAATGCTTGCTCTAATATTTTTTGTCCATAAAAAAACCCGCTATTTCTTATTCATAGCAGGCTCTTTATCAAAGGCTAGTATTTAGGAGAATTATGTCACTTTCTTTATCACCTAGAAGCTATATCACATGCTATCAAAGGCAAAGAAAACACACTTATCAGTTACACTTCTCCCTCTATCACAGCATAAGCTGAATGATTATGGATAGATTCAAAATTTTCCGCCTCAATTTTGTAACGTAATAACCCTGGCAAGCCCTTTATCTCAGCAGCCACATCACGAATCAAATCCTCTACAAACTTGGGGTTGTCATAGGAATGTTCAGTGACAAACTTCTCATCAGGACGTTTTAATAATGTCCATAATTCACTTGCCCCCTGATGCTCTATCTTGCGAATAATTTCATCCATATTAAAGGCTTCGCGACTAACCAATTCCACGGTGATATGTGAGCGTTGATTATGGGCTCCATATTCTGAAATAGCTTTGGAACAAGGGCATAAACTCATTACCGGTACTTGGATAGTCAATGTAAATTCTGTACTATCACGCCATGCTTTTGCCATCCAAGTAATCTGATAATCCATCAAACTAGGCACCTCGGAGACAGGGGCTTTTTTGGTCATAAAATAAGGGAAAGTCACGGTAATATCGCCCTGCTCTGCATGCAATAATGGCAACATATCCACAGCTAGCTGCTGAAAGCGCTGTATCGTCATTGGGGTCTGACGATGTTCAAATAATAAGGCAGCAAAACGTGACATATGAGTCCCCTTTTCCGTCTCGGGTAAAAATACGGTCAAGGTCCACTCACCGACAGTTGACTGCAATGAGCCATCAGGCTGTTGCAACACAAGTGGAGACTTAATACGACGAATACCAACACGCTGAATAGCGATATGACGGGGATCAAAACTACTTTGTACATCTGGCATCACAGTGCCAAGTGGTTCACTCATTATTCTTTACCTGTTTAAAATACGAATGCAGATGGCAGTTCAACTACACACCTGCATTTTCTTCCAGAGGCGATATCCATCTACAATACTGCAAGATATGGATTCAACATTATCCCTCACGGACAAAATCTTAAATTTTTAGTAAGTATGGGGGCATTTTAAATTTAAACAAGAACTATTTCGTAAATGCCCCTACTAATAGGAGGACTTATTTTTGCCACTCACGGATACTTTTCTCTATTCCTGTGGCATCTAAACCCAAACTCGCCAAAATAGACTGTTGTTCACCGTGGTCAATGAAATTATCAGGCAAACCCAGTTGTAGCACAGGTAAAGACATACCCGACTGATTTAAAAACTCGCTCACTGCACTACCCGCACCACCCATGATACAACCTTCTTCAATCGTCACAAACGCTTGATGGGTATGAGCCAATTCAAGAATTAACTCTTCATCAAGAGGTTTAACAAAACGCATATCCACTACCGTAGCATCAAGTTTCTCTGCCGCTGCCAATGCTGGATATAACAAAGTACCAAAAGCTAATATAGCTACGGGTTGTGTTAGACGCTCAGCATTTGTATCTGCTGCAAGGTGTGGATTTTCAACACTTGAGGTAGCTCGAGTTGAAAGAGGTACAGCAGATGATGAATACCGTCTGACGACAGCTTTACCAAGCGGCACCGTATCTAATGTCTTGACGACCTCTGCTCCTACTCCAGAACCACGAGGATAACGTACACTCGCAGGCCCCTTGAATTGGTAACAGGTGTTGAGCAATAAGCGGCACTCATTCTCATCTGAGGGGGTGCTCACCACCATATTGGGGATACAACGCAAATAAGCAATATCGTAATTACCAGCATGTGTTGCTCCATCCGCACCCACAATACCAGCCCTATCCAGAGCAAAAGTTACGTCTAAATTCTGCAATGCCACATCATGAATTAACTGATCATAACCACGTTGCAAGAAAGTTGAATAAATTGCCACTACTGGCTTAAACCCCTCACAAGCAATCCCAGCACCAAATGTCACCGCATGTTGCTCAGCAATACCCACATCAAAATAACGTGTAGGAAACCGTTGCTCAAACTCAACTAAACCACTACCCTCTCGCATAGCAGGCGTGATACCCATTAAATGCTCATCAGCTGCTGCTTGGTCGCAAATCCACTCACCAAATACCTGCGTGAACGTTGGTTTGCCTGGTTTTTTAGTTTGAATACCCACCATAGGATCAAACTTGCCAGGACCATGATATAAAACAGGATCAGCTTCAGCTAACTTGTACCCTTGCCCTTTCTTTGTAATGACGTGCAAGAATTGTAACCCACCAAGTTTCTTCAGATTTTCTAAAGTAGGAATTAATGCACTCAAATCATGCCCATCAATTGGCCCGGAGTAATTAAACCCTAATTCCTCAAATAAGGTTGCTGGCCCCAACATACCCTTGGCATGACCTTTTACCTTGCGGGCAATCTCCATCACAGGGCTAGGTAGTTGTTCTAAAACAGCTTTGCCAAAGTCATGGGCATCCTTGGCAAGACTACCCGACATCAAGCGTGTCAGGTACTTATTAAGAGCCCCTACTGGTGGAGATATTGACATATCGTTATCATTAAGAATGACAAGCAAATTAATGCCAGGAGTCACCCCTGCATTATTTAATGCCTCAAATGACATGCCTGCTGTCATTGCCCCATCACCGATGACGGCAATATGTTGACGATTGATTTTCTTATTACGAGAAACAACAGCCATCCCCAACGCAGCAGATATAGAAGTGGATGAGTGTGCTGTGCCAAAAGCATCGTATTCGGACTCGCTACGCTTGGGAAATCCTGAAATCCCACCTGCTTGTCGCAATGACTTCATTTGATCTCGTCGTCCAGTCAAAATCTTATGTGCATATGACTGATGCCCAACATCCCAAATAATACGGTCATGAGGAGTGTCAAATACCTTATGCAAAGCCACAGTCAGCTCTACTGTCCCTAAATTAGACGATAGATGCCCACCTGTTTGCGCCACAGAATGAATAATATATTGGCGCAACTCATCCGCTAAAGCACGAAGCTGAGTGCAACTCAAATGCTTTATATCGGCAGGGTTTTGAATAGTTGATAGTAATGTCATAACTTTGTATTAATAGTGACGGCAAATAATAAAATCAGCCAATTCTTTTAAACGTTGAGCCTGCCCACCGATAGGTAGTAATGCCTTGAGTGCGGCCCGATGTAATTCTTCAGCAAATTGTTGCGATTGTTCTAGTCCCATCAACGACACATAAGTCGGCTTATGAGCTTGAGCATCCTTGCCGGCTGTCTTGCCCAATGCTTGACTATCCGCTGTGACATCTAAAATATCGTCAACAACCTGGAATGCCAAACCAATGGCAGCAGCATAATCCTCTAACGACTGGCGTATTGCAGAAGCAGCTCCCAATGCAATCGCTCCCAACCTTACACTCGCCTCAATCATAGCTCCCGTCTTCATGCGGTGCATCTGCTGTAGCTGGGATAACTCTAGCAAATTGCCCACATTAGCCACATCAATCACCTGCCCCCCTACCATACCATGACTGCCAGCAGCCTGTGCCAGTACATCAACTGCCTGTGTCACTAAAGCAGAAGAAATGGGCATTTGTGCTAACTGCTGAAATGCTAGTGGTTGCAACGCATCAGCTGCTAATAACGCCATTGCCTCACCATATTGGATATGACAAGTAGGTCTACCTCGACGCATATCATCGTCATCCATACAAGGCAAATCATCATGCACTAAAGAGTAAGCATGAATCATTTCAACAGCAGCAGCTGCCAGCGACAACGCTCTAAGCTGCTGAGGTTCTAGTTGATTATCGTGCGAACAAGCCAAGCCTGTAGCATAAACAAGGGCAGCACGCACTCGCTTGCCAGGACCCAAAACTGCATAACGCATTGCCTCATGCAATACCTGAGGCAACTCCTTTTGTGCTGGCAACTGCTCGTGCAAACATTGTTCGACTTGTGCAACAGCCAATGATAGCCATTCAGAAAAAGAAAGGGATGCGTCATTCATAGCTTACTTGTTAGATGGAATATTTCTTCACGCCAGTAAAACTGTATTGTACACTGAATCTCCCATGACAGCGGAAATTTTGATACAAGAAAATATGCTTTTAACTAAAGGTCAAAAACGTGTTCAACACTAACATCAAAAATAAGAAAACACGTTACTCTCTCTTCTCTTATCCTTTGATAAAAAACATTTTTTACTTTTGAGATACGGGTTTTGTTGATGCCAAACCCATGCATCTGCTATGTTTCTCATCCTTTACTTTGTCTACAAACTATTATTGTTAAGATAGCCCAATGACTTGATAAGTCACAAAGTAAAAACACAAAAGCCTCTTGCGAAAAATCACAAGAGGCTTAAAATTCTGGCTGCCCAGACTGGGATCGAACCAGTGACCAACGGATTAACAGTCCGCTGCTCTACCGCTGAGCTACTAGGCAAGCATCAAGATTTAGAATTATGCCAATCTTTCTTCTTATATGCAAGCATTTATGTAGTTCTAACAATTTTTTGTTGTTTTTTTAAAACAGCCGCATCCCTTCTTATCCATTCCTTATCTATAACCTTGTCTTCTCTTATCTACTTCTTATCTGCATCAATATTCACGCTCCTTTGCATCTCTTAAGATTCACTTAAGTTTATCTTGGTTTAATACGCATATGGCAAGCCAGCTTTCTCTGGTGCCATATATTCCATATAATTTTTTAAGGAAACATTATGTTCAAACAAATCTTATTTGCTAGTGTTATTGCTTCTTTCTCTTCTGTTGCCTTGGCAAGTACTCAGTGTACTCACTACCCAGAAAACGAGCGTATTCCTAGTATTCAGTTCCAGCAAAAATTACAACAAGAAGGCTATCACATTAAAAAATTTGAAATAGATGATAATTGTTATGAAATTGAAGGAACCAATGCAAAAGGAGAACGTGTTGAGATTAATTTTGATATGAAAACAGGCCAGGCAGTTAAATCGAAGATTAAGCACTAATCTATTTCTGGGGGGACACATGCCTCTGAACATCTTTCCATCTCTGGTTGATAACCCCTCCAGACTCATTCAGAGTAAAAACTACTTAAAGAATATTAATACCCAGTCTCTGTGAGTAGCAATGGCATAAACGATATTAATACCCAGTCTCTGTGAGTAATGGTGGCATAAAGAATATTAAAATTAACCGTTAAATTCTTTTCGTTGTTTTTACATTGTGGTTGCACCAACTTCACTATGAACTGCTATGATTGGTTAGGTAAGCAATAGCACATGGATTATTATGCGTATTTTACTTCTAGAAGATGACCAACAAATTGGAGATGGTCTGTTGCATGGTCTGCAAAAACATGGATTTACCGTGGACTGGTTTACAGATGGAAAACTAGGTCAAGAGGTTCTACATAGTGCCCCGTATGATGCAGTAGTATTAGATTTGGGGCTGCCTCATATTGATGGCATGGATGTTCTTGCCTCTTGGCGACGTCAACAGTTAGATACGCCTGTGTTGATACTCACCGCCCGTGATGCCCTGCCTGACCGTCTCGCAGGATTAAATGCTGGTGCTGATGACTACCTATGTAAACCATTCGCTCTAGATGAAGTCGTGGCACGTCTACTCGCTCTTATTCGTCGTAGCAAGGGCAAAGCAAGTCCTCTAGTGCATTATGGTGAGTTGACACTAGACACCAACCAGAAAACTGCCTGTTTGCATGGTCAACCGTTGTCACTAACCCAGCGAGAATATATTTTGCTTGAGTTATTTTTACTGCAACCCCGGCAAGTTTTTAGTCGTGCTCAGTTAGAAGATAAACTTTACAGTTGGGATCAGGAAGTAGAAAGTAATGCGGTTGAAGTGCATATTCATAATTTACGCAAGAAAATCAGCAAAGATTTTATTGTGACGCGCAGAGGTCTTGGATACCAGCTCGGCAGCAAAGTATAAATCTATAGTCAGGTGTTAATGTCCTTATGAAAGCCACTACCAGCATCCAACGACGATTATTAACCTACCTTAGTAGTGCGTTAGTCACACTATGGATAGTGATTACCATTGGTAGCAGTATCGCCTCTATCAAAGAAATTAATGAGATGGCAGACTCGCAGATGCTACAACTCGCTTCTACTATTAAGCATGTTGCTCCTCAGGTACAAAACTATACAACTTTTAAATCTATCGAAGAGATTTTGCCACATAATGAAGGCTATGCGGAAACAGGCAATCAAGGGTTTGCCGTTTGGAACCAGCAAGGAAAGCTACTATTTGCCGATAGAAAAGGGCAAAAATTTCCTTTTAGTCAACAAATAGGCTTTCATAATGATGATCATTTCTGGGATTTGAGCGGTTGGCGATATGTATATCTAGTAGACTCAGAACGGGTTGTTGCTGTGGGTCAAAAACTGGACGAACGTTTTGATATGTTGTTTGATGCACTTTGGGTGCAGTTGGTACTCCTACTCTGCTCTATTCCTGTGTTATTACTACTCATCATTTATGGTATACGCCGTGGCCTATCACCACTTAAACAAGTTACTCAAGAAATTCAAGCTCGTGATGTGCGTAGTCTAAAAACTGTATCTGAAAATGTTCCTGCAGAAATTGTTCCTCTAGTCAGTGCGATTAACCATCTGCTCAATCGCCTTGATCAGGCTATTCAAAAAGAACGACGTTTTACTTCTGATGCTGCCCATGAATTGCGTAGCCCTTTAGCTGCCTTAAAAGTACAGGCTGAAGTACTTGCCATGACAGAAGACAAGGAAGAACAACTACAACGATTGAGAAATATTCATATGAGTATAGATAGAGCCAGCCACTTGGTAGATCAACTACTCACGCTTTCTCGTCTGGATCCATTACAGGCACTTCCTGATAACCAACCCATTGATTGGAACACTCTTATTCCACAGACACTACAAAGCGTTAACCTTGCAGCACGACAAAAACATATTAAATTGAAATTAGTTACTCAATGTACACTAGAAGATGTACTGCCACTTTACGGTACCCCTCTACTCATCCAAACCATGCTACGTAATGTCTTGGATAATGCCATTCGCTATAGTCCTGAGCAGTCAGTCGTCACCTTAACACTTAGTCACAATAGCATCACCGTACAAGACCAAGGTCCTGGTATCGCCCCTGAAGACATGAAGCGTATTCGTGAACGTTTCTACCGTCCTGCAGGACAAACTCAGCAAGGCAGCGGTTTAGGATTTTCAATTATTGAGACTATTGCAGAATTACATGGCTTACAGTTGTGCTTGAGTAATGCCCAACCCACTGGATTAATAGTTGTTTTGCGGCGTACAACACCTTAGTATGCACACTTTATTCATAATCTGCTAATACGCTGCACACTAGACTTACCACAAAAAAAGGAGAGTTAAAAACTCTCCTTTTAAGTTTCTCAATCCATCCACTATCAAAAATGGATAACTGTGCATGTTTACCACTATACGACTAAACTGCTGCCTCACGTGCAGCACGTTTGCGATCGTTTTCAGAAAGATGGCGCTTACGTAGACGGATACTCTTAGGTGTTACTTCTACGAGCTCATCATCGTCAATAAACTCAACCGCATACTCTAGTGTCAATTTAATAGGAGGTACAAGACGCACTGCTTCATCAGTACCAGAGGCACGAATATTAGTTAGCTGTTTACCTTTAATAGGGTTAACAACTAAATCGTTATCGCGACTATGAATACCGATAATCATACCTTCATAAAGTGGCTCGCCAGGTGACACAAACATACGACCACGGTCTTGAAGTTTCCATAATGCATATGCTACTGCATTACCATCGTCTTGACTAATTAGCACACCATTACGACGCTCACCAATACTTCCTTCACGTACTGGAGCGTAGTCATCAAAAATATGACTCATCAACCCTGTACCACGTGTCATAGAAAGAAAATCACCCGAGAAACCAATCAAACCACGTGCAGGGATACGATACTCAAGACGAGTGCGACCCTTGCCATCTGATTCCATATTGAGCAACTCACCCTTACGACGACCGAGTTCTTCCATGACAGCCCCTTGGTGGTCATCCTCAACATCCACAGTTAATAATTCCATCGGCTCACAACGTACGCCATCGATTTCTTTATATACAACTCGTGGACGAGAAACAGCTAACTCATAACCTTCACGACGCATATTTTCAAGCAGGATAGTTAGGTGTAATTCCCCACGCCCGTTGACTTCAAATACCGTATCATCATCAGTATCGTTAACACGTAACGCTACATTAGATTTCAACTCAAGGTTAAGACGGTCACGTAACTGACGACTTGTCACAAACTTACCTTCACGACCAGCAAGAGGTGAAGTATTCACCATAAAGTTCATTGTCAATGTAGGTTCGTCAATCTTCAACATAGGCAAAGCTTCTGGTGTATTGGGGTCGCAAAGTGTACAACCGATACCAATTTCATCTATACCGTTGATTAATACAATATCACCTGCTTCTGCTGAGTCCACCAACTCACGATCAAGACCTTTAAACTTTAACACTTGGTTAATACGTCCATTGATAGGCTCACCCTCAGGACCGAATTTCACCACAACATTTTGTCCAGGACGTACACGACCACGGTTAATACGACCCACACCGATTTTACCAACATAGCTGTTGTAGTCTAATGAGATAATCTGTAATTGCAATGGACCGTCGGCATTATCATTACGCACAGGTACATGCTTAAGTACTGTATCAAACAAAGGACGCATATCGCCACTACGAACATCCTCTGTCAACCCAGCATAACCATTAAGACCAGAAGCATAAACGATAGGAAAATCCAGTTGTTCCTCGGTAGCACCTAATTTATCAAATAAATCAAAGGTTGTATTGATTACATAGTCAGGACGTGCCCCAGGACGATCGATTTTATTAATCACCACAATAGGTTTAAGGCCAAGAGCTAATGCTTTCTTGGTCACAAAGCGTGTTTGAGGCATTGGACCTTCTACTGAATCCACTAACAATAGCACTCCATCTACCATCGATAATACACGCTCCACTTCACCTCCGAAGTCCGCATGTCCTGGGGTATCTACAATATTAATGTGTGTACCCTCGTACTCTACCGCACAGTTTTTAGAAAGAATGGTGATACCACGTTCTTTTTCAATATCATTAGAGTCCATTACGCGTTCAGCGACTTGTTGGTTCTCGCGGAACGTGCCTGATTGACGTAATAACTGGTCAACCAACGTTGTTTTACCGTGGTCAACGTGAGCAATAATAGCAATGTTACGGAGCGCGCGGCTCATAGTGTTTCCTTTTGACGTAATTTTTCCGGCAGTAAATCCGGAGGTAAATCATTAAGACTTAGCAATACACTTTGGGGACTCTCTAAAGCCTGAAAATCCGCTAAAGAAATTGCTTCCGTTAATTTAAATGGACCAACAGACGTACGACGTAATGCTCGTAAATGTGCAAAACACCCTAACGCACGTCCTATATCCTGAGCAAGGGTACGAATATACGTCCCCTTGCTACAAAAAACATCTAATACTACTTCAGTAGGTGTAAATGACACCACTAAAATATCATAAATTGTGACTCGGCGAGCTTCTCGCTCTAACTCAATCCCTTGACGAGCATACTCATACAAAGGCTTGCCATCGCGTTTCAATGCTGAATACATCGGAGGGATTTGTTCAATCTCCCCCACAAAACGAGGTAATACAGTAGCTAACTGCTCTTCAGTAATACCCTTAAACTCTAATGCTTGCTGTACTACTTCACCAGTCAAATCACCGGAATCTGTCTCTCTACCAAGAGTTAATGTGGCACGATAAGATTTATCCACATTCAGCATAGCACCGCAGATTTTGGTCGTTTTTCCAAAACAACAAACTAGCAATCCCGTAGCAAAAGGGTCCAGAGTCCCTGTATGCCCAGCTTTCCTAGCATCCAGCTTACGACGTGCTTTTTGGAGTGCATGGTTACTTGACATACCATCAGGTTTATCTAGCAACAACACTCCATCAATATCCAGACCTTTTCTGCGTCCCATTTATGTATTCCTTGTGACGTTTGGCAAACATTCAGCAAGAGATATTAACTCTCTTGACCTCGAATTCTAGGAGGCACAAACTCTGTGGAAGTTGCCTCGTCAGGGAAATCCTCAGGACGATTAGCACGGTCAATTAAACGCGACATCTCTATACCGTGAGCTAATTGATCATCATGGTGAAAATGCAAAGTTGGCACAGTATGGATATGTAATAACTTAAACAACAAGGAATGCAAATAGCCTGCTTTCTCATTGAGTGCTGCTTGTGCCTCAGCAGGCTCAGCCCCAAGTACAGTAAAAAATACTTTTGCATGTGCGTAATCTGGACTTAACTCAACACCTGTCAGGGTAATCAAGCCAGCACGCGTACCCAACTCTCGCTGAATAAGCTGAGCTAAATCTTTTTGAATTTGTTCAGCAAGACGCACATTACGACTTGCCGGTGCTTTACTCTTATGACGACTCATATATTTGCTATTGGTGTTTCTACTTGCCATACACTTGATGCAGTAATCATTCAGACTTTCACTCCACTGTAAGTCTAGCATTCACATGTATTTCGAGAAACACCTTGTTCTATTTTGTTTATAAAGTACGGGCAATCTCACGAATTTCAAAGACTTCAAATTGGTCACCGATTTCAATTTCGTTATTACCACGAAGAGAAATACCACAATCAAAGCCAGCTTTCACCTCTTTGACATCATCTTTGAAGCGTTTTAATGAATCTAATGCTCCCGTCCAAATCACCACATTGTTACGTAGTTGACGAACTTGTGAGTCACGGCGAACCATACCTTCAGTGACCATACAACCTGCAACAGTACCCACACGAGAAATACGATAAACCTCGCGTACTTCCACCATACCGATGATTTCCTCACGTTTTTCTGGAGCAAGCATACCAGACATCGCTGCTTTTACATCATCCACTGCATCATAAATAATGTTGTAGTAACGAATATCCACACCACTATTCTCGGCAAGTTTCTTGGCGTTTTGGTCAGCACGAACATTAAAGCCAATAATTACTGCTTGTGAGGCAATTGCCAAGTTCACATCACTTTCAGAGATACCACCTACGGCAGCATAAACCACTTGCACGCGTACTTCATCACCTGATAATTTAAGCAACGATTGTGCCAAGGCCTCTTGAGAACCTTGTACATCCGTTTTGATAATAAGCGATAGGGTCTTTTGACCTTCGGTATTTTGGAACATATTTTCGAGGGTCTGTGCATGACGACGTGCCAACTCGGCATCACGTGCTTTTGCTTGACGGAACATCGCAATTTCACGTGCTTTACGCTCATCTAATAATACCTGTACTTCATCACCTGCTGCTGGTACATCTGTAAGACCCTGAATCTCTACAGGATAAGAAGGACCCGCTGTTTCTACACTCTTACCATGTTCGTCCAACATTGCACGGACACGACCAAATGTAGAGCCTGCTAGTACTGCATCCCCACGTTTTAATGTACCTGATTGCACAAGCACTGTCGCCACTGAACCACGACCTTTATCCAATCGGGCTTCAATGACTAGCCCCTTGGCAGGAGCATCAACAGGTGCTTTAAGCTCAAGAATTTCAGCTTGGAGAAGTACGTTTTCAAGTAACTCATCAATACCCTGACCAGTCTTAGCTGACACAGGAATAAATGGAGAATCACCGCCATATTCCTCAGGAACAACCTCCTCAGCAACAAGCTCTTGTTTCACACGCTCTGGGTTAGCTTCAGGTTTATCAATTTTGTTGATGGCTACAACGATAGGAACACCTGCCGCCTTAGCATGGCGAATCGCTTCTTTGGTTTGTGGCATCACGCCATCATCCGCAGCAACTACAAGAATCACAATATCAGTCGCTTGTGCCCCACGTGCACGCATCGCTGTAAACGCCTCATGCCCTGGAGTATCAAGGAAAGTCACAATACCGCCATCAGTCTTCACACGATATGCACCAATGTGCTGCGTAATACCACCAGCCTCACCAGAAGCTACTTTTGTACGACGAATATAGTCAAGTAAAGAAGTCTTACCATGGTCTACGTGACCCATCACAGTTACTACTGGAGGACGCGGCAAGAGTTCTACCTCGCGAACCTCGGCTCCTTCTTCCAAGAATGCCTCTGGGTCGTCTAATTTAGCTTGAACTGCAGTATGCCCAAACTCTTCTACGACAATCATCGCAGTGTCTTGATCAAGTGGCTGGTTAATTGTCACCATTTGACCCAGCATCATAAGTTTTTTAATAACTTCAGCAGCTTTTACTGACATCTTATGTGCCAACTCGGCCACAGTAATAGTCTCTGGCACGTGAATTTCACGTGCAATAAATTCAACAACTTGTGGTTGATGGTGACGTTGATCTTGTTGCTTGTTCTTGTGTTTATTACGAGAACCTCCAGCACGCCATCCGTCCTCATCATCTTTTAGACTGTTACGCTTATCATTGTTAGAAGATTTCTTGGCATTACGCAAACCACCATCATTCCAGTTTTTTTCTGATTCACCACCTTTCTTACCAGAAGATTTCGCCTCTTTCTTACCTGACTTCTTAGGTACCACCTCATCGCCATCATCCATGACAATATTTTTATTACCTTTAGGAGCCTTAACGGTTTTAGCTGGCTTACGTAATAAATCACGAATCTCTGCTGCTTCACTTTCTGCTTTTTTGCGTGCATCTTCACGCTCAGCTTTATCTGCTTTTTTAGCAGATTCAGTTTTTGGAGCAGGCTTAACCGCAGGTTTCACTGTTTCAGCAGGGGTAGTCTTAACCGCTTCTGTTGACTCAGCTTTGGCAACATTTTCCACTTTAGCGGCTACTTTTTCCGCTACCTTGACCTCTTCTTTATTGGAAACTGGTTTAGAGACCTCTTCAACCTTAGTCGCCTCCTCAATTTTAGGAGTAGGTGCCGGGGTCGAAACCTCTGGAGCTACTGTTGGTGCTGTTTGGACAGCTTGAGAATCCTCAACCTTGGGCTGAGGCTCTTGTACAACAGGCTCTACCTTGGCTTGTGGTTGCACAACAGCCTGAGGTTTGGCTGCCACTTGTGGTTCAGCCTTAGGAGCCGACTCTGTCTCAGACGCACTCACCTCAGATTTCGCTTGAGTTGATGCCTCTGTCTTAGCCACTGCTGCCGCAGCTTGTGCTTTTTTCATCTCTGCTTTCACCAATTCAGGTGACACAACTACACGCTTTTTACGCTCTTCTACTCGTACTTTAGAACCATCGGCTTGACGAATTTCAGAGACTTTTTTACGTGTCAGGGTAATCTTACGTTTTTCCTTGGCACCATGTTCTTGTTTAAGCAGTTTAAGCAATTTTGCTTTATCCTCTTCCGTCACAACATCATCTGCTGATTTAATCGCAGAGCCAGCTAGACGTAATTGAGTCAGCAAGTCTTCAACGGGTTGTTTAATTTCTTCAGCAAACTGTGAAACAGTGGTATTTGACATTCGGTTCTCTTCTAACAACTAAAATAATTTATCAATAAATGGACGCTCTCATTACTCAAACCAATGAGCACGTGCCTTAAGAATAATTTGACCAGCATCGTCTTCTGAAATACCCAAGATTTCAGCTAACTCATCACTCGCTAATTCTGCCAAATCATCTCTTGTCTTAACGTCAGCCTGAACAAGTTTAGTAATCTTATCGGCATCAAGCCCTTCTAAGCCTACAAGGTCTTGCGCTTGACCAACAGCCTCTTCACGAGCAATCGCCTCGGTTAATAGAGCCGCACGTGCTCGACTACGTAGTTCAGCTACTAACTCCTCATCGAAGCCATCAATATCAAGAAGCTCTTGTTCAGGCACATATGCCACCTCTTCAAGACCACTAAAGCCCTCTTCGATAAGTACTGCTGCCACTTCTGAATCCACATCCAATTTTTCTTCAAAAAGTTGAAGTAATTGAGCGTTTTCTTCATCTTTGCGATGTTGGCTCTCTTCTGCAGTCATAATATTGATAGTCCAGCCAGTCAATTCAGTCGCAAGGCGTACATTTTGACCTCGACTACCAATAGCTTTCGCAAGGTTTTCTTCATCAACAACAACATCCATTGTTTTCTTGTCTTCCTCGACCACAATAGACTCTACTTGTGCTGGTGCTAATGCTGCAATCACAAATTCTGCTGGCACATCAGACCAAAGTACGATATCCACTTGCTCTCCAGCTAGTTCATTGCGAACTGCACTGACACGTGAACCACGCATACCCACGCAGGTTCCGATAGGGTCAATACGCTTGTCATAAGCAACTACCGCAATCTTGGCACGGATACCAGGATCTCGAGCCGCTGCTTTAATCTCTAGCAAGCCTTGTTCAATCTCTGGAACTTCGTATTCAAATAATGCTTTGATGAATTCTGGTGCAGTACGAGAAAGAATCACTTGTTGACCACGAAGATTATGGTTCACATCCGCCACCCATGCACGTACACGGTCTCCAGTACGAAGATTTTCTTTGGGAATCATCGCTGAGCGTGGTAGACGAGCTTCCACCTTGCCAATTTCAACAATAGCATCACCTTTATCCATGCGCTTAATGGTACCTGACACGATAGAATCCCCTCGCTCAAGAAACTCATTAAGCAGTTGCTCTCTTTCTGCATCACGGATACGTTGCAAGATGGCTTGCTTGGCGACCTGAGCACCAATACGTCCAAAATCCTCAATCTCAAGATCTTGTTCGATATATTCACCCACCTGCACATCAGGATTCACATCACGTGCATCTGAAAGCAACTCTTGACGTTCTGGCTCTTGTAAACCTGCCTCATCAGGCACCACTAACCAACGACGCTTACCACTATGCTCACCTGTTTGGCGATTAATCTTTACGATAATATCAGCATCTTCTTTAAAACGCTTTTTCATCGCCGATGCTAAAGCACCCTCTAAGGCACTAAACACCACTTCTGCTGGTACATTTTTTTCGTGTGCAAGTGCATCAACAAAATGGAGAATTTCACGACTCATTTCTTTTTACCTTTGAAATCCAAAACGGGATCAAGTTTAGCTTTGTCTACATCCTCATAGGCAAATTCAATCACTTGAGACTCGTTCTTTTTAACATCGAACGTTAGGCAGAAAACCTTATCCTGCCCTTCTTTAAGGGATAAAACACCGCTGAATACCTTGCGGTTATCAATAGGTGTACGCAATTTAACTTCAACGCGCTCTCCAGCAAAACGCAAAAAATCTGCTAGAGTACGCAAGGGGCGATCCACACCAGGAGAACCCACCTCTAATCGTTTGTAGTCGATATTCTCGACCTCGTACACACGCGATAGCAAGCGTGACACCTGCTCACAATCTTCGATATTGACACCACCGACTTTATCAATTGTCACGCGCAATAAACCCAATGCAGCTCGCTCTACATCGACAAGCTCTACATCAAGCCCCGCTATCGCCTGTTGAGTTAATATATATAAATCAGACATAAAAACATTAAAAAAAAATGGGCTAAAGAAGCCCACTATTTTAAAAACTGGGGTTAATCTTATCCATGCACTGGTAAAACCACAAAACGCATGATTAACCACAATTCCATCATTAAAAGTGCCATACCATGTATGGGATAACTCGCTAAGTATAGCAGAAAATTGCTTAAGTATCAAGAAATTGGCGAAACTACTCTCGTCTTTTACACCTAAAACAACAATTATCCCTACATTTTGTTTATCCACTGTGAAGCAGAAGATTAGCCTCAAAAAAACATCTCACACCATCAGTACATGCATGAGCAATTAATCTTTGCCACATCTAGTAATTAGCGAGATTTACGTGAACGCCCCGTTAACACACCCAGTTGCGATTCATGCGCCTTCATGCCACGAGGCTGCCTATCATCACGCCCCTTCACTGATTTACGAGCAGTACGAGCTGCCACAGAGCGAGGAGTACGTGTAGTAGACTTTACTTCACGAGTCGCTCTTCCTGAAGACTTACCTCTAGTTTTAGTAGGTTTATCTGCACGCCCTGCTGCCAAGGAATGGATACTAAAGTCCGCTATTACATCTACCGCATTCTCAAACCCTGGAGGCATCGCATTGTCATGTGAAATGTTTGCAGGTTGACGAGAAGAAGAACGACGACGCCCTCTTGTCTTTGGCTCCTCTGATGGCGCTGCCTTGATTAAACCCAAACGCTCCATAAGTGCCAATACCAAGTCAGAATCCAATTCTTCCCAACGTCCACGACGTAAGTTACGGGGTAAAGAAATATCCCCAAAGCGAGAGCGAATCAAACGACTAACTAGCAATCCTACTGCTTCAAACATACGACGCACTTCACGATTACGCCCTTCCTGGATAGTTACACGATACCAGCGGTTACTTCCTTCGCCACCAATATAATCCAGACAGCCAAATGCTGCCATGCCATCATCAAGCATTACCCCTTGAAGGAGTTGCTGGCGTTGTTCTTCAGTCATTTCACCCAACACCCGCACTGCATATTCGCGCTCGCTACCATAACGTGGATGCATTAAACGGTTTGCCAAATCACCTGATGTAGTAAAGATGAGCAGACCCTCGGTATTTAAATCTAGACGACCAACAGACACCCATTTACCAGTACGCATCTTGGGTAAACGAGCAAAAACCGTAGCTCGATTTTCTGGATCATCCATAGTCACAATTTCACCCGCAGGTTTATGGTATAGAATAACCCGCGGAGGACGGTCTGCCTTAGGACGAGCCACGAGACGCCCATTCACTCGCACCACATCGCTGATGCCAACTCGCTGCCCAATATGCGCAGGCTCGCCATTAACAGAAACACGCCCTTGCAGAATCAATTCTTCCATATCTCTGCGAGAACCAACACCTGCATCAGCCAAGACTTTGTGCAGCTTGGGACGGATAGTATCTGAACTCAAATACTTACCCAAACGTTTTTCAAGTTTGTCATTTTGCTTATCAAGATAAGAAAATACTTGTTTCTGCTCTTGCTCGGACAACTCAGCATCGTCTACCAAAGAAACATCATCAAGCAAGCCCTCATCCATCGCTTGAGTTACTGTTGACCTACCCTCCGTCTTTCGACGCACACGTTTTTTAACAGGAGTGGCATCAGCTAGCACCGCCTCTTCTACTGGAGAGGATACATCATTCTCTGTCACTTTTTTGCGTGTACGACGCTTAGCTGGCACCGCCGCATCAACACCCTCGTTATTTTCAATACTAGGGGGCAATACCTCTTGCACTTTTTTACGCGTACGCCGTTGAGGTAGCACAGAACCCCCTTCAGTCGCAGTCTCATTCTTGTCAACTGTCGTTGTTCTATCTACAGCATCAGCACGACGTCGACGAAACGGAGTGCGCAACTTTCTACCTCGCTTGGGAGCCTCTTGAACTGGTGTTTGTCCTAAATAATCTGAATTTTCTGAATTCTCGTTCATCATGGTCTGTATAGCCTTTGTGCCAAGAACGATGGCTAATTAATATTCACACACTACTCATCAAGTGATGTAGTAGTATCTACGATTAACTTACTCTGCAATCCCCTACTTGCGCACTTCTTGGTCCTCTAAATTGGCATTTGTATCTGCCACCTCATCAGAAACTGCTTCCTCTGCTATACCAGAAGCAGACTCCCCATTTGAAGCGACATCAACCACTTCAGCAGATATAGTCTCAACTGCCGTAGTAGATACAACATCTTGTTCCTTTTCTGAGGATTCATCGGACTTCACAAGGACATTTTCTGTTTGTTCATGAGGCAACTTTAGCTGTGCTGATTGCTCTTGAAACAACTGTGCCAATTCTGCATCATTGGAGGCTAGTAATTCTGCATCCGTCTCAATGGCAGGCAACTCTGCTAAAGACTTAAGCCCCATATCATTAAGAAAATGCTTAGTAGTGCCAAACAATGCTGGACGACCTGGCCCCTCTCTATGGCCGATTACCTCAATCCAATCTCTGTCTTCTAGCGTTTTGATAATTTGAGAAGACACAGACACCCCACGAATATCCTCAATATCACCACGTGTTACTGGTTGCCGCCACGCAATAATCGCAAGCGTCTCCATCACTGCACGAGAGTACTTAGGAGGCTTTTCAGGATTTAAGCGCTCAAGATATTTTTGCATCTCTGGGCGACTTTGAAAACGCCACCCACCCGCAAGTTCCGTTAATTCTAACCCTTTCTCGCTCCATTCGCTCTGTAAATTTGCTAATTGTTGTTTTATTGCATCAGAAGTCACATCATCTGTCTCGCTAAAAAGCTTTGACAATTCACCGACCTTCATAGGTTCATGTGCACATAATAGCGTCGTTTCTAAGATTTTTTTTAAGAGTAATTCGTCCATCATTTGTGATTCCAACCATAAAAAGGTTTTGTAGGTACTTGCATTATTATAACATTAGTATTATAATTATTTTTTCTGACGCGAGGTGGAGCAGTCTGGTAGCTCGTCGGGCTCATAACCCGAAGGTCGTAGGTTCAAATCCTGCCCTCGCAACCAATTTAAAGCATCCGTATTGTTGAGCCCTATCCATTGTGATTGGGCTTTTTTATTTTCTACCTTTTTGTACTGGTACGGAAAATTTGGACAGCAAGGAGTCCAAAGTATGACAATATCAGTACCTATAAAAAACAAGCTTGCAAAAGCCTTTAAAAATTTTACAGAAGTATCAAGTCCGAGTAAATAATTGGGATTTTCATATCTAAAAGTAATAAGTATGTTACTATAAGTAATAGAAAACCATTCCCAAAGAGAGGTTATTTATGAAGACGTTCACAAAAACCGCTATAGCCGTGGTAGTCCTTTTTGGGCTGGCTTACGGAGGAGCAAAGGTCGTTACGAACAGCCGAGTAGACTCAAGTAATAGCACCATCACCCTAGATAGCACAAATCAAGCTGACTTGATTAAACAAGGCGAGTATGTCGCCCGCACTGCTGACTGCTACGCCTGTCATACCGCTCCCGGCGGTAAAGCAATGGCCGGGGGCTTATCTATGCAGACTCCATTAGGAGCAATCTACAGCACCAATATTACACCTGATAAAGAAACAGGTATTGGTAATTATAGCTTTGCTGATTTTAAAAATGCCGTACAACATGGCGTTCGTGCAGATGGCACACCGCTTTATCCTGCCATGCCGTATCCCTCATACACTATCATGCCTGAAGAGGATATGAAAGCGTTGTACGCTTATTTTATGCATGGTGTTGAACCTGTCAAACAAGCCAATGCTGACTCGACACTCCCCCCTGTAGCAAACTGGCGTTGGCCTTTAGCCTACTGGCAAATGTTATTTGCTCCCTCTCGCTCATTTGAGGCAGACAAGAGTGGCGATCAATTACTCAATCGCGGTAAATACCTCGTTGAGGGTCCAGGACACTGTGGCGCCTGTCATACACCACGTGGCATTGCCTATCAAGAAAAAGCACTTTCTGATGACGGTAAACTCTATCTCAGCGGTGCCGTCATTGATGGCTGGCGTGCCAAGAGTCTTCGTGGTGAAGATCGCGGTTTAGGTAAGTGGACTGTGGAAGAGCTTAACGAGTTCTTCAGTAGTGGGCGTACTGATATTACCGCAGCATTTGGTGCAATGGCAGATGTGGTAGAGCATAGCACCCAATACATGACACCTGAAGATATCAATGCCATGTCTTCTTATCTTAAGTCACTCTCTCCTTCTCCAGATAAAAACGAGAAGCTAGCAGCCAAGGAAGATACCACGACTGCCGATTTACTTGCAGGTAAATACACTAGCCGTGGTGCCATACTGTACAGCGAATACTGTATGGTCTGCCACCGCTCTGACGGCAACGGTATGCCTCGTATTTTCCCTGCACTCAACAAAAATAGTGCAGTTACTGCTAATAACCCATCATCCACTATTCAAATCACCCTAGAAGGTGGCAAGATGGCACACACCTCACATGATAGCCATGCATTTGTGATGCCAGGCTTCAAACAACTTAGCGATATGGATATCGCAGAGGTACTCACCTTTATACGTAATAGTTGGAATAACCAAGCACCTGCCGTGACCCCACAAGAAGTTGCTCATATCCGCCATTTTGTTAATGGCAAAGCACCTAATCTAGGCACTGACGGCAAACCATTGACAGGAGATGACCATGAATAAACGCATTCGCACTTCATTATTGATTCTCAGCTGTTTTGGTGTTGGTGCAGGTCTTACTGCTTGTAATGATGACACGAAACTTACCGAAGCCAAACCCGTCCAACACCCTATTATTGAGATGAAAGACGGCAAAAAGGTCAAGGTTGGTGTTTATACAGTACCGCAAGATACGGAAATTGATAAAGAACCCAATGCAGAAGAAATTCGCTATGGGGCTCGCCTATTGACTGAAACCAAACGTCTTTTGCCTGACAATGTAGGGGATGATATTAACTGTAATAGTTGCCATATCTCTGGCGGTAAGGTGGCTGAAGCAGCTCCTTATATTAACACTTACAATTCCTACCCTATGATGAACCCTCGTGCAGGTCGTGAGGTCAACTTGGTACAACGTATTAATGGCTGCTTCCAACGTTCTATGAACGGCAAACCTATTGATCCAGAAGGCAAAGAAATGAAAGCAATGATTGCCTATATGAAATGGTTGGGTCAAGGTGTGCCTAAAGGCCAAAAAGTTGCCATTAAAAATGCCTATCCTATTGATACTAAATTAGTGGCAGACCCTGTACGTGGACAAGCACTCTATGAGAAAAACTGTGCTGTATGTCATGGCATCAATGGCGAGGGCAAACGTGATAGCACCGGCACTATCGCTTTCCCTCCTCTTTGGGGTGATCACTCGTTTAACATTGGTGCTGGTATGGCACGTACCTACAAGGCAGCTGCTTTCCTTAAAACAGGGATGCCTATGGGGGTAAAACACGATGGTCTATGGGGACAAGGTGGTTTATCTGACCAAGATGCGGTAGATATTGCTGAATACTTTACTCACCAACCACGTCCAGACTTTCCAGGCAAAGTCAATGACTGGCCAAATGGCAAGAAACCTAAAGACGCTCGTTATTAATCTCTCTCACACCCAAGAGGCTCTACTCTTGGGTGTTTTTTTATGCCATCGGTTTGGTGGCAAAATGCCAATTTATCATTTATCAGCTAGGGATTACTCCCCTACAAAAGCAGCCCCAGCACCTGTATAATTTGCAAACTTAGTAAACTCGCCCATAAAGGTTAAGCGTACTGTGCCAATCGGACCTGCACGTTGTTTACCAATAATAATCTCTGCCGTCCCTTTATCTGGAGAATCAGGATTATAAACCTCATCACGATAGATAAATAAAATCACGTCCGCATCCTGCTCAATCGCACCAGATTCGCGTAAATCTGACATAATAGGACGCTTATTTGTGCGTTGCTCTAAACCACGATTCAGTTGTGATAAAGCAATGATTGGGCATTTCAAATCACGCGCTAATTGCTTAAGGGAACGACTAATCTCGGAAATTTCCGCCGTACGATTATCATTACGACCATTACCTGACATCAACTGCAGGTAATCCACTACGATAAGTCCCAACTCCCCCTCTCGGCTCTTTAGGCGACGAGCTCTAGCACGTAAGTCAATAGGCGTTAATGCTGGTGTCTCATCAATAAAAATTTTGGCGTTTTGCAATAATGAGGTTGCATGGGTAATCCGTGGCCAATCTTCGTCTAATAACTTGCCTGTACGCATACGTTGTTGGTTTACCTTGCCTACAGAACCTAGCAAGCGATGCCCTAATTGCACCGCATCCATCTCCATACTAAACACAGCGACAGGTAATTTCTCATGAATAGCCACATGCTCAACAATATTCATCGCAAAAGAGGTTTTACCCATGGCTGGACGCCCTGCCACAATAATGAGCTGACCGCTGTGCATACCTGCCGTACGTGAATCCAATTCCATAAACCCTGTGCTAATACCTGTGACATCGGAATCATCCTCTCGCGAAGCAAGTTGTTCTAACTCCTCAATCACCTGAATCATCACATCAGGCATAGCATGAAAGTCTTGTGTCACCCCCCCATTCTCTTGGGAGATTTTAAAAATTTTAGATTCTGCCTCGTCTAATAACTGACGTGCCTGGCGACCATTGGGCTGATATGCCATATTGGTCAACTCATCCGCCACTGACACTAACTGACGCAGCATAGAACGCTCACGGACAATCTCAGCATACCGCACGATATTAGCTGCAGATGCCGTATTGGTTGCTAGAGCATTAAGATAAGCTAAACCACCAACCTCTTCTTCCTTGTTCACTAGACGCAAAGATTCAGCCACCGTAATCACATCAGCTTCACGATCTAGACTAATTAGCTGGTGGATATGATGCCAAATAAGGCGATGGTCATGACGATAGAAATCTTCTTCGGAAAGAATAGTTGAAATCTGATCAAAAGCACGATTCTCAATTAACAAAGCACCTAGTACTGATTGCTCTGCCTCTATTGATTGAGGAGGTAACCGCAAGTCCCCTAATGCACCCACAGAATCTACAGGAGTCTCATAAGTAGCAGTATCTTGAGCATGCCCACTGGTATACCCCGCTTCTACCACAGGATCCACTCCAACCTGTACATCGGCGGCAGGCATTGCACTTGCACCAAAAACATCCTCATCGGACTCGGCACCAGGCACATCAGCCGAAAAATCAGACTTTGTATTCATCTTCGTCATTACTCTTTGGAAATACTACGATTACTTAACTACACCCACTCCCCTATTCCTCCTACGGATATGACTCAATCTATAAAGTCTACAGGCAAACCTAAAGGGAGTTACATATAGAAAATGACATAAAAAGTAAAAAGCAGCCTCAACTTTGATGTAAAGGCTGCTTTGTATATTTACATCTAACGCCTTAAAGGCATTAGTATATCAGTAAATGAGGTAGCTGATTAAGCCATTTCACCTTGAACAACTACAGTGATATCGGCATCTACGTCAGCATGTAAGTGCAAAGACACTGGGAATTCACCCACAGCTTTTAATGCACCGTCAGTAAGACGAACTTGTTGTTTAGTTACTGTTTCAAAACCTGCAGCAACTAAAGCAGCAGCGATGTCCATAGAAGTTACTGAACCAAATAAACGACCATCAACGCCTGCTTTTTGAGACATAACAAGACGGAAACCATTTAATTTAGCACCAACTGCTTGAGCAGCAGCTAAACGTTCAGCTTGAGCTTTTTCAAGTTCAGCACGACGAGTTTCAAACTCAGCGATAGCTTGTTCGGTTGCACGACGAGCTTTCTTTTGAGGAATCAAGTAGTTACGAGCAAAACCGTCTTTTACTTTAACGATTTCACCCAAGTCACCTAATTTACCGATCTTTTCTAATAGAATAACTTGCATGACAGTAATCCTTATTTGTGGTTATCGGTGTATGGAAGTAAAGCTAAGAAGCGAGCACGTTTGATCGCTGTGTCTAATTGACGTTGGTAGTTAGCTTTAGTGCCTGTTAAACGAGCTGGAATGATTTTACCAGTCTCAGTGATAAAGTCACGTAATGTGTCAATATCTTTGTAATCGATTTCTTCAACGCCTGCTGCTGTAAAACGGCAGAATTTGCGACGTTTGAACAATGGATTTTGCTGCGTAAATTTGCTGCGTTTTTCCTTGTTTTTCTTCATGAAAGCCATGATATTTGCCTTTTAACTTAATGGGGATAACCCCGTATCTTGTTAATCAAAGTATTGCTACTTCTAAAGGATTGCGGTACTAACGCGGAGTTGCTGCCTGAATATGAAGCACTAACTTACTGGAGTTTTTGCGTGCTGGGGTTAAAAAACCCTCTACATCCAACTCATCACCTATCTGTAAGTGCTGCAACTGTCCTGCTAAAGGTCCAATCGCACAAGCGGCAATGATAAACTCTACTCTACGTGTATGCCCTGCCTCAATAACCTCGGAACAGTGCTCTAGTACCAACTCTTGAACCGGTATGCCTGCTGGAGTAAAGCGCATTGGCTTAATCTCAAGGGCACGCACTTGCAAAAAAATGCGGTTCAATATAACCCTACTTATTCTTCGTCTAGCTCTTCAGCCACTTCAACTGCTTCAGCAGCGGCTGCTTTACGAGATTCTTCGCGCTCAACAGATTTCATCATAATAGATGGGCTAGTGTGAGCAGATTTAGTTTTAATAACTAAATGACGCAAAACTGCATCGTTGTAGCGGAAAGAATGTTCTAACTCGTCTAGTGTAGCTTGGTCGCACTCGATGTTTAGGCAAACATAGTGTGCTTTCACAAGTTTTTGGATTGGGTAAGCCAGTTGACGACGACCCCAGTCTTCTGAACGATGGATTTTACCACCATTAGAGGTTACCATAGATTGATAACGCTCTGTCATTGCAGGTACCTGTTCGCTTTGATCAGGATGCACAATAAACACTACTTCGTAGTGACGCATAGATTAACTCCTTATGGATGAAAAGCCCGCCACCATCACTAATGGTCGAGCAAGAAGCTATCTATTTTAGACTAATTTCTACATAAAATCAAATAAATAAAGTAGTTTGACCGTTTAGCCCCCTCAAATAAGCATGATAAAACAACACTTCTTAAAAGATAGTAATTTAGTCAAGTTTTATTGAGATTTATCAATTCAACTTCTGATACCCTCATGCTACATTAATGCCTATCTAGCGATGGGGATTGTTATCAACAACCCATTACCTATTACTTATACCTATTGAAAGAGGAAATGTTATGAAACTCATCCCTACTTCACTTGTTGTGGCAGCAGTCTTTGCTGCTTCTGCTGCCTGTGCTACAGAAGTTCCTGAACTTTTCAACTCCAAAGCCTGTGTCGGCTGTCATAGCGTGGACAATAAGGTGCTTGGCCCTGCTCTGCGAGAGGTGGCTGCCAAATATGCAGGCAAGACAGACGCAGTGGCTACCATTGTAAAAAGCATTAAAGATGGTAGTACTGGTCAATGGGGTCCCATCCCTATGGCACCTAACCCTGTGACAGATGATGAAGCTAAAACACTTGCTGAATGGATTTTGACACTGAAATAATCATGTATTTCTATGCACCCAATATGCCTTTTAGCACTGTTGGTTTAAATATACCAAGTACTCCTTGATAAGTAGCTTTTTTTCATTCCTTAAAGCTTTACTATCACTTTATGGCTTTCTGTTATCATCAGAAAGCCTTTTTTATACTAGTGAGTTCATCACCTTACGAGTATTAAGTTGACGTTGTGAGATATGTTCTTCTATACGCATCCTTAACATCTGCCTTAGTTGAGGCTCTTTGCTCAAATCATGAAAATCTGGTGTAGGCTCATCGACACCATAGCCGTTTTCTCGCAGTAAATGCCATTCAAAACGACGTAATACACTACGTTCATTAATGCCTGAACAAAGACTATCTAATGCAAAAGCATACTCATCAAAAATAACAGGGTGAGCATCCTCTTTGGCTAAACTACGCAGGATAAGTTCGTTCATATACCAGGCCGACATTAGACACCGCGAAGGCAAGGCTAAGAACCCCTCAAACTCAGCATGAGTGATTGTTTTAACTTCTGCTTGACCACTCCAAGAAATAGATAAGGGTTGAAAATGCGAAAGAATCGGTCGCAAGACTGAATAAGGTCGTTTGGCTCCTTTTGCTATACCCGCAATCAGTCCATAATCACGTGCAAATAGGGTCACAATAGAAGAGGTTTCACTCCAAGCCTTGGCTTGAAGTAGAAAAGCCGAGGTTTCTGATACTTTGATTGTTTTAGCCATCTCGTTTCCTCAGTTCATCACTCTTTTTAAACAGCAGATAATTTTTATGAGGCAACAGAAATCACTATCGAAAAAAGTGTTGGTTTTAACCCTCATAACCCAATTCACGCAAAGCAGCCTCTTTATCAGACCACCCCTTGCGTACCTTGATATAAATTTCTAGAAAAACAGGCTTACCCAACATCTCTTTAATGTCCTGTCGTGCTTCTGTGGCAATACGCTTCATATGTACCCCTTTGGCACCTAATAAGATAGGCTTATGCCCCTCTTTATCTACTACCACACAAGCATTAATATGCACCCCCTCTTCGGCTTCGTCCCATTTTTCAATCTGAACGGTACTAGAATAAGGCAATTCATCACCAACCAAGCGGAAAATTTTCTCACGAATCAACTCTGCTGCGATAAATCGTACAGAACGATCAGTCATGGCTTCCTCATCAAACAGGGGTTCGCCCTCTGGTAAACGATGAGCAATTTCTTTTAATAAAATGTCTAGCTGTATTCCTTTTACCGCACTTAATGGCACAATCGCATCATAAGGGAACTTTGAAAGAATCTTAGTTGTAAAGGCAAACATATCATTTTTATTTTTGAGTAAATCTACCTTGCTAATCACTAAAATACATTTTTTGGCAGTAGGCAAAAGCGGTACTACATTCTCATCACCTGCACTCCATTTGCCTGCCTCTACCACATGCACAACTACATCCACGTCTGCTAGCGTTTGTGTCACAACACGATTCATCATGCGGTTCATCGCTCCGCCATGGCGTGTCTGAAAACCAGGGGTATCTACAAAGATGTACTGATGATTATCCTGCGTCAATACCCCATGGATGCGATGACGTGTTGTCTGTGCTTTACGGGAAACAATAGAAACCTTGCCCCCTACCAACGCATTCATCAATGTCGATTTACCAACATTAGGACGTCCCACTACGGCGATAAAGCCCGTTTTAAATCCTGCAGACATATCCCTTGTATTTTGTACTTCAGTATTCTTTATATCCGTCATCTTTTCTCACATTAAAAATTGATAGGTATCACATCCCCTACACTTACCTATCTAAACTCACCCAAGCAGGTCATATCACACAATACAACCAAGTCAGTAAGTCTATGAGCGAGTTTCTTGTTCTACTGCTACTGGTAAAGTCAGTTGCGTTACAACACGTTTGGGTTTCGCCCCTTTTTTGTGAGGAGAAACTTGTTTTAATTGCTCAATCACAATCTTCGCTGCCACTTGTTCTGCCGCACGGCGACTCGCCCCTACTGCAGTAGCAGACAAATTCAGTGCTGGTACACTACACTCCACTTCAAATTGCTGATCATGTGCAGCTCCCGTCGTCGCCAACACAGTATAGATTGGCAAATGCAGTTTGCGTGCCTGTAGCATCTCTTGTAATAACGTCTTAGCATCTTTACCCAAAGTAGAAAAATCTACATCTTCTAATAATGGTGCATACAAGCCCTCAATAACGCGCTGAGACTGCTCCACGACACCACTATCTAGATAAATTGCCCCAAAAATTGCTTCCATGGCATCTGCCAAAATAGAGGGGCGACGAAAACCTCCGCTCTTCAACTCTCCCTCACCCAGCAATAACACATCAGAAATATCTAATTGATGGGCTAAATCTGCTAAAGTCTGTTGGTTCACAAGACTAGAACGGATTCGCGATAAATCCCCCTCATCCTGCTCTCGTAGCATCTTAAACAACAAAGAGGCCACGGAGAAGTTAAGAATAGAGTCGCCTAGAAATTCTAGGCGTTCATTGTGACGAGTACTATAACTGCGATGTGTCAATGCACGCACAAGTAAATCAGGGTTTTGAAAGCGGTAGCCTAACCGTTCTTGAAGTTGTTGGTAATTCATTATTTAATCATCGTTCCTATACGACCGAGTTCACCAAAATTCATCCATACCATAAAGGCTTTACCGACAATATTCTGGTCGGGTACAAACCCCCAATAGCGACTATCTTGGCTATTATCACGGTTGTCACCCATAGCAAAGTAATACCCTTCAGGCACCTTACACTCAACACCTGTCGTGACACCTGAATCACCACTTAAATATTGGCAATTATCCATATGAGGAAAATCTACAATAGGACGAATCTGACCCAACATAGGCATAAGTAAAATATCATGTTTTACATCTCCCATAGTTTCTTCAAAACGCATAGGAGACCCAGGTTGCTGACTAGGGTTAACATAGGGGCCTATTTCTTTAAGAGGCAATTCTTGACCATTAATAGATAACCGCTTATTTTCAAAACGCACTACATCACCAGGAACCCCCACAATACGTTTAATGTAGTCAGTATCAGGATCAACGGGATAGCGAAACACCACTACATCTCCACGTTGAGGATTCCCCAAAGGGATAATTTTTTGATTAATGATAGGCAGGCGAATGCCATAAGAAAACTTATTCACCGCAATCATATCGCCATTTTCAAGAGTAGGTAACATTGATCCCGAAGGAATACGAAATGGCTCCACCACAAAAGAACGCAGAATAAAAATAAATAAAATCACAGGGAAAAATTCTATCGCATAAGTCACAATTTTAGATCGATACTCTTCAGCATGCTCTGCTCCATAAGTAGCGATACGACGAGGTTTCAACACCCATTTATCTAGCAACTTAATCGCCCAAGTGACAACCAATAATACAAAAAATATCACCGCAAAGTTCATGTTTAGACCTCTATTTATCTTCCACTTGTAGAATCGCCAAAAATGCCTCTTGAGGAATCTCAACGCTACCTACTTGTTTCATGCGTTTCTTACCTGCTTTTTGCTTTTCAAGGAGCTTACGTTTACGTGTAATATCCCCACCATAACATTTAGCCAACACATTCTTACGCAATGCTTTGACATTTTCACGAGCAATAATCTCTGCACCAATGGCTGCTTGCACGGCTACATCATACATCTGGCGCGGAATTAAACCACGCATTTTGCTTACCACTTCACGACCACGGTGACGAGCAACAGAACGATGAACAATCATCGAAAGGGCATCTACCTTGTCACCATTAATCAATAAATCTACCCTCACTACATCAGAACTACGATACTCTAGGAACTCATAGTCCATAGACGCATAACCACGCGATACTGATTTTAGCTTATCAAAGAAGTCTAATACAATTTCTGCTAGTGGCAACTCGTAAGTCAGGTGTACTTGACGTCCATGATAACTCATATTCTTCTGAATACCACGTTTGTTATTACAAAGCGTCATCACAGGACCCACGTAGTCTTGTGGCATAAACAGCGTAACATTAACAATAGGCTCACGAATATCACGAATCGTCCCCACATCTGGCATACGCGAAGGACTATCAATCATTAAAATCTCACCATTGTTCTTTTCTACCTCATACACTACTGATGGGGCAGTCGTAATAAGGTCCATATCGAATTCGCGCTCCAAACGCTCTTGCACGATTTCCATATGTAATAAACCCAAGAAACCACAACGGAATCCAAATCCTAATGCTTGAGATACTTCAGGCTCAAACATCAAGGCAGCATCATTCAGCTTGAGTTTTTCAAGTGAATCACGTAGCTGGTCATACTCACTGCTCTCAACCGGATATAAACCAGCAAATACCTGTGGTTTAACCTCTTTAAAGCCTGGCAATGGTGCATCTGCTGGGGCTTGAGCATGAGTAATGGTATCGCCCACTTTAGCATGAGCAAGCTCCTTGATGCCTGTAATAACAAACCCCACCTCACCTGCGGATAACTGCTGACGAGGAGCTGATTTAGGGGTAAACACACCTAATTGTTCTACTAAGTGCGAATGCCCAGTTGCCATAAAGCTGATTTTATCTTTCAGCTTAAGAGTACCATTGACAATACGCACCAACATCACCACCCCCACATAATTATCAAACCAAGAGTCGATAATCAAGGCTTGTAGAGGTTTATTAGGATCTCCTGATGGAGGAGGAACTTTTTTAACAATAGTCTCTAAAATTTCATCAATTCCCATGCCTGTCTTTGCACTAGCAAGCACAGCATCAGATGCATCAATACCAATTACATCCTCAATCTCTGCCCGTGCTTGCTCTGGTTCAGCAGAAGGCAAATCCATTTTATTAAGCACTGGGATAACCTCTACCCCAAGGTCAATCGCTGTGTAGCAGTTAGCCACTGTTTGAGCTTCCACCCCTTGGCTTGCATCAACCACCAATAAAGCACCCTCGCAGGCTGACAAGGAACGGCTGACCTCATAGGAAAAGTCTACGTGCCCAGGGGTATCAATAATGTTAAGGTTATAAGTTTTACCATCTTGTGCTTTGTATTGAAGGGCCGCCGTCTGCGCCTTAATAGTAATGCCACGCTCGCGCTCAATATCCATAGAATCCAGTACCTGTGCTGACATTTCTCGATCAGCTAAGCCTCCTGTGCGCTGGATTAAACGGTCTGCCAGGGTTGATTTACCATGGTCAATATGTGCAATGATAGAAAAGTTACGTATATGTTGCATCGAAAAAATAAAATCAAATAAGACACCGATAGGCTGATAGCCTTTGCACGTATCATCAACGCACAAGAAACTACCAGCCTACTACTATTTTATGACAAATAGGTGCTATTGTAACTTATTTTGAGGGAGTTACTGTCACCCACTGCGCTAAATTTTCACGACGGATTAAAAGAGCAGCTGCCTTATCCTTGGGAAGTTTCTTAATAATCTCTTTGTATTGAGAAACTGAAGTAATGTCTTGATCATTAATTGCTACCAATACATCACCCTTCTGAATTCCCATATCGGCTGCATCACCCTCAACTTCGTTAATTACAACACCGTTAGATACTCGGATTTTATCCTTTGTTTCATCATCTAAAGATTTGACCGATAAACCAATACGGTCTACTGTTGAAGTGTCTGCTGTTGCATCATCACTACTATCTGCTTTAGAAGCTGTGCTCTTGTCATCTTTAGTACTATCTAGTGTAATCTTAAGTTTAACTAACTTACCACGACGCCATACCTCAATATCGGTTGTGGTGCCTGGTTTAGTTAAGCCTACAAGACGAGGTAAATCACTCCATTTATTCACAGGACGATTGGCAAAACTAAGGATAACATCACCCGATTTTATGCCTGCTTTTTCTGCTGGGCTCTTGGGTTCAATGTTACTGACTAATGCCCCTTTATCCTCTTTGAGTCCCAAGGCATCGGCAACCTCTTTTTTCACCTCACTAATCATTACACCAATACGCCCACGTTCAACCTTACCTGTTGCCTTGAGTTGCTCTACCACATGCATAGCCTCATTAATAGGGATAGAGAAGGAGATACCCATGAAACCGCCACTGCGGGTATAAATTTGAGAATTAACACCCACTACCTTGCCGCTTAAATCAATCAATGGACCTCCTGAGTTACCTGGATTAATAGGTACATCAGTTTGCACAAATGGAAGATAATCACCAGTATCACGGTTAATCGCACTCACAATACCAGAGGTAACAGTAGAGTCAAGTCCATAAGGAGAACCAATAGCCAACACCCACTGCCCTTTCTTCAATGAATCGGAATCACCAATTTCAAGCGGTTTTAAATCTTTGGCATTAATCTTGAGTAGAGCAATGTCAGTGCGTTTATCTGTGCCTATCACCTTAGCATCGTACTCTTTACTATTGTTAAGCGTAACGATTACCTTAGTAGCCCCATCAACCACATGATTATTTGTAATAATGTAGCCATCAGAAGAGATGATAAAACCAGAACCTACACCGGTTGGCTCGGTACGTTGTTTTTCATCTTTTCTAGGTGCTTTACGTTTAGGATTTTCAGCACGTGGTCCAAACTGCGGAAAACCATTACCTGGAAAATCAGGTCCAAAGAAGAATTTAAAAATTTCGTCAGGATCATTAGGTCCAAAACCAAAACTATCAAACCCATCAGGACGCTGTTCTACAGGAGCCTCAGTACGAATATTGACCACGCTATTTTCTGTCGCTTGCACAATAGGGGTAAAATCAGGTAGTGCTACCATGCGAGAAGCATTTGTTGCTGGAGCTGTTGCTGTAGTGCTTGCATCGGTAGGGGCTGCTTGCACTGTCATACTTACAGAAGAAACACCCAATGCTATGGCAATAGCAAGTGGAAGTAATTTTTTGTGAAATAACATCGTGATAGTCCTTTTAAAAATACCTATTTGAGCTAATCAAAGCACAACAATTATCAACTCATCAGGGAAAAATTTAACGTGCCTATAGTCTATAGGCAGGAGAAATTTTTTCAATATAACTGAAACAATAGGAAATTATTTGCCCCACATTAATATTCTGGTTTATTTCAATTGCTAACAATACAGCAAATCTACACCTAAGCTCCACACACCACCAAGCTATTACCCAATAAGTCTACTCAAAAATACACCCAATGGGATAAACAAGCAAAATCACTTAAACAACGATTGTGCTGGGTCGGCTGATTACCATGTACTAGTGATTGCACAAAGCCTACGCCAGCTGGCCAAAGACATTTGCCAACGCCAGATTGTCACTCGTTGATGAGACAATTTAAAAGATAACCAACAAAAGCCTCTATCCAACTGTTCTGGTCGCATTATCTCTTGCTGTTGAGCATGTCGCCACACAAGCCCTGTTGGCATAATATCAATACAAAAAGTTTGGGGAGAATAGTGGGTATAAAAAAGCCCTACTACCATCCATGCTGATGTCCAGCCCAATAAACCAAACAACAACAAAAACAGTACTAAGGCTCGCAGATGCAGCTCCACATGATTAGACAACACTAGAGAGGTCTGACACCAAGCTTGTTGTAGTGGAGCATACATCGTTATATTCCCATGGAAAGAACGGTGTATGATGTAAAGTAAACGTTTAGAGTTTCTTCACAATCATAGAACCGTTGGTACCACCAAATCCAAATGAGTTGGATAAGGCGTAATCAATCTTCAACTCACGTGCCACATTAGCACAATAGTCCAAATCACACTCTGGATCTTGATTGAAGATATTAATAGTTGGGGGAGATACTTGGTGATGTACGGCAAGTGTTGTAAACACCGCTTCAATACCACCAGCAGCACCTAACAAGTGACCAGTCATTGATTTAGTCGAATTTACTACCGTCTTATATGCATGGTCACCTAAAGCCAACTTCAGTGCTTCAGTTTCATTCTTATCGCCTAATGGGGTTGATGTACCATGAGCATTCACATAATCAATTTGATCGGCATTGATACCTGCATTGCGTAATGCATTCTGAATACCACGGCATGGCCCCTCACGGTCTGGTGCAGTGATGTGATGGGCATCAGAACTCATGCCATAACCCACAAACTCACCATAAATCTTGGCACCACGTTTGACTGCATGCTCGTACTCTTCTAGTACCAGTACACCAGCACCCTCCCCAAGTACAAAACCATCACGATCCTTATCCCAAGGACGAGAGGCTGTTGCAGGATCATCATTGCGTGTAGAGAGAGCTCGCATTGCAGCAAAACCACCGATACCCAATGGGCAAACAGTCGCCTCAGCACCACCAGCCAGCATCACATCTGCATCACCATATTCAATAAGACGTGCTGCATCACCGATAGAATGTAGACCAGTTGTACATGCCGATACTACCGCATAGCTAGGCCCTTTGAGACCTAACATAATGGTAAGGTGTCCAGAAATTAAGTTGATCAAAGACGCTGGTACAAAGAAAGGAGAGATACGACGAGCCCCTTTAGCCAAAAAATCAGTTTGGGTTTCTTCGATACGTTTTAAACCACCAATACCAGAACTGACAATAGCCCCAATACGAGGAGCATTTTCCTCGGTAACCTCTAAACCAGAATCACGCCAAGCATCCATTGCCGCAGCGATACCATAATGGATAAAAGTATCCATTTGCTTGATTTCCTTGGCGCCAATATAGTCTTCAGGATTGAAGTCCTTCACCTCACCTGCTACTTGAGAGTTAAAAGCACTTGCATCAAAACGAGTAATATTAGTGATGCCTGAACGACCATTAACGATATTATCCCAAGCCGTAGCGATACTATTGCCTACGGGAGATACAATACCTAAACCTGTAATAACAACGCGTCTCTTCACAGATGACTCCTGTATAATTTCAAATATCGTTTGAAATAAAGAATAATTTCAAAAAAAGCGCTTTGGAAAAAATCTATTTACCAACGTGGTTCCCACTTAATTATCTTTCCAAGACGCTCTTATAAAACACAACAAACGCTCTACCATTGCGCAACCAAGCAAATGTAGCAAGGTGCTATCACAGGATAGCACCCAATACCACTAGCAAATTATTTTGCATTTGCTGTGATGAAGTCGATAGCTTTTTGAACTGTAGTGATTTCTTCTGCTTGCTCGTCAGAGATGCTAGCTTCAAACTCATCTTCAAAAGCCATGACCAACTCTACCATATCGAGTGAATCCGCACCCAAATCACCAAGAAAAGACGACTCATTACTAATTTCTGATTCTTTAACACCTAATTGTTTAGCGACGATTTTCTTGACGCGTTGTTCGATGCTATCCATGTAAATCTCCAATAGGGATATGTCCCAAGTTATAGCCTTCGCAAAGCAAGGCCGTTTTGAAAAATCAACCGATACCCCACGTATCAGTCAAAACCAATTGCAAACTGCTTAGTCTGCATTTTATTAAAAATTTGCCCTTTTTTCTAAAAAAAACAGCAAACACAAAAAAATTAAACACCTGTTGTAATACTGAAAAGTATACTGCCATATAAGACGCTACACACCTCTTTTACGCAATGACAAAACTACTCTTCTCTCTTACGCCATGTACATTCCACCATTTACATGTAAGGTATTGCCAGTGATATACCCAGCCCCTGGACCAGCAAGAAAGGCAACGGCTTGTGCAATATCAGACACGTGACCAAGGCGAGCCATAGGAATTTGACTCAATAAAGCATTGGTTGCTTCCTCGCCCAAAGCTCTAGTCATATCTGTATCAATAAAACCAGGAGCTACACAATTCACGGTAATATTACGGCTACCAATTTCACGTGCCAAGGCACGGGTAAGACCAGCTACACCAGCTTTAGCCGCTGCATAATTGGCTTGACCAGGATTACCACTCTCACCAACCACAGAGGTGATGTTGATAATACGACCAGCACGGGCTTTCATCATAGGTTTAATCACACCACGGCAAAGACGGAAAACAGCCTTGAGATTAGTATCCATCACAGCATCCCAATCCTCATCTTTCATGCGCATGATTAGACCATCACGTGTAATACCTGCGTTATTAACGAGAATATTAGGACCGCCCTCTGCCGCCAACTCTGCTAATAATGCATCACAAGCAGCAGCATCTGTCACATCAAGCACAACACCTCGGCCACCAAAGGGTGATAATTGTTCTGTCACAGATTTAGCACCTGACTCTGAAGTTGCTGTACCCACAACGGTAGCACCACGCTGTGCCAACTCTAATGCAATTGCTTTACCTAGACCGCGACTAGCACCAGTGACTAAAGCAACTTGACCTGTTAATTCTTTTGTCATGATTTCATCTCATTCAAAAAATAAACCATTTATTCCCTACTACTTCTATTGACACTCACACCCAGTCATTCCAAAGTAGGAGGAAAAAACTATCCTTTAAGTACCTCTAGCGTCCCTGTCAATGAAGCAGGATCATTGATGGATAACGCCACTACATCAGGGGCAATACGCTTAACTAAACCTGTTAATACTTTACCGGGTCCACATTCAACAATATGGGTAACCCCCTCTGCTTGCATTTTCTGAATAGTTTCAACCCAACGCACAGCATGCCATGCCTGACGCACTAATGCATCTTTAATTAATTCAGGGTCTTGTAAAACTTCTACATCCACATTGTTAATCACATCAACACTAGGTGCCGTAAAGTGTAGAGTAGCAAGTGCCTTGGCAAGTACTGCAGCAGCAGGCTCTAATAATGAAGAATGGAACGGCGCAGATACAGGCAATGGTAGTGCTCGCTTGGCACCTGACTCCTTAGCCAATGCACATGCACGCTCAACTGCTTCCTTGTGTCCAGCAATCACCACCTGAGCAGGAGCATTAAAGTTAACAGCTTCAACAACTTGACCTTGAGCAGCCTGTTCACAAATATTACGTACTATATCATCATCTAGCCCAAGAATCGCCGCCATACCACCTGTACCTACAGGTACAGCCTCTTGCATTGCATTGGCACGAATACGCACTAAGCGCACAGCATCCTCAAGCCCTAAGACGCCAGCAGTTGCCAATGCCGTATACTCCCCTAAACTATGACCAGCCATCATTACTGGTTCTACACCACCTGCTGCTAAATAGGCTTGATACATGGCATAGCTTGCCGCCAACATTACTGGCTGTGTGTTAGTTGTCAAGTTGAGCTGCTCTGCTGGACCTTGAGCAATTAAAGCTGATAAATCCTGTCCCAAAGCTTCACTAGCTTTTTTCATCACATCTTGAACCACTGTCACATCTGACCATGCGTCCAACATACCAACAGCTTGTGAACCCTGTCCTGGAAAAACAAATGCTAATTTCATTGTCCACCCCTTTTATACTTGAACTAATACCGAACCCCAAGTAAAGCCACCACCGACGCCTTGGAGTAATACTTTGTGACCTGCTTGGATACGTCCATCTTTACGAGCTACATCAAAGGCTAATGGCACACTTGCTGCTGACGTATTAGCATGGCTATCCACTGTTATGACCACCTTGTCTTCTGATAATCCCAACTTGCGACCCAATGAATGAATGATACGAACATTGGCCTGATGTGGCACCATCCAATCAATATCAGTAGGTGCTATACCCGCTTTTTCACAAACAGCCAAAGCAGATGCCTCTAGAGAGGTCACTGCCTTTTTGAATACCGCTTGACCATCCATGCGCAGGAAAGGATCTCCCACAACTTGGCCATGATGAACAGCTCCCTCAGTGTGCAAAATCGTGTGTAAGCTACCATCAGCATTAAGCTGAGAAGCCAAAATACCTGGCTTATCTGATGCTTGTAGAATCATTGCCCCAGCCCCATCACCAAATAATACACAGGTACCACGGTCATTCCAGTCAATAATACGAGAAAAGGTCTCTGCCCCAATCACCAATGCACAGCGTGCATTACCTGCACGAATATAAGCATCTGCTGTAGTTAACGCATAAACAAAACCACTGCACACTGCCTGCACATCAAAAGCAGCACCTCCAGCAATCCCTAACTTGGATTGGACCATACATGCAGTGCTTGGAAAAATATAGTCAGGTGTTGAGGTCGCTACAATAATTAAATCAATTTTATCGGCTGCAATACCAGCATCTTCGATTGCACAGCGTGCTGCCTGCACCGCCAAATCACTGGTCTTTATATCATCTGATGCAATATAGCGTTGCTTGATGCCCGTACGAGATACAATCCACTCATCGGAAGTCTCGATACCTTTTTGAGCCAACTGTTTGGATAAAACATCGTTTGAAACGCAGTTTGTTGGCAGAGCGCTACCTGAACCAGTAATTTTTGCAAATGGCATGCTAGACTCCTTTGATCCTCTTATAGACAGGATTTATCATGATGAGATTGGGTAATGGCTTCAATACCTGTAATGGTTTTTTGTAAAAGCTGACTTTGCACTGCCATATAAGCACGCTCGATTGCAAAGCCAAACGCTAATACATCTGCAGAACCATGACTCTTAAAGACAACGCCTTTAAGGCCTAGTAAAGCAGCACCATTATAACGCCTATTATCCATTTTTTCACGGAAGGATGAGATGACAGGCTTAGCTATAAGAGCGGCTAGCTTGCTATAAAAAGAGCGCAAGAAACTCTGTTTAAGCATACCACTCATCATTTTCGCCAAACCTTCGACAGATTTTAGCAAGACGTTGCCGACAAAACCATCACAAACAACCACATGAGCAGTACCTTTGAAGATGTCATCCCCCTCTACATTACCGATAAAATTCAAGGGAGTTGCTTGTAATAGTTCACTCGTTTTTTTAACAACCTCATTGCCTTTGATGGACTCATGACCGATATTGAGCAAACCTACCTTAGGATGCTCAATTTGTTCTACCGCCTGAACCAAAGCAGACCCCATAATAGCAAACTGTAATAAGTGCTCAGGAGTGCAATCCACATTGGCCCCTAAATCTAGGACAGTAGTTCCTCTACCTAATTGATTGGGCAACGCTGTCGCAATTGCTGGGCGATCAATTCCATCAAGTGTCTTGAGAATAAAACGGGCAACAGCCATCAACGCCCCAGTATTTCCAGCTGAGACACAAGCATCTGCACGCTGATCTTGCACAGCATGTAAAGCCTCATGCATAGAAGACTTACGTTTGCGACGCAATGCAACCTCAACCGAATCCTCCATCGTAATTACTTCTTCAGCATGCACGATAGTAAATTGGTCAGGACGAGAAGGGCTAGATTGTTGTAATGCCTTTTCAACTTGAGGGGCATCACCCACCAAGAGAAAATGTACGTCGGTGCATTTGTTAGCCACCATTACTGCGGCAGGCACAGTAACAGGGAGACCAAAGTCTCCCCCCATACAATCAATAGCAATACGTATCACGATTGGATAATAATTAAATTAAGTCCGAGACTTATTTAAGCATTATTCGTCGTTTTTAGTTTTTAACACTTTACGACCACGATACACTCCATTAGGACTGATATGGTGACGTAAGTGCAATTCACCAGTTGTTGGCTCGATTGCTGTTGGTGGGTTAGTTAAAAAATCGTGTGAACGATGCATACCGCGTTTAGACGGTGTTTTCTTGTTTTGTTGAACAGCCATGATGACTCCAAAAAAATACTGTATCGCTACGAAACAGATGTAAGGTTAATGTTTGAGCTTCTCCAGTATGGCAAAAGGAGAAGGTTTTTTCTCTAAGTTATCCTCTGGTAGCTCTACCAAATCCTCGCACTCTTCATGCTTAGGAATATAAGGTAAACTTAGAATAAGTTCATCCTCGACCAACTCCAGTATATCCACTGGTTTATTAGCCAAAATTTTGTCATAAGCATCGTTATCAATTTCACCTGACTCAGACACATCCGCATCTAATGCCTTAAGAGAAGTGACAACTTCTAGCTCGACATCGGTATCAACAGGATAATGAAATAAACCCATACAACGCTGACATTGCAACTGTGGATTTGCTTGCACATGTAATGTCACAAGTGCAGGACCATGTGTTTTCTGATGACCTTGTAAAGACCACAACACCTCTCCTGCCACTGTCTGCTCGGGTAAATCTTCCATAAGGCGAGTAAAACTCCCTATAGGCTCCTTACCTTCTAGGGTCTGGGATAATCGCACAACATCCATTAGGTCTATGTACTTACCCATTCTCACTCACCCAAAAATGATTGATTACCTATTGATAAATCTGTGATTAAATAATTTCACAAATTCCGTAAAACATGAAATAATAACCTGTTATTTAAATTTGGTCAAATAAAAGCCGTGAAAAATTCATCAACACAATTAATTTTAGCTTCATCTTCCAAGTATAGAAAAATGATGCTGGAGCGTTTTCGAGTCCCTTTTGCCACTCACTCTCCTAATATTGATGAGACACCCCTCCCTGGAGAAAGCCCTGTAGACCTTGCTATCCGCCTATCCATTCAAAAAGCACAGGCAGTAAGTCAATTATTTCCAGGAGCGATTGTGATTGGTTCAGACCAAGTTGCCACTCTTGGAGAGACCCCTATTGGCAAACCTGGAAGTTTTGTAAAAGCGCAACAACAACTCTCTCAACTCAGCGGTCAACATGTCCAATTTCACTCGGCATTAGCCGTCACCGATGGCAATAAATTGCTCAATACCAATATCATCACACATTGCTATTTTCGACAATTAAGCCATGAGGAAATCGATCATTACCTCACTATTGAAGAGCCATTTGACACAGCTGGCAGCGCTAAAGCAGAGGGTCTAGGCATTAGTCTAATGGATCGCATGAGTAGTGATGACCCTACAGCAATTATCGGTTTACCCCTAATTACTCTAGCCAAGATGCTACGTGAGTTTGGACTTAATGTAACGTTAAATGCCATTTAGCCTCAACACCAGTATCAACCAACTAAATACAACCACATTTTATTCTTCTAGATAGGATTGATGATGACGCAATTACACCTTATCCCTGTGAGCCTAGGCGATTCCCCTGTTTCACGCTGGTTACCTACTGATGCCCAGCAAATTGCCAGCCAAATAGATGTGTATATTGCCGAAAATGCCAAGACAGCACGTGCTTTTCTCAAACTGATTGGCACAGTAAAACCCATCCAAGAAATTACTATTTACACCCTAACACCCAAAACCTCTTCTGCCGAAATGCGCCAATGGTTAAAATCACCAGGATCTGCAGGCAATATTGGATTAGTTTCTGAAGCCGGCTGTCCTGCTGTGGCTGACCCTGGTGCCTTGGTGGTAAATGAAGCACACAAGATGGACATTCCCGTCATCCCTTGGGTTGGCCCCTCCTCTATCTTACTGGGATTGATGGCTAGCGGGCTAGACGGACAACGTTTTGCATTTCACGGTTATGCACCAGTACAGGCAGACGATCGTGCAAAACAGTTACAAACCTGGGAAACCATTTCCGCTAAACTAAAGCAAACACAGCTCTTTATTGAAACCCCTTATCGCAATACAGCAATGTTTCAAACTCTATTAGAGAAGTTAAGACCTAGCACACGTCTTTGTGTAGCCCGTGCCATCACAACAGATAAAGAATGGATTAAGACGCATACCATTGCTGACTGGAAAAAGCTCCCCGCACCAGATTTAGATAAGCAAGCCACGCTATTTCTTTTCCTTGCTTAACCTCTTTGAGGTAGCATGGCAACAACAGCTTATCGAGATGTCAACGATTGATTAACCAATGCAGACAATATTGCTACAGTTTCTGCATCAGGCAGTCCATCATAACGAGAAGGACGATAATGCATCTGAAAAGCTCTCATCACTTCTTGACTTTGAACATCCCATTGCCCAGTGACATCAATAGCATACCCTAGCGACTTTAGATAACGTTGTATGGATAACACACTGGGCAGACCTTGCTGTATAAAAATACGTTGCTGTTGCTGCATAAAAACATCATCATACCAAACGGCCACCCCCTCTTGAGCCAAACGTCGCCATGGAAACGCAGGCCCAGGATCAATCTTACGACTAGGCGCCACATCACTATGCCCTAGTATATGCTGAGGGGAAATATGATGTCGTTGTTGAATATCTTTCAGTAAAGCAATCAAACGCTGAGTTTGTGATTCAGAAAAAGGTTGCCAGTGCGCTGCGGTCTTTTCACTACATAAAGACGACAGCAATTCATCACAAAGAGGTCCCTGATTCACAATCTCAATACCAATAGATGTACTGTTTAAATCCACATCATCATGCCACTGGCTATAACCAGCATGCCAAGCACGCCTGTTTTCATCAACTAATTGGAATACACGAGCTGGTTTTTCATCTGTGATTAAATAATGTGCAGACACCTGTCCTTGGGTTAAAGTTTGCAACGCTTGCTGTAAATTAGCTCGTGTATAATGCAAAATAATGTAGCGTACACGACTATTCTGACCTTTAGCGGTATAGTATTTATTGACAACTGAGGCTGAACAGGCCGATAGTAGCAGCACTAATCCCAGCAGCATCACATTCAATAATCTACCGCTACATAGCAAAGCCTTTATTACGCCCCTCATGGATAAAGCCCTATCTCTTTAAAGATCACCTATAACAGACTAACCCCAATCCTTTAACACTTAACAATAAATCGACAATAAACGATGTAATTCATCCACACTTTCCACTAGAAAACTTGGTTTAGCTGCCACTAACTCATGTTTATCATGGGCACCATAGCATACCGCAATACTCTGCACTCCTGCATTATGTGCCAACTGAATATCATGTATTGTATCCCCCACCATCACCACTTCAGAAGCAGGAACCATCAGCTCTTCCATAATTTCATTCAACATCAAGGGATTGGGCTTCCCCGCTGTTTGGTCTGCCGTACGTGTTGCAGCAAAATAGCTTTCCAACTGATGATTCTTCAACGCCCTATCTAAACCCACACGACTCTTGCCCGTCGCCACAGCCATAAGCACCTCACGCTCACGCAAATCATCTAATATTTCCTTGTTTCCTGGAAATAGTCGAACATCAGGATCTCGCGTCCAAAAATGAATCTTATAGCGTTCAATAAACTCATCGACCCGATTATCTGGCAAGTCCGGAATAGCTTTTTTCAAAGCCTCCACCAACGATAATCCAATCACCCAGCTTGCCTGCTGTTCGGTAGGGATTTTCAACCCCAAATCACGACAAGCATTTTGAATAGCTAACACGATGGAATAGGTAGAATCCATCAATGTACCATCCCAGTCAAAGACGACTAAAGAAAATTTCATTACTTATAATCCTTTTTAATAGTACAACCCATTTCCCTGACGAGCCTTTTCTCAATTCATCCCGATTAATGTAACCTGCAACGATAAAATACCAATCAGCAAATTATGCCAAACTACACAGCTGACAGCCCCTGCAATAATCGCTGACACTCCTCAGGGAGAGGAGCCTCTAATACCAATTTTTCACCAGTCAAAGGGTGGTTAAAAGTCAATCGATGAGCATGCAAAAACATACGTTTGAACCCCTGCTTAGCAAATGACTCTCGCACCTCATCTCGACCGTACTTCTCATCTCCCACAATAGGGAAACCACTGGCTGCAAGATGCACACGAATCTGATGAGTACGCCCCGTTTTCAGCTGGGCCCCTAATAAAGTATAACCCCGGTATGCTTGCACTTTAGTGACAATAGTATGAGCATATTTGCCTTGTCCTTTATCCACACGCACCCTGCGTTCCCCATCAGGTGTTAGGTATTTATATAAAGGCAATTTAATCTCTTGACGCTTGGCCTGCCATTCACCAACCACAAGGGCTAAATAATATTTATGCCCCTCAGACTGACGCATCATATCGTGTAGCACTACGAGAGCACTACGTTTTTTGGCAATAATCAACAACCCCGACGTTTCTTTATCCAGACGATGTGCTAACTCCAAGAACTTTGCTTCAGGACGAGCTGAACGAAGCTGCTCAATCACCCCAAAAGACACACCACTCCCACCATGCACTGCTACCCCCGAGGGTTTATTCACAACAAGAATGGCATCATCTTCATAAATAATTGGAAACTCTGCTTTAGGAGCAACAGGCTTTGCCTGAGGGTCGGGCATACGTAACGGTGGAATACGCACCTCATCCCCCTCTTGCAGACGATACTCTGAAGAAATACGCCCCTTATTCACACGCACCTGCCCTGAACGAATCGCCTTATAAAGATGGCTCTTGGGCACTCCTTTACAATGTCGTAATAGGAAATTATCAATGCGTTGTCCATCTGCCCCAGCGTCTACACGCACCAATCGCACTTGTAATAACGCACTCGCAGAAGAATGATGAGATGCTGTCACGTGTCGTTTTCCAAAAAAATAAAACGCTATTTTACCAAAACCCTATCATATACCACAGCATTTTCAAATAAGGTCTCATCTTCCTTTCAATCACCCCCTACCCAACAACCTTATAAAATCATTTAAAATCAATTAATTTCTATTAAAAGCAGGCTATTTTCAGTCATCTATGGCACCAACAGAAATTTTCATCACCTTTCATTCCTGCTCACCAAAAAAACATTTTTAAACCTGAAATATTATGGTTATCTTATGGTATAATGGTTCACCCGAAAAAACAGCTTAACCCACGGGCCAATACACAGCACAGATAAGACGTAGAGCATTGCTCCGTTTCATTGAATAAATCGCTATAAATTGGCACGCTATCGTTTTATATCGGATAAGCGTTGGTGTCACTGTTGGGCGTTTGTTGGTTACAAGCGCATGTCTATTTATGTTGTAAATGCGGTAGTCTACTTTAATCACCTACCCACATAAATAACATATATCCGCTTGTGAGAACCACGTTTGTGCATAATATTTCAAGTGTAGATACCCGTTGTGCCTGTTGCCAACAGGGTCTAGACTGATTAGTGATTCTGACCTTGCACCAGATTGTGCGATGGTTTTCCCTGCTATGTGTTTTAGGTAGCAGGTAGTTAGTAGAATAAAGACACTCACCTGTTTGTGATGGGTTAGAGTGCATTTTGGCATGACGTTTTGAGGTTCGCCTACGACCCCTAGGGTTAGTGTATTTATGGTGAATGCACTAGATTTTTACAGAGAACCTATATTATGAAACGCATGCTATTTAATGCAACGCACCAAGAAGAACTACGCGTTGCTATTGTTGATGGACAAAAGCTCCTCGACATTGATATTGAATCTGCTGGACGTGAACAACGCAAAGGGAACATCTATAAAGGTGTTATCACTCGCATTGAGCCTAGCCTAGAAGCCTGCTTTGTGAACTACGGTCATGACCGTCATGGCTTTCTTCCCTTTAAAGAAGTTGCTCGTGGTTATTTCAAAGAAGGAGTTGATGTTCGTACAGCTCGCATCCAAGATGCTCTTGTTGAGGGCCAAGAACTCATTGTTCAAGTTGAAAAAGAAGAGCGTGGTAACAAAGGTGCTGCGCTAACAACGTTTGTTTCACTAGCTGGTCGTTACCTCGTGCTTATGCCTAACAACCCTCGTGGCGGTGGCGTATCCCGTCGTATTGATGGTGAGGAGCGTCAAGAGCTTCGAGAAACCATGGCTCAACTTGACCTCCCTGAGGGTATGAGTATGATTGCTCGTACTGCAGGTATCGGTCGTACAGCCCCCGAACTAGAGTGGGATCTTAAGTATCTACTCCAATTATGGAATGCAATTTTTAACGCTGCCAAGCAATATCCAGCACCTGTCCTTATTTACCAAGAATCTAGCCTTGTTATCCGTGCAATTCGTGATTATTTCTCACCCGATATTGCTGAGATTCTTATTGATACCGATGCTATTCACGCTCAGGCACTTGCCTTTATGCAAGACGTAATGCCAGAGAATGTAAACAAGGTCAAACGCTATCGCAACGACGTTCCTCTCTTCTCTCGTTTCCAGATTGAGCATCAAATTGAAACAGCTTACTCACGTACAGTGCAACTTCCTTCAGGTGGCTCTATTGTAATTGACCATACTGAAGCACTAGTGGCTGTCGATGTAAACTCTGCACGCTCTACTCGAGGTACTGACATTGAAGAAACCGCTATGCGCACCAACCTTGAGGCAGCAGAAGAAGTGGCTCGCCAGCTTCGCCTACGTGACTTGGGTGGCCTTATTGTTATCGATTTCATTGATATGGAAGATAGCAAGAACCAACGCGCTGTTGAGCAAAAACTGCGCGATGCACTCCATGTTGACCGTGCTCGCGTACAGATGGGTAAGATTTCTCGTTTTGGCTTGATGGAGCTTTCTCGTCAACGTCTACGTCCTTCATTAAACGAAGGCTCGCATGTCACCTGCCCTCGTTGTAATGGTACAGGGGTTATTCGTGATGTTGAATCTAGTGCATTAAATATTCTTCGGTTACTCCAAGAAGAAGCTATGAAAGAAAATACTGCTGCACTCTACGCACAAGTGCCAGTAGAAGTAGCCACTTACTTATTAAATGAGAAACGTACCGACATCGTGAAGATGGAATCGCGTATGAAAGTACGTGTTTACCTCATTCCTAACAAGAATCTCGAAACTCCTCACCATAATATTGAGCGTGTACGCTATGATGACCCTCGTATGGATGAGCAGAAATCCAGTTTAGAGATGATTGAAGAGCCAGAGAACACTACACTCTCATGGCAAGACAAGAAAGAAAAAGATGAGGAAAAACAACGACCAGAAGCGATTGTGAAAGGTATCCATCGTGAGACCCCTGCACCTACACCAGCACCCAAGGTAGAGAAAGAAGAAGCTCCTAGCATGAGTCTTTTCCAACGCTTGAAATCTTGGTTTATGCGCAAACCTTACGAACCAGCACCTGAAACCACACCAGAAGACGATAAAAAAACCTCTAAAAAACGTAATGATAAATCACGCAACCGTCGTCGCACTGAGCGTACAGAAGAAGATAAAACATCTTCTCGCAAGACAAAACGTGCGGAAGAGGTAAAAGCGGCTAAAGAAGCAGCTAAAGAGGTCACAGAAAATCGCTCTTCTCGCAAACGTCGTTCTCGCAATGAAGATGCTGAACGTTCAGACAACGATATTACCCCCAATATCCCTAAACGCCAAAAAGCGGATAAGGTACGTGAACAAGTAGCTGAAAAAGTCGAAAAAGCACGTGAACAAGTGGTAGAAAAAGCCCACAAAGTACGCGAGCATGCGACAGAAAAGGTACATAAAGTACGCGAAAAGGTGGCTGAACAAACACAAGAAGTACAAGCATCTTTACAAACAGCAGTATCAGAAGTTCAAGAGCATGCTGTAGCAAAAGCAGAGACAGTACAAGAAGCCACCTATCAGAAACCAGACCAAGTGACTGACTTTGTAGAAAAAGAGGCTCAATCTATTGCAAATAAGGCAGAACAATTCGCTCACTTAGATAATCCTGCTGAGGCAGCAGAGCCCAACGAAGATAGCAACGATGGACGTCGCCGTCGTCGTCGCAATCGTCGTGGTCGTCGCTCAAATGAAGAAGGCAGTTCTTCTTCTGAAAATTTAGCATTCATCCCCAATGAGGTGCTACTAGAGCAACAAGCGGCAGCTGCTCGTCTTGCTGAAACAACTGCGGTAGCAGACGAATCGCTTGCTACACCACATACAGTATCTGAACAAATTGAAGACACTACACCAGTGATAGCACATGATGTTGAGGCTCCTGTAGTCGTCGAGCATGTAACAACAGCTACAGAAGTGGCTACTACAGAAGCCACCGAAGCGGTAACAACCGCTACAGAAGCAGCGACTGCAGAAGCTACAGAAGCGGTGGCTGCAGAAGCAACCGAGGCGACAACAACCGCTACAGAAGCAGCGACTGCAGAAGCAACCGAGGCGGCAATAACAGAAGATGCTCATATAGCCCCAACAGAGACTAAAGAAAGTACCTTGGTCTCTTCTGATTCGACTATCGCCTCAGTTGTATCTACCCCTGCTACAGAGCAAGCAGAAGCATCTACCGTTCAAGAAGTAATTGCTACAGACTCTGGTATTGTCTCTAAAGCAGAGTTAGAACAAGTTGTCAGCAGTGCAGGTATGCAATGGGTGGAAACGAAAGCAGAGCTAGTGAAAGAGGTTCCTGCCCCGTTCATTAAACTCGGCCGCCCTCGTAAGCCAGCCACAGTGGTTGAGACACAAGAGCTAATCCTTGTTGAAACCAAAAAGTAGTTTATTTAAACCACTTTCCTCTACCAATAGCCACGGTGATTCCCCCGTGGCTATTGTACAAATGCTGAGCCAGTACAAGTAAAACTCCTCCCTCCTTCTGTCTCTATTAGTAAGAGTATAGAAAAAACAGAAGCCCAAAAGCCTTAAATAAACGCCACCTTTAACATAAATACTCCTTAAGGGTATATAGGAAAAGCAGACGCAAAAAAAAGCCCTGGTCTTACGACCAAGGCAAATTTCTTAGGAGAGAAACTTAAGTTACGCTAATCAGCGCATAAAATATATTACTTACGTACACGAGTCGCTTGTGCAGCCGCTTTAGTCGCCTGACCGGTGGCTTGTACAGTTGCTGCAGTAGCCGCCGCCAAATTATTCTCTGCTACTTCTACAGCTTGCTTAGCTGCCTTATTTAAGGAATCATATGCATTATTAGCAGACGCCAAAGTCGATTTCAACAAAGACACTACAGATTCAGAACCTGTAGGTGCGTTTTTCGCTAATTGATCAATAGACTCAGAAAAATATTTCTGAATTTCAGCTGCTTGTGTCTCTGATAACTTCAATAACTCATTGCTTACTGCAGAAACGATGTCGTAAACATCTTTAGAATAAGCAGCTGCTTTCTCTGTAGCTGGTTGGGCAAAAGCACTCACCAATGCTGCAACCTCTTGAGGATCTTTTGCTTCAGTAGCTTGTTGAGAAGTCTCGGCTACATCACCTAAAGTCGCTTTAATCACTTTAAGATTTAAATCTACCAATTTCTCAAAGCCATTAAACAAGGCATTCTGAGTCGCTACCATATGATTCACTACAGCCTTCTGTTGGTCAAGTAGTTGTTTAGGTACTGTTGTCATGGTAATCTCCATATAAAAGACGGTATGTTGCACCGCAATAATTAACATTATAAGGAGATTTTTCTATAATGCAAGCATTTTTTGTGCAATGCACAAAAATAATTATTTCAAAGACTTAGTAGACTGTTCCGCTATATCCCCAAGACCCTTATCAGTACTGATATTAAGCATACTGACTTTAATAACTGGTCTCTAAACAACACTCCAAGTCATCTGCCACAAAGTCAGCTCTTTTGTCTAATAAGACACAAGCTGTTAAGTCTTGGTGATTAGCTGAAAATTATTTAGTTTCTTCTGGTCTTGGACTAAAATGTCCACCCACTCGTAGAATTGCTCCACGCAGATAATCAAATGCATCCTTTAGTGAGGATTTATCTGTCCCTTTAACTCCAAACTCAGTATAAGGAGGATTACCATTGCGAGCTACAGTAGGCAAGCTAAACGTACGAATACCTGGCCATTCATTCTCAATAAACTCTAATGCTGGTGTCAAACGTGACTCAGGTAAGTAATACACAATCACTGACTTTGCCTCTTCAATAGCCGTATTTTGTAAATCTTTATAGCGTGTATCAAGCGTCCACTCCATCATGGGCCATGCCATCTCAGGAAAACCTGGCATAAACGTATGGTCGCGAATAAAAAAGCCTGGAATCTGGTTATAGGGATTAGGTACAATCTGTGCACCCTCTGGGAAAATTCCCATCGCTAAACGACGTTGATTCTCAGGACTGCCCATATCATGGTCAAATACTCCTTTATCTGCCATCGCCAAAGTACGTTGTTTAATGAGAGCCTCTGCCTCAGGATGTAAATGCATAGGAACTCCCAACGCTGCTGCAGCTGCTTCACGCGTTTTATCATCAGGGGTTGACCCAATACCACCACTGGAAAAAACAATATCACCACTGGCAAATGAACGCTTATACTCCTCTACCAAAGCGTCAAAATCATCACCCACAAAACGAGCCCATGACAAGCGCAATCCCCTAGCATTTAATAACTCAATCATCTTTCTAAGGTGGGCATCTTGGCGGTGACCTGATAAAATTTCATCACCAACCACAATCAAACCAAATTTTCGTTGTGTTGTCATTTTTTGCTCCTATGCAACGAATTACCTCTATACTTATGTATTATAAGCGGTAACGGAATTTTAGCACCATGCTCATTGATAATATTAACCAAGATTCTGAGAGTTTCAAGACATATTTATCCTCATATACAGGACTAATTGTTGCCTGTTACTGTGCTGAGTGGTGTGGCACATGCAAAAGCTATCGCGCTCGCTTTGCTGAACTCAGCATCCAATTTCCTCAGCACCTTTTTGTATGGATTGATATTGAAGACAACCCAGATTTACTTGATGATATTGATGTAGAAAATTTCCCTACCCTACTAATTCAACAAGTCGATGCACAGACATCCATAGCACATAATCACTTTTTTGGGACCATGATTCCTCATATTGGACATTTAGAACGCCTTATCCTATCTGTTGAGGAAAAAATTGATCAACAACGCTCATCTGCTTCTGTGCCAGGACCAGGTTATCTAAGCGATTTAATTACCTAAACTTTAATGGTCAATGGTAATGCTTGTCTTGAAATGCACAAGCTGTTAGTCACCTATACCGCAACTCAACTGTATACCGTAGAGCGTAGCCATTACCACAGAGGATTGATGAGTCGCCTATCTCGTAACTCAATATTTGTACAGACCCAGTAAAATCTCTCACAATAGCTCGGTAAAGTTAACTCATGACAAAAAGATATTACTCTTTAGAACGCGGACGACCACCCAATAATACCGCTAATGGTGGACCACTCACTTCTGGCAAAGCGCATTTTTCAGGTTCTGATTTAGCAATAGCATGAGTAGGACTATCATCCACTTCTGGGCGATACGGACGATAGAAAAAATCATCAATGGGGGCTTGCCCATAACTACGCTTACCATGACGATAGCGATTTAAAAACACTTCAGGAATATCCAAAGTTGCTTTGTCAACTTGTGCTTTGATTAACTTCTCAATATCAGCTAATAGTTTCTCGTTATCTTCAGCATAGAAAGCAATCGCTGTACCTGAGGCTCCTGCACGCCCCGTACGCCCAATACGATGCACATAATCCTCCGCATTATAGGGTAAATCTACATTAATTACCCCATCTAAGCCTGCCACGTCTAAACCACGTGCTGCCACATCTGTAGCAACAAGTACCCGTACTCTGCCAGCCTTAAAGGCATCTAAGGTGCGTGTACGCTCTAATTGTGATTTATCTCCATGAATAGATTCCGCTGCTATGCCTTCTTGACGTAAATCACGCGCCATCTGCGAAGCACCTACCTTGGTATTTGAAAATACAATTACTTGCTCCAAGGGCTGTGTTTTCAGTAGATACAATAATGCTGCCTTACGTTGTTCAGGCTCAACATAATAAGCAATTTGTGTCACAGTAGACGCCGTTGCATTGCTCGCTGCCACACTGATTTCTACTGGATTATCTAAAAAAGTACGACCTAACTTACGAATTTCAGGACTAAAAGTCGCCGAGAACAATAAACTTTGCCGTTGTACAGGGATATGCCGTACAATGCGCTCTAAATCGGGGAGAAAACCCATGTCAAGCATACGGTCAGCTTCGTCCAACACCAACACATTGACCTGTGCTAGCGACACTGTTTTTTGCTCTAGGTGATCAAGCAAACGTCCTGGTGTTGCAATCAACACCTCACAGCCTCGTCTTAATTCGTCTTTTTGTGGATTAATATCCACTCCTCCATAAACCACGCACACCCGTAGCGGTGTTGCTTCAGAATAACGCCTCACATTTTCAGCAACCTGATCAGCTAATTCACGCGTAGGCGTCAAGATTAAAGCACGTACTGGATGGCGAGCAGGTGAAGTACTAGTACTAGCATAAGGCATCATGCGGTGTAGCACTGGCAAAGTAAATGCTGCTGTCTTGCCAGTCCCTGTCTGTGCAGCCCCCATCACATCACGTCCGTCCAAGATAGGACCAATCGCCTGTGCTTGAATAGGAGTGGGTGTGATATAACCACTTGAGGCGATTGCTTTAAGCAAGTCAGGATGTAAGCCAAAATCATTAAAACTTAAGGAAGCATTATCGTTCATAACGTGTGTAGCAAAGCTCTGCTTGTGTGCATGAGGCTTTGCTAATTTTTATCATTAATTTAAGGAAAATATAGTAAGCGACCGACAGTCTATAAAAGCAATGACTGTTTTGCACATACCTTCAAAATATACTAGGCAACATAGTATTCATACCTAAACCGTTGCTATTGTAACCGCTCTACTATGGATACGCCAATGTTAATACCAAAACAATGAAAAGAAATAAAAAACTTTGTGCCAAGATGAATACTCCTCTGGCAGTTGTACTATGTTCAGAGTAAAATAGCGCTTAAAATTTTTGTGGAGAACTACTATGGCAAACGAAATTACGCCCATCGAAGTAACAGCGAAAGATTTACCTTTACACTGTCCTGGCCCCAACTCCCCTAGCTGGAGCATGCACCCTCGCGTGTTTTTAGATGTGGCTCATGCAGAAAATCATATCGTAACCTGTCCTTATTGCTCAACAAAATATAAATTAAAAGACGGTGAAAAAGTAGCAGGTCATTAATCCCTGCCCGTACTTTTATTGATAGCTTACGATGTCACGTTATTCACCAGAATTCCGCCCTCCTTTCTGGCTACCTGAAGGGCAAAGCCAGACTATTATTGGGGCGAAGCTGGCCCGCTATCCACGCATTGCTTTTACTCGCCAACGCATTGATACTCATGATGGGGATTTTATTGATCTTGATTGGAATATCCCCAATATGCATGATTTTCCAGGACAAATAGATTCATCTGCAAAATCTAAACGTCCACTCAATGCCCCACCAGCTCCCAATAGCATTAACATACAGTCTGCTGAACCTGTCCCCTCCTTTACTGGCAATGCACTTGTACTTTTTCATGGTCTTGAGGGGTCTAGCCAAAGCCACTATGCACAACTTATCTGTCATGATTTCCGTGCACAGGGTTGGGCTGTGGTTGTAGCCCATTTTCGTGGCTGCTCTGGAGAAGCCAATCGCCTGCCTCGTTGCTATTTTTCAGGAGATACCCAAGATGTTGCCACTGTAATGCAGGCGATTCAACAACGCCTCCCTCAGGCTCATTGGTATGCAACTGGTATTTCTATGGGAGGGAATGTTTTACTGAAATATATCGCTGAAAATCACGATAATTTCTTACAAGCTGTGGCAAGTATTTCTGCTCCTACTGACTTAGTTAGTACAGGTTTAGCCCTGGGGAATAGTTTCTTTGGCCGTCATGTGTATACCCCCTATTTTCTTAATACTATGAAACCGAAAATGCGTGAAAAAGCAACACGCTTTCCAGGACAAATTAATATAGCAGCGATAGAAGCAGCAAAAACACTGAAAGCCTTTGACGATGCATACACTGGGCCTATTCATGGTTTTAGAGATGCTATTGATTATTGGACTCGTTGTTCGGCAAAACCGCTTCTTAAAAACATCGTTACCCCGACATTGATCCTTAATGCCCAAAATGACCCTTTTGTCCCTGCACACACGCTACCCACAGAAGCAGATATTTCAAATGCTGTTTTACTGCATCAACCTAAACACGGCGGGCATGTTGGCTTCTCACAAGGAACCTTTCCCCATCATTTAGGTTGGTTAAGTCAACGTCTTTGGAACTTTTTTACACTAGGTCACTAAGGGTCGCCAAACAGCAGAGCAAGCTCTTTTCTCAATAAATACCAAGCAATATTTATGCTCGTCCTTTAACTGATAGACGCATCCAAAATACTAGAGCAGCAATTGTCCCAAAACTCTCAATTGCAGCGGCAGGCACCCACATGATAATGCCTCCATAAGTCTGATCTTGCAAGGCGCTAATTGGTAAGGCACGACCACATAAATCAAATAATGGGTATAAATCGTTGGGGGCCAGTGCTATATAAATCCCTGCAAGAATTTGTGGAATCATTGTCAACAATGGTGAAATCACACGTCCTTTGGGAGACATCTGTGCTGGAGGAGCAGGACGGCGATCCAACACAAGCCGCCAATATAAAAAACCACTTACAACCACTGACCAGTTCATCAAACGATACAGATAAATATCCAACATTGAGTAAAACTGTACAGTAGGAATCAGCCATACCAAGACAAGGAACACAAACATAAATGGCACAAAATATTTGTTTGTACAAATAGCCACTAATACTTTACCTACTCCCGTTTGGCAAAACTGTCGCAAAGATTGACGCACCTTAATCGGCATCCCTGACCAAAAAACGCTCCCTGGATAAGATGCCATTATCAATAAAGGAGCCAAATGATGAAGAAAAACATGTTGAAGACGATGTACAAAAAACACCCTCTCAGCAAAATAATCCACATGTGTATGCAGCGAGAGATACAACATTACCCAGCCAAACCAAAACAGCCCATGTCTCACCCAAGAAACTGGTCTAATAATTGCCCCTTTGGTAAACAAATAAGCACTCAGCAAAAAACAAATAATTAATGTCGGCGAAAATTCCCAAGGGGTTAACCATTCCGTTAGTGTTAAATCCATGGTTTACTTTCCTAACTCTCTATCTTATTGCACTATCATAGTGCGAATTTTACATTAGTCACGCTTACTAAATCCCTCATTGTAGTCAATTTTTAACTCGCCTTTGGAACAATCCATCATAATGGACAACAAAATTAGTTCCTAATTCGATATTTCTTCTTACACCTTAAGAATTAATAGCAATTTTGTTTTTTTAAATCTAATCCCTGCGATGGATAGGGGAAATGAGCTAAAATCTCAGGAATGAAAATTGGACAATGGACCCTACCGAACCCTGTTTTTGTGGCTCCAATGGCTGGAGTAACAGATCGCCCCTTTCGCCAGTTATGTAAGCGTTTAGGGGCTGGGTATGCCGTGTCCGAGATGGCAGCAAGCAACCCTGCATTATGGGAAAGCGTTAAAACATCTCGACGGGTGAATCACGATGGCGAGATTGATCCTATTGCTGTACAAATCGCTGGGGCAGATCCAGAGATGATGGCACAAGCCTCAGTGTTTAATATCCATAAAGGCGCTAAGATTATTGATATTAATATGGGGTGTCCTGCCAAAAAGGTCTGTCATGTCGCCTCAGGCTCTGCACTACTTAAGAATGAACCGCTTGTTGTGGATATTCTTAAAGCAGTTGTTGATGCCTGTCGCCCCCTTGGTGTTCCTGTCACGCTCAAAACGAGAACAGGTTGGGATAAAGAGCATAAGAATGCCTTACGCATTGCGACTCTTGCTCAGGATATTGGCATTAGTGCCATCACCTTACACGGGCGGACACGTGCTGATTTTTACCAAGGTGAGGCAGAGTACGACACCATCAAAACGGTTAAGGCAAGTTTGTCGATACCTGTGATTGCTAATGGGGATATTGACTCTCCACAGAAAGCAAAATATGTCCTTGACTACACAGGAGCAGATGCCGTTATGATAGGGCGTGCAGCACAGGGGAATCCTTGGATTTTCCAACAGATAAATCATTTCTTGGCGCATGGCGAAGAGTTGGCACCTCCTAGCTATTTACAAATGCAAGAGGTTCTTTTAGAGCACTTGCATGCACATTATCAGTTTTATGGGGAGTACACTGGAGTACGTACTGCACGTAAACATATTGGTTGGTATGTGGCTCAACTGCCTGAAGCCAAGGCTTTTCTTGCTCATATGAACCAGATTGATAATAGTGCAGATCAATATTGTGCCGTTGAGAGTTGGTTTAACACATTAATACAGTCAGAACAATGAATAACATACACACGATAGACGAATGTATTAGCGCAAACCTTGACGCTTATTTCCGTGAGCTAGGCGACAATACAGCGCACAATGTTTGGGATATGGTAATGCATAGCGTCGAAAGAGCCATGCTTGAAAAAGTCATGGAGTACGCTCAAGGCAACCAATCTAAAGCGGCCCAAATACTCGGCATCACTCGTAATACTTTACGTAAAAAACTTATTTCTAATCACCTTATAGACACAGAAGCATCATGAAACTTACTACTGCTCTACTTTCGGTTTCCGACAAAACCGGTATCGTTGAATTTGCACAAGCACTTGCTAAACGTGGTATACGTTTATTATCCACTGGTGGTACGGCTGCCTTACTTAAAAAGTCTGGACTAGAAGTTACTGAAGTGGCTGAACATACAGGCTCACCAGAGATTTTAGATGGTCGTGTAAAAACCCTACACCCTAAAATCCATGGTGGTTTATTAGGTCGTCGCGACAATGCTGAACACCTTGCCACTATGGAGAAACATGGTATTGCCCCTATTGATTTATTAGTTGTTAATCTTTACCCGTTTCGCGAAACCATTGCTAAACCTAACTGTTCCTTTGCTGATGCCGTAGAAAATATTGATATTGGTGGTCCTGCCATGCTACGTGCAGCAGCTAAAAATCACGGTACTGCAGAAGGTGGTGTCACTGTTGTTATTGACCCTAGCGATTATACCCAAGTACTTCAAGAAATTGACGAATTTGGCATGCCTTCTTATGGTTTACGCCTTAAACTTGCAGCCAAGGTATATGCACATACTGCCTCTTATGATGGGGCGATTGCACAATACCTGACTAGCATTACCGAGGCTGAACCTGCTCAAGACGCAGAGCCTGCTCGCAAAGAGTTTCCAGATACACTAACTATCCAAGTACAAAAACACCAAGAACTTCGCTATGGAGAGAACCCTCACCAAAAAGCTGCATTCTATGTAGACCCTATCCGTGGTGGTGGCTTATTGGGCAACTATGTTCAACTCCAAGGTAAAGAGCTCTCTTATAACAATATCGCTGATGCCGATGCTGCTTGGGAATGCTCTCGTAGTTTTGATGTTCCTGTATGCGTCATTGTAAAACATGCAAACCCTTGCGGTGTCGCCATTGCTGACAGTGCGTTTGCTGCTTACCAAAAAGCATTCAAAACAGATCCTACTTCTGCTTTTGGAGGTATTATCGCCTTTAACCGCACGGTTGATCTAGCCGTTGCAGAAGAGGTCAGCAAACAATTTATGGAAGTATTATTAGCCCCTGACTATACAGAAGATGCGCTCGCTCTATTGGCTGCCAAGAAAAACGTACGAGTGCTTAAAGTCGCTTCTGGTGTAGCACAAAACCCATTCGATGTAAAACGTGTCGGTGGTGGTTGGTTGGTTCAAGACCCAGATGCATTTGATGTACCCATGTCTTCACTTAAGGTCGTAACTAAGAAACAACCAACTGAGCAACAGCTCAAAGACATGATGTTTGCATGGAAAGTGGCTAAATACGTGAAGTCTAATGCAATTGTCTTCTGCGCTGATGGTATGACTATGGGTGTTGGAGCAGGTCAAATGAGCCGTCTAGACTCTGCACGCATTGCATCCATTAAAGCCACTGCCAATGGCCTTAGTCTCAAGAATACAGCTGCGGCATCTGATGCTTTCTTCCCATTCCGTGATGGTTTAGATGTGATTGTAGAAGCTGGGGCTAATTGCATTATCCAGCCTGGCGGTAGTATCCGTGATGAAGAAGTCATTAATGCGGCTGATGAACACGGTATTGTGATGGTCTACACAGGCACTCGCCACTTCCGTCACTAACGTTTTTATTACTCATTACTGCTAAGGCAGATTGATTAGACACATGCGAATCCTAGGTATAGACCCCGGACTACGAAAAACGGGGTATGGCATAATCGACACCCACTATTCACAAATACTCTATGTGGCAAGTGGGACGATTACTATACCTACGGATTTAGCTCTGCACCGACGTCTTAAATACATCATGGACCATGTCCGTGAAGTGATTTCCCACTACCAACCAGAGCAATCCGCCCTTGAAAAAGTCTTTGTCAACACCAACCCTCAGACGACCCTACTACTTGGCCAAGCCCGTGGTGCTGCTATGTGTGCACTCGCGGATTGTGGTCTTGAAGTTGCAGAATACACTGCATTACAGATAAAAAAAGCGGTTGTGGGTCGCGGTCATGCAAATAAAGAGCAAGTTCAAGTAATGGTGCAACATTTATTAAATTTAAATGGTAAACCTGAGCCAGACTCTGCTGATGCACTGGCATGTGCGATTACCCATGCACATGCTGTACCATTGACCAAAAAAATTCAAGCGATGGATCAAGACACCACACATACCTCTCGTATCCGTGGTGGACGTCTAATTATTTAAAATCTCGTATAATCTTGTTGTTTTAACTCTAGGACTTCACTATGATTAGCCGTATCAATGGAATTTTAATTGAGAAACTTCCTCCTACCATTTGCATCGATGTCAATGGTATTGGCTATGATGTCGAAGTACCAATGAGCACATTTTATGATTTGCCCGAAGTGGGTGCCAAAGTTTCACTCTACACCCACCTCGCTATCCGCGAAGATGCTCACGTATTATATGGCTTTTTACGAACTGAGGAACGCATTGCGTTTCGTACCTTAATTAAGGTCAGTGGCATTGGTGCTCGTACTGCTCTAGCTATCTTATCAGGATTAAGCTGTGAAGAATTAGCTCAAGCAATCGCACAACAAGAGGCAACTGCCCTTACCAAAGTACCTGGTATCGGGGCGAAAACAGCCGCGCGTTTATTATTAGAATTAAAAGGTAAATTCTCTGTTGCTTCTATAAGTCCTACTGGCGTAGCCACCGTGCCATCTGCTCAAGATGATATTCTCAACGCACTACTTGCATTAGGCTACTCAGAAAAAGAAAGCAAGCAAGCAATGAAAACTCTACCACCAGGTATCAGCGTCTCTGAAGGTATTCGATTGGCTCTGCAAGGCATGTAGAAATTGTCTTTACCCCATTTATCTTGCTAACACACTCAGCAAAGCAAGAAGAACCACACCCTGTATATTATAGGGTTGGTAAACATCGACACAAACCATAAACATTATGGTAAAGGGATTAACTTAAACACCCTCTTTAGAATGTTCGCTTCGCTGCACCTGACAATGACTTCAAGTAAGTCACATCTAGCAACTGCCACTCTTTACGCTTACCTTGAATATAGTTCTTTTGTTGCCACTCACCAAGCAAACGGTTCAACGTCTCTGCACGAATCCCCAACTGTGCTGCAAGTTGCTTTTGTGTCACGGGTAAGGTAATTATGTCACTTTGCTGACTCTGACTTAGCTCTACAAAATAATGAGCCAAACGCTCCTGTGCTGAACTTGATGTCAACCAGTGCACCTGATTAATATGCTGATAAATCTGCATACTAAACCCACCTAGAAGACGAATTGCCAGTAAGGGAAACTGCATACATGCTTGGTGCAATGCCTGACGCTGAATACAGAACAACACGGCATCATCTCGCACTCGTGCATTCATCGGGTACTTACCATGTGGCATAAACATTGCTGCATGAGCAACCAACTGACCTCGCTCAAAAATTGAGAAAACACGCTCATCACCCTCTATAGAGTAGCGAAACATTTCAATCGCACCATCACGTACAACCATAAAACAAGGAGCATCATCTCCTTCACGAAATACCAACTGACCAGCTTTAACTTTCAAAATGCCAGCATTATTCATTAAGACATCATAAAATGCCTCGGGATATTGGTGAAATAAAGGATGCTGCTCTAGCATGTGTCTTAAAGCTTGTCTATCCTCAACACTCAATGAATTGATATTTATCATTTTTATTCTCTACGTCTTATGCAAAAATACACGCATTAAACAATTCTGATTATTGTGACAATAGGACTTGATCTATCGTGCCAGCAATCCAACAACGGCAGTCAAGCAATCCAATATTTCACAACAAACCGTAACAATATATTGTAACTTAACTAGCGATACTAAACTAGCCATCTTAGTAGATTCTGACTATTTAAGATATTTACCATACACAGTATGGTAAACACAAGGATTAACGAATGAATACCTGTTGTACACAATGACAAACCGATTAAACTTTTATAGCAAAATCTATGAGTTACCCTATATTACTTATTCTTCACTTGCTTGCCGCCTTTGTCTTTATCGGCACCGTATTTTTTGAAATTATTTTCTTGAGTAAAATACACCATCGATTACCTCGCGAAATCATGCGTGAAATAGAAAAAGCGGTAGGCGTACGGGCTAAAGAGATTATTCCCTGGGTATTACTAGTACTGTTCAGTGCAGGTATCGGCATGGCATGGTTTCACCGTGACACATTGGCCCACCCTTTTACCAGCTCATTTGGCACCATGCTCACCCTGAAAATACTCCTTGCTATTAGTGTTTTCTGTCACTTCCTTACTGTGATGGTCTTACGAAAAAAAGGCAAACTTACAGGCAAAATTTCTCACCGTATTCATATCAGTGTTTTCTGCCATGTTATTATGATTGTTATCCTGGCAAAAGGCATGTTTTATTTCTCGTGGTAGCCCCTTTTCTCATTTAAAATAAACAGTCATAGCTTGACAGAATCTCATTGCAATACATTCAACTTGGTATTGCAATGAGAAGCACACAAAAAACTATTTCGTCCCACCTACAGTAAGACCATCTAACCTAATCGTTGGCATGCCTACTCCCACGGGTACCCCCTGCCCTTCTTTCCCGCAAGTTCCTACACCACTATCCAGTGCCAAATCATTACCAATCATAGACACCTTATTCATCGCATCTAGACCGTTACCAATTAATGTAGCACCTTTAATTGGAGAGGTAATCTTACCATTTTCAATCAGATAAGCCTCAGAAGCCGAGAAGACAAACTTACCGCTAGTAATATCGACCTGACCACCAGAGAAATTTGCTGCAAAAATACCTTTTTTCACAGAGCGGATAATCTCTTCTGGAGATTTATCTCCTCCTAGCATAAAAGTATTTGTCATACGAGGCATAGGTAGATGTGCATAGGACTCACGACGACCATTGCCTGTGGTCTTCATCTTCATCAAACGTGCATTCATACTATCTTGCATATAACCACGCAAAATACCATCTTCAATCAATACAGTACGCTGCGTCGGATTACCCTCATCATCCATATTAAGCGAGCCTCGACGATCAGGGATAGTGCCATCATCAATAACAGTCACCCCCTTAGAGGCTACCTGTTCACCAATACGCCCAGAGAAAACACTAGAGCCTTTACGGTTAAAGTCGCCCTCAAGACCATGACCTACCGCCTCATGCAATAAAATCCCTGGCCAGCCAGCACCTAGTACTACTACCATTTCACCAGCTGGAGCTGGTTTAGCAATGAGATTGGTCAATGCCTCGTGTACAGCTTTATCTGCATAGGATTGCAACTGCGACTCACTAAAATAATTAAGTCCAAAGCGACCACCTCCGCCTGCATGCCCCATCTCTCGACGCCCATCACGTTCAGCAATCACCGTCAATGACAAACGCACTAAAGGACGAACATCTGCTTGTAAACGACCATCAGAGCCTGCCACCATAATGACATCATGCTCCATACTCAGGCCTGCCATCACTTGCACAATAGCAGGGTCTTTGGCTCGAGCCATCTGCTCAACTCGCTCCAATAAAGCCACTTTGTCTGCTGTCTCTAAACTTCCTGTAGGATCGAGTGGGGCATAAAGTTGATGTGGTTCTGGGTGAGTCTTGGCCACCTTGACTTTACCGGCTCCTTGACGAGCAATCGTTTTCACTGTACTAGCAGCCTTAAGCAACGCTTTAGGAGAAATCTCATCAGAGTAAGCAAAAGCTGTCTTATCTCCCGTCACAGCACGTACACCCACGCCTTGCGAAATATGAAAACTCCCTGTCTTTACGATACCCTCTTCGAGTGCCCAGCTCTCACTGCGGTTATATTGAAAGTATAGGTCTGCATAATCCACCTTATGGGTAAATATCTCTGCTAATGCTTTCGATAAATGCCCCTCATGTACACCATTGGCATTAAACAATAAGGATTGTGCTTGTTCAAAAGCAGGAGTATATGCTGTCATAGAAATATTATTCTCTCTTAAATTTTTCAAAAGCTAAAGCGTAGCATAAAAGATAACGCTTTTGATTGAATTACCATTATTTGCTAATAGGGTTAAAGCGTATCACAAACCACTGCAAAACATCAATTCCCGGCAATAGATGCCACCATACCTTGGCAAAATCCCAGTGATAGTGTCTTCATACCTTGGCAAAAGAAGTGATGTTCACAACAATACCCTCTATTTCTTCTCACTATAGCGAATAGGGGCATTTTGTTGGAGACTTTTATCAATATCATATCGAATAGTACGCACTCCATTACGTGGAAAATCATCAAACACTGAATTTGCCAAGAATGGCATGACCTCATGCAAAGACGCGTCGCTCTGTGCCACCACTTTAGATTGATATACCGGTGCACCTGTTTTGTCCTTGATTTCCAAGGCCAATGAATAAATGTGATAGCGCACAGGATAACGCTCTACATGGGGGACATACATCATGTTAAAAGTATTGTAATATCCCCAACGAGGTCCCCAGCCCCAAAATCCCAGACTAGGCACCAACATAGGGTCTTCAGAGTATTCTTCCACAATGCGTTCACGCGTTTCTGTATTCGTCTCAAAACTCACCAAAAACTGAGCCTTTTTAACATCATTTGTACGCCTCAATCCAGTTGCCCACATCTCTTGTGCAATCATTTCGGCATAACCCTTTTGCTCTAGATTTTGAGAAAAATCCTGACTAAAGGCATAAAAACCACCATGGGCTGTTGCTGGCCAGTTATTAAAAGAACTCACTTGTGTAGAAAAAGTATCCACACTAGCGCAAGCTGTAAGCAAACTAACCAAGGCCATACCAAACCATACTTTACAACGAGACAAGTACATAAAAACCTCTCAACGATACCGTTGTACTAACACTCTCTCAAAAGGCATTATTTCATTGGGTAAACCTACCCTGATGAAAAACATCTTTTCACCAATAGAGTTCACCTTAAATCTATAACATCAACAGGTCTTAAGCCCATTATCAAACCTAAGACACAAGGAATATATTGATTTATCAATAAGGCAAAATATCCCTACATATTACTCTGTTTTTTATAGAAACTAAATACTCATAGACTCATTTGACATGCAGCGTAAAAATTGTTTAACCAGATACCACACCCAACCTACCTCTTCTTTATATAATAAGGGTTTTACCGTTTTTCTAGAACTAATGATATGAGCACTACTATCTACCGTAAAGATTACCAACCATATCCCTATCATATCGAAAAAGTCTCTCTACACTTTAGCCTAGATGTGACACGCACAGTTGTGACCAACACAATGACCGTAACACGCAAAGCGGACATGCCACGCTCTGCACTTATTCTTAATGGTGAAGATATTCAACTTGAATCAGTCAGTATAGATGGTCAAACTACCACAGACTATACCTTGCAAGGTGAGCAACTTATCTTGCATCCTACACAAGACCACTTTGAACTTACGGTTACCTCCACTTGCAACCCTAGTGCAAACAGCACGCTCATGGGCTTATATGTTTCAGGCAATAGCTTTTTTACTCAATGTGAAGCAGAAGGCTTTCGTCGTATCACCTTCTACCCTGATCGTCCTGATGTGATGAGTGAATTTTTTGTGACACTTGAAGCCGATAAAGCAAAATACCCTTATTTATTGTCTAATGGCAACCTTATCCATACCCAAGACTTAGATAATGGACGTCATCAATGTCAATGGCACGATCCTTTTCTAAAACCCTGCTATTTATTTGCTCTTGTAGCAGGTGATTTCGATATTCGTGAAAAGACAAGTAAGACTCGCTCTGGACGTGACGTTCTGCTCCAAGTTTACAGTGATAAAGGCAATGGTGATCAAACCCTCTGGGCATTAGATAGTCTAGAACGTGCTATGTTCTGGGATGAACAGCGCTTTAACCTTGAGCTAGATTTAGACCGTTTTATGGTTGTGGCAGTACGCGACTTTAACATGGGTGCGATGGAGAACAAAGGATTAAATATCTTTAATGCTGCCTATGTATTAGCTGACCCAGAAACCGCAACAGACGCCAATTTTGAAGGGATTGAATCTGTTATTGGTCATGAATATTTCCATAACTGGACTGGTAATCGAGTGACTTGCCGTGATTGGTTCCAGCTTTCTCTCAAAGAGGGATTAACCGTTTTCCGAGACCAGGAATTCTCTGCCGATATGATGGCACGCAACTTACCACCACAGGCAGCCCTCAGTGCTAGAACTGTCAAACGTATTGACGATGTCACTCGACTACGTACCGCACAATTTCCCGAAGATGCAGGACCAATGGCACACCCTATTCGTCCTGATAGCTATCAAGAAATTGGTAATTTCTATACAGCGACCGTCTATGAAAAAGGGGCTGAAGTCATTCGTATGCAACATACGCTGCTTGGTGAGCAAGGATTCCAAGCAGGCATGCAAGAATACTTCCACCGCCATGATGGTCAAGCAGTCACTTGCGATGACTTTGTCAATGCCATGGAGAGTGTCTATTGCCGTCAGCATCCTGGCAAGGATTTGTCAGTATTCCGCCACTGGTATTCCCAAGCAGGAACCCCCACGGTACAAGTGCAGATGGATTACGATGAAACCAAGCAGGCTTGCACTATTACCCTAACCCAGAGTTGCCCTAAAGTTGGGGTAGAAAAACTACGTCAGGATTTTGATAAAAAACCTTATCACATTCCATTTCATATCGGTATGCTAACTCATACAGGCCTACCTATTCCATTAAAAGTGGAACACCTTGATAATGCACGAACAACTGAAAATCACGGCGTATTACTTGAATTACAAACCCAGACACAATCATGGACATTTACGCATATCCCTGAACGTCCTGTATTGTCATTACTCCGGGATTTTTCCGCACCTGTTTATGTGAGCTACCCCTATCCTGCAGAGGAACTTGCGGTGCTATGTGCTCATGATGTCAATCCTTTTGCCCGTTGGGAAGCAGCCCAAGAATTAGCCAGTCGTGAAATCCTACGCATAACCCAGCAGATTATTAAACAGCAAGGCAACATAAGCTCCATCACTGTTGATACTGCTTTGCTTAAGGTATGGTTGCATAACCTCACCGATATGCAATTAGATGCAGGGTATCGTTCATGGTTACTTGCTTTACCAACAGAAAAAGTCCTACTTGAACGCCTCAGCCCTATGCAGCCTCAGGCACTTTATCTAGCTCGTCGTATAGTAAAAGAGTCTATTGCCAGTACTCATCGTGATTTATGGATGCAAACTTACCGTACCCAACATACCACAGGAGAGTACCGACCAGATCCGATTAGTGTGGGTCAACGCAGTTTGAAGAATTTAGCACTTAACTATTTACTCAGCATCCAAGATAACGAAGCCATCTCTCTGGCTAAAATGCAGTATGACAGTGCCGCCAATATGACCGACCGACTAGGAGCCTTGAGTGCCTTAATGCATTACAATGCCACATCTGAAGCAATATATGGCAACACAACGGTTAAGGCAATGGTGGCACAACTTAACCAAGACTTCTATCAACATTTTGAAAATAACCCCCTCGTCGTTGATAAATGGTTTGCCTTACAGGCCACATCTGCCCCTAACGTGGCACATATCCGTGAACTCATGCAACACCCTGCCTTTGTACTACGCAATCCTAACCGTGCCAGAGCATTATTATTCCAATTCTGCATGAATAATACACGTGCTTTCCATGATGAGGATGGCAGTGCTTATGCTTTCTGGGCAGAACAAGTGATAGCTTTGGATGCTTTAAATCCTGAGGTTGCAGCTCGCTTCTCTCGCGTCATGGATAGCTGGCAACGTTATGCTGAACCATTTAAAACTTTGATGCAAAAAGCCCTGCAAAAGGTTGCAGAACACCAAGGTTTATCAAAGAACACTACGGAAATTGTCTCTAAGGCATTAAGCATCTAAAAGCAATGCCATAGACAGGAGACATCCTGTTTATGGCAACAAAACCAATAGGGCATATTCCTTTCTCTCACTATAAGTACAAAATATCATAAACAACTAGTTTTTATGCTGAAATTAGCGCATAATGCACGATAAATAAATACTCATTGGAGCATAGAATGCAAAAAACATTGACCCAATACTTAGTTGAACAACAACGTCATCAACAACTATCACCCGATGTACGTCTCCTATTAGAAGTCGTTGCACGTGCCTGCAAAACGATTGGGAGCGCGGTTGGCAAAGGTGCGCTTGGTGGTGTACTTGGTAGCCAAGGTACTGAAAACGTTCAAGGTGAGACACAGAAAAAACTTGATGTTATCTCTAACGATATTCTTTTAAAAGCCAACGAATGGGGAGGGCAACTTGCTGCGATGGCATCTGAAGAGATGGACACCATTTACAAAATTCCTCAGCACTATCCCCAAGGAAAATACCTCTTATTGTTTGATCCATTAGATGGCTCTTCTAATATTGATGTTAACGTATCCATTGGAACAATTTTCTCTATTCTTAAAGCACCTGATGATGTCATGGGGCGAGAAGTGACTGAGGCTGATTTTATGCAACCTGGTCGTCAACAAGTTGCCGCAGGTTATGCTCTATACGGTCCTCAAACACTTTTAGTATTGACGCTGGGCAATGGTGTGGTGTGCTTTACACTTGACCGCGAATTAGGTTCTTGGATTCTTACTCAAGAAAACATCCGTATCCCAGCCGAGACTAAAGAGTTCTCTATTAATATGTCCAATATGCGTCACTGGGATACTCCAGTACGTCAGTATATTGAGGATTGCCTTGCCGGTGAAACAGGTCCTCGCGGCAAAAACTTCAATATGCGTTGGGTTGCCTCTATGGTCGCAGAAGTACACCGCATTCTGCAACGAGGTGGGATTTTCCTTTATCCTTGGGACAAACGTGAACCTAACAAACCAGGTAAATTGCGTTTAATGTATGAAGCGAATCCTATGAGTATGATTATTGAGCAAGCTGGTGGTGCAGCTGTCGATACAGTGAATCGTATTTTAGACATTCAACCATCGCAACTACACCAACGTGTCAGTGTCGTACTAGGCTCTAAAGATGAAGTAGAGACTTTTAAAAAATACTTCTCTTAATAATATAGAGTAAACCAAGGGCAGCAGTGTCTGCCCATCCATTGAACACTGCCCTTTGCCTCTGTCGTTAATGATAAGGTTTTACAGCACAGTCAAATAAAAAGCCTCAAGATGATTCACCTTGAGGCTTTTTTTGTATGGCATTGTATGATGACCTTAACAAGAGGCAGCCAATCAGCCACCTCTTTTGCATTAGCCCTAGAATGCCACTTTCAACGTCGCTCCTACGCTTTGGTTTCTATAACCAGCACGGAACTGTGCATCATAACCAACAGAGAATGTTGCACGGTCATTCGCATGATAATTCACGCTAAGTCCTGCTTGTCCACTGATACGGTTATGTTTGGCTCCTTCTACCGTAAATGGTACATTTGGTGCTCCTGCAAAGGCGACTCGAGCAGATGCTGGTTTACCCAATAAGTCATAACCCACGCCAACACGCGTATTAATCGTCCACTTATCCGCCACACGTGCCAACGCTTCCACACCTACTTGTGATGTCAACGTATGATAGCTACGTGCTTTGGCTTGTAGATTCAATACCCCTGCACCTGT
>NZ_JABGBO010000005.1 GCF_013133775.1 Pelistega europaea | reverse complement strand
CTTCCCATCCCGAACAGGACAGTGAAACGCCTTTGCGCCGATGATAGTGGGTGGACACCTGTGAAAGTAGGACATCGTCAAGCTCTTCATTCCTAAGCCTCTTGAGTTCCCCTCAAGAGGCTTTTTTGCTTGCCTAGAAAAAAACTCAAGCCACCCCTCATAACACCTCCCAGTAGGTTCCTTGCTTAATCAGAAAAAACTCCCTCTCAAACAACGAATTACTTTTAGATATTGAGAACGACTGCTGCCCCTTGCTTAATCAGAAAAATAAACACCCCTCAAGAGGCTCTTTGCTTAATCAGCCCCCTCAACAAGAGATTTCTTTTAGACATATTCTTATAACTAAAACGTATGAATTTATACTCATATATGAGTTATTATTCTAAAAATTACATATATAAGATTTTCTGCTTATAAAGAATAATCCATGAAAGGTATAGAATAAAATGTCAATCACAGGTCTCACACAACTTGAACAAACCCTTGCTCATGAGCTATCTCTCTTAGAGCTACCTGCTAAATCTTGGGTTAAACCACGTATTGTTGATGGACAACCCTTGCACGACGTAGTGATTATTGGTGGTGGAATGGCAGGCCTAACGGTATCAACAGCATTACGACACTTGGGTATTCAATCCTATGTACTAGATCGCTCACCAGAGGGATTTGAAGGACCTTGGGCAACTACTGCTCGTATGGAAACACTGCGCTCACCTAAACAACTGACAGGACCGGCATTGGGCATTCCTTCTCTCACATTTCGTGCCTGGTTTGTTGCACAGTTTGGGCAGGAAGCATGGGAAGCACTGGATAAAATCCCTCGCCTCCAATGGATGGACTACTTGCGTTGGTACCGTAAGGTGATGGAGGTAAACGTCCATAATGAGCATAGTGTTACTGATGTAGCTCTGCACCCTGATAATTATTTAGTTCTTACTGTTGAGCATCAAGGGCAGTCACATAGTATTTTAGCTCGTCGCCTTATTTTAGCCACTGGGCGCGATGGTTTAGGTGGTCCCTCACTCCCTGAATTTGTGAATCAACTTCCTCGCCATTTGTGGGCTCATTCTTCAGATGTTTATGACTATAGTTCTCTCAAAGATAAAGTCGTCGGTGTGATTGGTGCCGGTGCCTCTGCTATGGATAGTGCTGCAACGGCTTTAGAGGAGGGGGCTCGACGTGTAGAGTTAATCATTCGTCGTCAAGATATTCCTCGTATTAATAAAGGCAAAGGGGCTGGTAGTCCAGGTCTTGTACATGGGTACGCCGATTTACCTGATGAGTGGAAATGGCGTTTTAGACATTATATTAACAAAGCTCAAGTCCCCCCTCCAAAAGGAAGTACTTTACGTGTTTCTCATCATGAAAATGCTTTTTTTAATACAGGTTGCGCGATAGAAAAAGTAGAAAGTCCAGATAATAAAACTGTGCGTGTTTACACTACAAAAGGCGTATTTGAGTTGGATTTCTTATTTTTGGCTACTGGTTTTAAAATTGATTGGTCTCTGCGCCCAGAATATCATCAGTTTGCTCCTTTTGTCCGTACCTGGGCAGACCGCTTTATAGCACCTGAGGGCGAGGAAGATGCAGAATTAGGAGCCTGTCCTGATTTAGGTGAACATTTCCAATTCCAACCTAAAGCAGAAACATCTATCAAAGGACTTGAAAATATCTATTGTTTTAGCTACCCGGCAGTTGCCTCACATGGTACTGTATCCGGGGATATTCCTGCGATTTCAGATGGTGCGAGGGCTATTGCTCAAGGTATTGCGTCTTCACTCTTTAATGAAGATGTTGAAAGCTATTATAACCAGCTTCAAGCTTATGCGGAACCAGAATTGGATGGAGATGAGTGGGAAGTTGCTCCTCCTATTACACAGAGGACCTTATGATTGCGTGGCTGATTAGGCGATTATTACAAGCATTAGTCATTGTACTGCTCATGACCTTTATTGTTTTCATGGGGCTACATGCTATTGGTAATCCAGTTGATATTTTGATAAGCCCTGATGCGGATCAACGCGATAAGGCCATGCTGATTGCACAAATGGGGCTGGATCAACCCTTGTGGAAACAGTACTTGCTTTTCTTGCAGTCTGCTATTCATGGCGATTTGGGTAAAAGTTTTGTCTACAATGAGCCTGCTATCAATCTTGTGTTGCAACGTTTTCCAGCAACTTTAGAACTTGCATTTGCTGCATTGATTATTGCCATTATCATTGGTGTTCCACTTGGACTAGTATCAGGCTTATACCCTAATTCTTTGTTTGCAAATACTGTGATGACAGGAAGTATCCTAGGCGTATCACTTCCTACTTTCTGGGTGGGATTGATGCTTATCACGGCATTTAGTGTTCATTTAGGGTGGTTGCCAGCCAGTGGTAGAGGGCAAACGGTAGAGATTTTGGGGTTGCAATGGTCTTGGTTGACTTTAGATGGACTGTCTCATCTACTTTTACCTGCACTGAATCTGGCACTTTTCAAAGTGGCTCTTGTGATTCGACTCACTTATGCCGGTGTACGTGAAGTGGTACCTATGGACTTTATCAAGTTTGCTCGTGCCAAAGGTCTTAGCAATGCACGAATTATGTTTGCCCATGTATTACGTAATATCCTAATTCCTTTGACAACGGTATTAGGACTTGAACTTGGCTCTACAATCGCTGGTGCTGTAGTGACCGAGAGTATTTTCTCATGGCCGGGAGCAGGCAAGCTAATCTTAGATAGTATTAATGGTTTGGACCGTCCTGTTATCTTGGCTTACTTGGTTGTAGTAGTTTGTGTCTTTGTCACCATCAATTTACTGGTGGATATTGCTTATCGTCTTTTAGATCCTCGTGTGCGTTTGGAGAAAAGTGTATGAGTGATTTATTAAATAGCAAAAAACCATCACTTATTGGTGAATGGGTGCGATACTTTTTCTCTTCCAAATTGGCCTGTATAGGGTTTGCAATAGCGGTTTTATTGCTCTTAGGTGCGGTGTTTGCTCCGTGGTTAACCCCCCAAAACCCTTATGATTTATTGCAGCTAGACATCCTAGATTCTCGTTTGCCTCCGGGTTCACGCAATGGGATGGATACCTTTACTTATTGGTTAGGGACAGATGGTCAAGGTCGTGACTTATATTCGGCGATTTTATACGGACTGCGGATTAGTCTTATTGTTGGGCTAGGTTCTGCCTTAATTGCAGGGACAGTTGGTACGGTTATAGGAGTGATAGCAGCTTATTTTGGTGGGCGTGTAGATGCTACTATTATGCGTATCATTGATTTAATTTTGTCTTTTCCAACTATCCTTGTTGCCATGATGATTTTGGCATATCTAGGTAAAGGGATTGGTAATGTGATTTTGACATTAGCGATTTTAGAGTGGGCATACTATGCACGTACTGCAAGAGGGCAGGCGTTGTCTGAGCGTCAAAAAGAGTATGTAGAGGCAGCACGCAATTTAGATATTTCAAACTGGCGAATTATGTGGCGACATATCTTACCTAATTGCTTGCCTCCGATTATTGTGATTGGTACTTTACAAATTGCTCGTGCAATTACCCTTGAAGCCACATTAAGTTTCCTAGGTTTAGGGGTGCCAGTTACAGAACCATCCTTGGGTTTACTGATTTCTAATGGCTACCAGTTTATGTTGTCTGGTCAGTATTGGATTAGTTTCTTGCCCGGTGTTGCTTTGTTATTAACAATTATGTCATTGAATTTAGTCGGTGATCGTTTGCGAGATACCTTTAACCCAAGGGGGCAGCAATGAGTGAGATCCCTTTGTTAGATGTCCGTCATTTGCGCACACAGTTCTTTACCAAAGAAGGTGTAATTGATGCTGTGAGTGATGTTTCCTTACGCTTGGAAAAGGGCAAAATTCTTGGTTTAGTAGGAGAGTCAGGTTCTGGAAAGTCGGTGACTGGTTTTTCGATTATGGGCTTGATTGATGAGCCGGGGCAGGTCACAGAAGGACAAATCTTGTTTAATGGCGAGGACTTGCGACTTTACAATGCTAGACAGATGCGAGAAATTCGAGGTAATCGTATTGCCATGATTTTCCAAGATCCGATGATGACATTAAATCCGGTATTACGCATTGATACCCAAATGGTAGAGACAATCCAAGCCCATCAGAAAATGAGCAAACGACGAGCTTGGGAGTTGGCAAGAGATACCTTGGGGCAGATGGGGATAGCAAGTCCAGAAACACGTCTGAGAGCTTATCCACACCAGTTATCTGGTGGTATGCGTCAGCGGGTAGCGATTGCGATAGCCTTGCTTTTAAAACCAGATTTAATTATTGCTGATGAGCCAACGACAGCCTTGGATGTCTCTATTCAGTCGCAGATTTTGTCAGAAGTGCAGCAGCTTTCGCAACGCTATGGTACTGCCTTGATTTGGATTACTCATGATTTATCTGTAGTGGCAGGGCTGGCGGATGAGTTGGCAGTGATGTATGCCGGTAAGATTGTGGAGCAGGGTACAGTGGATGAGGTGTTGGATGATCCACAGCATCCTTATACAGAAGGGTTAATGCAAAGTTTACCCATTAATAACGAGCGAGGTAAGCACCTTAAACAAATCCCAGGCATTACACCACATTTATTGCAATTACCCAAAGGCTGTGCTTTCTCAACACGTTGTGGTCGTGCTACGGATCAGTGTCGTCAAGTTCCTGCGTTGATTCCCTTGATTCGTGAACATAAGGTACGATGCTTTTTCCCTAATGCCACACAGATTGTGAGGTTAGGAGAGTCAATATGAGTGATTTATTACCCTTGATTCAGTTAAATCATGTTGGCAAACAGTTTGGTCAAACCAATCCCAGTATTTGGCAAAAAATGGGATTGGCTAAGCGTAAACCAGTGACCACTGCGGTAGACGATGTTAATTTATCTATTTACAAAGGTGAAGTCGTTGGACTTGTTGGTGAGTCTGGTTGTGGCAAGTCTACATTAGGTAGAATGGTAGCTGGCATTATTCAACCTAGTCAGGGACAAGTTTTAATTAAAGGACAGGATTGGCATAGTTTGCATGGTAAAGCCTTAAGTGAGGCGAGACTGACAGTGCAAATGGTATTTCAAGATCCTTATGCCAGCTTGAATCCAAGAATGCGAGTGCAAGAAATTGTTGGTGAGTCGCCTTACCAACATGGTTTGGTGTCCAAAAAGAAGCTGGATGCTTATGTTTCTGAACAGTTAGAACGAGGAGGGCTGAGTGCAAGTTTGCGTTACCGTTTTCCTCATCAGTTTAGTGGAGGACAACGCCAACGGATAGGTATTGCACGTGCTTTGGCAGTTAAACCAGAGATGCTTGTTTGTGATGAAGCTGTTGCAGCACTGGATGTGTCTATCCAAGCACAAATTATTAACTTGTTCATGGATTTACGAGAGCAGTTAAATCTAACCTATCTCTTTATTAGCCATGACTTGAGTGTGGTGGAACATTTCTCTGATCGTGTAGTCATCATGTATTTAGGTAAGGTGGTTGAAAGTGGTAAGGTTGAAGAAATTTACCAGCATCCCAATCATCCCTATACACGGGCTTTACTGGCTGAGCGGCCCAAGATGAATGAACGCAAAAAGATTTTTAGTGCTCTCAAAGGGGAGATTCCAAGTCCATTGAATCCACCTTCGGGTTGTCATTTCCATCCACGATGTCCCTATGCAACAGAGCGATGTAAGCAAGAGGTTCCAGTATTAAAAGAAGTAGCTATACAGCATTTTAGTGCTTGTCATTTAAACGATTAATTCGATATTTAAGGAATTGTGATGAAAAAAACTTTATTAAGTGTATTAACCGCGGCGTTATTGGCCTCAGCAGGAGCCGTACAAGCAGAACCATTGAAGATTGCTTTTGCTGATAATCTTTCTTCATTAGACCCACAACTCAACAACTATGCGGGTGACCGTTCAGCAGGCTTATTCTTCTTTGATATGTTGGTAAGCAATTATCACCAAAAATTATTGCCTAGTTTAGCAACAGAATGGAAGAATATTGATGAAAATACATGGGAATTTACATTACGCCCCAATGTAAAATGGAGTAATGGTGACTTACTAACTGTTGATGATGTGATTTATTCTATCGAACGTATCCGTCACGTACCAGGATCAGTCGCTCCCTTTACAAGTTATGTACGTACAGTGGCGAGCGTGACTGCTAAAGATGCCAATACCTTGGTATTCAAAACTAGCGTCCCCAATCCTGATTTACCCTTAAACCTAGCTTCAGTACCTATCGTTCATAAAGCGACAACAGAAAAAGCAACTAGCGAGGACTTTAATTCAGGTAAAGCCTTAATTGGTACAGGTCCTTATGTGTTAGAAAGCTATACCCCAGGCAAAGGTTTTGTGGCGAAAGCGAACCCTAATTATTGGGGAGACAAAGTACTTTGGGACAGTGTTGATTATCGTTATACTGCCAATGCCGCAGCTCGTACAGCTGCCCTGCTTGCAGGTGATGTAGATGTGATTGATAAAGTCTCTGTATCTGATTTACCCTCGCTGGAGAAAAATCCAAAAGTTAGTGTCTACGCTTATAATGGTTTGCGTGTACTTATCCTACAACCTAGTTTTAACCCAAGCCCAAACAAATACATTACCGATAACTCTGGCAAGCCTCTTGATAAAAACCCACTATTAGACGTACGAGTGCGTAAAGCATTGTCCATTGCAATTAACCGCGATGCTATTGCCTCTCGTATCTTGCAAAACGGTGTGACGGTTGCTAATCAGTGGATGCCTGAGGGTAGTATTGGATATAACCCAGCGATTAAAAATATTGCGTTTGATGCAGCAACAGCGAAAAAATTACTTGCTGAAGCAGGTTATCCAGAGGGTTTTAAGCTCACAGTTCATGTACCTAGTGACCGTTATCCATTGGCACCAGAAACCGTACAAGCTGTGGCACAGTTTTGGACACGTATTGGTGTGAAAACAGAGGTGCAAGTTGTTCCTTGGGCCGTATATGCCGGCAGTGCCAAGAAAAACGAGTATGCGATGAGTGTGATTGCTTGGGGCAATGGTACTGGTGAAGCAAGTTATGCTATGGTGAGCATTTTGGCAACTGTTAATCCTGAAAAAGGGCTTGGTGCATCTAACTGGGGACATTTTAGCAATGCACAGTTTGATTCTTTATTAGCACAAACAACCAAGGAGTTTGATCAAGCCAAACGTGAAGGTTATATGCGTGAAGCAGCTCAAGTGGTGAGTGATGAAGTAGGTATTATTCCTCTTTTTCACTACAAAAATATTTGGGCGGCCAAAAAAGGGTTAGTTGTTAAACCGTTAAGTTCTGATCGTACTGTTCCTGTGATGGTGACGAAAGAATAAGAGAGAAGGCAATGAAAGTACAGCTTCATATAACACCACGTGACGCACTTATTGATGTTCCTAGAGCTATTTCTGTTGAGGGGGTATTGCCTAATACAGAAGTGACGTTGAGGACACAAACGTTGCGTGCCAAACAAGTGATCTGGCAAAGTGAAGCTGTATTTCTTGCCAATGCTACTGGAAGTATTGATTTACAACAAGATGCCCCCTTAAGAGGAAGCTATCAAGGCGTAGAAGCAATGGGGTTGATTTTTTCGCAGACTCCCACCCAAGAAGGCAGTGCTGTTTTTCCCGAAGATGTGACACAACCATTAATCACAGTAGTGAGTGTTTATGCTAAGGGAGTATTGCTTGCCGAGGGTGAATTGATACAACGATTTGCTCACGATGATGTAGAACGCATAGAAGTGCGTGAAGATGGGTTAGTAGGGACAATTTTTAAACCTAAACACAAAGGAAGTTATCCTGCTGTTATTGTCCTAAATGGATCTGGTGGTGGCATCAATGAACCTAGGGCGGCTTTATATGCTGCACATGGATATATTGCTTTTGCTTTGGCATATTTTAAAGCCCCAGGTCTGTCAGACTATATTTCCAATACCCCATTAGAGTACTTTGTGAAAGGGATAGATTGGCTGCGAGAGCATTATAAACCTCGTCATAACTTTGTTGCCTTAAGTGGGCAGTCACGAGGTGGAGAATTAGTTCTTTTGCTGGGCAGTTTATTTCCTGACAAAGTTTCCGCTATTATTGCGTTTGTGCCAGGAGCTGTCGTTCATAGCGCCCAAAATGCAGCCGACCCTAAACTTGGAAGAGAAGGTTATGCTTGGTTGTTAAATGGTAAGCCTATTCCCCATGTGTGGGAAAACAATAAAACAGCGACATGGGTTCCGTTTGATGAGGGAGATCCTCCGCATCGACATGAGTTAGCAGTACGTACAGCATTGGCGGATAAGGACGCTGTTGCTCGTGCAAGGATTCGTGTAGAACATTGTCGTTGCCCTATCTTGTTGATTTCTGCCGAGGATGATGGAGCCTGGCCATCACAGTGGTATAGCCAGATGGTGATGGATACCTTAAGAGCACACCATTATCCTTATATTTATCGCTGGAGTCATCATTTACAAGCAGGACACACTATAGTCTTTCCTTATCTTCCTACAACACAATTAGTACATAAACATCCTGTATCGCAACGTCTTAGCACGCAAGGAGGGACGATGTTGGCCAATGCTCATGCCAATGAGCAAGCATGGAAAGATGTACAACAGTTTTTATTCGATAGTACAGGATATTACCCAACATTATGATTTTCAAAGGATAATCTATGAATGTACAACAAGATATTGTCAACAAAGTCTTAAATATTCAAACAGACAGTCCACTTTTTCAGATACGTCAATTTCGTGAAAAAGTAGTGACTGGCACACAAGCTAGCTACGATGCTTTATTTGATTCTGCTTTACATTTACCGTTGTCGTGGCGTTATGCTGTGGCAGTGCTGAGTAGTGTATTGGTAGGGATACCAGAGTTTGTGACACATTATGCTGAGCAGGCAGTAAAAGCTGGTGTGAGTGAAGCTGATTTACATGCTATTCAGGAGGTTGACATAGCAAAGGTCTCTGATGTAGCCCTAGCACAAGTTTTACAATTTACGCATACCTTGATGGTACAGCCAAAAGAAGGGGATAAAGCTGCCTTGCTTGCGTTAAAAACAGCAGGAATGACAACGGCAGACATTGTGGCATTAAGTCAGTTAATTGGTTTTTTGTCCTATCAATTACGTTTAGCTGCAGGGTTGAAAGCTATGCAGCAAGCCCTATAGGAGAGTATGATGACAGTTGAGAAAAACGGATTTACAAATGCTACTTTAGGCTGGAAAGCATGGTTAGATGTGGTTAGTCTTGATACTGCGACACCCAAACAAATAGAGGTATTGGAAGCAAGTCATCCACAAGCCAAAACGTCAGATTATTATTTATTATTGGTTCATGAACCTGAGATTTTGGAGCAACGCTCTTCAACTTATAATGCCATCATGTATGCCCCTGGAGGATTGGCGCGTGCTGATAGGGAATTGGGGGCATTGGCTGTTTCTCGTATTAATGGTTGTGTATATTGTGCGTCTGTGCATGCACAACGTTTTGAGCAGCTCTCTAAACGTCCCCAAGTGGTGGAGCAGGTTTTTGATAACCTGACTACTGCGGGTGAAAATGCACGTGATAAAGCGGTGATTGAGCTGGCGATAGCACTAACTCAGCATCCAGAGAATTTTGGACCAGAGCATATCCGCACACTGAAAAACTTGGGGCTAGATGAGAAAGAAATCCTAGATTTAATCCATGCTGTGTCTATTTTTGGGTGGGCAAATCGTTTGATGCTAAATCTTGGCGAGCCAGTATTTAAATAAAGGCTCACACCACCTTCCGTTTTCTTGGTAGGTGAGACTATGTCATGGTAGAGCGGTTGCTGTGGTAGAGCGCTTGTCATGGTTGGTAATGTTATTTTTTGGGTGCTTATTGGTCGTCGTTATGAGTATCGGTTAAAATAAACGCTTGTCTATAACAAAAGGAAGAACGACTTATGGCAAATGAAGTTGTAGCAACAGCGGCGGATAAAGCGAGCAATGCTGCTGAAAAGACAGCAGAAGCTGTTACCCAAATTACACCTCCCAATATTGGTGAGCAAATTGATGCCGCCAAGCATTTTTTTGAAAAGGATAATCTTGTTCATTTAATTAATGCTGCTATTCCTTATATCACGAATTTTATTTTGGCATTAGTAATTTTCTTTATTGGAAAATACATTGCGAATATTATTGAGAGTTTGGTAACACGATTGGTGGGTAAATCTTCCAAAGATGATATTTTAAGCAGCTTTGTGGGATCCATTGTTAAGTTTGGTGTTTTACTCTTTGTGGCGATTGCCGCATTATCACAGCTAGGCATTAATACCTCTTCTCTTGTCGCTTTAGTGGGGGCAGCAGGTTTAGCGATTGGTTTATCTTTGCAAAATTCGCTTCAAAACTTTGCTGCAGGTGTGATGATTTTAATTTTTAAACCATTTAAAAAAGATCAGACCATTGAAGCAGCAGGGGTGACAGGGATTGTTCAGCGCATGGGTATTTTAATGCTAGAGATGCGTACTCCTGACAATCGCCAAATTCTTATTCCTAATGGCAAAGTGATGAGCGATAACATTATCAACTATGATAATAATCACACCCGACGGATAGATTTAGTACTGGACATCTCTTATAATGCGGACATTCGTACTGCTAAGCGCATCATTAAAGAATGTTTTGATGCAGACTCACGCATTCTTAAACATCCAGAGCCTACGATTGTCGTCGGTAACTGGGCAGCCAGTAGTATTCAGATTTGGGCAAGACCATGGACACGCACCGAAGATGCATGGCCAGTGCGTTGGGACCTACTAGAAAAGATTAAATATGCTTTTGATGAAAACGGTATAGAAATTCCTTTTAATCAAATGGATATTCGTATTTACAATCCTGATGGGGCAACGGTACCGGAGGAACTTAATGCAAGTTCCCAGGCTTCTGCCCAAAAATAACTCATGCAACCATGTCATGTTCTTCGCCCCCCCGTGGCGGAGAACTCAAACATAGACGTACTGTTGTTTTGAGTTAAAATTCTGACACTAAATGTAAAAAATACACTGTAAAGTTGAAAAATAAAGGGATATGTATAAAAAGAATGTACATTTCATTATAGAAAGATAACAAAAAACCTTTCAAAAACATATGGTTTCGAAGTAAAATTACAGCAAAACTTTATATCTAAAATCAGGGAGTGTCTTTTACACCCCTTTTTTCTTTACATTGATTATGCAAAAAACTCTTAAATATCTACCACATTCAGTTGTGATGATGGTGTTAGCTACCGCTATGCCTAACACTGGCTTTGCAAAAACACCGTTGCAAGAAGTCTTGCAATATGCCTTAAAACAAGATCCTAGATTGCTAGAAGCAAAGGCAGAACAAGATGCCGCAACACAAAACCGTAAAGCATCAGAGGCATTACATTATCCTACCGTTGCGGTAACTTCTTCGCATATGTTAGGACAGCACCACCGTTATGAGTCAGACTATGATCGAGAGACCGATGCAGGCTTACGCGGTAAATTAAATCTTTACTCATGGGGTGGTATTGAGGCCTCTATTGACCGTGACAAGAAAAAAGAGCGTTCAGCTTACTATAAATTTTTTGAGACACGGGAGACCTTGGGTAGCGAAATTGCGAATCTATATGTTGCTGCTATTTACTACAAAGAATCACTAGAGGTGGCCAAGCGCAACTTAGAACGTCACAAAAAGTTCATGGACAATCTGAGGGTGGTGAGTACCTACGATACAGGTCGATTGTCAGAGTTTTCTCAGGCAGAATCACGTTATTTACAAGCACAATCCAGCATTGTGGACTTAGAACGTAGTTTGCAAACTACCTTAAGTCGTCTTAATCTGTATTTTAATAAACGCCTTACTGTTAATGATTTAATCGATCCTTTCAAAGATAAAAAAGCAGAAGACTTCTTCAAGACCTTTAATGAAGGCCCCAAAGACAATGTACATCCTAGCATGTTAGCACAGCAGGCAGAATTGGACAGTGCGATTGCTGATATTGATGTGACTGATGCCACAACCAAACCTCAAATCAATTTAGAGGGGTTGGCTACACGGTATGACCGTAATGCCCAAGTGACATTATCCTGGGACTTATTTAATCGTCCTGCACACTACAATACTGAAAATGCAAAAGCCAAGGTTTATTCAGCACAAGCGCGTCTGCAACAAATCAAACGCGATATTACTGAACGCTATGAAACCGCCAAAATCAATATGCTACAGAGCCAAAATCAGGCGAATATTTCTCAGCGTCATGTCACAGTACAAACCAAGGTAGCCAATGACTATGCCGAACAGTTTACAGTATCTCGTCGTACCTTATTGGAGGTATTAGATGCCTATGCGGACTTATCTCGTACCGAGACAACCTATGTTAATGCTCGCCATGAGTTCCGTACATCAACATTAGAATTTTTACTTGCTCAGGCAAAAATCGCTCGTTGGGCTGGATTACCTGAGAATTTATAATTATGAATCATATTATTAAACATTTATCACTAGCAACACGCCTATTAGGGGCTCCTGTAGCAGAGGCGGCACTATCTGCAAATGTTATGCGAGATAGACGTCTTGATGTTAATTTTCAATCATTACAAGCGGTACTACAGAGTCATGGATTTGAGAACCATTTATCCAAGCGGCGTCTAGAAGATATTCCATCTTTGTCCGTTCCTGTTGTGGTCATTCTACAAAATGAAGAAGCTGCCGTTATTTCTAAAGTAGAGGGCAGTGGCACAGCACGTGAATATATGGTTTATCAAGGTGATGCGCCTGTTCAAAAAATCAGTCACCAACAACTCAGTGAAATCTATATGGGATACTGTTGGTTTATCAAACCTAAAGTGACCCAAGATGTGCGCTCAGAATTGCCTGAATACACGCTTCCCAAAGCTTGGTTTTGGAAAGTGATTTGGCGTTTTAAAAGTTATTATACGCAAGTATTGATTTCTTCTTTCTTGATTAATTTTCTTGCCCTAGTGAGTTCACTCTATGTGATGAATGTTTATGATAGAGTGATTCCCAACAAGGCCTATGAAACCCTGTGGGTGCTTAGTATAGGAGTTATTTTAGCGATTAGTTTTGAGTTTATTGCTAAACAAATCCGAGCACACTTAACAGATATTGCAGGAAAAAAAGCAGATTTAGTTATTAGTTCAGCGTTGTTTCGCCGAGTGATGGCACTTCGATTAATTGAGAAGCCTGTTTCATCAGGTTCTTATGCCAATAACCTACGAGACTTTGAATCAGTGCGTGAGTTTATGACCAGTGCGGGTATTTTGGCCGTGGTGGATTTGCCATTTCTGCTACTGTTTGTTTTTGTTATTTCCATTGTTGGAGGTAAATTAGCTTTTGTGCCATTGACTATTATCCCTCTGGTCTTTATTGTAGGGATTGCTATTCAACCTCTTTTATCCAAGTATATCAATGCGTCTATGAAAGAGGGGTCTCAGCGTCAAGGTTTGGCAGTAGAAGCCATTGATGGTATTGAAACATTAAAAGCCAATAATGCGGCGAGTTGGGCACAAGCACGTTGGGAATATTACACTGCAAGTACAGCGAAGTCCTCCATGAAAGTGAAAACGATTAGTAGCTTTATGACCAACTTTACTGTAGCGATGCAGCAGCTAAACACCGTATTTTTGGTGTTATTGGGGACATACCTCATTCATGCAGAAAATCCCTCTGATCGTATCACGATGGGGGCAGTGATTGCCTCAGTTATTTTGTCTGGCCGAGCCCTTGCACCATTGGGGCAGATTGCTGGTCTTGCTACCCGTTTCCAACAAGCACGTAATGCTCTAAAAGGGATTAATGCCATCGTTGAGCGTCCTGTTGAACGCGATCCTGGTCGTACCTATCTTGCCCTAGATCAGGTACATGGAGCGATGGGTTTTAATACTGTCAGCTTTCAATATAACAAAGATAGTGCCCCTGCATTAAATGGTTTTCGCTTATCTATTAGACCTGGCGAAAAAGTAGGGATTATCGGACGTATCGGTAGTGGTAAAAGTACGTTCTTAAAAGTAGCTTCGGGTCTTTTAGAGCCTACTTCTGGTTCAGCTACTTTAGATGGAGTTGATTTGCGTCAATTAGATCCTAACTTTTTGCGTGATCAAATAGCTTATTTCAACCAAGATGCCCGTCTATTCTTAGGCACATTGCGCGAAAACTTAGACATTTCGCGTACGGATGGATATTCGACAGACCAAGAACTGTTAATTGCCTTACAACGCTTTAATCTTGTTAATCTGGTTCGCAGTCATCCTCGTGGCTTGGATATGCCATTAGGTGAAAATGGACAAGGTTTATCAGGCGGTCAAAAACAAACCGTTGCATTGGCTCGTCTTACCCTGCGCCATCCACGAGTGGTATTGCTTGATGAACCCACAGCAAGTCTTGATGAGAACACTGAAAGACAGGCATTACAGGGGCTAGCAGAATGGACAAAAGATAAAACACTGATTGTGGTTACTCACCGCCCACAAGTTCTTAAGCTCGTAGAGCGTGTTGTTGTAGTGGAACAAGGTAAAGTCGTGATGGATGGCCCACGTGATGCGGTTATCCGTAAACTTCAGGAGAAACAATCGTGACCGATAAAATAGCATCAGAAAACCAAGCATCGGTTTCAAAAAATGCTGGGGAAGCCTCTTCCGCAGACACTTCTGTAAGAGAAGAAAATCAGTCCAAAATAGCAGCCCCAGCAGCCGGACAAGTGCCAGCAGCCGGACAAGTCCCAGCAGCCGGACAAGTCCCGGTAGCTGGACAAGTGCCTGCCGCCGGACAAGCCCCATCTCCCAAGCCATTAACAGTTCAAGAGCGTGTTAAGAAACGCGATTTAAAACTATTAAATGACTTAAATGCTGCTTTACAAACAGAAAAACATCATGGTTATTTTTGGACTATTACACTGTTTAGTGCTTTCATGGTGGTATTTGTGATTTGGGCTTACTTTAGTCCATTAGAAGAAGTTTCTCGTGGAGAAGGGCGTATTATCCCTAGTAGCCACGAACAAGTTGTGCAAAGTCAGGATCCAGGTATTATTAAAGAAATGTTGGTTAAAGAAGGGGACTTAGTAGAAAAAGGTCAAATCCTTTTAAAACTAGATGATACCCGTAGTCTGGCTATTCTCCGCCAAAGTGAAGCTCAAGTGCAAAACTTAGAAGCTATTGTGGCACGTTTACGAGCAGAGGCCTACGATACACCACTTACTTTTCCTAAAAACACGCCAGCAGAATTAGTGGAGCGTGAAACTACGGCGTATCATGCACGTCGCAAAGCTATGGAAGAAGCCGTATCTAGTTTTGAACAAAGCAAGTCAGTTCTTGAACGAGAAATTGCTATTACCAAACCCATGGTAGAGCGAGGAGTTGTTTCCCAAGTGGAACTCCTCCGTATGCAACGTCAATCCAGTGAATTAACCACCCAAATTCTTGATCGAAAGAATCGTTATTCTGCAGATGCAAGCAATGAGCTAGTCAAGACAGAGTCTGAGTTGGCTCAGGCACGTGAGAATATTGCCTTACGAGCTGACCCAGTAGAGCGTTCGTTGATTCGTGCGCCAATGAAAGGGATTGTGAAAAGCATTAAAATCAATACCATTGGTGGGGTGGTGAATCCGGGACAAACCATCATGGAGATTATCCCAGTAGATGAAACGTTGCTTGTAGAGGCTTATATTCGTCCTAAAGACGTAGCATTTATTCGCCCTGGACAAGATGCCATTGTTAAAATCACAGCATATGACTATGCTATCTATGGAGGGTTGGAGGGCAAAGTGACTTTAATTAGTCCAGATACTTTGACCGATGACCATCGGAATGCTAGTGCCTTAAAACTAGATAGTAATGCTGTATATTATCGTATTTTGGTGCAAACCAAGGGCAGTGAGCTCAAAGACCGTGATGGCAAACCGATGCCTATTATTCCTGGTATGGTGGTGACAGTAGATATTAAAACTGGTGAAAAAACAGTCTTTCAATATCTCATCAAACCTATTACTCGGATGAAGCAGGCTCTAAGTGAAAGGTAGTTTTGAGGTAATCGCATTGAAAAATAATTGCATGAAAAAACTCTTCCTACTCAGTTTGTTGAGTGCCTCTGCACAGGCGGGGGCCGTCACCATTAGTGATGTGGGCATAGAAGGAAATAGTTCCATTCCAGAAGATGCGTTAATGCTTAATCTTAATGCAAATGGTTTGGTTAAAGGGCAGACCTTTGATGCAGACAGGTTGGCTCTTTTTCGACAACAAGTGCTAGACCATTATCACTATCTTCGTCATGAAAAAGCCAAGGTGGATACACATGTGGAGCATTTGGCCAATCAACAGGTCAAGATTACCATTAGTATTGATGAGCAGCCCCCAGAGCTACAACAAACAGCACGCGTAGCAGACCCTTATGATGCCGATATTTATACCGACGAGACTGAGGCGTCATCTATGTCCGAGACTGATGACCCCGATGAAATATCAGGACAAGACGACGGCCCAGAGGGCAATATCTCACTAGGTGTGGGCTATGGTATCAAAGGGGCGCATGCCAAAATAACGGCGATTAAACGCAAGTTTCTTGGTACCGATGCTTCTGTGCGTGTCAGTGGTTTACATAATAAATATGAGACGATAGCAGACCTGAGTTATAGCAAACCGCGAATTTTTAAAAGTAATGTGCGGTTTGATGGTAACCTCTTTTTTGAAGATTTTGATAACGGTAGAAGTCGTACCTTGGCAGAATATCAGCGTCAATCCTACGGTCTAGGATTACGTTTTACTTTACCCATTGATCAAAACAGCTCCTCTTATGCCGGTATTCGATATACGCACAACCGCATCAAAACATCTCGGCCAGAGTACTATTCAGCGCTCTATCTTGCCTCTATTAAAGAAAATGCGTGGAAGTTTGACACCGATGAGGTGGATTTGCTTTTCGGTTGGAAATATGATGGCTTGAATAAGAAATTTCTTCCCACTAAAGGGATAGGCATGACACTGGATGGCACCATATCAGCTCCTGGCTCCGATAGCAAATACTATAAATTCGTGGCAGATATTCAAGGGTTTTACCCACTTAATCAAGCTCAAACTTGGGTAATCGGTGCCAAGGCAACTGCTGGTTATGCCAATGGAATAGATGAAAATACAATGCCTTTTTACCAAAATTTTATTGGTGGAGGTATAGGTTCTATTCGAGGATTTGCGTATGGATCGATTGGACCGCGTGCTGTATATGCCAAACAGTCTTTCACTGGCGTACCAACAAATGCTAGGCTTTACACAGAAACAAGCGACCGAGTGATTGGAGGCAATGCGATGGCAGGAGGGAGCATTGAGCTGATTGTGCCAAGTTTTTACATGCCAGAAAAATTTAAAAATACAGTTCGTACATCAATTTTTGTAGATGCTTTGAGCGTGTGGAATACTCGCAATAGCCATCCATTAACAAACAACGATAGCTTTGCTAACAACATTCGTGCTTCTGGCGGCGTCTCTGTGCAATGGAAATTCCCTATGGGGGTGTTAGCCGTTTCTTATGCAATTCCTTTTAAAAAGCAGGTTGGTGACCGGCAAGAACGCTTTCAAATTAACTTAAGTGGTAGCTTCTAAGTTAACCGATTGTTTTTATTGCGAGACGAAAAAATTTTATGTCTGGAAAAAATAGAGAGGGTCATCTAGGCGATAAATTTTATACATTGTTGAAACAGTGAGAGGCGTTTTGCTGACGGTGGGTGAATTTTTCCAATAAAAAAATATTTTCCTGAGAAAAAATAACTTATTGATGTTGCTTATAATTGGTGCGGCAAGGAAAATAATCGTTGTTATTTTGCCCTTTTTTTGTAATAGTTAGTATATGCGAGTAGGGTGGGTACGCATTTAGTTTCGTTTGTTACATATAGACATCATTTTTTTTTTTTTTATATTTATAATCAGGCTCGTAATTAGTATCGACGTCCAAGGGATAAAGAGAAGAATATATCTTTCTTGTCCCTTTTATCTTTTTAGGAGCCCTTCATGAGCCTTATCCTTGTTGCAAAAAAATCTGGAAAACAAGTTGATTTGTCTAAAGTCGTGAAAAACGGCAAATACACAGAGCTTGCTGTACCAGGAGAAGAATATTACGTTATTGATAGCGAGACAGGTAAGACCCCTACAGATATCGAGGTTTCACGTTCTGGTGATGATTTAATTATTAAAAGTCCATCAGAAGACATTACAGTAGTGATTGATGAGTTCTGGCATGATTGTACGCCTGACATGCAATGTTATGCGATTTTTGATGTGCCAGCCGTAGATGGGTTGGAAGCAGGTCAAGTGACCGTCACCCAAGTTGGTCCCGATGTTAGTGCGTTTAAACCAGGTATGGTAGGGATTTTGCCAGAAGGTCATAGCGTAAGTCCTTGGCTTTGGGTAGGGCTTGGAGCGGCTTTAGTAGGAGGCCTTGCTGCTGGTGGTGGTGGCGGTGGCGGTGGCAGTAGCCACGCAGGAGGCGATAAACAGCCTCCTGCTGCGGATACAACTCCTCCAGAAATTAAAGACGGTAGCTTAGACGTATCAGATGACGGCAAACAAGTCACTGGTAAGACTGAGCCGGGTGCAACAGTAACCGTGAAAGACGAAAACGGTAAAACTATCGGTACAGGTACAGCAGACCAAGACGGTAATTTCAATATTCCTTTGGATACACCAAAAACCAATGGTGAAACATTAACAGTGACTGCTCAAGACCAAGCAGGTAATACATCAAAACCAGAAACGGTTAAAGCAGACGATAGCACAGCACCAGCAGCACCAACAAATCTTGACGTATCAGATGACGGTTCTTCTGTATCAGGTAAAGCCGAACCTGGCACAACCGTCACTATCCGCGACGAAAATGGTAACCCAATTGGTGAGGGTAAAGCCGACCAAAACGGTAATTTCACTATTCCTGTCAACCCACCAAAAACCAATGGTGAGCCTCTAACAGCCGAAGCAACAGACGGTGCGGGTAATACCTCTCCGAAAGCAGGAGTGAATGCAGATGATAACACAGCACCTACCAAACCAACGTTAACAAACGATAGTGAAGATAATAAATTAGTCGCGACTGAAGATAAAGATATCACTGGTTCAGCACCTGATGCTGCAGGCGGTACAGCAGTATTGGTAGATGGTAATGGCAATCCAGTAAAAGATTCTGCTGGCAATCCAATCACTGCTCCAATTGATGATAATGGTAATTTTACTTTACCAGCAGCTGGTGTGCCAGATGGCGATTATGGTGTTCAAGTCAAAGATAAAGCGGGTAATCCAAGCGCAGATAATGCACCTATTAGCATTGATCGTACTGTGCCTAAGATTACTTCAGTAGAGTTTGCTGATAATAACAATCCAAGCAGTGATAACCAATTAACCCGTAATGAAGTTGGTACTGATGGCAAAACTGTCGTTAATGTGAAGTTTGACCCAACGACAGTGAAAGCAGATGATGTGATTGACGTCAATGGTGTTAAACATACAATTACTGCCGCGGATATTACCGCTGGTCAAGCACAAGTTGAAATCCCTGTAGATGTAGCTCCAGGAAGTCAAGGCACATTAGATGTTACTGCACAAATTACCGATACTGCAGGTAATAAATCTAACGTTGTAGACAATTCAATTGCTGTTAATCGTGCAGCTGATGGCATTCCTCGTGTAGAATACATTGATGATGGAGCTAATGGTGGTAGTAAAAATGGTACTTTAACCGCGGCAGAAATTAGTGGTGATGGAACACCCACAACAACCGCTCGCATCGTATTACCGGGCAACCTAGAGAATGGTGATACAGTATCCATTCCAGACCTTTCTGGCACCCCTTACACGGTTAATGGTGATAAAGTTGGTGACTTCCCTATTGGTACGAATACCAAAGGCGAAAAATACATTGACGTCCAAGTACCAGTGGCTGAGGGTGCAACTAGCTTAACAACCCCTGTTGTTGTTACTGTCGATGGTATAGAATTACCAGCCACAGGTAATATCAAAGTAGATACTGTAGCACCACAAGAAGCACCAGTATTGACAGTAGAAGGTGTAACAGCTGAAGATACCACGATTAATGCTGCTGAAGCAAAAGATGGTTTAGACCTTAAGGTGACAATCCCTCAAGGTACACAAGAGGGCGACCACATCATCATCAAAGACGGTACTACAACATTACTCGACCGTCCGCTTACTAAAGAAGAAGCAGAGAGCGATGAAATCAGTCTCAATATTTCTGCCCCAGCAAATGGCACAACCGTTAATTTAACCGCTACGGTAAAAGAACCACGAGAAGACGGTATTGCTAAAGATTCTAATACAGTCACCGCAACTGTGGATACGGAAATCCCAGGTGGTGCGGATACGAATGGTGATGGCTTGGGTGATGCAGCCCCAGTAATTACCTTTACTCAAGATACACAACCTGAAGATGGTAAATTAAATGCGGCTGAGTTGAATGGTCAAAAAGCAGCCGTGACCATTGAAGTGCCTACAGGCGTTGCGATTAATGACACCTTAGTGTATACCGTTAATGGTGGCACTGAACAAACTATGAACATTACAGCAGCCGTGAAAGAAAACGGCTTCACTGTACCAGCAGATCAGTTACCAGAAACAGGTACAATCACTGTTAAAGCCTATGTCAAAGATGCTGCAGGTAACCGTTCAGCAGAAGCGGAAGAAGCGGCTAAAATCGATACAAGTATCGCTAAACCAACACCTTCAGAAGGTGTTGATGGTTCTGTCAACATTGCATTGCCTTCAGATGCAGAAAAAGGCGATACCGTTACAGTGGAATATACCGATGAAGCAGGTAAACCACAAACCGTTACCTTAACCAAAGGGGATAACGGCTGGACATCAGACAAACCTGAGCTTATTAAGCATCCAACAGGCGATACTGCCACTATCCCTGAAGAAGGTGTTAAAGACAATACCCCAGTAGAAATAACAGCTAAGGATACCGCAGGTAATACCTCACCAGCAGATCCATTTAAAGCCCCTGATGTTACAGCTCCATCTCAACCACAACCTTCGGCAAACGACGATGGTTCAGTGAAACTTGAGTTGCCAACCGATGCGAATCCGGGTGACCAAGTTAAAGTTACTGTGACGCCTGAAGGGGCAACAGAGCCAACAGAGGTAACTTTAACCAAACAACCGGACGGTACTTGGGAATCAAATAAACCTACTATTATCCCAAGCACAACTGAGGCTAACAAAGACACCACTACCATCCCTGAAAACCAAGTGAAAGATGGTAGCACAGTGACTGCCGTAGCAACTGACGGTACTAACTCTTCTGATCCGAAGACAGTAGATGCAACCGATACTCGCACGCCAATGCTTAGCTTAACCGATCAAAGCGCGGATAAGGTCTTAGGTAAGGACGAAGGTAACAGCATCACAGGTAAAGTTACCTATGACAGTATTGAAGAAACTGCAGACAAAGCCGAAGGTGCGAAAGTTATCTTGAAAAATGCACAAGGCGAACAAGTCGATGAAACAACAGCCGCTGCTGACGGCACATTTACCTTTGCAAGCGTCGCTGATGGTACATATAGCATTGAAGTGACTAGTGCATCAAATGTAGCGGGCGCACCAATCACTGATGTCCTTGTCGACCACAAAGCTCCAGCAGCACAAGACATTACCTTGGCAAATGATACTGCCGGTGCAAGTGCTACTGATAACATTAGTTACGATGGTACCTTAGTGATTCCTACCTTAGGGGATGGAGAAAGCATCAAGTCTGTGACTGTTGGCGGAGCTACAGTTACCCCTGACCCTGTTACTGGTAAGTACTTCCTCAATCCGGGCGAGTATGCGGTAGGAACGATTAAAGTTGTCGTTGAAGATAAAGCTGGCTATGAAACAGAATCTTCTAACTCTAAGGCGATAACCATTGATACGACAGCGCCAGCTCAACCTACTATTGACCCACAAACTAACGGTAGCGTAAACATTACCTTGCCAACCGAAAATGTGAAAACAGGTGATACCGTTGAAGTGACATATACTGACGAAAGCGGTGTAAAACAAACGGTTACCTTGACCAAAGGGAATAACGGCTGGACATCAGATAATTCGAGCTTGACACCAAGTGTAGGAGACGATGGCACTACTACACTGACTATCCCTGCCACTTCTGTACAAGATGGTAGCGAGGTCAACGCTGTTGCCAAAGACCCTGCGGGCAATAAAAACACAGCAGCACCTCAAGATGCCGGTAATAACCCAGATACCACAGCACCATCTGCACCGGGCTTGACACCGAAAGCAGACGGTACCATGGATGTTGGTTTACCAGCCGATGCTAACGTTGGCGATAAAGTAGAAGTCAAAGTAATACCTGAAGGTGGAACAGCAGAGGATGCTGTAACAGTAACCTTAGAGAAAAAATCAGATGGTACTTGGGAGTCCGGTAACGAAGATGTTATCCCAAGCACAACGCAAGGCAATCCAAATACCGCTACTATCCCTGAAAACCAAGTGAAAGATGGTAGTGAGGTAACGGCGATTGCGAAGGATGATGCAGGTAATTCTTCTGATCCGACTACTAAAAATGCAACCGATGAACGCACGCCGGTAGTAGCCTTAACCGACGAGAGTGGTGATAAGTTCTTAAAAGCAGGTGAAGGTGATGATATTACTGGTACAGTGAATTATTCTGACGGTGATATAGCCGAAGGTGCGAAAGTTGAGTTGTTTGATGCCCAAGGCACAAAAGCAAAAGAAACCACCGCAGACAAGGACGGCAACTTTACCTTGGAAAATGTGGCTGACGGTACCTACAGCATTAAAGTGACCAGTGCCTCAGGTAAACCGGGTACAGGGGTAGACAACGTTGTTGTCGATCATGGCGTACCGGGGGATAGCGATGGTAACAATGAATCAGACCAAGCACCATCTGTTGCGTTTGTAGAAAACGATCAAAACCCTTCAGACGGCAAAATCTCTCGTAATGAAATTGATGCCGATGGCACTGTTAAAGTTAAAGTCACTTTACCAGCCAATGTTAATGCAGGGGATACTGTTGTATTGACAACAAACGGCAGTGCAACACCTGTTGAACATCCATTAACTGCCGAGGAAGTAACGGCAGGTAAAGCGATTATCAGCATACCGGTAGGTAATGTGGGTAATAATCCTGACCAACCTGTTGACGGTGAAAAATTAACAGTAAAAGCTGTTGTTAAAGATCAGGCTGACCAAGAATCTTTACCATCATCAGAGGAAAGTATTTTTGTGAATCAGAGAGTAACAGGTGCACCATCTGTTGCTTATCCTGAAGATGGAGCCAATGGTGGTTTCAAAGACAAAGTACTTTGGGCAACAGAAATTGGTGCAGATAATTCGACACCTGTCAAAGTTGTTCTACCGAATGGTATTGAAGGTGGCGATACCGTGACAGTAACCATCAATGATGCGCCTGTTATTAATCATGTGGTTGTACAACAGGACACTGGTACTGGTAAACGAACCATTACTGTCGATGAGAAAGTTTATGAAATTAAGACAGCTGATGAAAGTTTACCTGAAGGTGGAAAAGAAACAATTACTTTTATTGAAGTACCTGTATCCACTGAAGGTAAAACAGAAATTAAAGCTGTTGTAGATGTTGCTATTGTAAATGATCAAACTCCTTACCATGCAGAAGGAACTGTTACTATTGATACTGCCGTACCAGGTGGTGACAGTGACAACAATAACCAAGGTGATGAGACTGGTAAACCAACCTTAGCAATTGCCGAAGCCGAAGACGAAAAAGTAAGCGCAGAAGAACTTTCTGACGGTAAAGTGGTTGCTACCGTGACCTTACCTGAAGGGGTACAAGCGGGTGACCATATCATCTTAAAAGATGCTAACGGTAATGTTTTAGCGGATGTACCTGTGGGCGATACAACAACAGCCAGTACAGAGGTTACCGTTGACATTCCAAAAGCAAACTTACCTAATGGTGATTACACAGTAACCGCTATCGTGAAAGAAGGCGGTACTAACGGTCGTGAGTCTGCTCCATCAAATGAAGTAAGCTTTAAAGTAGACACTGATGCACCTGAAGCACCGAAACTTACTGCCACACAAAACGGCGGTGTGGATATCACCTTACCGGCTGATGCCCAAAAAGGTGATACCGTTGAAGTGAAATACATTGATGAAAACGGTGATGAGCAAACTGTGACTCTAATTAAAGGGGATAACGGTTGGACATCAGGCAACAAAGATGTTATTCCAGATAGTAGTACAAATCAGGTCACTTTACCGGCTGACCAAGTTAAAGACGGTACAGAGGTGAATGCGACAGCAAGTGATGGTGTCAACCCTGATGTACCAGCAACACCTGTTACCGTAAACGATACCCGTACACCTGTGATTACCTTAACTGGTGAAAGTGCAGATAATCAGTTAGTGAAAACTGACGGTAAAACCATTACCGGTACAGTAACCTATTCTGACGGCGATTCTGCAGAAACCGCAACAGTCACATTAGTGAATACAGCAACCAATGCTGAAACAGGTCCTGTGACTGTAGGTGCTGATGGTACATTTACGTTTGAAAATGTAGCAGATGGTGTGTATACCGTTAAAGCGACTAACGGTGATACACCAGCTGAATCAAAAACAGTAACCGTTGACCACACTGGTCCTGCTGATGCCGCTATTACCTTTGCAAATGATACCGGTACTGCCGGCGATAAGATTAGTAGTGATGGCACATTAAATATTGCCCCTGCTACTGATGCAACAGGCATTGTTGACAATGGTGTTGAATACAGTAAAGATGGCGGTACGACTTGGACGCCTCTTGCTAAAGATGCTAATGGTAAATATGTCCTACCTGAAGACGGTACTTACAGTGTCCGAGTAACTACTGAGGACAATGTGGGTAATACCACCACAACTAAAGTGGATGGTTTTAAAGTAGATACAAAAGAGCCAGCTGATGCAACCATTAAATTAACTGAAGATACTGGCGAAAGTAGAGACGACAATATCAGTAAAGAAGGTGGACTCACCATTACACCTGCTGACGGTGCAACTATTCAAAAAGTGGAATACCAAGATGCTACTGGTTGGCATACATTTGAGGAGGCGACCTACACCTTACCAGAAGGTACTTATGCAGCCAATGCAATTAAAGTGACCACTGTCGATAAAGCAGGTAATACCAAAGAAACCTTCAATACCGATCCAATTACCGTGGATAAAACGCCACCAACCCCAGGTACGGTTACCATAGCGAAAGACACCGGTACACTTGGTACAGACGGTATCACCAACGACGGTACTTTAGTGACACCTACATTAGGTGAAGGTGAAAGCATTAAATCCGTAACAGTCAAAGGTGAACCATTGTCGCCAAATGCGGATGGTAAATATATTCTATCTGCTGGTACTTATGCAGCTGAGGATATCCAAGTAACCGTTGTGGATAAAGCGGGTAATGAAACAGTATCTGATAATGATGCAGCTATCACTGTGGATACAACACCACCAGCTAAACCAACATTCACACCAGCGACAGCAGATGGCGACGGTTCAGTGACTGTTGGTTTACCGACCAGTGCGAACGCAGGTGATAAAGTAGAAGTGACCTTTACCGGAGAGGACGATCAGCCTGTAACCATTACTTTAACCAAAGATCAAGACGGTTGGACAACATCACCTGCAACCTTGCCTACTGGCGTTACATTAAATGGTAACACCTTAACGATTGGTGAAGATGCAGTTAAAGACGGCACTCCGGTAAATGCGAAGTCTATAGATGTTGCAGGTAATGAAAATGCAGCGACTGCAGCTAATGCAGGCAATGACGCTTTATCTACTATTCCATCCGTGACTGTAGCAGAAGCTCAAGACGGCTATGTGAATAAAGCAGATTTGTTGGCTGACGGTGGCTTAAACGGTACTACAACCAATGCCCCTGACGGCTCAACAATCAAATTGCTAGACAAAGACGGCAATCCTGTCGATATCGGCCCTGTCACCGTGACAGGCGGTACATTCACTATCCCTGCGGATAAAGTGCCAGAGGGTGACTATAAGATTACCGTCACCACCCCAACCGCTGATGGTGGCAAAACATCTGCACCGACTCCACTCTTTACCGTGGATAAAACAGTAGCTGCACCGACAGTTACTGCAGCGACAGCAGATGGCGACGGTTCTGTCACCGTTGGTTTACCGACTAATGCGAAAGTTGGCGATAAAGTAGAAGTCTCTGTAATCCCTGAAAGTGGAACAGCAGAGAATCCTACAAAAGTAACCTTGGAAAAACAACAAGACGGTACGTGGAAATCAGATATGCCTGCAGTTGTTCCAAGCACAACTACGGATAATAAAGACACCACCATCATTCCTGAAAATGCGGTTCAAGACGGCAGCACTGTAACAGCCAAATCTGTCGACACAGCCGGTAATGAAGCAGTGGCTAGCCCAACCGCAACCGCAGGCAATGACGCTTTATCTACTACTCCAACAGTAACCGTGGCAGAAGCAGCAGACGGCTATGTCAACGCTGCTGAATTGGAGGACGGTGGCTTAACAGGTACCACAACCAACGCAGCCAACGGCTCTACAGTACAGTTGTTGAAAGGTGATGAAGTTGTTGCCACCACAACAGTAGCTAACAATGCCTTTACCTTTGCCAAAGCCGATGTATCGGATGGCACTTACACCATTAAAGTCACTACACCAGAAGCAGACGGAGCAAAAGAAGTTTCTACTTCAGAATTTACAGTAGATACAGCTACACCGAAAATTACCGCTCACGGCTTCATTACCAATGATACCGCTGGTGTGAATGATGCCAACAACGATGGCACTATCACCTATAGTGAATTAAATGGTAAAACCACTGTGAAATACGAAGTTAGCTTCAGCGGAGCGGTAAAAGACACTAAATTATTAGTTGTTGCATATCCTATTGAGCATTCTGATACCCCAACAACTGCTCCTGTTAATGTAAATGTGACACTTACTGCAGAACAAGCTGCGGCAGGTAAAGTAACAGTTGAAATTCCTATTACTGCTACCCCAGATTCAACTGCAAAAGTAGGTGATATTCAGGTTACTCGAATCCTATTGCAAGATCCGGCGAAAAACCGTGCTACAGTAACAGATGAGGATGGTGTTGTAGACAGCTTACACATTGATATGACACCGCCAAGTATCGAGTTGGATACTCCAGTAACTGATAAGGGTGTCAATGCAACCGAATTGGCAAACGGTATTAGCGGTACAGTGAATCACCTTCCTACAGGCACACAACAAGTTCAACTTTATAATGAAGCAGGTCAACCGGTTGGTTATCCAGCCAATGTTGATCCGACAACAGGTAAATTTACGATACAGAATACCGACAATACTATCCCTGACGGTGACAAATACACGGTTAAATTGGTAAGCAATACAAATATTAAGTCTGCTGAATTTACCGTAGACGCTACCGTCCATGCTCCGACAGTCACAGCCTCAACAGAGAACGGTAATGGCGGGGTAACAGTTGCGTTACCAACAACTGACGTTAAAGTTGGTGATAAAGTCGAAGTAACCTTTACTGGAGAGGACGAAGGGACTGTAAGCATTACCTTAACCAAAGGTCAAGACAATTGGGCACCATCTGAAGCATTACCTACTGGCGTTGATTTATCTGGCAACACCTTGACGATTGGTGAAGATGCGGTTAAAGACGGCAGCAAAGTGAATGCCAAATCTATCGACACAGCCGGTAATGAAGCTGAAGCAGACCCAGCAACCGCAGGTAGCGATGAACCAAAACCAGTCATCACTATGGATGCTGCAGAAATTGCTAACGGCGTAAATAAAGACGAATTGTCTAATGGTATCCCGGGTACGGTAACCAATGCCCCAGAAGGTGCAAAAGTTCAGCTTTATAAAGGTGAAGAAGCAATCGGTGATCCAATTCCTGTGGGTGTTGATGGCACATTCACTATACCATCAACTATCGCTGACGGTGACTACACGGTTAAATTGGTAGACTATCCTGATGTAACTCCTGCTACATTTACCGTGGACGCTACACCGCCTGCCACAGCTGACATCACCTTGGCAAACGACACTGGTGATTCAGCAGAAGACGGTATCAGTAACGACGGTGGATTGTTGCTACCAGAGTTGGCTGAAGGTGAAACCATTCAATCTGTTACGATAAATGGAACACCATTGGATACAGATGGCAATGGTAACTATATCTTACCGGAAGGAGAATATCCGAAAGATAGTATTAAAGTCACTATCACAGATACAGCAGGTAACACTAGCGTATCAACCAACTCAAGCCCAATTACTGTTGATACAACAACACCGGCTCCTAAAGAAGTGGACGCAGCGTCTGGAATGGTGACTTTACCGGACAACGCTAAAGATGGCGATAAAGTCATTATCTCTTATACCGATGAGGCGGGTACTCCACAAACCATTACGGTAACAAAAGGTAGTAGTGGTTGGTCTATCGAAGGAGGTAATGGTACTCCAACAGTTGAAGATTCGGTTGTTTTCCTAACTGAACCTGACAACAGCTTACCGGTTGGCACTGTCGTTACCGCCTATGGGGTAGATAAGGCAGGCAATAGCAAGACAGTTGCAAAGGTTGTTCCGCCTAGTGAGGATACTGGCAGTGGTGACTATGTACGCCTTGATTCATCGGTATTGGACGGTATTAATGCAACAGAACTTGCAGATGGTGTTAAAGGTGTCGCAAGCGGTTCAACGATACTTTATGATCCTACAGGTAACCCAATAGGCTCTGGCGGACAAAGCCTTGGTATCGGCCTAAGTGGTGTAGAAGATGGTGACGGCTTCTATGTCAAATCTGGTTCTGCTCAATCTCCTAAATTTGAGATTGATACCCACATAGGTACACCGACCGTAAAACCATCTACCACTGACGGCTCGGTGACTGTTGAATTACCGACTACCGATACGAAAACCGGTGATAAAGTCCAAATTACCTACTACCGTGAAGGGGCGACAACACCAACCACCTCTACTGTGGTTAAAACAGCAGACGGTTGGGCTAAAGAGCAGCTTGACTCACCGATTGTGCTTAACAACGACGGCACCGTAACATTGCCACAAGACCTTGTGAAAGACGGCAGCACCGTTACCGCCACAGCCATCGATAAAGTGGGTAATACAAACGCTGTTACAGGAACAGCTGGTGCGGATGTTCCGACTATTACCATTGCTGAAGCAAGCGATGGCACTGTAACCGCAGCCGAGTTGGAGGATGATGGTGGCTTAACCGGCACCACAACCAACGCAGCCAACGGCTCTACAGTACAGTTGTTGAAGAAAGCAACAGGAGAGGTTGTTGCCACCACAACAGTAGCTAACAATGCCTTTACCTTTGCCAAAGCCGATGTACCGGGTGGTACTTACACTGTTAAAGTGACTACTCCAGCAGGTAAAACAGCTTCTACAAATGAGTTTGAGGTAACTACTGCACCAACCATCTCAATGGGTGCTGAAGTAATTAACGCAGTAAATGCAACTGAGTTGTCTGATGGTATTAGCGGTACAGTAACCAATGCTCCAGAAAATGCAAAAGTTCAACTGTATAAAGGTGATACAGCAATTGGTAATCAAATTGATGTAACTAATGGCTCATTCACTATTCCGAAAGATAGTGTAACCGACGATGAAGGCTATACTGTTAAATTGGTTGATCAAGAAGCTACGGTTGCGTCTAAGCCATTTACAGTAGACACAACTGCTCCAAAGGCTGGTGTGACTGCCAAAGAGGATGGTTCTGTAGAGATTACTTTACCAACCACCGATTTGAAAAACGGTGATGAGGTAGCTATTACCTATACACCGACAGGTGGATCTGAAAAAACAGTAAGTTTATCTTATGATAATGGTCAGTGGACAGGATTGCCAGCAGACCTTACTTTGGATAATGGCAAAGTCATTATTCCTGCCGATAAAGTGGCAGATAATACCATTGTTAAAGCTGTTGGTAGTGATTTAGCGGGTAATACGCAAGAAGTTGCTGATGGAGTCAATCAAGCTACCGCAAAAACGCCAATTATTCGTTATGACGATTTGGCGATTGTATTCCCTGGCGATGACATCAGTAATAACGATGCGGTAGCTGGTTATGATGTGGTGGTCAATAAAGAAGAATGGGAGAATATAACTAACGGCAGTAATGCTAACTATAGAGTGTACTTACCTGATGGCGTTGCGGCAGGTGATAAAATTTCCTTTCCATGGATTAAGGGTAGTGGCACCACGAGCAACCCATATGTTGAAACAACCCAAACTTACAAGCTTGTGAATTCTGGTCTTGGTGGGATAATTAAAACTGATCCGGATAATGATCAGAAATATGTGGAGATTCCGGCAACCGGTTTATATGGTAAGTTGGACCAAGATGGAAATTACACCGCAAAGATTACTCTGCTACCTGTGACTAGTGCTAGTACACTTGGTTCTGACCCTATTGATGGATATACAAAAATCTACTTGGATGATACCCCTCCGGCAGCTCCGGATGTGGCAACACAAGCAGATAGTTCGGTAAAAATTACCTTGCCTACTGATGCAGATGCTGCAACAGTAACCGTTCAGGCAGGCGATAAGACAGTCATCTTAACCAAAGATGAAGCTAATGGTGCATGGACATCAAGTGATCCTAGCGTGGTTTCTGTTAACGGTAAAACGGCAACTATTCCAGCGGGAACATTGGCAGATGGTACTGCAGTCACTGCAACAGCTGCCGATAAAGCAGGTAACACATCATCAGATAGTGATACTATTCGCGATCTTCCAATAACATTGGATTCTTTGAAAGTTACCTCTACCGATGTTATGCCTGATACTACCGGCGTACAAATCGAAGACAGTACACCGAACTATGAATATACGTTGGGCGGTACATTAAGAAGTGACAAAACAGTACAGTTGCAATTGGTTGATTCAACAGGAAAAGTGTTGGAAACTCAATACAAAGACATTGTAGCGGGTCAAAACACTTACACCGGTGAATTTACCTATCCGGTTGTTGCCAATAACCAAAACTACAAGATTGTCGCCACGGTAGTGGGTGCATCTAGTAATATTATTGCTACTAAAGATGTCAGCTTTAATGTGGATAATGTCCATACACCTAAGGTTACATTAGCGTCAGACAATAATGCAGTGTACATTGATGGGGCTCTTGCTGGCGGTACATTTGGATCCGCTCAAAATGATAAATTCAAAGATCTCACCGATGAGCGAGTATATAATCCTAAACTGGACTGGTTAGTTCGTCCGGATGATGAAGACGGTTACGATGGAGGCAATGAAATTGCTGGAACCAGCAATGACTCTGCTTGGAGTACTTATAGCGGTAATACTAGTTGGACCGGCTCCAGCAAGAATGACATCATTATTGCTGCCCCTGTACAAACTGACGAATATGACACAGGTCGACGCTACAAGGGTGTCATCGGTGCTGGAGATGGGGGTGTTTTAACCATGGATACCGGCGCTGGACATGACTATATTGAAGCTACAGGCGGTATTACCGGTCAAACAAAAATTACGACTGGCACAGGCGATGATGTGATTAGCACCGTTTATATCAACGGTAAAAATACACAACAGGCTTATAACGCTAGTAATTTTAATGGTACTCAAGTCATCAGTATGGGAGATGGTAATGACCAATTCTTGGTAACCGGTAAAGCTTCTGATGTAGGTATTGGCGGTTATAATGTATCTGGTGATGAAAATTCTGCACTGTTCTATACCGACATCAAAGTGGATATGGGTAACGGAGATGATGTTATCAATATTACTGAAAAAATCATCGCCGATAAGGAACCTACCTCCGGTAACTATTTTGCCTTGGGTGCAGGTAACGATGTGATGACAACCGGAGCAATGTTGAATGCCAATTCAAACAGTTTCCTCGGACAAGCAACCAACATCGTTAACTTGGGTACAGGTAGTGATGTATTAACGATTAACGGTGATATTGCGTGTCTTGATAATGGATATACACATTTCTTGCTTGTTGATGAAGTCGATGGTACCACCACAGATACAAATACCGTATTGGTGACCGGTAGCGTTAACGGCAAATCATCTATGATGATGAATTCTGCCAATGACAATATCCGTATCGATGGTAATTTGAATTTGTGGCCTGCAGAGGGCATGAATTGGCTGAATAATGCGTTGAGAGCTCCTGAAGTTGCTGGAGATTTCTATAGCGGTTACTATGAGGATCTGAAAACACTAGTTCAGAATGCCTTAACTGCTGGTGCTGCACGAGCAGAGGGTACCAATATTGATATGGGTTCTAGTTTGCTTCATGGAAACATCATTCCGGCACGTATCGACTTAGGCGATGGTGATAACAACCTTAGCGTAGGCGGTGATACATCGGGTGCAATCGTTCTTGGCGGTTCAGGCAAGGACGTCGTTAAATTGGCATTTGATGCTAATGGTAATCCAAACAGTCATTCAGTAAGTAATACTGGTGTGGCTACTGGTGCAGGTGATGATTTGGTGATGATTTCTAACGCCAAAGACTACGTTAAAGTCTGGACAGGTGCCGACAACGATGATATCCAGCTATATGATGTTGATGGTAGCAATAACGAAGTCCATGCGGGTAATGGTGATGACATTATTCGTTTGTATGGCGGTGTAAACAACAGCAATAGTAATACTATTGATGGTGGTGCTGATTATGATAAAGTGATTATTGGTAACAGTAATGACTCAGCAGCGAATAAATTCTTGGTTGGTGGCTCAGAGGATGGTTATACTAACCTCTGGAACATTGAAGAAATCCAATTTAACTCAGGCGTAAGTGATTCTGGGGATACGGTTAAAGTCAATGCACAAACCTTGAATGATAGTCATACACTGTATATCCGTGGTACATCAGAGTTAAATGCTCAGGGAGCTGGGGCTCTTGGAGTTAATACTGTGGACATCGATAAGAATGTTTGGTCTGATAGAGGTACTACAACTAAAGAGCTTAGTGATGGTACTTCATATACCTATCATCACTACACCACTACCACGTCGGATGGTACAACAGAACATTTGTATATCCAAAATGGTATCCAAGTCATCTAACCCTACGTTAGTCTCTGACTAACCAACCCTCAAAACCCATCCTACTTCGGTAGGGTGGGTTTTTTTTAGTAGTTTTGCGAATAGTTTTGACAGATGGCTATGGTAGAATGAGGGGGTATTCTCTCAGTTATGTACTTACTGTTTGATGTACTACTTAGGGTACTGTATTTTTTGATGAGTAATAATCCTATGACCAGAAAACTTTTACCGATTGGATTAACGAGTTTGGCGGATATTCGTCATACGAATTGCTATTATGTGGATAAAACGCCTTTAATCGTGAAGTTATTGACAACCTCTCGGTATATCTTTCTCTCACGCCCTCGCCGATTTGGTAAGAGTTTGACCATTGATACGATTGCGGAGTTATTTTCTGGGAATAAGGCATTATTTGAGGGCTTATATGCTGAGAAGCATTGGGACTGGGATGATGTGTATCCAGTGATTAGGTTGTCGTTTGGTGGTTTGGAGATGAAAGGCGATATAGCCAATCTCATGCAGTATATTCGTTTTCATCTTGAGCTTAATGAAACACGCCTAGGAGTGCGTGTACGTGATGATATCCGCAATAATGAAGGATTGATGCTGGCGGATTTGATTGTTCAGACCCAGCAAAAGCACGGTAAGCAAGTGGTTATTCTTATTGATGAATACGATAAGCCCATCATTGATAACTTAGAGGATGCCGAGCTTGCACTTAAGGTGAGAGAGACGCTGAGATCGTTATATTTGCAATTGAAGGATTTTCCGTCAAGTATCCGCTTTGCTATGCTAACCGGGGTGTCGAAGTTTGGACAGATGAGTTTGTTTTCAGGTTTGAATCATCTTGAGGATATCACCATTGATGAGCGATATTCAGCTCTTTGTGGTTATACCCAAGAGGAGTTAGAGGAGGTGTTTGCTCCGGAGTTAGAGGGCGTGGATTTAGGTAAGCTTAGGACATGGTACAACGGCTACAATTGGACAGGGGAGTCTGTCTACAATCCTTTTGATATTTTATTGTTTTTTGCAAAAGGCAATAAATATCGTTCGTATTGGATAGGGACAGGAGGGAATACAGCGTGGTTGTACAAAATTATTCAGCGATATCGTTTTTCAGTATTGTCCATAAAGGACTCTGTTGAAATAATGAGTTTACTTTCATCCACTGATGTGGGAAGTTTGTTACCGTTACCGCTTATGTTTCAAACAGGTTATTTGACATTGGATGGTTTGGTGCAAGACGATGAGGAAGAAAAGTACACTCTGAAATTCCCCAATAAAGAGGTCCGTCTTGCCTTTAACGATGGTTTATGGCAGTGGTACTCTTCGTTGGATACGATGAGTTTATCTGTGCAACAATCGGATTTAGTTCAAGCTTTGCGACAGGGGAATCTGGAGGACTTGCAACAAGTCATCCGTAGTGCCTTTGCAGGCTTACCGCATGATTGGTATCGTAAGAATGAGATTGCGTACTATGAGGGGCATTGGGCAAGTGCGTTTTATATGTTCTTTGCCAGTTGCTGTGAAGAGGTGAGAGCAGAGGAAGCGACTCGCCAAGGTCGAGCTGATTTGGTGGTGAAGGAGGGTGGCAATGTCTATGTGTTTGAATTTAAGATGGCACATACTGGAGATGCCGCCTCAGCATTGGCACAGATTAAAGCAAAGAATTACGCTGAGAAATATCGAGCCACTGCCAAACAAGTGTTTGAGGTCGGTGTGAGTTTTGATGCGGAAAGCCGAGAGCTTGCGTTTGCGTATTGAAAACCATTCTTTGCTATAACCTTTTTGTAAATATGTCTGTAATGCTCTATCAATAGTCAACTCAGGATCAATGATTTCATCAATTCGCTCTTTTCCCACTTGTGCAAGCCACTGTTTAAATGGTTCTGCTTTGGGGCTGGGGATAGACTGAATAATACGGAGAATACCTGCCATATTGGTGGTATCAGTTTTATAGGCTTTCCCATCAGAGGAGGTTAATTTCAGTTGTACGATTTTTTCGTACAACTGATCTTTCCCCCCTTCTTGCGTAATTTTTCTTTTTAAATCACTCCAGTAACGGCGAGGAGCGAGGCTTTTTGGGTATGCTCGGCATGAGCACGTTCTAACAGGTGAGAGTCCTGAGTGTGGGGGGCGGACGGGATGCCCCATCCTCCTGCCCCGATTTGTTTTTACCAGATATCCCGACCGAGAAGTTTTTGTAGTGTAGGATAATTGTCTAGACTAAAGATAGGGGTATGAACGCCTTGTTTAAGTTGTTGCTGATAGTCCTTAAGAATAATAAAGACAAAAGGACATAACAGTATGATAGCAACCAGATTGATAATTGACATCAGTGCCATCGACAAATCTGCCATATTCCATACTAATGGCATACTGTTCACCGAGCCAAAATACACCATAGCAACGACGAGAAGACGGAATACTGTCATGATGACAGGGTTGTCTTTGATAAAATTCACGTTGCTTTCTGCATAGGCATAATTACCGATAATTGAGGAGAATGCGAATAAGAAGATAACGACCGCCAAGAAGTCTCCCCCCCAAGCACCGACATGGTTAATAATAGCTGTTTGGGTAATATTAACACCAGTTTCTTGGGCATTAGAAGGACCTGATAATAAGATAATAAAGGCGGTGCATGAGCATACCACAAAGGTATCAAAGAAAACACCTAGCATTTGGATAAGCCCTTGGCTAGCAGGGTGCTTAACATCCGCTGCTGCCGCCACATTAGGGGCAGAACCCATACCTGCTTCATTAGAGAATAATCCACGTTTAATGCCTAATAACATGGCTTGTGAGAAGATGGCACCTAGTACACCGCCGGCGGCTGCCTCAAAATTAAAGGCTTCTTTAAAAATAAGTTCAAATACACCAGGCACGAGTGAAAAATTACTAAACACAATATACAGTGCCATTAATAAGTAAATAAGGGCCATAATAGGCACAATGCCTTCTGCAATCAGTGCAACACGGCGGATACCTCCAAAAATAATGGGTAAGGTAAATACACAAAGTGCTATACCGACATATTCTGGCTTCCAATTCCATGCTTTAGCTGTTGCCGCAGCAATGGTATTAGCCTGTACGGCATTAAAAACAAAGCCAAAACATAGGATTAAGGCAAGGGCAAAAATAATCCCTAGCCAGCGTTGTTTTAAACCATATTGAATGTAGTAGGCTGGTCCCCCTCTAAAACGCCCATTCTCATGGTCTCTGATTTTAAAGAGTTGTGCGAGTGAGGACTCCGCAAAAGCAGAGCCCATGCCAATCAATGCAGTGACCCACATCCAGAAAACAGCACCTGGTCCACCTTGAGAAATAGCTAATGCAACTCCTGCGATATTGCCTACACCGACACGACTAGCAACACCGGTTACAAAGGCTTGGAAAGGGGTAATCCCATGTGGATCTGTGGGATCTTTACGTCCTGCTGCAATTTCACGAATACTTTGTATGAAAAGCCGTACTTGAGCAAAATGGGTGGAAAAGGTGAAAAATATGCCAACAAGTAATAATAGGGGGACAAGCAATGTCCACAATGCATCATTGCCCCAATCAACGAAATTACTGAGAGAATGAATAAAATCATTCCATGCGGTAGTTTGTTGTTCCATAGAACTCCCCTTGGTAAATTGTTTACTTAATCACTAGGTTAATAATAGGCGGTATTCTACCTGATAATAGATATTTTTGGGGAGAAAATGTTTCCCTATGCTTTTATTTTCTGCGCCTGTTTTTCCCAATAGGCTGCTTCAGTGTCGCTTTGTGTGACAGCAATACCTTGTCGATACATCTCACTTAATTGTAATTGGGCTGGCTGGTAGCCTTGTTTAGCAGCTAACTCTATCCAGTAGCGTGCTTCATTACCGTCTTGCTCCACCCATAAACCTTGTAGATAAAGCATTCCCAAAAGATACTGCGCACGTAATTGCTGCTGGTGTTGAGCTTGTTTGAGGTAATCTTTTTCATGTGCAGTGACGGTGCTGCTAGCTCCGAAATAATCCATCAAACGAGGAATTTTAGTTGCCGATTTTTCTAATAAACGCTGCGTATTGGTAATATGTTCTGGTTGTTCTTTCCATTCTGCCGCATGCTGTAGGTATTGTAAACAGTAGGGGGAAGCAGCTTGTTTATCCAAACCATGAATGAGAATTTCTCCCCATACAGATTGGGCTAGTAGGTTACTGCGCAAAGATGCATGCTCAGCCCAATCGATAACTTGGCTGGTATATTCTGGATATTGAGCCAAATGTTGGTGGTAATAGTATGCCAGCAATGCTTCTGCTTGTATATGATATTGTTTTGCTGCTAAGGCTAGCCAACGTAGGGCGGCAGGAATATCCTGATTGAAATATCTGCCTTGTAGGTAATACAAGCCGATTTCATACTGTGCTTGAGCATCACCTGTTTGCGCTTTTTCCATTAGCATTTCCATTGCCATATCGAGGGCTTCGGGGCCATCTGGTTTTGCCATAATGAATTGCATGAGTTTGGAAAAAAGCGTTTTAAACATAATTGATTCCTCTAGTGTTGCCCTATAAAATCACGCCCCAGAAAATACACTACTGCTTAAGCAATAAGCCTGTCCTCTAGTGTTGCCCTACAAAATCACACCCCAGAAAATACACCGCTGCTTAAGCAATAAGCCAGTCCTTTTAGCGTTGCCTTGCAAAATCACGCAATCGAAAACCCATAATGAAAAGGGTTGCAAAATAAAGCACCATACTTATAGCTAGAATAACAATTAATGTTATAAGGCGGCTGATATTATTTAACCAATGGGTAGCTGTGCTCCATTGCCCCAGAAAGTGGGCAAGTTGTTGGTTTAAACTTAAACTATCTGTCATTTGCCAATCAATGTACTGTTGACTGAAATATAACCAAGCGGCAAGGATGAGCAGTGCAGGGAAAACTCGAGCAAAGAAAGGTAACCAGCGAGTATGTGGAATATAGGCTTGACGGCGACGTAATCCGATATATAGGCACAGGGCATTCATTGTTGCCCCCAAACCAATAGATAAGGACAGACCTGCGTGAGCAAGAAAAGGTACAAAGATGAGATTAAATACTTGTGTGCTGATTAGCACAACAATCGCAATTTTGACGGGGGTGCGAATATCTTGTTTGGCGTAAAAGCCAGGGGCAAGGATTTTTACTGATAAAATGCCAATCAATCCAAATGCATAGGCAATGACGGCGGTTTGTGTCATAGCAACGTCTTTGTGGGTAAAGGCCCCGTAGTTAAAAAGATTAGCGACAAGTCCTTCACTTAATAAGGACAGTCCTAGCACACAAGGTAAGCCTAATAGGAAAACTAATCGCAACCCCCAATCGAGTAATCGACTGTAGGCTTGTACATCTTCTTTGGCATTAGCAGCAGCAAGGCTTGGCAGTAATACGGTACCAATAGCAATGCCAAGCAGGGCAGTCGGGAACTCCATCAATCGGTCAGCAAAAGATAACCATGTCACACTGCCTGCCGGTAGCCATGTAGCGATATTGGTGTTGATTAGGATGGAAATCTGTGCCACAGATACCCCAAGAATGGCAGGTCCCATCAGTTTGATGATGCGACGAACATTGGGATCCTGCCATGCTGCCTTAAGCGAATGTCTGAAACTGGGGAACAGTCCAATTTTAGCTAAAGCCCCCCATTGGACAGCCAGTTGTAATACTCCTCCTATCATTACCCCAGTAGCCAAGGCATAGATGGGCTGGACAAATAATCCCAGTAAAAAGAAACAGGCAAAAATCATGGAGAGGTTAAGTAGCACGGGCGTAAACGCAGGAATTGCAAATTTTTTCCATGTATTTAATACACCAGAGGCAAAAGCGACAAGTGACATGCAGAGAATATAGGGAAACATAAGGCGTGTCATAAAAACAGCCTCATGAAATCCTTCTCCCTGGGTACGCATCCCCGTTGCCATAATCCAGACGACCACAGGAGCTCCAATAATCCCGATAATCGTAACTAACAATAAGGAGAAAAATAACACCATGGCTACATGGTCAAGGAGGGACTTGACCTTGTCGGGTGAGTGTTGTTCCTTATGTTCAGCAAGGATAGGGACAAATGCTTGCGAAAAAGCCCCTTCAGCAAACAAACGGCGTAATAAGTTGGGAATACGAAATGCAACCCAGAATGCATCGGTCAATGGACTGGCACCAAAGGTTCTTGCAATTAAAATATCGCGAATTAAACCTGTAATGCGAGAAAGAAGAGTAAGCCCACTAATCGTAGCGGCAGATCGTAATAAACTCATGGCATACTTTTGAAGATAGAAAGTGCTATTGTAAAAGATAAAGGTTTTTTTGACCATTTATCTGAGGGTTTTCTTGGTGAATTAGGTAAGAAAGGCGAAGAGTGTTATCGGTCACATAAACATCATGCACCGTTCGTTAGTTCTTGGTGAATTAGGTAAGAAAGGATGTTGCCCAGGCGATGCACAAAGGTTGTCAAAGGCTGGCAGAGTGTAAAAATAGACGTGGTGGAATTCGAATAGGTGGTGGGTTAGTAAAGCAGAAATAGATGTGGTGAAATTCGGAAAGGTGGGGTAGCAAACGCCCGATATATCGGGCGTAGCCTGATTATTTTACGTATCCCTAACGAGGTTGCAGACGAATAGCTCCGTCAATACGAATCGTTTCCCCATTAATCATGTCATTGGTCACAATACTATGCACTAATTTGGCATAATCCTCTGGTCTTCCCAGACGAGAAGGAAAGGGGATATTAGCCGCCAAAGAGTCTTGGACTTCTTGTGGCATACCAAACATCATAGGAGTACCAAAGATACCCGGTGCAATGGTATTACAACGAATACCAGAGCGTGCTAAATCACGTGCAATAGGTAATGTCATACCAACTACACCTCCTTTGGAGGCGGAATAAGCTGCCTGACCGACTTGGCCCTCATAAGCCGCCACAGAGGCAGTATTGATAATAATGCCTCTCTCACCTGTTGGCTCAGGAGTATTTTTTTCCATCGCTTCGGCAGCAAGGCGTAGCATATTAAAGCTACCAACAAGATTAATAGCGATAACTTTTTGGAATAAATCAAGGGGGTGTGCCCCTTGTTTGTTGGTGGTTTTGCAAGCAGGAGCAATCCCTGCACAGTTGATAAGTCCGAATAACGGTCCTAACTCCACTGCTTTAGCTACTACTGCTTTAGCATCGGCTTCAGAAGTGACATCACAATGCACAAAAACTTGCCCTAACTCTTGGGCATATTTTTGACCCGCCTCATCTTGTACATCGGCAATAACGACCTTGGCACCGTTGTCTACAAGCATCTTAACTGTACCGGCACCTAGACCAGATGCACCACCAGTCACAATAAATACTTTTCCTTTGATTTCCATGCTGTCTCCTGTATAAAACTTATAGAAAAGTGATATGTAATTTTTTCACTCTATGCATTAAAAACGACGCTAGCACCGATTTCTGATGGTAACGATAGCGTCGTTGATTCCAAAAAAGTACTAGCCTGCGTTATTTTAATGCATCAGCAATACGTTGAGTAATTTCTTCGACCTTGCCTACACCAGATACTTTAACGTAGCGAGGGGCATTGGTAGCATCTTGTGCAGCCCAGCTAGAGTAATAATCCACAAGTGGACGAGTTTGCTCTTGATAAACATCTAAGCGTTTACGAACAGTTTCTTCTTTGTCGTCATCACGTTGGATAAGCGGCTCTCCAGTCACGTCATCTTTACCCTCAACTTTTGGAGGGTTAAATTTAATGTGGTAGCTGCGACCGCTTTCAGGGTGAATACGGCGACCACTCATACGCTCAATAATGGCTTCGCTAGGGACATCAATCTCAACAACGTAGTCAAGTTTAATGCCGGCTTCTTTTAAAGCATCTGCTTGAGGGATAGTGCGAGGGAAACCATCAAAAAGGTAGCCATTGGCACAGTCGGGCTGGGCAAGACGATCTTTGACAAGACCGATAATGATGTCGTCAGAGACGAGTTTACCCGCATCCATCACCTTTTTGGCTTCGATGCCAAGAGGAGTTTGTGCTTTTACAGCAGCTCGCAGCATATCCCCAGTGGAAATTTGGGGAATACCATATTTCTGTGTAATAAAGCTGGCTTGGGTACCTTTACCGGCACCGGGAGGACCAAGAAGAATGAGGCGCATAATAATCTCCTGAATATTTAAACTACTATTATAAGAGTTTTTAGGATGGGCATATGAAAATTGAGGGTTTGTAACATTTTGAATGGTAGTTCCACTGAAATTTCCATTAAGCATGCACTGTTGTTGTGCAATGCTATGCCTCCTATGTGCTATGCAGCATTCGCAAAATAGGCACGAACTCGCTCCAAATCTTCAGTGGTATCAACACCAGGAAGAGGGGCTTGTGCTGTCTGTAGCACAAAAATTCGATAGCCATGTTCTAAAGCTCGTAACTGCTCCAAGGACTCCAGTTGCTCATATACTCCCATGCTTAAATGAGGATATTGCTTTAGAAAACCAACACGATAAGCATATAACCCTATATGATGCAGTGCAAAATGATTTTTGGGAAGTTGGGATTTATCCCTAGAAAAAGCATCTCTTGCCCAAGGAATAGGGGCACGAGAAAAGTATAAGGCAAACCCAGTGGCGTCTTTGACGACTTTGACAACATTGGGGTTAAAGAACTTTTCTGCCTCGGTAATAGGGTAAGCACAAGTTGCAATGGCGGCTTGTGGGTGGTTAATTAACGCTTGAGCTACTTGGTTAATGAGGGATGGGTCAAGCAAGGGTTCGTCACCTTGTACATTGACCACAATCATGTCATCAGAGAGGTTCAAACGAGTGACGACCTCCGCCAGTCTATCGGTGCCAGAGGGATGCTCTGCTGAGGTGAGCATCACTTCAAAACCGTGTGATTGGGCAACCGCTTGAATTTGCTTATCATCAGTTGCAATTAAAACGCGACTTGCTTGTGATTGATTTGCTTGTTGGGCTGTGCGAATAACCAGTGGCAAGCCATGTACATCTAAAAGCATTTTACCGGGAAGTCTGGTCGATGCTGCACGGGCAGGCACGATAGCAATAAAAGAGGCACTCATAAAAACCTTTTGAACTAGTTTAGCTAGCAGAAAGTGGGCGGGCTTGTTCTTTTAATAAGATGGGAATGCCATCTCGGATTGGGTAGGCAAGCTGTGCCTCATCAGAAATTAGTTCTTGTTTTTCTGCATCGTAGCGAAGAGGTTTTTTGCTGACAGGGCAACGTAAACTTTTGAGATATTCTGGATTCATCATGGTAAAGAGACCTATAGCTATAGCTTGACAAAGGAGAGTTAGTAACTCTCCCTTGGAGTAATAGCGAAAGACTAATTCATTAAAAACTGCCACCAGTATACCATGTACTGCTCTTAACATCCGCAGCTTTTACTATCGCGACTTAAGACTGCTATGCCTATTCAGCAATGTTACTGCTCTTAACAGCCACAGCTTTTACCACTGCAACAGCCTGATTTAGTTACGGAGATATTGAGTTTTTTGGGTTTGGGTGTGTCTAGCAACTGCACAACTTTCTCAAAAAAATCAGTGGGGTAAAATTGTGCCTTAACCTCAACAGCCCAGCAATTATCACCAGCAAATGAAAGGCATTTACTTGCATCTTTAGCGGTCATAAGTACTAAACCATCCTGAAAAGGAGTGAGATCAGACGCCTTAAAGGCATGGTGGTCATCAAAAGATTGGGTTTGTGAGGGTGTTAGACCGCAGTCGGCAAGTGTTTGGTAAAAACGTTGGGGGTTACCAATGCCTGCAATAGCATAACGTTTTTGTTGTCCATATTGTGTGATGAAGTCAGACAAAGAGAGTGTTTTTCCTGTTGAGAGTTGTCTGAGGGTAGTTGGTACCAAATACATGGTAATCGCTAAAGGATGTCTATGCACAGGTGTTGTATTTGTTGTGCGGGAAACCTCTTTAAAATCTCCAGTCTGTACAGATACGGAGGAGGGTGAGGTATTTGCTGTATGGCGTATTGCTTGAGACTCAGTAAATAAGTTAGCACTAGCTAGAGAGTCAGTCGGAGTTTGTTGTAAGGTGTTTTCCGGCTGTGGTGAGTGTGTTTCTTTCTCTAACAAGTCTTGAATTAAAGAGGGAACATCAGATAACAGGTTGTAGTTAGTGATAATAAAATCGACTGTTTTGAGTCTATCCACAGGCTCACGCAAAGGACCAGCAGGGAGCATTAACCCATTACCTACTCTGCGTGTATCTTGTACAACAATTTCTATGTCTCGAGCTAACCCATAGTGCTGTAAACCATCATCACTGATGATGACGGTAGTATCTGGGCATTCTTGTAAGAGTTTTTGAGCGGCTTTGGCTCGTTGAGGATGCACAGCAATAGGGGCATATTGAGCCAGTACACTAGGCTCGTCACCAATCCAAGAGGCTAGTGTAGCGGTTGGGTACAAGGCAGTTTCTTGATTTTTCTGTGTTTGAGCTGAGTGAATATTCACAAAACGAGCTTCTTTGCCAATAGGCACACCATAGCCACGACTGACAATACCTACTTTATGTCCTTTGGCTTGTAATGCTTGTGTTAAGGCAATCACTAATGGGGTTTTGCCCGTACCACCAACGAAAATATTGCCCACAACAATCACGGGAACAGGGGCTTGGTATGAGGGAGACTGTCCGCTGAGAAATTTAAAACGTTTCTTTTGGGCGTAATGAGAAGTTGCCTTGCTTAAAGGGGTAAGCAGTTGGCTCCACCAACCTTTTTTGAGCCATTGTTGCTGTACGTAGCGACTGAATACTGATAGAACCATAGGGATACATTGTTTAAATAAAAAGTCGATAAAGTAAATTGTAGAGCAAAGAATAGCAAGAGGCGAAAGAAACCCTACAGGAGAAATTAATTAGATTAGTGTTTTTTTCGTCAGTTATTCGCTGGTTAATGGATATGATTGATTATCAAAAATAGTTTTTAAAAAAGAACGATGTTTGAAAAAAACTGACTTCGCCTATGGGGGAGAGGCAGATAATTTAAAGTAACTTATGGAAAACATTAAGAAATATTTTGGGGGATAAAAGTTATCCCAAATTTCTGTGGATAACTTTGTGAAAAACTCATGCTATTGCAGTATTTATACAATTTACCTTGGTATTGCTTAAATAATATGCAATTTTTTTGAAATAATTTTTTTGTATTATAAATCATATGGTTATGATTATTTTTTTAGAAAAAAGTTTATCTTTAGGCTCTAATTGCCAGCAAAATGCTGTAGCTGATTGATTTTCTATTGCTTGTGAAAAAGTGATTGACTTTTTCTCTAAAAAAGAGTCTATAAAGCAAAAATTGATGTTACATCTATATGAAAAGAGTCTATAAAGCAAGAGTTGGAGTTAGATCTACATGATGGGAGGGGCTTTATCAGATTGTGCTGCAAAACCTCATTGTTTACGATGGGGATATAAGGCATGAACTGCAAAGCAGTTCTTGATTATGATAAGATTCAATTATCTATATTCCATTGAATTGATATATTCATCCGCAAAGCCTTTAGATTTGAACTCATGCCATACGAGTAATATCAGGCACTATACCATACGAGTAATACTAGGTACTATGCTATACGAGTAATGTCCCATACCATGCCATATCCTAACTTTAATACCCACGAATCTAACCAATCCAACGAGGTTATCAGCGTAGCACAATTAAACCGATACGTCTCACAAGTACTTGATCAGCAAGTCCCTATGCTATGGATTAAAGGCGAAATCTCTAACTTTACTGCGGCTGCTTCAGGTCATTGGTATCTTTCCCTCAAGGATAATAGTGCTGCCGTGAGAGGTGTGATGTTTCGTGGGCGAACTATGGGGGTGAACTTTCGTCCTCAAAATGGTGTAGAGGTTGAAGTGCTAGCACGTGTAACGCTCTATGAACCTCGGGGTGACTACCAAATTCAGATTGAGCAAATGCGTCGCGCAGGTTTGGGTAACCTTTATGAGGCTTTTTTGCGGATTAAAGAAAGGCTTAGTCAAGAAGGCTTGCTGGATAGTGCTAGGAAAAAACCGTTGCCTTATTTTATTGGTACTGTAGGCGTAGTGACTTCATTAGGAGCGGCTGCATTGCATGATGTCTTGACGGCTATTCGCCGACGGGCCCCTTATATACGAGTGATTGTTTATCCCAGTTTGGTGCAGGGACGAGATGCTCCTGCAGCCCTGATAAAGGCGTTGCAACAAGCACAAGCACGTCAAGAGGTGGATGTAGTGTTGCTTGTGCGAGGAGGTGGGAGTATTGAAGACTTATGGGCATTTAATGATGAGCAGCTTGCACGTACTATTGCTCAGATGACTTTACCCGTGGTAAGTGGTGTAGGACATGAAACCGATTTTACTATTGCAGATTTTGTTGCCGATGTACGCGCTCCTACACCAACCGCTGCTGCTGAGATGGTGTCTATTACTACACAGGCATGGCGAGAGCATCTTGCTCAGTATATGCAACGCTTGGGACGACAATTAGAACGTCAATTACAGACAAATAGTATGCGTGTGGATAGAGCCAGTGCTAGGCTAATATCTCCACAACAAAGGTTGCAGCAATTATCACAGCAACAACGTTTTTTGCAGCAACGTTTGCAACAAAGCATGTCACAGCTATTGCATGATAAGCAAAATGAGTTGACACAAGAAGTACGGGCATTGTATGCACACCGTCCACAACTTGCTCCTCATATTAGACAATTACGACAGTTGCAGCAGCGTATGGCATGGCTGTTGCCGCAACAAATAGCTCCTAAACAGCTACAGTTACAACAGTTACAACAACGATTAGCCAAGACCTTGAAGCAACAAATTTTGCCCCAATTATCTAAGGTGGAGCAGTTGCACCATAGATTGGTGAGAGCCATGCCCAAGTATCTAGCGATGCAACAGTCGCGTTTACAAGCAAAGTCAGAGGCATTGGTGGCTTACAATCCTCGGGCAATTTTAAAAAGAGGGTATTCGATTACCTATGATGCACAGTCTCACATTATTCGACAATCAAGTGACACTCAAGAGGGTCAGACCTTGCGAATAGAGCTGGCAAATGGTTCACTTGACGTTGTGGTTTTAGCTGAACAAAAGTGATTTCTCAAGTACAATGAGTAGCACGTATTTTTTATAAAGGAATGAAAATGACACATACTTTACCAGCATTACCTTATGCTTTAGATGCTTTAGAACCCCATATTTCTAAAGAAACTTTAGAGTATCACTACGGTAAACACCACCAAACTTATGTGACTAACTTAAACAATCTTATCCCTGGCACAGAGTTTGAAAATATGCCTTTAGAAGAAATTGTTAAAAAGTCTTCTGGTGGTGTATTTAATAATGCCGCTCAAATATGGAACCACACTTTCTACTGGAATGGTCTTTCTCCTAATGGTGGTGGTGAGCCTAGCGGTGCATTAGCAGATGCCATCAATGCTAAATTTGGTAGCTTTGCTGCATTTGTTGAAGCATTCAACAAGTCTGCTGCCGGTAATTTTGGTTCTGGTTGGACTTGGTTGGTGAAAAAGCCCGACGGTTCTGTAGATATTGTTAATACTAGCAATGCAGCTACTCCATTAACAACAGCTGATAAACCACTACTTACCTGTGATGTGTGGGAGCATGCTTACTACATCGACTACCGCAACTCTCGCCCTAACTATTTAGGTGGTTTCTGGAAAGTAGTTAACTGGAAGTTTGTAGAAGCTAATTTCGCTGCATAATTTATATGTGCTGATTGAGTTTTATACAGAACAAAGCCCCTCAACTTGAGGGGCTTTGGCATAGTAGGTAATCCAATCGATAAAACAACTTATCTACGCATTACCCACCCATGCATTAAACAGAATTTAGCTTTTTAAAGGATCTGCACAATTAAGAAGCTTGTTCTTCGATTTTTTCTCCCGCATTTTGAAGGTCTTTCCCAAACCCTTTGGTTGTCTCACATCCTACTAAGCCGATAGTTAAGCATAAAGCAAACAATGATAAAACGAGTTTTTTCATAATAAACCTCCTTAAAAGGTAACAAGGGATAAGAACCATTCTACAGGGAAATTGTTAAAAAGCAAAATTCAATATGAGGTCATCCTGTTACATTTAACTTCATAACTCTTTTAATAATGGGTAAATTTAGTCTTGGTTATCTTTATAACTATATGATTTATATGGTTATTTATTAATATTTTTTGTCATAGAGTTGTCATGCTATTGACGCAAAGCTGAAATATTCCCTCCCTATAATGTGCTACAACTAGGCAGCAGCTTATACCCACATATCATGAGTGCCTTCTAAAGAGGCCTATTCCCTTGATCCAGTTTAATGCAGCACTACAGGCTATGCCATGTGCTAAAAGCTATTTTATAGGAGAGAATAATGCAAGACTTTCTGGATAATGATGATTTTTCAACAAACCCTAGCCAGCAAACAACCTTTAATGAATTATTGGCGACCCAAATTTCTCGTCGTACTGTGCTGAAAACCGGGGCTGCCTGTAGTACCTTGGCGTTTTTTGGGGCTACGTTGACAAAAGCTGTTCAGGCAGCAACTTCTGCTGACCAGGCTCCAGTAGCTACCATGAGTTTTAAGGCAGTAGAGGCAAGTACTGGTGACAGAATCATCGTACCTGATGGGTATAGCTATCAGATTATTTCACGTTGGGGCGATCCATTGTTTAGTAACTCACCTGCGTGGAAAGGTGATGCGACAGAGGATTCTGCTGCACAAGCATTACAGGTTGGCGATAATCATGATGGTATGCGTTTTTTCCCTATAGATGGCAAGGCAGATGAGGGTCTTTTAGTTCGTAACCACGAATATATCAATCCATTGTATCTTTATCCTAAAGGGGTAAAGGTAGCTGGTGATGGCTGGAATGCTGATTGGGTGAAAAAAGGACAACGTGCTCATGGGGTTAGCGTCTTACATATTCGTCTTGAAAATGGTCAATGGCAACCTGTATTGGATTCTAAATATAACCGTAGCATCAATGCCTTAGATACAGAAATGGTAGTGGTTGGTCCAGCGGCAGGTGCGGCTGATATGAAGACAAAAGCCGACCCAACGGGTACTACGGTATATGGTACCTTTGGTAACTGTGGCAATGGTTATACTCCGTGGAATACTTATCTGACTTGTGAAGAAAACGTCACTGATTATTTTGGTAGTTTGCAAGAAGGAATCAAGGCAAGCAAGCATATGGAGCGTTATGGGGTGTCGACCAAAGCATCGTTAGAAGATTATCGCTGGGAGACTCATGATAAACGTTTTGATGTATCAGAAGAGCCAAACGAGTGGAATCGTCATGGTTGGATTGTAGAAATTGACCCTTTTAATCCTCAATCAAAACCTCGTAAACTAACAGCATTAGGCCATTTTAAACATGAAAATGCAGCTGTTACCATTAGCAAAGATAATCATGTGGTGGTCTATATGGGAGATGACCAACGTAGTGAATATATCTACAAGTTTATTTCTAAAAACAAGTACGACCCAGATAATCAAGCCGCCAATAGAGACTTATTGGTGGAGGGCACTCTTTATGTGGCACAGTTTCTTGATGGGGATGTCAAGGGAGACTTAAAAGGAGAGGGTAAATGGATTGCCTTAACCCTAGATACCGTTGGTACGAATGGTAAAAAACTGGGTGAGACATTTAAAACCATGGGGGATTTACTTGTACATACCCGTGAAGCGGCAGATTTAGTTGGGGCTACACCCATGGATAGGCCAGAGTGGATTGCAGTACAACCTCATACCAAGGAGGTTTATGTGACATTGACCAATAATAGTGACCGTGGTACTGATAAAAAGCGTAAAGGTATGGATGGTGTAACTCACCCAGGTGTTGATGATGCCAATCCACGAGTGAAAAATCCCTATGGTCAAATTGTGCGTTGGAACGAGAAAAATGCTGATGCTAGCGCCACTAGCTTTACATGGGATGTCTATCTACTTGCTGGTAATCCTACTGTTCATGCAGCAGGGGATTTAATGGCTGGAACTGACAATATCACACCACAGAATCTTTTCAATAGTCCAGATGGTCTAGCGTTTGATGGTGATGGCCGTATCTGGATTGAGACAGATGGTAACTTCTCTAACAAGGGTGATTTTGAGGGTATGGGTAATAATCAAATGCTTGTTGCTGTGCCTAAAACAGGAGATCGTACAGGGGAAATTCGTCGTTTTATGGTCGGACCGTCTGGTTGTGAAATTACAGGGATTACTTTTACGCCTGACTACAAGTTTGTGTTTGTGAATATTCAACATCCAGGTGAATATGGAAAGCATCCTAGGGCTCCAAAAGATGTGGATCCACAAGAGCAACCGCTAGTCTTTTCACAATGGCCTATGGGTGATAATGAGGATAAGCATAATAGTGGTGGACGTCCCCGTGCCGCGACTGTGGTGGTTTGGCGTAATGATGGGGGTGTTGTAGGGGCATAGTTCCAGATTTTTCTGGGTATGGTGTGTACCTGATGGGTATACAATCACGCAGGAATATGTGTTGTGTACTGACTATCACTATGAACTGTTGTGGTGCATGATAGCCAGATTAACAGACTTGTCGAATAATCACTATTGCATTGTTATACAGGATAGAGTGGGTTTTTCTAGATCCACTCTATTTTTTTAAGGTTTTCGCTACTATACATTTAAGTGTAATTACGTTATTCTTTTTAGAACTTTGGTATGATATTGGCTATTTTAGTCATATTCTCAATAACACTTCATGATTAGGGAGACTTACATGAGACGTCGTTTAACCTCGTTATGCTGCGCATTAGGGCTTGTGTCTGTTGCATCACCCTCCTATGCAGATGTGGTTAAAATTGCCTATGTAGGACCACAGACAGGAGCAGTAACCCAGTACGGTAATATGATTCGTGATGGTATTTTGACTGCTGTAGAGCAGGTGAATGCAACTGGTGGTATCGACGGGCATACTTTTGAATTAATGTCTGTTGATGATGCCTGCGAGCCTAAACAAGGACCTATAGTGGCTAATGCACTTGTTAACCAGAAAATTAAATTTGTTATCGGTCCCGTTTGTTCAGGTGTGGCTTTAGGTGCTGCCCCTATTTTTGATGAACAAGGCATTTTAATGATTGCACCGAGTGCAACAGCAGCAGAAGTGACCGATGGCAAAGACTATCGTTTTGTTTTCCGTGCGATTGGTCGTAATGAGGAGCAAGCAAATAAAGCAGCAGAATTTATTGCCAAGGGACATTATCAGAAGATTGCCATCCTCCATGACAAACGCTCCTATGGTCAAGGTATGGCACGTGTGGTGCGTGATGATTTAGCTAAACTCAATGTACCTGTCGCTATCTTTGAAGGGATTAGTGTAGGAGATTCTGATTATTCTTCATTGATTACTTCTCTTAAAGCAAAGGGCGTTGATTTTGTTTATTATGGTGGTTATCACCCCGAGCTTGGTTTGTTGCTACGTCAAGCCAAGGAGCAGAATTTCAGACCTACTTTTATGGGGGCTGAGGGAGCTGGTAATCTTGAGATTAATGCCATTGCCGGGGATGCTGTAGATAACTTACTGGTTACTTTACCGACAGACTTCTCTGGAGAGCCAGCCAATCGCACTGTTGTGCAGCAATTTAAAGCCAAAGGGCGCGATGCTTCTGGAGCTTATCAGCTTATGGCATATGCAGCGACTCAAGCTATTATGGAGGGAATCCGCAACACACATAGCATAGATCCTGCCAAGGTTGCAGATTGGTTGCATGCTAATACGGTCAAAAGCGTTATCGGTGACTTAAGTTGGAAACCATCTGGTGACTTAACCAACTTCAAGTTTGAAGTATTTAAATGGCATAAAGATGGAACCAAGACCTTAGTAGAGTAAAGAAGACTATTGTGAGTAGATTAAACTACTTGAAAAGGTGTTGTTAGTTGCTATGTTAAGCAGCTTGTGTCAAAGAGGTGGCTCAGATATGAGCCACTTTTTTTGCCTAAAAATAGGATTTTAATTCAAAAGGATGTGAGGATTATATTAAAGCAATAGGCTGTTATCCTTTAGTTTTGCTATGTCATAGGGCAAGCAGGAATCAAAAATGTTCGCTTATAGTGCATTTTTTATTAGGGAAAATCATAATATAGCTCCTACTATACAAAAAAATTGAATTCAGTTATTCTTTATCGTGATAGTTTTATCAGGAGATATTATGAAGTTTCGTTTATCAGCTCTTGTAGCTTCTTTAGGCTTAGCAGTTGCAGCATCAGCAGCACACGCAGATGTGGTTAAGATTGCCTTTGTTGGTCCTACCACTGGTCCTTTGACTCAATATGGTGATATGGTTCAAGAGGGTATGAATACCGCTATTGAGAAAATCAACAGCGAAGGTGGTGTTGATGGGCACACTTTCCAATTAGTAGCAGTGGATGATGCCTGCGAACCTAAACAAGGTCCTACTTCTGCCAACTCAGTAGTAAATCAAAAAATTGGTTTTGTTGTTGGCCCAGTTTGTTCTGGTGCTACACTAGGTTCATCACCTATTTTTGATGAGCAAGGTATTGTGATGGTAACTCCATCAGCGACAGCTCCAGCAGTGACCGATGGTAAAAATTTCCACTTTATCTTCCGTACGATTGGTCGCGATGACCAACAAGGTCCAGTAGCAGCTAAATTTATCGCTTCTCAGAAAGTCAAGAAAGTTGCTATTCTTCATGACAAGCAATCTTACGGTCAGGGTGTAGCAACTTCTGTTCGTGATAACTTGAAGAAAGCAGGCATTGAACCAGTAATGTTTGAGGGTATCAATGCAGGTGAGTCTGATTACTCTTCTGTCATTACTAAACTTAAGTCTGCTGGTGTAGATTTTGTGTACTATGGTGGTTATCACCCAGAGTTAGGCTTATTGCTTCGTCAAGGCCGTGAGCAAGGCTTGAAAGCACGCTTTATGGGACCAGAAGGTGCTGGTAATGCAGAGATTAATGCGATTGCGGGCAATGCAGTAGAGGGTATGTTGGTGACATTCCCACCTGATTTCTCTACAAAACCAGGCAACGAAGGTGTAGCTAAGATGTTCAAAGACAAAGGTCGTGATCCATCTGGTGCATTCCAATTAGGTGCATATGCGGCTATTCAAGCAATCACTAGTGGTATCAAAGGTGCCAAGAGTACTGAGCCAGAAAAAGTTGCTGATTGGTTACATGCAAACAAAGTAAGCACTGTAATCGGTGACTTAAGCTGGGAGCCTTCAGGTGACTTGACTAGCTATGCATTCGATATTTTTGAATGGCATAAAGATGGTTCTAAAACCCTTGTAAAATAGTCTTCAAGACACTTGTGAAATAATCTTCATGATTGTTTGAAGAGTTTGTTTCTGTATATTCCTCGTCTATTGAACAGATAGGCGAGGAATTTTTTTTGAAAAGAAAAATACCGCAAGACCATAGCCACACAATCCTCGGTAGATGGGGGAGTGTTGAGGAGGGCACCGCAAGACAATAGCCACACAATCCTCGGTAGATGGGGGAGTGTTTGGGGAGGGCACCACAAGACAACAGCAATACAATCCTCGGTAGGTGGGGGTATTGTTTTCTTTGTAATTGATGATTGCATTAATATGGGGCAATGAGTTCATAAGACATTTTTAATATGGTGCAAATAGTTTGTATAGCGTTTTTAATATGGTGCAAGTAGCACGGAGATGGTGCTTTTTGTTGGGTAAATAACAGTCAATGTATACAAGTAGGCAAAACTTGGCTATTCTAAACCAACAGCGTGTTCTAAGGAGATGGCTATGAAAAAACGTTTGCTGACTTGGTCGATGGTATGTGGGTTATTGATTTCTACTACTGCCACTGCAGATGTCATTAAAATTGCAAGTGTAGGACCAATGACAGGTCCCTTTACTCAGTATGGCGATATGTCTCGTCAAGCAGTGTTGACGGCTATTGAACAGTATAATGCCAAAGGAGGAGTCAATGGGCATATTTTTGAATTAGTGTCTGTGGATGATGCGTGTGAACCTAAGCAAGGACCCATTGCTGCAAATTCTGTCATCAATCAAAAGATTAACTTTGTCATTGGTCCGCTATGTTCAGGAGTGACTTTGGGTGCAGCTCCAATTTTTGATGAGCAAGGAGTTGTAATGATTACTCCTGCGGCTACCTCCCCCAGTGTGACTGAGGATAGGAACTATCAATATATTTTCCGCACCATTGGGCGAGATGATCAGCAAGGTGAAGTGGCAGCAAAGTTTATCGCTCATTTAAAACCTAAAAAAATAGCCATTTTTCATGATAAGCAAACCTATGGTCAAGGTGTGGCAAATGCTACATATCAGTATTTGAAAAAATTGGGGGTAGAGGTAGCTATCTTTGAGGGTATTAATCCAGGAGAAACAGACTATTCTCCCATTATTACCAAATTAAAGTCTCTTGGTGTGGATTTTTTCTATTATGGCGGCTATCATCCAGAGCTAGGTTTGTTATTGCGACAATCTCGCGAGCAAGGATTTAACGTCCAATTTATGGGTGCAGAAGGAGCGGCAACTAGCGAGCTTAATTCTATCGCAGGAGATGCCATAGATGGTATGCTGTTTACTTTTCCGGCAGATTTTGTAAGCAAACCAGAAAATAAATCAGTCATTCAATCGTTTAAAGAAAAAGGGCGTGATCCATCAGGTCCTTTCCAATTAACCTCTTATGCCGCATTACAAGCATTGGCGACGGCGATGCAGGAGACTAAGAGTACCAATCCTACAACAGTCGCAGAATGGTTACATAGTCATCATGTGAATACTGTTGTTGGTGATTTAAGTTGGCAGCCCTCTGGGGACTTGACGACTTTTGCATTTGAGGTATTTCAATGGCACAAAGATGGGTCTAAGACAGTGGTCAAATAAGACTAAATTGTCAGCTGTTTTTCTGTTGCTTGCGATACGAGTCTAAGATGGGTGCAAATAAGATTAGGCAGTCTAGGTTATCTGATTGTGCGGTAAAACCTCACCGTTTCAGCTAGAAATACACGGCGTAGACTGTAAAGTAGTCATCATGTTAGAATGAGCAAACATGACAACATAATTTTTCTTGTAGGAGACTGTATGAAATATAAATTATCTATCTTGGCTGCTGCCATCAGTATGAGTGTTACTGCCCACGCAGATGTTGTGAAAATTGGTATTGTGGCTCCTTTCACTGGTCCCATGACGCAGTATGGTGACATGACAAAGGAAGGTGTTCTGACTGCTGTGGAAAAGATAAATGCAGAAGGGGGGATTGATGGTCATACCTTTGAAGTGGTGATGTTTGATGATGCTTGCGAACCTAAACAAGCTCCCACAGTGGCCAATTCTGTGGTAAATCAGAAAGTGCATTTTGTGGTAGGACCGTCTTGCTCTGGTGCTTCTTTAGGGGCTGATCCTATTTTTGATGAGCAAGGTGTGATTGCCGTGACGCCAAGTGCAACTTCCCCACTAGTTACTGATGGCAAGAATTACCATTTTATTTTCCGTACCATTGGTCGTGATGATCAACAAGGTCCTACAGCTGCTGAATATATAGCCAAACATAAGCCCAAGAAAATTGCTATTCTTCATGATAAGCAATCCTTTGGGCAAGGGGTTGCAGCGGCCACAAGAGATAGCCTCAAGAAGCTAGGCATTGAGGTAGTAATGTTTGAAGGGATTAATGCTGGTGAGTCTGATTATTCTTCTGTGATTACCAAGCTAAAATCTATGGGGGTTGATTTTGTGTATTTCGGCGGATACCACCCTGAGTTAGGTTTGTTGCTACGTCAATCACGTGAACAAGGATTCAAGGCACAATATATGGCAGCCGATGGGGCAGGTAACGCAGAGCTTTCTGTGATTGCTGGTCAATCTGTAGAGGGAACTTTGATTACTTATCCCCCTGATTTCTCAACTAAGCCAGAGAATAAGGAAGTGATTGAATTGTTCAAGGAAAAAAAACGCGATCCTTCAGGTACTTATCAATTAACTTCTTATGCTGCTGCTCAAGTGATTATGGAGGGTATTCGCGGAGCTAAAAGTATTCAACCTGATGAGGTTGCAGACTGGCTTCATGCTAATACGGTAAGTACGGTTATTGGTGATTTAAGCTGGCAAGAGTCTGGTGATCTCAAGCATTTTGCTTTTGATGTCGTGAGCTGGCACCCAGATGGTTCAAGAACACCTGCTAAATAATTACTGACGTTTTTATTATGCACGCCGTGAAACTTCGCTGTTTACGGCAAGACAAAAGCCTTTGCCTAACATTAGGTAGAGGCTTTTTATTCTATAAGACAACCGTTTTTTGTATCAGTTGTTGCACTGTGATTAGGTAGAGGCTTTTTGTTCTATAAGACAACCGTTTTTTGTATCAGTTGTTGCACTGTGTTTGCGTTTGTCATGACTTTTTGAGGAGAGAGTTACAATATAACGTCTCTCCTAGATTTTCTGTTTCACGCATATCGCGCAAACAAAGGGGGGAAATAGGTTGTCATCATGTTTAAAAAATGTTTATTTCAAATCCACTGGTTTTTTGGTATTACAGTGGGTTTACTTTTGTCATTGATAGGAATCACAGGTGCTATTCTTTCTTATGAAGAAGAAATACTACGTTGGATAAATAGCGATAGTTATAAGGTTCAGGCAGAAGTCTCTCCCCGACTTACACCTGCTGAGCTTTACCAACATTTCATGCAACAAAATCCTAATGCCATAATCAATAGCATTACCGTTAATACATCTCCCACCGAAGCTGCCACAGTTAATATTGTCCAAGAAGGGGCTAGGCATGGCTTAAATGTGATGGTAAATCCTTATACCGCACAGACATTGCCATCAGTCCGTGGCATGGTTTTTTTTAAATATGTAGAACTAATTCACCGTGGCTTAATTGCAGGTATGACGGGTAGGCAAGTTGTAGGTTTCTGTATGCTTATGTTAATTTTCTTTGTGTTGAGCGGCATTTACCTGCGCTGGCCAAGTAAACACTCTATTAAGCAATGGTTATTTCTTAAGCCTCAGCTGACTGGTCGTAATTTTATTTGGAACCTGCATGCTGTAGTAGGGACTTGGATGGTCGTATTTTATCTGTTATTTGCGGTGACTGGTCTTACATGGTCTTATTCTTGGTGGCGTAGCGGTTTTTATACTGTTCTTGGGGTGGAAAATGTACAGCGTAACGCCCCCAATTCATCAGTGAATACTCCCTCTTTGTCCTCAAATGATACGACTCAGTTGATGCAACAGGCATGGGATAGTTTTCATCGTCAATTAGGGAGTAATTATTCCTCTTTGACAATCAACACTCCTAAGGATACTCAGACCGTTAACATCAGTTTTTTTGATGCTATTCCGCAACATGAGCATGCTAGAAATAGTGCCACTTATCAGGTGGCAAATGATAGCTTTAATAAGATTAGCCTTTATGCCGACAAACCATTGAATCAGAAAATTGCTTCTAGCATATTGCCTGTGCATAGTGGTAGTTTTTTTGGTGGTTGGTTCCGTTTTTTAGCTATGCTTGCCTCGTTGTTGATGCCTTTGTTTTTTGTGACTGGATGGTTGCTTTATCTTAAACGCAGACAACAAAAACGCCTTACTTTACAGGCACGTACACGTTTGGGCAGTACTGTCTCTACCGATGCCGCTTGGTCAATATTTTTTGCAACACAAACAGGTACAGCCGAGCAATTGGCTTATGATACAGCACAGCAGTTTAATAAAGCAAATATCTCCTGTAGGGTTACTCCTTTGAGTGACTGTACGGTTGAGCAGCTTATCAAGCAAGAAAAGGTGTTGTTCATTGTAAGTACCTATGGTTCAGGGGATGCTCCTGATGCAGCCGCTCAGTTTGTGAAATATCAGTTGTCTCAACATCCTGATTTATCACATCTACGCTTTGCATTATTGGCTTTGGGATCACAAGACTATGCCGATACTTTCTGTGGGTTTGGGGCGAAACTTAATCAATGGCTTATTGACAGTCATGCAACGCCTTTATTTGATTGGATTAAAGTCAGTGACGGTAATTCCCAAAGTATTTTGCAGTGGTACCAGTCTTTAGCTCAGGTGCTAGGACAGGACTTATCGGTGACATTACCCACCAAGGTTTTCACTAAATGGCATATGGTTAAACGCCAATGTATCAATAAAGGTAGTCTGGGTGAGCCTGTGTACCAGCTTTATCTTCAACCTCAAGGAGCTGTTGTTAGTCAGACAGGCAATGCTTTGGTAGAGCTATCCGCAACCCCTGATGAGATGGCGGTTTCATGGCAGGCAGGGGATATTGTTGAGGTGCTTTGTGGGAATAGTGCTGAGCGACTACAACATTTTGCACAACAATATGGTTTGCCTACTAATGTGATGGCAGATTTCATATATCGTGACTTAATCCATGTCCCTATAGATTGGGATAAAAAGGCAGAGCATTTAGATTTATTGCCCACTAGAGAATACTCCATTGCCTCATTGCCTGAAGAAGGGGAAGTGCAGCTTTTGATTCGTCAAAAGCATGTTGATGGTGGTTTAGGATTAGGTTCAGGTTGGATGACACAATATGCACCGCAGGATAATGACATCTTGATGCATATTCGTAGCAACCCATCGTTCCATCTATTGAATAATGAAGCACCAGCTATTTTCATTGCTAATGGCACTGGACTTGCTGGGGTGTTAAGTTTAATTAAACAGCGCTGTTCGCAACATCAAATACAAAACTGGTTACTCTTTGGTGAACGTCAACAACAATATGATTTCTTTTGCAGTAATCAAATCCAAGCATGGCAACAACAAGGTATGTTAAGACATGTAGATTGTGCTTTTTCACGTGACCAACATACGAAAGTTTATGTTCAAGATTTGCTAATCCAACAAGCACAACGCCTACAACAATGGGTGGAACAAGGGGCGGTTATCTATGTCTGTGGTAGCTTGCAAGGTATGGCTGCTGGAGTGGATAAGGCATTGCGTCAAGTGCTAGGAGATCAGCAGTTGGAACAATTAAAAATACAGCAACGTTATAAACGCGATGTTTATTAATAAAGCCCCTAAATTATTTAGGTAGGGGCATTACTGCATAACACGTTTTAGTGCTGAATAATAAAGCCCCTAAATTATTTACCTAATATTAGGGGCTTGGTTGTTGAGACTAGGGACACTTGATTAAGGTTAAAGACAGTACCTTTAGCTTAATACTATTGGAATGAAGTTAGTCCTCAATGCGACGAGTTGTCTCTGGGTCAAACCAGTGCAATGAGAATTTAGGATTGCTACCGATTTGAATGGTATCACCAGCTTTGATAGGTTTATCATCTGTCTCATGTAAGTCTGCACGGATAACTAAATCTTGAGTGCCGAGTTTGCAGTGAATAAGTTGTTCTGAACCAAGAATCTCAACCATCTCCACTTTCACTGGGAATTGGGCAATATGTAGGCTAAGATGCTCAGGGCGAATACCTAGAATAACTTTTTTACCCTTTACGGCAGGAGCAATGTCTTGGTTATCAATGGCAAGAATTGTACCATCTTCAGCGGTAATACGACCATCTTCACTGACAGACACATTCATCAAGTTCATTGGAGGAGAACCAATAAAGCTAGCAACAAAGGTAGAAGCAGGACGCTCAAACACCTCGACAGGAGTACCAATTTGCTCTGCATAACCTTTGTTCATCACTACCATACGACCAGCTAGTGTCATAGCTTCCACTTGGTCATGGGTAACATAAAGACTTGTGGTTTTTAGGCGTTGATGTAGTTTTTGAATCTCCAGACGCATTTGCACGCGTAGTTTTGCATCCAAGTTTGATAATGGTTCATCAAATAAGAACACTTTAGGTTCTCGGACAATAGCACGACCCATAGCTACACGTTGGCGTTGACCTCCAGATAATTGGCGAGGGCGACGATCTAACAAATGATTAAGCTCTAAGATTTTCGCTGCTGCTTGTACACGGCTATCGATTTCTTCTTTGCTGAGCTTGCGGATTTTAAGCCCATAAGCCATGTTTTCATACACTGACATATGGGGGTAGAGGGCATAGTTCTGGAATACCATCGCAATATCGCGATCTGCTGGTTCCAAATCATTTACTACTTTAGCATCAATCTCAATATGCCCCTCAGTGACGGACTCAAGACCAGCCACCATACGCATTAGCGTTGACTTACCGCAGCCAGAGGGACCTACGATAACGATAAACTCTCCATCTTTGACATCTAAATCCACTCCATGAATGACTTTAACATTGCCGGGATAGACCTTTTTGACTTGTTTAAAACTTAACGTTGCCATTATAAAATCCTATTTTTCTGAGTCCACGAGACCCTTAACAAACCATTTTTGCATTAATAACACGACCAAGCCCGGTGGAAGCATGGCAAGGATAGCGGTTGCCATCACAATATTCCAACTGGTAAAGCTGTCGCCTCCGCCAATCATAGTGCGAATACCCACAACGATAGGTGTAAAGTCTTCGGTGGTTTTCATCACTAGAGGCCAGAGGTATTGGTTCCACCCATAGGTGAATTGAATCACAAAGAGGGCAGCTATACTAGTGCGTGATAGCGGAAATAAAATATCTTTGAAAAAGCGCATCGGTCCTGCTCCATCAATCCGTGCTGCCTCAATAAGCTCATCAGGCACGGTGAGGAAAAATTGACGGAAAAGGAAAGTTGCTGTTGCTGAGGCAATCAAGGGCAAGGTCAATCCTGCATAAGAGTTTACTAGACCAAGACTTGAAACAACCTCAAAGGTCGGTGAAATCCGTACTTCCACAGGTAACATGAGGGTGACGAAAATCAACCAAAAGAATGTCATGCGAAATGGGAAGCGGAAATATACGATAGCAAATGCGGATAGCATGGAAATCGTAATTTTACCGACTGAAATAATCATTGCAGTCACAAAACTTACCCATAGCATATGACCAACAGGTTGTGCATTGGCACTGCCTGTACCCATGAGGGCGTTGTGGTAGTTCTCAATCATATGAGAGCCGGGGATAAGGGACATAGGGGCATTAGCAGCTTCTTGGGCGGTTTGTGTAGACGCAACAAAAGCCATATAAAGAGGAAATGCCACTAAAATTAAACCGATAATCAGTGTAGCGTGGGCTAGTACATCTAGCCAAGGACGTCGTTCTACCATAGTTAATCTCCTGACTAGTACTGTACTTTACGGTCAATATAACGGAACTGTACAACCGTGAGTGCAATAACGATTAATAATAAAATAACCGATTGAGCCCCTGATGAGCCATAGTCAAACGACTTAAAGGCGGTTTTGTACACATTGTACACAAGGACGTTGGTTGCAGAGCCTGGACCACCTTGGGTGGTAATATCAATAATCGCAAAAGTATCAAAGAAAGCGTAAACCATATTAATCACCAACAAGAAGAAAGTGGTGGGTGATAATAATGGAAATACAATCGTCCAGAAGCGACGAGCAGGAGAAGCTCCATCAATAGCAGCAGCTTCAATTAAAGAGCGAGGAATCGCCTGCAAACCTGCTAGGAAGAATAAGAAGTTATAAGAAACTTGCTTCCAAATTGCTGCCATCACAACTAAAAAGAGGGCATTGTTTGGATTTAATTGTGGATTCCAGCTAAAACCGAGTTTGGTAATATACACAGCTACGGTACCAATAGCAGGGGAGAACATAAATGCCCATAACACACCGACAACAGCAGGAGCAACGGCATAGGGCCAAATAATCAATGTTTTATATGCAGTAGCGAATTTCACTACACGATCTGCCATGACAGCGAGTAACAACGCCACGGCAAGTCCAATACCTGCCACCAATACAGCGAAAATAATAGTTACCCAGAAAGAGTCATAGTAGTTAGGGTCGGAAAATAAGCGAGTATAGTTCTCAAATCCGACAAATTCAGCATCTCCACCAAAAGCGCTTTCAATGAAAAAGGACTGCCAAATCGCTTGACCAGCAGGCCAGAAGAAAAAGACTAAGGTGATGGCGAGTTGAGGGGCTAATAGTAGGTACGGGAGTACCTTATGCGTGAAGACAACACGTTTTTCCATACATCAAATACTCATAAATAATTACTGCGGGAGGGAATCCCGCAGTATTATATAACAAACAATAAAAAGTAAATTATTTATTGCTGTTTTCAAAACGTGTTAGTAATTCATTAGCACGTTTGTTCATCTCTTCTAAACCTTCTTTAACAGATTCTTTTTGAGAGAAGATTTTTTCCATTTCGCCTTCTTGGATGTCACGGATTTGTGGTAAGAAGCCGAGACGAACACCACGAGAAGCATCTGTGGTTGCTACATTAAGTTGTAGGAAAGGAATATCAGTACCTGGATTCTTGTCATAGAAACCAGCTGCTTTAGTGGCCTCATAAGCACTTTTTACGACTGGAACATAACCAGTGTCTTGGTGCCATTTAGCAGCTACATCTGTGCTAGATAAATAGTGGAAGAAAGCGGTCACACCTTTGTATACTTCAGGAGACTTCTTGCTAAATACCCATAAAGAGGCACCACCAATCACACTGTTTTGAGGCTCTTTTACCAAGTCGCTATTGTAAGGTAGGCGACCAATACCGAATTCAAACTTCGCTGTTTTCATAAAGCCACCGCGTGAACCACTGGAACCGGTGAACATTGCGCAGTTACCAGATGAGAATTGGGCATTACCTGCATCAGCACGACCAGCATAGGTGAAAGTACCTTCTTTAGCCATCTCGTTGAGCAATTCAAAATGCTTAACAAAGCCGTCTTGCAATAGGTTAATGCGTGCATCTAAACCATCAAAGCCATTATTTTTAGAGGCATAAGGGATATTGTGTAATGCACCAAAGTTCTCTACTAATACCCATGATGGCCAAGAAGTGGTATAGCCACATTGAACACCAGCTGCTTTAAGTTTTTTCGCTGCTTCACGGATTTCTTGGTAAGTTTTAGGTGGGTTGTTGACATCTAGCCCTGCTTTTTTGAACAAATCTTTGTTGTAGTAGAAAACAGGGGTAGAGCTATTAAAAGGCATAGAAGCTAACTTACCGTTGGGCTCTGAATAGTAGCCTGCAATACCAGGGACAAATTTAGATGGATCAATAGGATTACCTACTTCTTCACTCATTTGTTGAATAGGTTTGATAGCACCTTTTGAGAACATCATTGTTGCAGTACCTACTTCAAATACTTGAATGATGTCAGGAGCCTTACCTGCACGATAAGCAGCAATACCAGCATTCATTGACTCACCATAGTTACCTTTGTAAGTAGCGGTTACTTTGTAGTCAGATTGGCTTTTATTAAAATCAGCAACGATTTCATTGAGGCGTTCGCCCAATGTGCCTTCCATAGAGTGCCAGATAGAGATGTCAGTCACCGCGTAGGCGTTGCTAGTGGCAGCTAATAAGGCAGCAAGAGATAAAGCTTTGGGAATAAATTTCATTGTATTGTCTCTCCATAAAGGAACGCTGGAAAATCAGCGAAAAAACGCTACTGATATGTAGCAATGCACATAATATTACTCGTTTGTGACAAACGTGTGAAGCAAAAGAAGAATCTTTTTAAACTTAGGCACTATGTTAAACTTACTCTTTGGGTTTTGTCAGCTTAATGAAAGTTTCTAGTGGGAAACCCTAGGATTTCTCTATGAAAAAAGGAGTGCAATGATGAGTAAGTCATTTGATGTGGCTTTTATAGGTGGTGGTAATATGGCACAGGCCATGGGGCGTGGTATTGTTACCACAAAAGGAGAGCAAACATCTTTATATGTGATTGATCATAATCAGAGTAAAGCCGATTTATGGGCAGCGATGGGAGCGACAACTTCATTAGAGGTAAGCGAGACATTAAGTCATTGCAAAACTTGGGTATTAGCAGTTAAACCACAGAATCTGAAAGAGGTTTGCCTATCTATTAAGCCGTTTTTGACCAAAAATACGCTTATTATCAGTGTGGCAGCTGGAATTAATGTGACTTCACTGGGACGTTGGTTAGAACATGACTTAATTATCCGTGCAATGCCCAATACTCCTTGCTTAGTAGGGATGGGGGCAACAGGTCTTTTTGCAACCCCAGCAGTGAGTGAAGAGAGTGTTCTTTATGCTGAAAATTTATTACGTTGTATGGGGTTGGTTATTCGTGTAAACGAAGAGTTTTTGATTGATGCAGTGTGTGCATTGTCAGGTAGTGGTCCTGCCTATGTTTACCTGTTTATCGAGGCACTTATTGCTGGCGGGGTGAAATTGGGGTTGACTGAAGAGCAAGCCAAACAGTTGGCTGTAGCCACGGTTGCTGGTGGGGCCAAGATGGTTGAAAGCACAGGAGAGTCTCCGGCCCAGTTACGTGCTAATGTTTCTTCCAAGGGAGGAACCACTTTACGGGCATTAAGTGTCTTTCAAGAACATCATTTAGAGGATATTGTGGCACAAGCTATGGCAGCAGCAGCAGCACGTTCTGCAGAGATGGCAAAAGAACTTGGCACTTAATCATGGCGGGCAGAATATGCTCTGGTATTGCCCATATTCGTAGTTATACGGATAGTATTCTTTTAAAAACGCACTACAATAGTGCAGTTTTGATGAGGCAGTTGGTATCCTAGCGTAAAACCTAATAGAATCTAGCTGTCTGGGCCGATAAAATAGGCAAGGTTTAAATCTCTGTTGAAATAGAGGCTTTATTAGTTTTACTTCGGGGAGTAGGAATGGAAACATTTTTACCACAATTTCTTCAGCAACTATTTAACGGTCTCTCGTTGGGGGCCATTTATGCGCTGATTGCGATTGGTTACACCATGGTGTATGGCATCATCGGCATGATTAACTTTGCCCATGGTGAGATTTATATGATTGGAGCTTATGTGGGGCTAGTGACATTAACCTCACTAGGCGTAGGTGGGAGTATTCCCGTACCTGTACTCATTATGAGTATGTTGGTGATTGCTGCTGTGGTGACCGGCTGCTATGGCTATGCTGTCGAACGTGTGGCTTATCGTCCTCTGCGTAATAGCCCTCGTTTGGTATCATTGATTTCAGCGATTGGTATGTCCATCTTCCTACAAAACTGGGTGGCATTAGGTCAAGGGGCAAAAGATACTGCTGTACCTAATATTCTTCCAGGGGCTTTTCATATTGATATTTCTGAACATTTTTCATTGACAATTACCTATGCTCGTCTGTTGATTATTGTCGTGGTGTTCGTGTTGATGGTGGCCTTGACTTTCTATATTAAGAACTCACGTATGGGGCGTGCCTCACGTGCCTGCTCACAAGATATGCAGATGGCTAATTTGCTTGGTATTGATACGAACAAGGTTATTTCTTTCACTTTTGTTCTCGGTGCGGTGTTGGCAGCTATCGGCGGGGTGTTGATTGCTATCACCATTGGTAAATTGAATCCGTTCATTGGCTTTATTGCAGGTATAAAGGCATTTACTGCTGCGGTATTGGGGGGTATTGGTAGTATTCCTGGTGCGATTTTGGGCGGTGTCTTACTAGGGATTGCAGAAACATTGGCAGCGGCTTATATCTCTTCTGAGTACAAGGATATTGTGGCCTTTGGTCTCTTAGTGTTGATTTTATTATTTAGGCCAAGTGGTTTATTAGGTAAGCCGGAGGTTGAAAAAGTATGATGAACAATCTAAAAAATGCTTTTTTTAGTACGGCGATGACTGCTATTATGGCAACGCCAATCTTTGGTCTTACTTTGACTCGCCAAGGTATTTCTAGTGTTGTTGAACCCAATTTATCGGTAGTGGCTTGGGGTTGCTTGGTTGTATTCTTATTCCAACTGATTGTCGCCCCATTATTCCGTCGCAGCAGTGTGGGTAGTCGTTTTAAATTGCCAGAGATTCCTGCACTCAGTCAGAAGAAGACGAATCTTCTGATTTTCGCGGTGGTGGTTATTTGCGTGATTTGGCCATTTTTCGGTAATCGTGTTGCTGTGGATATTGCAACACTGGTACTCATCTATGTGATGTTGGGTTTAGGTCTTAACATCGTAGTGGGGTTTGCGGGTTTACTTGACTTGGGCTTTGTAGGTTTCTATGCCGTGGGTGCATACACTTATGCTTTACTATATCACTGGGCAGGGTGGACTTTTTGGGAAGCCTTACCGCTATCAGGTGCAATGGCAGCACTGTTTGGTTTCATGCTTGGGTTCCCTGTATTGCGTTTGCGTGGTGACTATCTAGCCATTGTGACACTCGGGTTTGGTGAGATTATCCGTTTATTACTGATTAACTTAACTGAGTGGACAGGTGGCCCTGATGGGATTTCTAGTATCCCTAAACCAAGTTTATTTGGTTATGTGATGGCACGTCGTGCACCAGCAGGTGAAGAAACTTTCCACCAAATGATGGGCTGGAAATTTGACAATATGGACGTTGTCATTTACCTCTATCTCATGGCTTTGGTGCTTGCAGTTGTGACTTTATTACTTTCTAATCGTCTAGTGCGTATGCCTATCGGTCGTGCTTGGGAAGCATTGCGTGAAGATGAAATCGCTTGCCGTTCACTTGGTCTTAATCCGACAAAGATTAAACTATCCGCATTTACGCTTGGTGCGATGTGTGCAGGTTTTGGTGGAGCTTTCTTTGCTGCACGTCAAGGTCTAGTGAATCCAGAGTCTTTCACCTTTATCGAATCTGCATTGATTCTTGCGATTGTGGTACTAGGTGGTATGGGTTCTCAACTTGGGGTGATTTTTGCCGCTATTTTATTGACTGTATTACCTGAGTTGGCACGTGAATTTGCGGAATACCGTATGTTAATTTTTGGTTTAGTTATGGTTGTCATGATGATGTGGCGTCCTCAGGGCTTGCTTCCTATTAAACGTCCTCACGTGGAGATTTCGTCATGAGTAAAGAAGTAGTATTATCCGTACGTGATCTTGTGATGCGTTTCGGTGGTCTTGTTGCAGTGGACCAAGTCGCTTTTGATGTTCATAAAAACGAGATTTTTTCAATCATCGGTCCTAATGGAGCAGGCAAGACCACAGTATTTAACTGCGTGAGTGGGTTTTATTCTCCTTCAGAGGGAAATATCTCTTTGTTTGGAGAGAATATTACTGGCAAGCCTAGTCATGTTGTGGCTAAACATGGCTTGGTGCGTACTTTCCAAAACGTACGTCTTTTTAAGAACTTAACGGCGTTAGAAAACTTACTTGTGGCTCAGCATAATCGTTTGAGTGCCAGCTTTTTATCAGGCTTATTAAGTTTGCCTAGCTATAAGCGTAGTGAGAAACAGGCTCTTGATAATGCTGTGAAATGGCTTGATTTTATGGGACTGCGTGATATGGCTAACCGTGAAGCAGGTAATCTGGCTTATGGTCACCAACGTCGCCTAGAGATTGCCCGTTGTATGATTACCCAGCCTAAGTTATTGCTTCTTGATGAGCCAGCAGCAGGTCTTAATCCACAAGAGAAGAAAGACCTGGCTCGTATGATTGACCAGTTACGCCGTGAGTTCGATATTTCTGTCTTGTTGATTGAGCATGATATGAGCTTGATTATGGATATTTCTGATCGCATCATGGTGATGGAGATGGGTAAACCGCTCGTCACTGGTTTACCAGATGAGGTTCGCAATGATCCTCAAGTGATTAAGGCTTATTTGGGAGAATAGCGTGCTAAAGTTAGAAAATGTGAGTGCACATTATGGCGCTATTCAAGCGCTGCACAATGTTAGTATTGAAGTAAACAAGGGTGAGATTGTCACACTTATTGGTGCCAATGGGGCAGGCAAGACAACTTTACTTAAGACTGTTTGTGGTAATCCTCGTGCTTCTGAGGGTAAGATTACTTTATTTGGTCGTGATATTACCAATGATGAGACGCATATGATTATGCGTAGTGGAGTATCTATCTCTCCAGAGGGGCGTCGTGTATTTCCTGCGCTGACCGTCGTTGAAAATCTCAAGATGGGCGGTTTCTTTTTAAATGACCAAGAAACAGAAGAGGGGATTGAACATGCATTTACACTATTCCCTCGTCTTAAAGAGCGTGCGAATCAGCGTGCAGGAACAATGTCTGGTGGTGAGCAACAGATGCTAGCTATCGGGCGTGCCTTGATGAGTCGTCCACAGCTGATTTTGCTAGATGAGCCAACTTTAGGACTAGCCCCACTGATTATTGCTCAAATTTTTGAGATTATTCAGACGATTCGTGAGGGAGGTGTGACAGTGTTCTTGGTAGAGCAAAATGCTAACAAGGCACTCCAGGTTGCCGACCGTGGATATGTATTAGAGACTGGACGTGTTGTATTGCAGGATACAGGGGCTAACTTATTAGTCAATGATGCAGTGAGAAAGGCATACTTGGGACATTAAAAAGCTCTTTGAAGATTTATCTTAAGTAAAGGATGCGGCACCTAAAAGTGTCGCACCGCTAGAGAAAGGAGCTGCTTTACCAATCCGCTGTAGCAAACAAAATGCGGCACCTAAAAGTGCCGCACCACTAGAGAAAGAAGCTGCTTTACAAATCCACTTCAGTAAACATCTTCTTCTCATCATCACGAGGCAGGATAATATTCAACACGACTGCCACAATACCACCCATACAAATTGGATTTTGAAAAAGAATTGGTAATTGCTCAAACACACTAGGTTCAAATGCTACGCCAAGACCTAAACCCACAGAAGTGGCACAAATAATCGCTTCACGACGATTGATACCATTGGTCATAATGATACGCACACCAGCAATAGCAATCAGTCCAAACATCAATACCATTGCACCACCTAGCACAGGACTAGGGATTGTCGTAAAGAAACGGCCTACAATAGGGAATAGACCAAGGACGACTAAAATCACAGCGATATATTTACCAACATGACGGGAAGCAACCCCAGTCATTTGGATAACACCATTGTTTTGTGCAAAAGTAGTGAGTGGCAAAGAGCCTAATGCAGTAGCAATCACAGAAACCAGACCATCTGCCATCACACCACCACGTAGACGAGAAGTATATTCTTCACCCTCAATAGGGCGGTTAGATACCATAGAGGTTGCTGTTAAGTCGCCGACGGCTTCAAACACGCTAAGCAAGAAAATTGTACCTGCTAGGATAAATGCATGCCAGTCAAAGTTAAAACCGTATTTGAAAGGCACAGGTACAGTAATAATAGGAAGATTTTGCAAGGGACTAAAATCCACAATGCCGAGAAATAGCGATACGATATAGCCCACAATCAAGCCTACAGCAATACCGCTCATACGCAATAAAGGATTTTTAAAGCAGTTAAAAAGCAATACAATAATCAATACTAGACTAGCTAAACCAAGGTTTTGCATGGAGCCAAAGGTACCGTTGCTTTTGGCAGCAAAACCGCCCCCAAAATCAGTAATCCCCACATGAATAAGGCTTAAACCAATCATCATTACAACCACACCACTGACAGTGGGTGTGATAATGCGTTTAAGATAAGGGAGTACCCATGCCGCCCCCATTACAAGAAAAGCGCCGACAAAAGATACCCCTAGTAAAGTAGAAATCACCAAATCTTCTGTTAACCCCTCTTTCTGCATGCCAAGGCCAAGCGTAATCATTACTGTCACAAAAGAGAAGTTGACTGATTGGATAGATAACAATCCAGAACCTATTATTCCCCAGCGATTTACTTGTAAGAAAGTTCCTACCCCAGAGGCTACCATTGCCATAGAAACAAGGTAAGCAGTAATGTCATTAGAAAGATTCAATGCTCCACCTACGATAAGGGCTGGAGTAACCATAGGGACAAAAATCGCTAATAAATGGGTTAATGCACTTAAAAATGCACTAAAAAAAGGAGGTTTATCTTCCAGTTTATAAACCAAATCAGAAGATTGTGAGGGTTGCATGGTTAGACTTTCCTATGAAGAGAGATAATAATAAAAAAACCTATATCTATTGATATAGGGTTGTCTTTAAAAAATTTAGAGAAAGAGGATAGTCCAATCGACTACTCCTCATCATCCATTTCTTGGGCGAGCTGGTCAATTTCTAACCACAGTCTACCCATATCGTCGAAGTGCTGAAGGACATCAAAAAGTTCTAAATTATCGCTACTGACTTCACCACCAAGCACAGGTGGTTTTTTAAAGCTATATACCGTATTTTCTGGCATAGCAAGGTGAATAACAGGTGCTAGTAATTCTAGTGAGAAATAGTCAATCACAAACTCACGATCGTTTAGTAATTCTCTAAAGTCATTAACGGAATCTGCAATGGATTCTAGCTCGCCATCTAATGTATCAAGGAAAAAAATCTCCCCTGTACTAGGTTCAATTAAAAAAGCATCGCCAAGTTTGGTAATCATCACCACTTGAAGCCGTGGTTCAAAAAGCCATGACCAGTTTTGAAGTAAACGTTTGCTGTCGATATGTTCGCTGGGGATAGTTAAATCTTGAATTTCCATCTTATTTCTCACAAAGGATAATGGGTACGGAACTCGGCATCATCCATGGCTAAAAAGCGTACGGCATCAATAAAACTCAGCAATACACTGAGTGGAGCAAAAACAGCACTGATTAAGATATATACAATACCCTTGCCATATTGACCAAGATAAAAACGATGTGCCCCTAACCAGCCAAGGAAAATCGCTAATACTACCGCAAACTTACGACGGTTTGTTGGGCTGTTAAGCTCATCACCATGGCGTTTAAAAATCCATAAAGAGGCAATCGCAGTAATAACAAGGGCAAGTAATAGTTTATAAGGATTATTCACTACAAAATCGGCGACATGGGTGTAGAACATACGCCAGTAATCTAGGAAAAAGCCCAATGCATCTTCTAAGAATGAGAGCAGGGAGCTTAGTAATCCCTCCCCAAACATGAGGGCAATAAGTACCGCAATAAAAATTACGACGGGGACAATAACTTTTTGCATAAAATACCTCTACGGCAATACAAATTATTCTATATAAATGTCATTGGACAAAAGGACCAATAAGCTATTTTTATATATCGACTACTTTGTTTAGTAGGCAATAATAAATCAACAGTTTTTAATCGACTACCTTATTTAGTAGGCGATAATAAATTCACCGCTTTTATTATTGTAGATGATTTAGTCGATGTTGATGACCATCTACTCATTTTAGTAATGACTAAGTAAGGTAAAACAGCACCTTTACCATGCTTTTGCTACCGCCAAATTAAATAGCGGTGCTAAAACATGAGATTTATTTTCCAACTTGTCAGCTAGTAGTTCTGCGCTGCCAGCTGCCAAAGTAAAACCCAAGGCCCCATGTCCAATATTGATATATAAATTTTCTAATGGAGTTTTATCAATAATAGGCTTGCCTAGTGGAGTAGCAGGGCGTAAACCAGTCCATTGTTGGGCTTTACGATAATCACCAGCTTGTGCAAAAACAGCTTGCGCCTCGGCAATAAGGGCATTAATACGATGCTGATCTATGCGGTAATCAAGTCCTACCAAATCAGCCATGCCTGCCAGACGTAGACGTTTACCTAAACGAGCATAAACCACTTTACGTTCAAAGTCAGTAATACTAACATGAGGAGCCATACTCTCATTTTCAATATCAAGGGTAAGGCTATATCCTTTTAGTGGAGCGACAGGTACTTGAATATCCAAACTAGCCAATATATTGCGACTTTCTACACCTAGACAAACAATAATCGCATCGGCGGAAAGCGTATTAGGCAAAGCTCCTACCGTTGAAGCATGAGCTGTTGTAGTTGGTGAAGTACACACTTTGACACTGACACGGTTATCGACATGGCGTTTGAACCCTGTGACTTGAGTATTCAATAAGAATTTCACTCCATGCTGCATCAGGTATTGCTTAAAAGCCAAGGTAACTTTATAGGCATCTGCGGCTTCTTCGCTTTCTGTGTAGATACCTCCAACTAACTGAGATGCAATAGGAGCTAGAGCAGGTTCTTTTTCGATACATTCTGTCGCTGAAAGTGCTTGTTGAGGCATTCCTCCAAGTCGTTGCTGTACTTCAAGTTGACGGACGGCACTTTCCATAGAATGGGCGGTACGATGGACGACTAATTTACCTGCACGACTAAAATCAATATTGCAAAAAGTCTGATTTTTAAATATTTCGTGGTATAAATCACGGCTTAAATAAGCAAGCCTTAATAATTCCGCAGTGGTTTGTTCACTACGGTGGGCATTACAGGCTTTAAGGAAACGCAACTGCCAACCAATATCACTAGGTTTTAGACTGGGTCTAAAGCGTAAAGGAGAATCTGGATTGAGTAACCATTTAGGTACTTTTTCAATCACGCCAGGACCTGCAAGTGGGGCTACATAGCTATAGGAGAGTTGGGCACCATTGGCAAAGGTTGCACCATGACCAACCTCATCATGCTGATCAATAATAGTCACTTCGTATCCTCTATTCGCCAAGGTATAAGCGGTTGCTAAACCTACAATACCAGCTCCGAGAATAATAGCTTGCATTTTTTTATCTCCTAAAATTTACGGTATTGTGCTATAGGCACGATGGTTAACCTGCTTGTAACCAATCAATTTCTTCCTGTGAAAAGCCTGCTTTCATGCGGTCTGCGACATTAAAAGGACCACGTGGTTTTGAAGTACCATAACTGACTAGTAAGTGAGCATAGTGTTTGACAGGGTCTAATTGATGTTGCTGGCAGAGGTACTTATACCAACGATTACCAATCTCAACATGACCTACCTCATCACGCAGAATAATGGACAAAATCTCAACCGCTTTGTTATCACCTATTTGAGTAAATTTCTCTTGCATGCCAGGATTAACATCCAGCCCTCTGGCTTCTAAAGTTCGAGGCACCAAGGCAAGACGAGCAATTAAATCCTCAGTGGTTTTTTCAGACATATCCCATAGCCCACTATGCGCTACAAAATCACCATAGTCATAGCCCATGCTTTGTAAGTGAGTGCGTACTAGCCCAAAGTGGTAGCATTCTTCTTTTGCCACACGTAGCCAATCTGTGTAAAACTGTTCAGGCATATTGGGAAAGCGCCAGATAATATCTAAAGCTAGGTTAATGGCGTTAAATTCAATATGAGCAATGGCGTGGAGTAAGGCTGCACGTCCTTGTTCTGAGCCTACTGCGCGAACTTTAACTGTACGAGGATCAACTAATTCTGGCTTGTCTGGTCTGCCAGGTAAAGCTGTGGTGTTGGTGATTGATTGAGAGGGGTCAAGAGGACAATTCTCTAGAGAAATCGCATTGGTAGCATTAATCTTGTCTTCAATAACAGTTTGTTGTAAAGCAAACAGGGCTTGTTCCCGAAAATTCATCATAAATCGTAAAGCGAAACAGCAGCTTATAGCAAAAACGATAAGCTGTTCTAAATAAATTATGGCGGCTAATGTTGAACAGTGTAGCAACGCTATATCTAGCTATTGTACAAAAAGCAATTACAGCTGTCAGAGAATAAGGAAGTTTAAAGCGTAAAATGGCAGTTTTGTAGGAGACAATGCAAATAATTAAACAACTCACATATGATGAGTGTATTGTCAGTACGTAATGTGATGTGACAGATTCCATGTCGTAAGATATTGTTTTAAGATTGCTTGCTATATAATACGTTAGCCTAGAGGCACTAGCACCGAATACACAGAGAGTAGGTGGTTTTGTATCGGTTTAATATCCACAAAGCTACCTACCTTATTTTTTGGAAGATATTACGATGAATTGGTCACAAGAATTAATGGATAGCGCTTGGTGGATAGGGCGAGCTTTTTTAATTTCGTCAGTTTTTTTAGTTGTTACTGGCTTTATCCTTATTAAAACCACCCGTTGGGCATCACAATTCTGGTCTCTTGCTGGACATTATTTTAATCCTAAAAAGAAACCATTAACGATAGTGACCTTTGTCATTATTCTATTATTGAGTTTAGCTGGGGTGAGGATTAATGTGTTGTTCTCCAACTGGTACAACACCATGTATACTGCTTTACAAAAGCTAGATGCCAATGCCTTTTGGATTCAAATGGGTGTGTTTGCTGTATTGGCAACCATTCATGTGAGTCGTATCCTGTTAGCTTATTATTTGCAACAGCGGTTTGAAATTAAATGGCGTGAGACTATGAATGAAGAGATGCTCTCACGTTGGCTAGATAAAAAGAGTTATTACCGCTCATACTACCTTAAAAGTCCGATTGATAACCCTGATCAACGTATTCAACAAGATGTTATCCAGTTTGCCCAGCTATCACTAGAATTGACATTGGGGGTGATTTCTTCTCTCGTATCTGCTGTGGCATTTACCTTGATTTTATGGAACTTATCAGGCGATTTACCAATTTTTGGAGTGGTAATTCCACGTGGTATGGTATTTATGCTGTTTATTTATGTACTGATTACTACGTTCTTGGCGTTCCGTATTGGTCGACCCTTGATTCAATTAAACTTTTTAAATGAGCGATTAAATGCGAACTATCGTTATTCGCTTATCCGTGTGCGTGAGTATGCGGAGAGTATTGCTTTCTATGCGGGTGAGAAAATTGAAAGCAATCGCCTCACTCGACGTTTTAAGGAAGTGATTGAAAACATGTGGGGAATTGTTCATCGGAGCCTGAAATTTCAAGGATTTAACTTAATTGTGTCACAGACTGCCTTAGTGTTTCCTTTTATTATCCAAGCTCCTCGTTTTTTTGCTGGTAAATTGGAGCTAGGGGGGATGGTACAAACGGCACAAGCATTTAGTAATTTGTTGGATAATTTGTCTTTTTTCCGTACTGCTTACGATAGTTTTGCTCAATATCGTGCGGTATTAGACCGTTTGACTGGTTTTCATCATAATATTGATGAGGCAGATAATTTACCGTTACCTAATGTGCGAGCGAATGGTGGTGAATTAAGTTTAAATAAAGTGAGTATTTCCACACCTGCAGGTCGTGAGCTAGTGAAAGAAGTCTCTTTTCGTCTCAATGCAGGAGATGCTTTATTAATTCAAGGTCCCTCAGGTTCAGGAAAAACCACTTTGTTAAGAACGATTGCTGGATTGTGGCCTTATAGTCAAGGTGAAGTTGTTCGTCCTGACAAAGAAGTGTTGTTTCTGTCACAGAAACCCTATCTTCCAGAGGGGCGTCTTATTGATGCATTGTACTATCCTGATGTGCCACCGCCTGATGCCCTAGAGCAGGCTAAACATGTGATGGATAAAGTGCATTTGGCTCATTTGGCAGGACGCCTTAGCGAAGTATTGAATTGGACTCATATGCTGTCTGTGGGAGAGCAACAACGCGTGGCCTTTGCACGTATTCTCTTAACCAAGCCTAAAGTCGTATTTATGGACGAAGCAACAGCGGCAATGGATGAGGGGTTAGAGTTTGCAATGTATAAGCTATTGCGTGAAACTTATCCATCTATGCGAATAGTGAGTGTGGGACATCGTAGCACATTGTTGGTACATCACACTCATGTATTGCAAATTCATCCAGAGGGCGGCTGGACCTTACAAGAAACCCCACACCAAGGATAATGATTGAAGCATTGCCTGAAATAATCCTAAACGTCTTACTGATTATTAAGTAAAGAAGAATGGCTTAAAAGTATCAGTAGCAAGATGCAGGTCAATCAAAATACATTAGTGGAGATAAATAGGCCGAGGAAAGAATAATGGATAATGGTTTACGATTAGTTGTTGGTGACTGGATAACCCTTGAAAAACCTGCAACAAAGGTTCGTTTTGAAGTATTTGTTGATGAGCAGCAATTTCCTGCTGAAATGGAGATAGATGAGTTTGATGCCGTATCGCTGCATGCAGTTGCCTTTGATGCAGCCGGTGAAGCTGTTGCGACAGGGCGTTTACTCCCTGATGGGCATATCGGTCGTATGGCCGTAGTGAAATCTGCTCGAGGAACAGGAGTAGGGGGTATGGTGCTACAAGCCCTAATCGATGCGGGTCAGCAGCATGGTTTTAAAGAATTGGTGTTATCTGCCCAGACCCATGCTTTAGGATTTTATGGACGCTATGGCTTTGTGGCAGAGGGGGATATTTACCTAGATTCAGGAGTCGATCATCAAACCATGAGGCTGGTATTGTAAACCTTGGGTGCAATCAATCATCAAACCATGAGGCTGGTGTTAAGCCTTAGGTGAATTAGCCCCTGCAACTAACAGGGGTTAATTTCATGAGAATGAATAGTTAAGAAGTTTTATGCCCACCAAGAAAGTGGGCTTTTATGTATAGCAACCCCAACAATTAGTACAAATATTAATACAATCACAGCCGATCCGATGAGTTTGCCAGATGTGCTTTTGACAACCTTTAAAGTCACATAGCCTGCTCCAATGTAGGCAAGCAGTAAAATAATTTTAGCTAGAATAAAGGGATGGTGAGGGCCAATCACCATGACCATCATAATGGCACAAATGAGCAACACAGAGTCAATCACATGAGGCAAGACTTTCGCCCATTTTTGTTGTAATAGAGCAGGGCGGTAGACAGATAAAAATACCCTAAATAATAAAAAAGACACTGTTAAATAAGCACAAGTCATATGAATGGCTTTGATGGTGAGATAGTGTTCGGACATATTATTCCTTGTTTTTATTAAATTTAATACTTGTTGTTAAATAAATGCTACTTGCTAAAGTGGGATGAGAACTTGTTGCTGGGAAATAAGTCCTATCATCTAAAATAAAGAGGCTACCTTGCTTTGTCACTATTTATGCAAATAGAACACATTTCCATTTTCCCTATATTAGCGTAAAATACTCAAGTTTTACAGAATATCAGTTTTATTTGTGGGTTTATTTCATGGATTTTAGCTTTAGTTGGGATATGTTGTTACTGTTCTTTGCAGCAGCGACTTTGGCAGGGTTTATTGACTCTATCGCTGGTGGTGGTGGATTGATCGGGATTCCTGTGTTGTTGCTGTCTGGATTGCCTCCAGTCAATGCCTTAGCAACCAATAAGATTCAAGGGATGGCAGGGTCTTTTACGGCATCAATGACTATGATTCGCAAAGGGGTGGTAAACTTTAAAAAAATTTGGTTTGCTGCCTTGATGTCTTTTATTGGGGCGACTCTTGGGACAATTTGTGTGCATTTCATTAATGTCAAAGTGCTTGATATTATTATTCCCATTGTGCTGATACTGATTGGTCTTTATTTCTTGCTGGTACCTAGTGTGGGTGAGATTGAGAAAAAGCCGCGGATGGACGAGAAATTATTTAATGTCACTGTGGTGCCAAGTATCGGCTTTTATGATGGGATTTTTGGACCAGGAACAGGGTCATTTTTCTCTTTATCCAATATCGCCTTACGTGGACAACAAATTGTGACTGCCACAGGCAACGCCAAAGTCTTTAATTTTGCGAGTAATATTGCTGCTGTCGTGGTGTTTTTGGTGAGTGGCAAGATTGTTTGGCTTGTTGGTGGAGTGATGATTGTTGGTCAGATTTTAGGGGCATATATTGGTTCACTAATGGTCATTAAGAACGGAGCTAAACTGGTACGACCACTAGTGGTATTAATGTGTTTCTTGATGGTGGCGAAGTACATTTACGAAAAGTTTGTTATTTAATGTTGGGTTTGTTAAAGGCTTGGCTAACCAAGGATATGACTTTTAGCATATCTTTGGTGGGAGCAGTTATCGCTTGTTCATTGGGGCGGTTTGATACACAATTTATTAACACCAAAGTGATTATTTCGTTATTTGGTTTGATGATTGTTATTGAAGCCCTGAAAGAAATGGGTACATTGACCCGAATTGCCCATCTTGCAACACTTGTTGCCAATAGCAAGAGAAGTTTGGTGCAGCTGTTGGTGGCATTGTCATTTTTCGCCTCTATGTTGCTAACCAATGATGTGACAATTTTGACGGTTTTGCCTATTTTTCTGATGATTGCAAAGCAAGTGTTGGCGCGGCGAGAAACCTTGTTGGGTACTGTGCTGATTATTCTGGCAGCTAATCTGGGAAGTAGTGCATTTCCCACTGGAAGTCCGCATAATATCTTTCTTTATTCGTATTATCATTTAAATGTACAGACTTTTTTCTCATGGATGTGGCTGTTTTGTCTACTATCCGCAGTGATGTTGTGGAGATTGAGTCTATTGGTTGCTAAGGAACCCTTTAATAAAGAAGCAACACAGCAGACTGCACTTCATGTTTTAGCAGCTGGCTCACCACAACAGGCAGACGGTTTTAATCCCCCCTCGCCAATTAAAGCACCTTTAGCTACTAATACCCATCCAAAAGTTGAGGCTTCTTCAGTGGCTAGCACCTCCTCTGCTTCGCCTGTGTTGCACCAGCATGTACCTTTCTTAAAACGTTATTCCCCCTCACCACAAAAATTCCTACCATATGCAGGGCTACTGATTATGCTGGCGCATGTTATGAATTTTGCACATAGTCCTTGGTGGGTGGTGGTAGCTGTTGTACTAGTGTTGGTGCAATTTCCTCATGCTATTAAAAAAGTGGATTACCTGATGCTATTGACCTTTGTATGTTTTTTCTTAATCGTTGGTAATCTATCACAAAACCATTCTATAGCAGATTTTTTGCGTAATGGTGTGCAGTCTTATAAGGATACATTATGGGTTTCGGCAGGGGTTAGTCAAGTGATTAGTAACGTTCCTGCCTCCTTATTGCTAGCTCCTTTTACCAAGCATGCTCAAGCAATGGTAATTGGGGCTAATATTGGTGGTATGGGGACACTTATTGCTTCATTAGCAAACCTGATTGGCTATAAAGTGTTTGCCAGCTACTATCCTAAAGAGAAGACTTCTTTATTAAAATGGTTCAGTGCCATTAATTTTGCCCTGCTGGGGATTTATCTGGCAATTTTCTCAGTTATTTAGACAAAACCCATAGGCGAGTTTGTGGCTTAGGTAAAACCAGTAGGCAGTCTGTAACTTAAACAAAACCCATAGGCGAGTTTGGGACGCTTTGTTTTGGCATTATTCTATAATCGAATCTTAGCGGTATGCCGTTGAGTCGTGGGAAATTTCATTGCCCATCACGGTATTCATTGTAGTAATTATCTTAAATCATAAAAAAGTCACCATGAATGCCGTACAATAAGTGTATTTCGGTGGCGATTGATGCTGTCGAACTTATTTTTAAGGAGATTCCTTTGGTCACACGAGATGCCAATACGCCGATAGAGATGGGCAATCAATACGATCCTGATGTGCCTAGTCGTGAGGATATTTTGGAATTTATGCGTATGCATAAAAAGCAAATTGGCGTAGATGCGTTGGCAAGACATTTTGGGTTGCTACGGGAAGCAGGTCTCGTTGGTTTAGAAAAACGTTTACAAGCCATGCAGCGAGATGGTCAACTGATTGCAATTCGTCAAGGCTACAAGATTAATCTGCACAATAATAATGTTGTGGTAGGTACTATACAAGGGCATCGTGATGGTTTTGGCTTTCTCATTCCTGATGATGGTAGTGAGGATGTCTTTTTACCTAACCGTGAAATGCTCAAAGTTCTCCACGGCGATAGTGTGAGTGTCAAAGTGACCGGTAAGGATTCACGAGGCCGCCTTGAGGGGATTATTCTAGAGGTTCTAAAACGAGGCATTACTAAGCTTGTTGGTCGTCTGCTTTATGAACAAAATCAATGGATTGTTGTCCCAGAGGATCAACGAATCAAGCATGATATTGTAATTCCTACTGCTGAATTAGCTGGGGCAGAAAAGGGTAAAGTTGTCGTTGTCGAAATCACTACCCAGCCGACACGCTATAGTCAGCCTACAGGGCGAGTGGTTGAGGTCTTGGGAGATATTGATGATCCAGGTATGGAAATTGAAATTGCAATTCGCAAGTTTAATGTCCCTGCTGAATTTTCTAAAGCTGCCCTCAAACAAGCCAATGCACTCCCTGATCATGTGACTGCAAAAGATTTAAAAGACCGTATTGATTTGCGAGATATTCCATTTATTACGATTGACGGAGAAGATGCTCGTGACTTTGATGATGCGGTTTATGCACAAGAAGTGAATCTAGGGACAGAAAAACGAAAACGTCGTGGTTGGCGTTTATTAGTTGCTATTGCTGATGTGTCTCACTATGTCAAAGCAGGTGATGCACTTGATCAAGATGCGGTGGAGCGTGGTACGTCAGTGTATTTCCCTCGTCGCGTGATTCCTATGTTGCCGGAGGTACTTTCTAATGGATTATGCTCTTTGAATCCTGAAGTCGATCGTCTAGTCATGGTCTGCGATATGGTGATTCCAGCAACAGGGGTTAAAGCAGGGCAGGTGACAGCATATCAATTCTATAATGCAGTGATTCACTCACATGCACGTACGACTTATACTCAGGTATGGGATTGTCTACAGCAGCCTGATGGACCTTCTGCTCAACAGTTACGTCATGTACAGCCACAGATTCAGGATTTATACCAATTATACGAATTATTATTCAAGGCACGTCAGGCTCGTGGAGCAATGGAGTTTGAGACAGTCGAGACTAAAATCATCAGCAATGAGATGGGCAAGATTGAACAAATCGTGCCGTTTATTCGTAATAATGCACACCGCCTCATTGAGGAATGCATGCTTGCTGCCAATACTTGTGCTGCTGATTTTATTCTCACCCATAAACGTATGGGGTTGTTCCGTATTCATGAGGGACCGACACCTGAAAAATTAGATAGCCTACGTGATTTTTTAAAGTATTTTGGTTTGTCTTTGGGTGGGGCTACTCAACCTCATGGCAAGGATTATGCCGCCTTGTTAGATAAAGCACGTATGCGTCCTGATTATCAAATGATTCAGACCATGGCTTTGCGCTCTATGCAACAAGCAGTGTATAGCCCTGATAATGTAGGGCATTTTGGTCTTGCTTATGAGGCGTACACTCATTTCACTTCGCCAATTCGCCGTTATCCTGATTTGCTAGTACATAGGGTTATTAAATCAATTTTGGCAGAGACGCGCTATGTCCCCCATGTAGAGGGTTTAGCCAAGGCCAAGGGTGAATCTGCCAAGGAATATGAGCATGCCGTTTGGGATACCTTGGGACGCCAATTATCAGCAAGTGAGCGTCGAGCTGATGATGCTTCACGAGATGTTGAGGCATGGCTAAAAGCATGGTATATGCGAGAGCATATCGGAGAAGTCTTTAGCGGCAAGATTTCAGGAGTGACTAATTTCGGTGTGTTCGTGACCCTGGATAATCTTTTTGTTGAGGGGCTTGTACATATCTCTGTGTTAGGTTGGGAATATTTCCAATATGTAGAGAAGACAGGCGAATTGATAGGGGATACCACAGGTAAGCGTTATCGTCTCGGTGATGTTATGCATGTAAAAGTGGCCCGGGTAGATTTAGAAGCAAGACGCATTGAGTTCTTGCCAGTACAAGGGTTAACTTTTGCCTCTGTGCAAAAAGAGCTAAACAGTGCAAATAAACGCTCAACAGCACCTAAACGGGCAGCCAAACCAAAACCAGACGCCCTAAAAGGACAAACTGCTAAGCAACGAAGAGCTGCGGCCAAACGTGCGGAGAAAGAGGCTGCTCGAGCCGAGTTAGAGGCCAAGCGAGCCGCAGAGGCAAAGCGTAGCACAAAGAAATCTAGTAAGCGACGAACAACTAAATCTTCAAGTAAACGTAGCACAAGAAAAAAACGTTAATTTTATAAAGGTAAAAAATGGCATCACATCAGATTTTGGCAGGGTTTCACGCAGTGACAGCACGTCTGCGTCACGCCCCTGACTCTATTAAAGAAATTTATATTGAAACCTCTCGAAAAGACAAACGCATGCAAAGTTTGGTAGATCAGGCTGAGCGTCAGAAAGTTAAGATTTACGCCGTAAACATGGAGCGTCTTGATGGTTTGGCGAAAGGAGTCCGCCATCAAGGTGTAGTGGCTTTGGCTGAGCAACGGCAGTTGGCGGTAAATATCCATGATGTTCTTGATGTGGTGACTGAGCCGGTTTTATTGCTGATTCTTGACTCGGTAACTGATCCGCATAATTTGGGTGCTTGCTTGCGTACTGCAGATGCTGCGGGAGTTCACGCTGTGATTGCCCCCAAAGATCGTGCGGTAGGGCTGAATGCTACGGTACAACGCGTCGCTTGTGGAGCGGCAGATACTGTGCCTTACTTAATGGTGACTAATCTAGCGCGCACCATGCGTGAGCTGAAAGAGCGTGATGTGTGGTTGGTAGGAACGACAGACCAAGCAGAACAAGACATTTATCAGGTTGATGGTACTCGTTCTATGGCGTGGGTAATGGGAGCTGAAGGTGATGGTATGCGTCGTCTGACAGCAGAAACTTGTGATGAACTTGTGCGTATCCCTATGGCAGGCTCTGTAGAAAGTTTGAATGTTAGCGTTGCCAGTGCCGTGTGTTTATATGAGACAAGTCGCCAACGTCTCGCAGCAAAGCGTTGATTAAGCTGTCAGCATAAGCCTATTCACAAGCACTCTGGAAGATTTCTCGTAAATCTAAAAGAGTGCATGTTTATTTTTAAAAAGCATATTTTTAAAAAAGTATGACAGTACAGAAGTATGAAAGTACAGAAGTATGGAAGTATGGAAGTACAGGAGTATGGAAGTACAGGAGTATGGAAGACAGATTTATAACTAAAAGTTTTAAGCGTATTTTGTAACCCTATTAACTATCGCTTATACTTCTTTGCATATCTATTTTCCCCAATGTGCTAAGGTAATAGGTTGGTTGATTATGACAGGTATTTCTCATCAGTCGGATTATTTTTTCATTGTTAATTATCGATTTTGTTTCCTGTTACCCCCAAGCATTTTATTTTTTGAGTAAAACATCATGAGTTCCCAAAATATTAGTACCAAAATTGTTCATGCAGATCGTCGCCAAAAAGTTGAGCATAATGCTATTCACAAGCCTATCCACGTATCTGCCCAGTATTCCTTTAATGATGTGAGAGATTTGATTGCTGTGTTTGGTAATACTCCTGGTTATGCTTATTCGCGCCAAGGGACACCAACGGTGACAGCAATGGAGAATAAGGTAAGCCTATTAGAAGAGGGGATTGCTACGATAGGGTTTGCCTCTGGTATGGCGGCTATTGCAGCAGTCATGTTGACGCTATTAAAAGCGGGAGATCATTTTATTTCTAGTCGTTTTATTTTTGGCAATACCAAGAGTCTTTTTTCTACATTGGAACAACTTGGTATTGAAGTCACTATGGTGGATACGACCAATATCAATGAGGTCAAGGCAGCCATTCGTCCAAATACACGCATGCTTTTTACCGAGACCATTGGTAATCCCGTAACACAAGTCAGTGATTTAAAAGCGATGGGGGATTTTTGTGAAGCACAAGGGTTGATTTACTTTGTGGATATGACTATGGTGACCCCTTACTTGTTAAAGGGTAAAGAAATCAAAGCCTCTTTAGTGATGCACTCCTTGTCAAAGTCTATTTGTGGTCATGCTAATGCTTTAGGAGGCTCTGTGACGGATACAGGTCTATTTGATTGGTCTCGTTATCCGAATATTTTAGATGTTTATCGTAGTTATCCCTTGGAAAAGCAGGGGATTACCCAAATTAAGAAAAAGGGCTTGCGGGATATGGGGGCTACTCTTTCTTCTGAGGCAGCAAATCGCATTGCACTTGGCATGGAAACTTTTGAGTTGCGAGCCAAAAAAGCTAATGATAATGCACTTGCCCTTGCTCGTTATATGCAAGAAAGCCCTATTTTTGCAGAAGTTAAATATCCTGGTTTAGAAAATCATCCTCAGCACCAGTTGGCGAAAACCTTATTTAAGGGCAAAGGCTATGGTTCATTAATTGCTACTTCATTGCGTGATGATATTGATTTAATCAAGTTTTTAAATAATTTAAATACGATTATCCTCGCTACACATTTAGGTGATAACCGCACTTTATGCTTACCTGTGGCACCAACGATTTATGCGGAAGCATCTCCAGAACAACGTGCCTTAATGGGTATTTCTGATAATTTATTGCGTATTTCAGTCGGTATTGAAGATGTTAATGATTTAATTGCCGATTTTGAGCAAGCATACCAAAAAACAGTATCAGCTTAAATTTAGCTTATTGATAGTTTTTTTCATTCAAGCACTCTTGTCTAGGGAGTGCTTTTTTGCTTAAAAAAGACGATGTGCCATAAGTGAAATAGCAGCCAGCACCAAAGGTAAGGGAGTGTTTTTTTGCTTAAAAAAGATGCTGTGTCATAAGGCTATAAGAAAGTGCAAAGAAAGGGCAGAAGTGCTTGTTATGTGATGAAAAACCCACAGAATTGGGGCAATTCAGCCTGAAAAATAGTGATATACCCTGATAAATGGAGTTTTTTATAGGTAAATACTTGACAGACAAGGTTATTCAAGAGATTATAACGAAAGAAGTTTTTTTGTACTCATTCTTATAGGGGTAATTTGATGAATAAAACTGAATTAGTTGAAAAAATTGCTGAAAAAGCAGAGATTTCTAAAGCTGCTGCTGGTCGTGCTTTAGATGCTACTATCGAAGCTGTAAAAGCGACACTTAAAAAGGGCGATACAGTAACCCTAGTAGGTTTTGGTACTTTCCGTGTTTCTGTTCGCGCAGCGCGTACTGGTCGTAACCCACGCACTGGTGAAGAGATTAAAATCAAAAAGGCTAAAGTACCTAAGTTTGTTCCAGGTAAAGCATTAAAAGAAGCAGTTAAATAATTTGTTTTACTGTTTTGTGATAAAAGCCACCTCTTGAGGTGGCTTTCTTATGTCTATCATATGTAAACTCAATCCTAGCCTAGAAAAATCTATTTATGCAAACCTAGACTAGAAAAGGCTATCTATGCAATCCTAGCCTAGAAAAATCTATTTATGCAAACCTAGACTAGAAAAGGCTATCTATGCAATCCTAATCTAGAAAAATCTATCTATGCAAACCTAGACTAGAAAAATCTATCTATGCAAACTCAACACTAGAATAGAAAAAATGTTGTGTTAAAACAACTTTAAATTAAAAAAATAAGTCTTTGATGTATGCAAAATCTTGCCAAAGAGCGAAAACCTCCTTATAATTTAATACTTCGATGCACGCAGATGGGTGCTTAGCTCAGTTGGTAGAGCGGCGCCCTTACAAGGCGTAGGTCACAGGTTCGACCCCTGTAGCACCCACCATCTTCTAGCATCGTTCATCACACTGATGGGTGCTTAGCTCAGTTGGTAGAGCGGCGCCCTTACAAGGCGTAGGTCACAGGTTCGACCCCTGTAGCACCCACCATCAGGTCAATACATCAGTTCAGTATATCACTTCCTTATTTTCCCCTTTGCTTTTCTCGCTACTACAGGCGATGGTATCACTTCTTTAGTGCTGAGCTTATTCTATAAAAAACTACATGGCTTTTGCTAGATTTCTCCTATATGGTAAATCTGTTTGGCAAAAACATCTGCCTCTGCACGGTTGTGCGTCACTAAAATGGCACTGAGTTGCTTATCTTTCAGAATATCGCATACCTCGGTAGCAAGTTTCTCTCTGGTATCTACATCTAAATTAGAAAACGGTTCATCTAGCAGTAATAACTTTGGTTCAGGAGCGATAGCACGAGCAAGGGCAACACGTTGTTGTTGTCCTCCAGATAGTTCGTGGGGATAGGATTTCGCATAGCCAGGGAGACCGATAAGAGTCAACATTTCGTGGGTGGTTTGCTTGATCTGTGCCTTGGGTAAATGATGTAGTCCAAAAGCGATATTCTGTGCCACAGTGAGATGAGGAAAGAGGGCATAGTCTTGGAACATCATTCCAATATGCCGTTGCTCAGGTGGCACCATGTAGCCTGTTTTGGCAATAATATCCCCATCGAGAAGAATTTCCCCTCCATACAAGGGTTCAAATCCTGCAATAGCTCGCAAAATCGTTGTCTTGCCACATCCAGAGGAGCCTAGTAGGCAGGCATTTTCCCCACGAGCTAAATGCATAGAAAATGCTTCTATGATGGTTTTAAAACCATTTCCTTGGGGATAACCGAGTTTAACATCATTCAGTTGTAGAAGCATTTTTCACCTTTTTCAAAAATCATTTATCTTAAATCAACCTAACTACCCAAAATATAGCCACTATTTTTTATGGAGTTATAGCTACTTTCCCATTAAACTCCGATGGCTGGATATTTGGCAACCATAGTAGGTTGTTTCCTATGGAGTTGTAGGTGGATTGTTTCCTATGGGTTATTTCCATAGCTATGCCAACAGTTAGCTCTATCATGTTTTAAACTGCGTCTTGGCAAGGAAAATCACAGGAACTAATCCCACCAATACGATTAGCAAGGCAGCAATGGCTCCTTCCTCATAGGTACCGCGAGCAGCTTCGGCATATAACCAAGTAGATAGTGTCTCAAAATTTAGTGGGCGCAACAGCAAAGTTGCAGATAATTCTTTCATGGCATCAACAAATACCAATAATGCCGCAGCTCCTAACGCGGGTTTTAATAAAGGCCAGTGCACACGTGTGAACACTTGTTTATCGTTACAACGTAAACTGCGTGCTGCTTGGTCTAGCGATATGGGGATACGTGTATAGCCAGATTCAGTTGAACCGATGCTAATTGTTAAGAATCGAATGTAATAGGCAATAACTAGTCCTGCTATACTTCCCATGATATAGAGTTGGGGTGGTAATGAGAATATGGCACTCATTGCAGCACTAATCCCATTGTCTATCCATACTAGAGGGGTCACCAAGCCAATAGCGAGTACAGAACCAGGAATAGCATAGCCTAGACTGCCTAGTCGCACCATACTTTTTGCATAGCGGAAGCGTGGTTGACGTACTACCCAAGCAATGATTACACCAAAAATGACGGTCACAATAGTTGCTACTGCGGCTAGGGTCACAGTATTTACCGTACTATGCCACAATGCATTGGAAATAGCACCGACATTTTCTAGTCGTTTAATGGTTTCAGAAATAAGATAGAGGGCTGGAAAAGCAAAACCAACCACTACAGGCAACCAACCTAGACATAAAGCGATAAAGGCTTTGTAACCCGTCAATACTATAGGTTGGATAGGGTGTAGGCGTTGAGTATTAGTATAACGCTGACGTTGGCGACTGAGGCGTTCAATATATATTAAAAAGGTGACGATAAAAAGCATAAAAATCGCTATTTGCGAGGCTCCTGCAAGGTTAGAGCGTGTCACCCATTCGGTATAGATAGAGACGGTTAATGTCTTAATCCCTAGAAATTCTGAGGCACCAATATCATTCAAGGTTTCTAGTAAGGTAAGACTAATTCCTACGACAATAGCAGGGCGTGCCATGGGAAGAATTAAACGGTAAAATGTCTGAGTAGGTGTGCAGCCCAGCGTACGAGCGGCTTCGACTAGATTTGCCGATTGGCTCATAAACATCACGCGTACATTAAGATAGACATAGGGATAAAGTGCCATGCCCATCACGAAAATAGCCCCTGGCATGCCGCGTAGGTCTGGTAGGCGAAATTGTCGAGGGGATTCATAGCCGAGCAACTCGCGAATCACTGTTTGGATAGGACCGAGTGGATGTAATAAATCTAGATAGGCGAATGCCATAATATAGGTGGGAATTGCTAAGGGTAATAGCAATGCCCATACCAGTAGGTTACGTGTAGGAAATTGGTAGGCACAAGTGAGCCAAGCAGCACCTGTGCCAATGAGACCCACCATAATACCAGTACCTATAAGCAAAATCGCTGTGTTATTTAGGGCATAGGGCAATACATAACGGATTAAGCTATCCCAATGACCAAAATTTCCTGATATGGCGAGGATAAATAGGCTAAAAACAGGTGCTATAACGCTGAATACAATTAACCAGCCAAGGCATTGAGTAAAGGTAATCCGATTATTTTTTTGCAATGGCATGGTTTATGTATAAATTGCTGAATAAAGGAAGTTAGTTATCAAAGCCAACTTTTTCCACTAACGCACTGGCTTTTTTGCGATTTTTAGAGATTTCCCCAAGTGGTAAGGTATCGGGTTTAAACTCGCCAAAAGATGCCACAGTAGGATCTAATTCAGAGCCAGCTACCACAGGATATTCGTAATTTACTTTAGCATACATGGCTTGTGCTTTAGGGCTAACCAAGTACTCTAAAAGTTTCACTGCATTCTCTTTGTGAGGGGCATTTTTAGCGACAACTGCACCAGATACATTAGCATGTGTCCCACCATCTTTGGCACCAGCAAAAACTGGGCGAATGACTTTAATGGCTTCTCCCCATTTACGTTGGTCAGAGCCTGGTTCTGCATTTAACATGCGACCTACATAATAAGCATTAGCGATACCAATATCGCAAATACCAGCAAGAATATCGCGAGCTACATCACGATCGCCACCAGCAGCTTTGCGTGCAAGATTGGCTTTCACCCCTTTGAGCCATGCTTCTGTTTTAGCTTCACCATCATGAGCAATAAGAGCAGCGACTAAGCTGGTGTTATATGGATGTTGACCAGAGCGGATGCATACCTTGCCTTTCCATTTAGGATCAGCAAGTTCTTCATAGGTAAAGTTTTTTAAGTCTAAATCCTTGGCTGCATATAGCACGCGATCACGCAATGAGAGGGCGTACCAGTTGCCGGCTGGATCGCGATATTGTGCAGGGATAGCTTTCTCTAGCGTTGCTGATTGGATGGGTTGAGAAAGACCTTTTTCAACAAGGTCAGTCAAGTTGCCAATATCCACAACCATTAATACATCAGCAGGGGACTTCTCACCTTCATTTGCCACACGTTCAGCCAAACCATCTTTTACAAATACGGTATTCGCTTTAATACCTGTGTCTTTAGTAAATTGCTCTAACAGCGGTTGTAATAAACCTGGCTCACGAGTGGTATAAATATTGACTTCCTCTGCGGCTTGAGCAAGAGAGCCTGTTAATGCGCAGGCAATCACAAGTGGCTTGAGTAAGGTATTAAAAGTCATAGGAAATCCCTCCAAATAAAAACAACTGAATGATGCTGGTTTTCTGCTAAACTTATTTAGATGATGTGTGAATAATAGAAGAAAACCTTGGCAAATAATATTATGATAAATAATTACAATAATGATAAATAATTTTGGAAATGATAATTATTATCAAGCATGAATAATAACTGCTTTAGGCACTTTTTTCAAGTGTAATTATTCGGCAGAGAAAATAAAGTTGTTGGGTGTAATTACACTGCAAGGAAAATAAAGTTGTTGGGTGTAATTACGCTACAAGAAAAATAAAGTTGTAAAGGGAATGCTAAAAAGATTTAATATCTAGGCACAGAAGTATCGATTTCTGTTGACCATGCATCAATACCGCCTTGGACATTATAAACGTCTTCAAACCCTACCTCAGTGAGATATAAGCCTGTTTGTAAACTACGCATGCCATGATGACAATAAATCACAAGTGGCTTACTATCGTCAATCTCGGCATGACGGATAGGAATCAAGTGCATTGGGATATGGAGGTGACCAGGAATATTGGCAAAAGCCACTTCATTGTCTTCTCTGACATCAAGAAGAGTAATATCTCGGCCTTCATCTAGCCATTGTTTGAGTGTCTGAACGGTGATTTGTTGAATCATAGTGATATGTAGAAGACAGTACAAGCTTGTTGAATTATAGTGATTGTAGAAGACAGTATCAGTTTTGTCTTCTTAGAAGCTTGCCTTTTGTTTAACTATGCTTGAGTTTTAACCAGCATTGAGTCAAAGAGGTCAGGGGAGTGTATGAGCATAAGCCCAATAAACAAGAGTCGCTAAAGTGGTCTTAAAAGACCTTATTATGCGATTGCTTAAAACTCCTATAGACCTCTTTGACAGGTTAAAAGTGAATGATTAAAAGCTAATTTTATTTACGACCAGCTTTGCTTTCAATACGCATACGCAATGCATTGAGCTTAATAAAGCCAGCAGCATCTGCTTGGTTATAAGCACCACCGTCATCATCAAAAGTAGCAATAGTCTTATCAAACAAGCTATCTTTAGAGTCGCGAGATACAGTGTACACGCCACCTTTGTAGAGTTTAAGACGAACAAAACCGTTGACATGCTCTTGAGTGTGGTCAATAAGCACTTGCAAGGCTTTACGCTCAGGAGACCACCAGTAGCCATTGTAAACCAATGCAGCATAACGAGGCATAAGGTCGTCTTTAAGGTGAGCCACCTCACGGTCAAGTGTGATAGATTCAATCGCACGGTGACCTTTAAGCATGATAGTTCCCCCTGGGGTTTCATAACAACCGCGAGATTTCATGCCTACATAACGGTTTTCAACAAGGTCAAGACGACCAATACCGTGTTTGCCACCAAGCTCATTAAGTTTTGCTAATACGGCAGCAGGACTTAAACGAACACCGTTAATAGCAACGATGTCACCACGTTCGTACTCAAGGTCGATATATTCAGGAGCATCAGGAGCTGCTTCTGGTGAAACAGTCCAACGCCACATGCTTTCTTCTGCTTCAGCATTTGGGTCTTCGAGGTGACGACCTTCGTAGCTGATGTGAAGTAGGTTGGCATCCATAGAGTAAGGAGCACCACCTTGTTTGTGTTTCATCTCAATTTCAATGCCAGCTTTTTCAGCGTAGGCAAGGAGTTTTTCGCGAGAGAGTAAATCCCATTCACGCCAAGGAGCAATAACGCGGATATTTGGATTTAGTGCATAGTAACCAAGCTCAAAGCGGACTTGGTCGTTGCCTTTACCTGTTGCACCGTGAGAAACCGCGTCTGCGTTTAATTGCTTAGCAATTTCAATTTGTCGTTTGGCAATAAGAGGACGAGCGATAGAAGTACCTAGCAAGTATTCGCCTTCGTAAATGGCGTTGGCACGGAACATAGGGAATACAAAATCACGCACGAACTCTTCGCGTAAGTCTTCGATAAAGATGTTTTCAGGTTTGATGCCAAACTTTAATGCTTTCGCACGTGCTGGTTCAAGCTCTTCGCCTTGGCCAATGTCAGCAGTAAAAGTCACCACCTCGCATTGGTAAGTGTCTTGTAACCATTTTAGAATTACAGATGTATCAAGACCGCCAGAATAGGCGAGAACTACTTTTTTAATATCGCTCATGTTAATTACTCAATCAATAAGGATTAATAATGTAGGCATATTTTACGCCTTAAATTAGGTTTGCAAAAGCCTAAAAGCCTGATTAGCCGTATTTTGTTTCAAATCAGTGCGTGAATAATCAATGCACTGTTTTAAAAATGTATCGCCTGGAATAAGCCCTCAGTTTATGACTGAAAGGGTTTACTTATTATGTTTATCCACCCAATAAGTAGACCCTATATTTAGCAAGTACTACGGGATATTTCCATGCCTATTTAAGACAAAAAACAGCAGAGAAGATTTACAATGAAGGAGTTTCTTGTTTGCCTAATACCAAGAATTCCATCAAGGCTTTTTGTACATGGAGACGGTTTTCTGCTTCATCCCATACTACGCTTTGAGGACCATCAATAACCTCAGCACTCACTTCTTCGCCACGGTGAGCAGGGAGGCAGTGCATAAAGATGGCGTCTTTATTGGCTAATGACATCATCTCACTATCAACCATCCAGTTGGCAAAAGCCACGCGACGTTTTTCATTTTCTTGTTCATAACCCATGCTGGTCCATACATCAGTTGTAATTAAATCAGCTCCTTTGGCTGCTTCCATTGGATCGTCGAACTCTTGTAAGTGACGAGGGCTGACAGAGCCAATACGGTCATGGTCAAGTTGATAGCCTTTAGGCGCAGAAATATGAAGTTTAAAATCAAGCAGTTGAGCTGCTTGCAACCAGGTATATGACATATTATTGGCATCCCCAATCCAAGCAACTGTTTTACCCTGGATAGGACCGCGATGCTCAATAAAAGTCAACAAGTCTGCCAGAATTTGGCAAGGGTGATATTCATTAGTTAGACCATTAATGACTGGTACGCGAGAGTGTGCGGCAAAACGTTCAAGACGTGTTTGTTCAAAAGTACGAATCATCACAATATCAACCATGCGGCTAATCACACGAGCAGTGTCTTCGATAGGTTCAGATCGTCCAAGTTGAGAGTCATTAGCAGTAAGATTAATCACTACCCCCCCCATTTGGTACATACCAGCCTCAAAAGAGACGCGAGTCCGTGTACTGGCTTTTTCGAAAACCATTGCAAGGGTACGGTCGTGTAAAGGCATATGAGGCTCGTATCGTTTGAATTTTTGTTTGATATAGCGAGCACGCTCAAGAATATAAAGGATTTCTTGAGCCGAAAAATCAGTAAGCTGTAAAAAATGGCGCATAGGCGCACTAGAGTTCTGAGTAGTCATATGCAAACACACAAAGTAAAAAATAAAAAGTATTCAATGGGTAACTACACTTTGTGAAAAAAGAGCATCAGATGAAATAGCTAATCAAAAAGCAAAAGCTCCTTAACGTATTTGTGATTCCAAAAACAAGTGATGCGTATTCCTTAAAACAAAGAAAGTTTCGCCCAAAAATGCTCAAAAGACTTATAATAACAATAATCAAGAAAAATGTCGAAATTATCGGATAAATCGTCTAAAATATCCGCTCTTTTGCTACAAGGTTAGTCAAGTGCAACAGTTAATTATCTACGGTCTTACGAAGTCTGGTCAGCGTTTTCGTCCGAGCGATTGGGCTGAGCGTCTTGCTGGGGTAATGGCACAGTTTCGTCCACCTGGGTTGCAGTGTAGTCATATTGCTTATTCTCCCTATGTGGTGCCTACCAATAGAAATGGTCACAAGTGCGTGATTGTTGATGAGCGTTTGCGTCAGTTGGAACCACGGGCATGGAAGTTTGTTAATGATTTCGCCGTGGATAATAATCTTACAATAGAGCTGATTGGTGAATCAGAATTCGATTAGTTAACAGTCTTTATCGTTCAAAATCATTTACACACTAGAGCTGATTGGCGGAGCGGAGTTCGATTAGTCAGCAGTCTTTATCACGTTAAAATCATTTAAAAAGGGCATTGAAAATCAATGCCCTTAAACTTTAATTTCCTAATAATTATGAGACTAATTACTCATATTTGAGGGTAGATGCCTTGCCTCTAAATACCCAGTAAGCAAAGATGCTATAAGCTAGAATAATAGGGACGGTAATGCACACGCCAATCAACGTTACCACTAGGGTAGGGGTGCTGGCAGCGGCTTCCCACACGGTGAGTTTATCAATTACGGCATAAGGAAAGACACTAATCGCTAATCCTAATGCACATAATACAAGCACAAACACGGTTAATCTAAATGGTCTCCATACCCCATGGTGAAGCACTTCTTCCCCTTTAACCAAAAATTTAAGGCGAAGTAATAACAGTGCTGTCGCTATAGGAATAGGCAATAGCCATAATTCCTCGCTAAACCAACGATTGTAGATACCTTGGCTGATATAGGGAGTAGCAAGAGAAATCAAAGCCAAGCACACAACCACCAGCCACCATGCTTGGTTTGCCCAGTGTTTGGCTTTGCGTTGCAACTCACCCTCTGTCTTGGCAATCAGCCAGCAAGCAGCTAATAAGACATATACGGCTGGAACGGATAGCATCACACCGATAGTGAAGAGGTAGTGATCCCATTCTGTACCAAAAGCAGTGATATAGCGACCTAACATCCAACCTTGGCATAGAGCCATGCCACCAGAGCTAATCATAAAGCCAATATTCCAGAGCTCTTTGTGATAGTCATCAGCTTTTGCTCTAAAGTCAAATGCAGCTCCGCGAATGAGCAACATAAAAATCATAAAGGTGGCGGGTAAATACAACTCTCCCAAAATCAAGGTGTTTGCTTTAGGGAAAGCAATGAATAACACACCAGCCCCAAGCACAATCCAAGTTTCATTAGCATCCCAGAAAGGGCCAATAGAGCCTACCATAATATCTTGTTCAGCACTTTTAGCACGTGGCATGAGCATACCGACACCGAGGTCAAAACCATCCAATGTCACATAAATAAACATGGCTAAGCCTAAAAGGGCAAGGAAAATAAGGGGTAACCAATAATTCCAATCCATGATTTTCTCCTATTGTTTACTGGGTTCTGTATGGTGGTGTTCTGCCAGATGTTTTAAGACGGCGATGTAAGACAATAACATCGCACCATAAAGCAAGAAGTAAAACACGAGAGTAAGACCAACATGATCTGCTGGCACAGCTTGAGTGACTGAATCAGAAGTACGTAGTAGCCCATAGACAAGGAATGGTTGACGACCAATTTCAGTGACATACCAACCTGCTAATGTGGCGACCCATCCCGAGAAAGTCATACCTGAAAAGAGATAAAGAACCCAACGAGGGAGTTTATTGGGATTCCAGCCTGACTTGCGATAACGATACCACCCAAACCAACTTGTTAGTAGCATTAATACCCCCACGGCTACCATTACACGGAAGGCATAGAAGACAGGGGCAACAGGAGGATGGTAGTCAAACTGATCCATACCCTTAATTTCCCCATCCCAATCATGGGTAAGGATAAGTGATCCTAAATGAGGTACGGAAATATCGAATTTATTTGATTGTGTTTTCTCATCAGGATAGGCAAATAGATTGAGAGCAGCAGGTTTCTCAGTATGCCAAATGGCTTCAATAGCTGCTAATTTTGCAGGTTGATGTTCTAAGGTATTGAGACCATGCGCATCTCCTACAAAAATTTGTACCACGATAACGACAGCCGCAAAAGATAGGCCTGTTTTCATAATTAAGCCTGTGGCTTCAGTAGCACATCGTTTGATGACCTGCCAGGCAGATAATCCCACCACCAAGAAAGAGGCAGTAAGCACTGAGGCCAAAATCATATGAGTAAAACGGTAAGGGAAAGAGGGGTTAAAAATGACCTCTAACCAATTTTCTACATGGAATACCCCATTTGCATCGATAGAATAACCTGCTGGAGTTTGTAGCCATGAGTTTAATGCCAGAATCCAGAATGCAGAAATGAGCGTGCCGATAGCGACAATACAAGCAGCAATCAGATGCAATCGCTGGCTGACTCGCTCACGCCCAAATAACATAATACCCAGAAAGCCTGCTTCTAGGAAAAAGGCGGTGAGGACTTCATAACCAAGAAGAGGGCCTGCTATATTGCCTGCTTTTTCCATAAAAATTGGCCAGTTGGTGCCGAATTGAAAACTCATGGTGACACCAGAAACGACACCAACAGCAAAGGTAATGGCAAAAACTTTGACCCAAAACTGATAGGCTACTAGCCAGCCTTGCTTGCCGGTCTTTCCCCACATATAACGGAAAAAGACCAGATACCACGATAAGGCAATACTAATAACAGGGAATAAAATATGAAAACTAATATTTAATGCAAATTGTATGCGACTTAAGATTAAGGCATCCATTGTCGTTTACCTCTTTTGTATATAGATAAAAATATTTTACTTAAGAGTGGACGAGTAGCTAAACCACCCGTCCTAAACGATGGAAAAAGGCCTAATTACTTTTGTTCGTCAAGAGCATAAGCAACAAGGGAATCTCCCAACTTTGTTTCAAAATCACTGCAAGGTTTACCATTATCCGCATTGACGGTGATGAGACGACCATCATTAACAGGCAGAATAACTTTGCGAGGGCATTCTAGTGAAGCTGTGCTGGTACTTAAAGAAGCACTTTTAGGATTAATTTGTGCTGCTGTATCCGCATCATAATAAGACACTCCACGGCAAGTTAAGTGTTGATATTGTTTAGTCGATGCAATCTTGGGGTCAAAACGCCAAAGACGCTTACCTGTAGCGGCATCCAATGCATCAAGGCGTTGGTGTAATGTACATAAAAATAATTTATCACCAACTTTTAAAGGGGTGACTTCATAAGTACTCTCACCAGAGTCATCATCGGTTTTCATATCTTCTGTATGATAAACCCAAGCAACTTTCAGTTTGTTGACATTATTGGTATTGATTTGTGTTAGTGGTGAATAGCGTTCGCCAGCCGATGAGCGGCCATAGGCGACCCAGTCACTATCAGCGACGCCAGGGACACTAGTAGGTGTGGGCTGCTCACGGGCAATCGTGTCATTGATTTCTTGAGGGGCATGGTAAATACCTCCCCCGATAAGAGCAAATATTGTCATCAGTATTGTTGTCAGCCCTCTTATAAGAGAGATTTTCATGCTTAATCCTTATTGAAAAAATCTACTGTCAGGAAATTTTCCACAATTCAAGCATTGTTCTTGGTTGTTTTTGATTTAATTATAAATCCTATCCCAGAAGAAGAATGTCTTTGAATAATGAGATCAAGAGTGCAGGCAAAGTGTAACAAAGTCAGCCTAGGGTTTTCCCTAGTAATACTACTCTAAGTAGGGGTATTGGACTGAAAAAGTATTTTTGCTCCATATTGAAGCAAAAAAGCCTCAAAATAAAGCAAAAAGAAGTGAAGATAACGATTTTAAAGGCTTATTAGTCGAAAAAATATATGGAATAAATACACGATTTGCTCAAGGTTTTTTTGAAATATCCAAAATTGGCTCATAGAAGAAACGCATTGAAATAAGCTATTTAGATTATAATAAGAATCATTATCAAATAAAAGGAAAAAAATAATGGTTTATCTAACAGGCGAAACAATGGGTTCATCATGGAATGTGCATATTGCGCAAGAGGTAGCGCAAGTGGCAAAAGAGAGGATACAGTCAATGATAGAAATGGTATTAGAGGAAGTTAATCAGCAAATGTCACCCTTTATACCACAATCAGAGATTTCCTTATTTAATGATAATCCTAGCACAGCGCCTATTGCACTTAGTCCTGCCATGTATTATGTGGTGCGACAGGCATTAACTCTGTGTGAGCAGACAGATGGGGTCTATGATATTACAGTAGAGCCATTGGTGAATATTTGGGGATTTGGGGCAAAAGAGGTTAAATCACATCCAGATGATGCCCAAGTTGCGGATACCCTGCGTTATGTTAATTATCGTTATTTATCTTTGACAGAGGAGGGGTTACGCAAAGAATACCCACAAACCCGTATTGATTTATGCTCTATTGCCAAAGGCTATGGCGTGGACAAAGTAGCTGAAGTATTAGAAAAAGAGGGTATTCATCATTATTTGGTCGAAATTGGGGGAGAGTTGCGATTATCTGGTAGTCGTTACGACCAGGCATGGCGTGTAGGGGTTGAGCGTCCGCAGTGGGGAGGAGGGGTTTATGAGCATATGCTGACTTTTAAAGAGGTGACTATAGGAGTGGCAACGTCAGGTAATTATCGCAATTATTTTAAAGATAAAGAGAAAGTTGCCTCACACGAAATTAATACGCAGACGGGTTATACCAAAGTATCAGAAATTCTTTCTGTCACGGTATTAGCAGAAAATTGTATGCTTGCTGATGGTTATGCAACGGCATTGTTTTTATTAGGAGAAAAAGCTATTGAATTTGCTGAAAAACAACAAATAGCTGCTTTGTTTATTGTGAACGACGATAGCCATGAAAAAGGCTATGCTTTAAGAATTAGTTCTGCTTTTGCTCGGTTCATCAATGCTAAATAATTTAAAATTATATAGATATTTCAACTGGTTATAAAAATTAATAGGGGGAAAATTTTATCCCCTTTTTTTATGAATAAAATTTATTTTGAGATATGAATAATCATACATTATAAAAAATATTCTTAAATTATTTTTTAAATGATAATAATGATAATGATTATCATTTACAAAAATAAGGTTTTCTGATATGCTCCACGACCAGAATCTAGGTAATTAATTTCTCAGTGAAACTGTTTTAGGACAGTGACAATGAAACAATACACAGGGAAGAGGAAATTAGTTGCTTATTTTCATCCATAAGGGCAAAAAATTTGTATTTCTATCAATAGTTAGCTTAGGAGTACCTTAATCAAGAGAGAGGGAATTGGCACTATGGAAATACCATTTTTTGTGCGTGATTGATATTCTTTTTTAGGGTGAAATATGGGAAAACAGCATTTCCAGTTAAAGGCAACAGCATTGGCTATCTTGACATCACTAAGTTGTTCGGCTTATGCAGACCATCCAGTTTACAATACGCAAGATTTATATGTACAGGATAGAGACATTCCTTATGCGTTGGTAAAAGATTACTTGACTGTGACAAGTCTGGCGGAAATCACTGACCCAAGCGACGAATATAGTGGTTTATTTGTAGGGGTGCATAATCGTACAGGTAATCCTGTGAGGATTAACTGGTATGGCGATATGGATGGGCTGACAGCACAGAAGGGGGCGATTAATAATGGGCGGATTTATGGACGACTGTTTATTAATGCGATTAAATCTGGTAATACTTATAACACCTTGGAGGGAGTAGAGTTAAAAGATTATCGCAGTAGTATCGCACCTGATGGTCAGGCCAATGGTATTGATGCTTATGGCTGGGTGCCTGTAAGTAATGAAAACGATATGACGTTTGCTCTGGACAAAATAGAAAATACAGGCGTAGTGTCTGGATTTGCTCAACTGCAAACGGGTGCAGGCACTCACCGCAGTTTGGTGGTAGTCAATGCCTCTGCGAATGGCGTCTCGCTATATGGGTCTGGTGATTATGGTAAATATATCATTGGTGCTGATGGGAGCGAAGTTGCTGTAGATGCGGCGACAGGTGGTTCTCGTAGTGCTCGTTCTGTACGTTCAGCAAATGAGGCCTCAGTCACAGGGGTGGATGGGGTTGGTGTTATCCCAGCATCACTTACATCGGATGATAAAAATTTCTATGGCAAAAATATCCGTGTTGCTTTAGATAAACTCGAAAATAGTGGTCTTATCCAAGGTAAAGTAGTAGCACAAGGAAGTAAAGTGCTTGATATTGATCATGATGAGGCACAAGATTATGCAATGATCAGTTGGGCATCGGGTAATGGGGTTTCTTTACGTACAAACCTAATTACGCAGGATAGGCGTACGTATTCTTATGAGAAAATTAATGAAGCAAAGTTAGGCAACGTCAATAATAATGTAGGCGGTAGAATAGTCGGGGATGCCTTATTGCGTTCAGTTGATGTGAAAAATGATGGTTCGACTAACTATACACGATCTTATGATACTGGAAACGGTATTAGTGTTGCAGCACGTACGCTAAGATTTGCAAAAGATCAAACTTTTGCAGAGATTGGTAATGTGAATAATCAAGGGAATATTAAAGGGCAGTTGGTTCAAATCTCTGGAGATAATCAGTCTCGTGCATTACATAACTATTCGCAATCACAAGCTTATAATGCAGGTAATGGTATTGGTTTATCTTTAGAGGCAACACAAAATGTTCTTGGACCTGTTGATGAATATGGTTTTAGGGATGAGCCTGGCGTTCGCCTATCTATGGGAAATATAGATAATAAAGGTAGAATTGACGGTTTTGCTGATTTAATGGCTGGCAGTGGCTATGGCGTTATTAATGTTGAAGCTATGGGAGTTGGCAATGGTATTTCAGTTTCTTTAAAAGCAGGAGCAGCCCAAGATTATTCAATGAAAGTGGGCAATATCAACAATGATGGTGTGATTTCTGGATACTTAAAAGCCCAAGCAGGCATGGGTGGTGGTGGAAAAGAAGACGCTGTTTTAGCTAACAAAAATCTTCCTTTAAAGGAAGTGGAGCTAATCATCACCGATGATTCAAACTGGAATCAAAATTATCGAGTAAATCAGGCTCCACCAGCACCCGAAGAGGCAGTAAGTTGTATTCGATATGCAAGTATTAAACATAGTAATTGCATACAGATTAACGCCATCTCAGACATTAAAGGTAGCGGTAATGGTGTATCCATTTATACGGGACGAGCTAGTGACGAACTGACTTTAGGTGACGTGAATAATCGTGGGGTAATGAGTGGATATAGCGAAATATACCACGGGTTCTCGGATGGTGAATATCGTCGAGTAGACTTTTTAGGAACAGGGGTAGGTTTGTTTGTAGATCAACCCGTGTCTTCTAGCATCAATAACCAAGGGATTATTTCAGGTACTCATGCCGCGTTACTAGCCAAAGGTTCTATTAATGATGCTTATAACGTAAGTGAACCTAGTTATCAGTCTGCATTTACAGGTACGATTAATAACTATGGTTTAATGGCAGGTCAGCTTATAGCAGGAAATTATAATGGTGGACGTACGGATGCAGATGCAAAGCATCAGACTTACTTATATTTCAATGCTGATAAAGATCCTGTTAATAATATGGGAACATATGTTTATTTAGGAAAACGTGCGGTGATGAGTCAGCGTGTAGAGAGTGCTAATACAGCTTCGGCTCGAAATGATTTTATGAATCCTGAAAGCTCCACTAAATTAAGTGAATTAGCGGAGGATATGAAAAGTCTAAATGAACATTACAAAAGAAATGATGGGAAGATTCTAAGTACGTATAGGGATTTTGCGGTTAGCGATATTAAGAAAGTTGAAAAAGCCTATGGTAGTGTGAGTAATACATTAACTGATGATCAGCGTATTGATTTATATTTCAAATTAAATGAAGCGCTTACTGATACTAAGACAGCGGATACTTTTAAGTTAAGTTATGAAGATGAATGGCTTCCTAAAGCGAAATGGCGTGATGAATCTAATAGAACTGAGATTTTAGCTCAGAAAAACAAACTAATAAATCAACAACAAGCACTTGCAGGACTTATCCAGTCATTAAATGGAGATAGTGGCTTTAAAGTTATTTATAACCAGTATCTTGCATTTTATAACGAGCAAATTAAACAACTTAATGAAAAGCTGATTAAGTTAAACAACCATCTTAAGGATGTGTACCATGTTGATATGCCCGTCGTTGCATCAGAAGATGGCGTTGTTGAATTACCTAATACTAGTTCTTCTACTGATGCTTTAGCCTCTGCTCCATACGGTGTAGTTGACCGTATTGAGTCAGCCGAGAATAGTACTCAAACGATTGGTGGTGTAGAGTATAAGATTATCAATGCACCTATTAGTGGTCGAGACAGTAGCTATACTGCAGTGGATAATACGATTGATCACACTATTATCAATGGTGTAGGGGTAGCGAATGGAGCGTTAGTTGCCAATAAGGATTTGACGCTTACTAATAGTATCGTCAATGGCTTTGTGACTGCCTTAAATATTCAAGGTAATACGACTGTTAGATTGGAAAATACCATCCTTAATGCAAATGGCTTTGCCGTCAAAGTACTTAAAGATGATGGCAGTGTAGAAACTAGAAAATCGCATGCTGTATTAGGAGATGATGCAAATAATGTGCTTTACATCGGACAAAATTCTATCATTAATGGTGATATTGATTTAAGAGCGGGTAATGATAAAGTTGTTATCGGTGATGAATCAGTTCGCATTAATGTGACCGACCATACCTTAGATTTAGGTGAGGGTGAAGATGAGTTGGTGCTAGGAGAAAATGTCACCGCACCTACAGCAGCCCCCCTTGTGGTGGACTATACAGTGGCTGGTGTAGAAAGATTACTCGTTAATCAACCTAGCCGTATTATGGCGAATAGGATGGAATTGCCGTCTTATATGGAATTACATAACAAGCTGGTCTATCAAGCACCTAATAATGATGCGATTTCCTTGCATAATGATGATAGAGAGCAACCTGTAGTGAGCTTAGCTGGTAAGACTTTAAAAGTTGGTATTCGCTCTCCAGAGGCCTATGGGGCATTAGTGGTGGAAAATGCTAACCTTAACGTGTCCGAAGCAAAACTAGTTATTGATTCGTCTTTATTGGATAAAGCAACCGCTGAAAAAGAAGCATGGGTGATTAATGATATTGTAAGTGTTAAAAGCACTATTTACCAATGCGGTGATGACGCATTTGTAGGGCAAAATTGTGACGGTTATGACCGTAATGACGGCATTGCTGATAGTTATGCGTTACAGGGTAAATTCGCTAGTATAGAAGATAATAGCGCATTGTTTACTTTTGAAGAATACCATGCGGGTAAAGATAAAGATGGCAATTCTTTGGAAGAGGGTAATGGCAATAATCTTAAGTCGTTGAATATGCGAGTGAAGAGAGCGGTGAGTGTAGAGGAAGCTGTTAATTCCGACGAGGGAAGTAATAGTACATCAGCAAATCCAGTCTCTAATGAAGCAAATCCCACACCTAATGTGAGCAGTCCATCTAATGAAAGTATAGCAGTTGCCCATTTGGTTGATGATGTGATTGATAGAGCCTTGGTAGGTGATAATTCAGCTGTTGAGCTTGCTAAAGATTTTGGCAAGTTGCCTAGTCTTACTCTGGTTCGTACGGCTGCAACTCAAATTGCTCCTGTACTTTACGCTAATACAGGTAATATGCTGATAGAGGCAAGCCGTTTAATTGCAGATAACATACCAACAGGTTTTGTTGCATTGGATGAGAAAGATTCTCACCGTGATACCCACGTATGGGGCCGCTATATCGGGGCTTGGGGTAAAACCAAGGCTGATAGTGGTAACCATGGCTACTTAGGCTTGTCTAGTTATAAAACTCATCATAATGGTTTTGTGCTTGGTGCAACAAAATACTTTGATAAAGGGCATATCGGTGCATCAGTTGCCTATTTATCAAGTAAAGCTCGTACAACAGAAGCCGTGCTTGATGAGAAACTTACTTCCAACACATGGCAAGCTGGACTCTATGGGGAGTGGTTGTTTACACCAAAAATGGCACTTGAAGGACAGCTTGGCTATGGGCATAGTTCGTTGAAAGGCACTCGTTATCAATCAGTATTAGGTGTCTCTAATGAGGGCAAATACCATGCAGATATTGCTTATGCTTCATTAGGGTTACGTTACTACATGGGTGATGATAAATACCGAGTCAGTCCATTTGTTCGTGCAAATTATCATCTAGTGAAGATGCATAGTTTTAGTGAGAAAGGTGGTTCTACTCGTTTAGATGTACGTAAGCAAAACTTTGATTCACTCTTGTTGCAAGCGGGTGTGGACGGTGATTTCCGTTTAGGAGATCGCTGGAAACTTGGTGGTACTCTTGCTGTAGGGGTAGAAACATTGGATAAAAAACCAAAACTTAAAGCCGGTTTTACTGTGCTTCCGGGTGAAACAATGCCCGTCTATGGTATAGAGCGTCCTAGCGTGATTGGTACGGCTGGCGTACGTGCTGAGTTTGCTCCTACAAATAATAGCGCTGTAACCTTACGCTACAACACCCACTTTGGTAAGCGCTATATCGACCAACAAGTACAGTTGAATCTACGTGTAGTGTTTTAATTGATTTGTTGTATGTATCGCTGGGTAGAGGGCAGAAGTAGCCCTTTTACCCTCTTTAAAAGAGTGAAATTTGTAAATGAGCAGGGGATAGGAGAGTAATCTTCTATCCCTATTTTCCTAAATTTAACAATAACTACCGACATCTCTCTGCTAGTGTCTTGCAGTCATAGTAAAGATATGCTTTGCAGTGCATGCCTTATATCCTCGCCGTAAACGACGAGGTTCTACGGCACGGTCTGATAAATATCTTAAATTTAATTTTTCAGTGCCTCAATGGCTTTTCTTACACCCTCACCATATTCAGGGTCACATTTCATGCAGTTATTGATATGACGCTCTTTAATGAAATCAGGAACATCACCCATTGCACGAGCAGTATTTTCAAATAAGGTTTGGCGTTGTTCTGCACTCATGAGCTTAAACAATGCACGAGGCTGAGAGAAATAGTCATTGTCGTCCTCACGGAAATCCCAGTGAGCAGCATCACCCGAGATTTTTAGTGGAGGCTCTTTGTATTGAGGCTGTTCTTGCCATTGCCCAAAACTGTTGGGTTCATAGTGTAAGGTACTGCCATAGTTGCCATCGACACGACCTTGACCATCTCGATGATTGCTGTGAACAGGGCAGCGGGCGCGATTGACTGGAATTTGATGATAATTTACTCCTAAACGATAACGTTGAGCGTCTGCATAGTTAAATAAACGAGCTTGTAACATACGGTCTGGTGAGACGCTAATACCAGGAACCAGATTACTTGGTGCAAAAGCCGATTGCTCTACATCCATGAAGAAGTTTTCAGGGTTACGATTGAGTTCAAACTCACCGACTTCAATAAGAGGATAGTCTGCTTTGGGCCATACTTTGGTTAAATCAAAGGGGTGATAAGGTACTTTTTCTGCATCTTCTTCAGGCATGATTTGGACATACATTGTCCATTTGGGATAATCGCCACGTTCAATAGCTTCGTATAAATCACGCTGATGACTTTCACGGTCTTTGCCGATTAATGCCTCTGCTTCTGCATCGGTAAGATTTTTGATGCCTTGCTGGGTATGAAAGTGGAATTTCACCCAGAAGCGTTCATTATTGGCATTAATAAAGCTATAAGTATGAGAGCCATACCCATGCATATGGCGGTAGCTAGCAGGAATGCCACGATCAGACATCACAATAGTGACTTGGTGGAGTGCTTCGGGTAATAATGTCCAGAAATCCCAGTTATAAGTTGCACTGCGTAGGTTGGTGCGGGGGTCGCGTTTAACTGCCTTGTTTAAATCAGGGAATTTACGCGGATCACGAATAAAAAAGACCGGGGTATTGTTCCCAACTAAGTCCCAGTTACCTTCCTCTGTATAGAATTTAAGGGCAAAGCCACGAATATCACGCTCTGCATCAGCTGCACCACGCTCACCTGCGACGGTAGTAAAGCGAGCAAACATTTCTGTTTTTTTACCCACTTCGCTAAAAATCTTGGCACGAGTGTATTTAGTAATGTCATTGGTGACAGTAAAGGTACCGAAAGCACCAGACCCTTTAGCGTGCATACGGCGTTCAGGAATTACTTCTCGAACGAAGTTGGCAAGTTTTTCGTTTAGCCATAGATCTTGAGCGAGTAGAGGGCCTCGTGGACCAGCAGTAAGGCTGTTTTGATTATCCACAACAGGGGCACCAAAAGCAGTGGTTAAGTGGGTGACAGGGCATTGTGCAGGGATATTTTTTGAAGAATCACTCATAGCATTTCCTTTGTTAAAAACTATTGCAAATAGAATTCTATAGTTTATTACTATGATAGTAAAATTTTATTTTTAAATTGTTTTGATAGATTTTGGCTATTTGATGGGATAATCAAGGTTCATGTGTGTTTAAGTAATCACTGTGACAAAAATGTCCTATTGAGAGGTAAGTTATGTACAGTTGACTCGGATTTAGAGGTACTTTATGCTTAGCGAAATTAGAAATTTTTACTGCTAATCGAAAATGACCTTTATCCCTAACCGTCTCCAACATCTAGCTTATATGCAAGAAGCGCTGAAACAAGCTCAGCTTGCTTATGATTTGCAAGAAATCCCCGTCGGTGCTGTAGTAGTAGCGCCTGATGGAGAGATTATTGGCAGGGGGTATAACCGTACCATCATGGATAGTGATCCTACAGCACATGCAGAAGTGATGGCATTACGTATGGCAGCTCAACACTTAAACAACTATCGTCTGCCGCAGTGTCGTTTATATGTCACTTTAGAACCATGTCCTATGTGCCTAGGAGCCATTGTCCATGCTAGAATAAAGCAAGTTATTTTTGGGGCGAGCGATCCCAAGACGGGAGCTTGCGGTGGTGTTATTGCCATGCACGCTAATCCCTTATTAAATCACCAAACGACGATAAGTACAGGTGTTCTGAGTGAAGAATGTGCTGGGCTTCTGCGCCGTTTTTTTCAAGAACGTAGGAAAAGTAATGAGCACAAACCAAAGAAAAGCGGGTAACCACCAATTAGAACAACGAGTCAATGATGCGCAGATTCTATTTGATGAAGCAGATGATGTCCCTGTTGTCAAAGAGCCTTATGCAGAGAAACTGGGGCTTTATTTGATTTCTCCGTCGGGTGCAATCGCAGATCCTAAGCGTCTACCTATTGCACAGAAAAAGTTGTCCAGTCTAGGTTTTGACGTGCGAGTGGATAAGGCTGCTGCGGGTAAGTACTTGCGTTTTGCAGCAACAGATGAAGAGCGTGCTAAAGCCTTTTCACGAGCCGCTAAGGATGATGCTCCTATTGTTATGGCAACTCGTGGTGGTTATGGTATTAGTCGCATTTTGCCTTTGATTGACTGGAAATTATTGGAGAAAAATCCCAAGACTTATGTCGGTTATAGTGACTTTACCGCTTTTAATCTCGCTTTATTAGCCAAGACTGGATTGCCTAGTTTCACTGGTCCTAATGCCGTAGGTGATTTCAGTGCCAATAAGGTTGATGATTTAATTGCTGATATTTTTGTTGAAAGCATGCGTGGTGAGCTTGAGATATTAAGTTTTGAAACTCAAGATGCTGATGAGGTGGACACAGAGGGTGTTCTATGGGGGGGTAATTTAGCGATGCTAACCTCATTAGTAGGGACACCATATTTACCCAAAATTAAGAAAGGGATTTTATTCTTTGAGGATGTAAGTGAGCATCCTTATCGTATTGAGCGTCTGCTTACCCAACTTTTGCATGCTGGTATTTTAGACAAGCAAAAGGCAATTATTATCGGAGATATTACTGATTATGAGCTCAGTAAATCGGATAACGGCTTTAACATGGCAGAGGTGATTAAGTGGCTGCGTAGCCAGATTAAGGTGCCTGTTATCACTGGTTTACCCTATGGTCATGGTGAGATGCGTGTAACATTACCCATCGGTAAGAAAGTCGGTATTGCGACAGAGAAGGGTATGGCATATTTACTACTGGATAAGCATGATCATAACCATGCAGACCATTCTGAGCATGAAGGGCATGATGGGCATGATTGTATAGAGTGCTGCAAGAATCTTGTGAGTAAGAAACACAAAAAGTCAAAAAAGGGTAAAAAAGCAAAAAAATAAGTGACTCTTACCACTCCAGCACTTAAGTCTCTCAGATGCTTTTGCCACTGTGATGGTGTGCAACATTGACGCTTGGCGAAAGCATCACAAAGACTCTCTTTAATACGCTATAATGCCCCGTTGGTATTAAGAGAGGATAAAATTGTGATTTCAACGGCGAACTTGACCATTCAATTTGGCCCTAAGCCTTTATTTGAGAATGTTAGTGTAAAATTTGGCGGCGGCAATCGCTATGGCTTAATTGGAGCTAATGGCTCGGGTAAATCAACCTTTATGAAGATTATCGGTGGAGACCTAGAGCCTACTTCAGGCAATGTTTCCCTAGATCCTGGCATCCGCTTGGGTAAATTGCGTCAAGACCAATTTGCTTATGAAGAGGTTCGTGTACTAGATGTGGTGTTGATGGGGCACAAAGAAATGTGGGACGCTATGACTGCCCGTGATGCGATTTATGCGAATCCTGATGCCACCGATGAAGATTATATGCACGCTGCTGAACTAGAGGCCAAGTTTGCAGAATATGATGGTTACACGGCTGAAGCACGAGCAGGGGAGTTGTTGCTAGGATTGGAAATTCCAGTAGAACAGCATAATCTTTTAATGCGAGAAATTGCCCCAGGTTGGAAATTACGAGTGCTACTCGCTCAAGCCCTTTTTTCTAATCCTGATGTGCTATTGTTGGATGAGCCTACCAATAACTTGGATATTAATACTATTCGCTGGCTAGAAAATATCATCAATAGTTACCAAAGCACCATGATTATTATTAGTCATGACCGCCATTTTTTGAATGCAGTATGTACTCATATGGCGGATTTAGATTATGGTGAAATCCGTATTTATCCTGGAAACTATGATGACTATATGTTGGCTTCTGCACAGGCACGTGAACGTCTTATTGCAGATAATGCAAAGGCCAAAGAACGTATTTCAGAGTTGCAGGATTTTGTCCGTCGTTTTGCCGCCAACAAGTCTAAATCCCGTCAAGCAACTTCACGTTTAAAACAAATTGACCGCATTAAGTCTGAGCAAGTAGAAGTCAAACCTTCATCACGTCAGAATCCTTTTATTCGTTTTGAACAGAAAAAGGCCATGCACCGTCTTGCAGTGACTGCAGAGAAAGTGAGCAAATCCTATGACAAACCTGTAATTAAAGACTTTTCCGCTATGGTAGAAGCTGGTCAAAAGATAGCTATTATTGGTGCAAATGGGGTGGGTAAGACAACACTACTACGTCTATTTGCTCAAGATTTAGTGCCTGATAGCGGTAGTATGAAATGGTCAGACAATGCGGATATAGGCTATATGGCTCAAGATGTATCGGATGCTTTTGCACAGAGCAAAAACCTTTTTGATTGGATGGCAGATTATCGTCAAGAGGGTGATGAAGATCAGCAAATCCGCTCAGTACTAGGGCGTTTATTATTCTCAGCGGATGATATTGTGAAAGATGTCAAGGTTCTATCGGGGGGTGAAAAGAATCGTATGTTCTTTGGGCGTTTGATGTTAGGTCGCCATAATGTATTATTAATGGATGAGCCAACCAACCATTTGGATATGGAATCGATAGAGTCTTTACAGCTAGCTTTAGAAAAATATCAAGGTACTTTAATCTTTGTGTCTCATGACCGTGAGTTTGTCTCTGGACTGGCTACTCGTATTATTGAAATTATGCCGAGTGGGGAGTTAATTGACTATATGGGCAATTATGAAGAGTATCTTGCATCTCGAGGTATTGAGTAAGCATTCAATCCATTTTTACTACTAAAGTAGTGATGCTCTTTTGTTAAAGTAATTGGGCATTTTCATTAAAGTAGTGATGTACTTTTGTCTAAGTAATTAGGCATTTTCATTAAAGTAGTGATGTACTTTTGTCTAAGTAATTAGACTCTCTCCAAAGGAAATTAGATACCTGTGTTCCGTTTAGTTGCTCCTGTTTCGTTTGAAGAAACTATTAAAAAAAGCCTTTTTATTGCACATGCGGCTCCTGTCGCAAGTGCAGAAGAGGCATTAGTATTTTTCCAACAGCATCATCAGTCAGACGCTACGCATAATTGTTGGGCATTTAAGCTAGAACAAAGTTATCGTTTTAATGATGATGGAGAGCCAGGGGGGACTGCTGGACGTCCCATTTTACAGGCTATAGAGGGAAAAGAGCTGGTTAATACAGCAGTGCTTGTCATCCGCTATTATGGTGGTATTAAGCTAGGTACAGGAGGTTTGGTACGAGCTTATGGTGGCACAGCGGCAAAGTGCCTTGACCTTGGTGTCAAAGAGAAAATTATCCCCAAGACACAAATCATATGCTCAGCTTTGTTTTCAGAAATGGCGATGATTAAGTCTCGTTTATTGCAAGATGGCATCGGACTGATTGCCGAAGACTTTAATGAACAAGGTGTTGTTTGGACTTTAAGTATTCCCAAAGAGAGGGTGGGGGAGTTAGAGCAACTGTATGTCAATCTAACTCGAGGTAAAGGGAGTTGGGTTATGCTTGAAGCATAGAATTTACTGGTTATACCAATCAATCATCCTTTTTACTAAGATAAGTGTTGCATCAAGATAACGATGAGGTTCTTTTTTGGCTTCGTCGGCTAATAGGATAGGCACTTCTGTACAGCCTAAAATAATAGCATCAGCTCCTTTGGCAAACAGAGCATCTTTTTGAGCTTGCATCAAGGCTTTTGCTCTAGCACTATCGCCCCCTTTCAGAGCATAAATACTTTCCATAACGAGTGCTTGACTATCCTCGTCGGGTTGAATATAGTTAAGTCCGCGTTTCTCTAGTTCTTTTTTGTAAAGACCTGTAGCCAGTGTGGCATTGGTAGCAAGAATACCAATGTGTTTAAGCCCACTAGTCAGTGCAGCTTCTGCCGTTGTTTCAATCATACTTACGATAGGGACAGGGCAAGTAGACTGTAGGTCTTTGTGCCAGTAGTGTGCGGTATTGCACGCAATGACAATAGCTTGAGCTCCTCCCTGAACTAAACGATTGACATAGTCTTGCATGGCAGGCAAGGGTGATTCACCCCCCTCAAGAATACAAGTGCTACGGTCAGGAATGTCAGGAATAGAAGAAATTAATAGAGGGATATGTTCTTGATCTTTTGTGGCAGGCGTCAACTGAATAAATTTTTGGAACATATCTGCTGTTGCTGCAGGTCCCATACCGCCAAGAATACCAATAATTTTTTTCATGATAATGTGAATAAAGAAAAAAGACAAACATTGCACGAACTCTATACGAGCTTGGCAATGAGAACGACATCATAGCACTTCATAGGTGAAATGACTAGGGGTTATTCCTTATAGATATTCAGAGGCAGGTAATCCTGCGTCTGAAACGATATTTAATGTGGTGAAGTCATGTGGATTTAGGATTTCGTTTAAAACGATATTTAATGTGGTGAAGGCGTGTGGATTTAGGATTTTGTTTGAATAGATTTATAATAGGGGCATTTTTGTATTTTCGGAGATTTCCGTTATGCCTCGTCCTATACAAGCCGTGATTTCGACACAAGCCATGGCGCATAATTTAGCACAAGTACAAGAGAGAATTCGAACTTTGCAGTCTCAGATAGCTGCCTCTGTTGCTTCTCAAGAAAAAACACTTTCTTGTTTGCCAAGTGTCAAAGCATTTGCTGTTATCAAGGCAAATGCCTATGGTCATGGTACGTTAAATGCCCTCAAGGGGTTTGCTCAAGCAGATGGTTTGGGCATGATTGATATTGCGGATGCTGTTCTTTGTCGTGATAATGGCTGGACTAAACCAATACTGTTATTAGAAGGTTTTTTTCACGCAGAAGATATTGAGGTGCTGCAGCACTACCATATTACTACTGCTATTCATTCTCGTTATCAGCTTGAATTGCTACAACAAGCTAAATCAGTAGGCAAGCCCATTGATGTGATGATGAAATTTAACACAGGTATGAATCGCCTAGGTTTTAAATCTTATCAAGCACTAGACATATTGACGGATTTAAAACATTTACAAGTGCAAGGCATTGTTGGACGAATTGGTTGTATGAGTCATTTTGCCAATGCAGATTTAGATCAAGATTATGTGGTGCAAGCCGCTGAGGATATATTAGGTGTCAAGCATTTGTTCACAGATGGCCCCTTGAGTATTTGTAATTCTGCTGCCAGTGTACGTTATCCTCAATTAACCCTGCAGCATCATGAAAATTGGGTTCGTCCTGGTATTTGTCTATATGGTTCAGTACCTTTTGATACTACCCCTATTGCCTTGACAGCAGAGGGAAATATCACCGCAACTGCATCTGTTATTGATTTACCAGATGTCCAGTTTCAACCTACGATGACACTTATTGCCGATATTATTGCTGTGCAAGATATTAAGGCAGGGGATAGTGTAGGGTATGGGTCAACATTTACAGCGGATAAGCCGATGCGTGTTGCTGTTATTGCATGTGGTTATGCCGATGGTTATCCCCGTAGTGCGCCGTTTGGGACACCTGTTACCGTTGATGGTGTACCTGCTCATGTGGTAGGTAGAGTTTCTATGGATATGATGAATATTGATATTTCCCATATTCCTTCTGCAGGTATTGGTTCTAAAGTTGTCCTATGGGGGAAAGGTGGTCCTAGTATTGATGAGGTTGCAGATAAAGCGGGTCGCATTGGTTATGAGATGATGTGTAACTTGGCAAGACGAGTGCCACTCAAAGTGGTATAACAATAGGTGAAAGATGAGATAACGAGGTAAAACTACAGTTTACCTATGAGTCCAATAATGAATAGGAATTTTTAATGGCAAAAGCGAAAGTTAGCTTTGTATGTCAAGAATGTGGTGGTGTAAGCTCCAAATGGCAAGGTCAATGTCCTCATTGTCATAGTTGGAATACGTTGGTTGAGTTTGTTGAGAAACCTTCGGCTGCAAGTAATAATCGGTTTACTCATCTAGCACAGGCTGCTCCTGTGAAAGTGTTATCAGAGGTTGTCGCCGCAGAGATTCCTCGCATTCATACTGGGTTATCAGAATTGGATAGAGTATTGGGTGGTGGGTTGGTACCTGGTGGTGTCGTGCTTATCGGTGGTGATCCAGGGATTGGTAAGTCTACATTGCTTATTCAGGCACTTTCTTACCTTTCTAGTCAATATAAGGTGCTTTATGTAACAGGGGAAGAGTCCGCAGAGCAAGTAGCTTTGCGAGCCAATCGTTTAGAACTCAATACCACTCATGTAAAATTGCTAGCCGAAATTCAACTAGAGTCTATTCAGCAGGCATTACAGCAAGAGCAGCCTAAAATTGCGGTGATTGACTCTATTCAAACTCTTTTTTCTGGGGAATTGACAGCTGCCCCTGGCTCTGTTTCTCAAGTCAGAGAGTGTGCGGCTCAACTGACTCGCATAGCTAAGCAAAACGGTATTGCTATGGTTATGATTGGACATGTGACTAAAGATGGTACATTAGCTGGTCCACGAGTATTAGAACATATTGTAGATACCGTGTTATATTTTGAAGGCGAGAGTGACTCTACGCATCGTTTGATTAGAGCTTTTAAAAATCGGTTTGGTGCGGTTAATGAATTGGGTGTTTTTGCCATGACAGATAAGGGATTACGAGGTATTAGTAATCCATCAGCTATTTTTTTATCACAGCACAATGATGACATCGCTGGTTCTTGTGTTATGGCTACCCAAGAGGGTACCCGCCCTTTATTGGTAGAAATTCAAGCATTAGTAGATACTGCTCATGTGCCCAACCCTCGTCGTTTAAGCCTAGGGATTGATGGTAGTAGGTTGGCTATGTTATTGGCAGTATTAAATCGTCATGTTGGTGTTGCCACTTTTGATCAAGATGTCTTTATCAATGCGGTAGGTGGAGTGCGTATTACAGAGACAGCAGCCGATTTGCCTGTTTTGTTGGCTATCTTATCTTCATTAAGAGATAAACCTTTACCTAGAGGATTGTTTGCTTTTGGAGAGGTGGGGCTGGCTGGTGAAATTCGTCCAGCATCTAGAGGGCAGGAGCGTCTTAAAGAGGCTGCAAAATTAGGATTTAAAATTGCTATGATTCCTAAACACAATATCCCCCCCAAGAAAATAGAGGGGCTCACGGTTTGGCCTGTTTCTCGATTAGAAGATGTAATGGAGTATTTACGCTAGTATGGACGAAAGTTTGTTGTTTGTTCTGGCGACATATTAAAGTATTCAGTGCAGAGCTTGTCTTTAGTGCGTGTGAGCTGTGCAGTAAGTAAACAGTAGCACGAGTCCACTGAGGCGGGCTAATTATTGTTAGACACCGTAGGAATCTCTTTGTTTTAGCAAGGGGAGGGGGCAATAAAAGTAATTATCAATAGGCATTAAGGAAAAGATATGGTAAAGGCGACAATACAGACCCCCTCATTACAAGAGTTAGTGACTTATTATGACCGTTTAGGTGGTGAGCAAGGGGTAAGAAATTTAGTTGAACGGTTCTATGATTTAATGGATTTAGAGCCACGATTCAAAGAATTACGTGATACTCATGGAGCAACTCTGGAGCCTGCACGTATGAAACTGTTTTTGTTCCTCAGTGGTTGGTTGGGTGGTCCCGACTTATATGTAGAGCGATTCGGGCATCCTCGGTTACGGGCAAGACATATGCCTTTTTCTATTGGCACAGTTGAGCGAGACCAGTGGGTAGGGTGTATGGCACAAGCCTTGATGGACTTAGATGTAGAACAAGAGTTACAAGATAAATTATTAGCTGCTTTTTTTGATGTGGCAGATTGGATGCGAAATCGAGCCGATTAAATCCTTTGTTTAGATGAAACACAAGAGGCGAAATCGATCCTATTAAATCTTTGTTTAGATGAAACATAATGGAGGTGATGTGAGCGAGTTAGTTTATGTGGTAGCAAAAGATTCAGTTTTGCAGCTAAGCCAGAAGCAGACAATGAATGCAGATGAGTGCCCGCTTATTTGTTTTAAGGCCTCCATGGATAAACGTATCTTATGTGCAACGGAAGATTTATCGGCATTGTTGACAATAGAGTTTTTTGGTGAAGTGGTATCTCCCCCGAAATGCCCTCCCTATACAGAAGTCAAGGCAGTGCAAAAAGGGGGGCGCAATGCAGCGTGGTTTGTTGAACACCCTTTATTTTCTGGAGTGGTTCGGCAGTATCGTCGAGGTGGTTTGATTGGGAAATTCATTCGTTCGCATTATATCTGGCAAGGTGAAGAGCAAACTCGCTCATGGGAAGAGTTTAAGGTCTTGCATTATCTTTATGCTAAAGGCGTTCCGGTGGCAAAACCTATTGCGGCTGTCTACCAGCGGCATGGATGGTGGTATCAAGCGGCACTTATTACAGAAAAGATTCCAAATACGATGACTTTGGTTCAGGCTATTCAACATATAGGGGAGCAAAACCGTGAAAGTTTAGACGGTTTAGCAAAAGAGGTGGCTAAAGTCGTTATGACTATGCACCAGCACCGAGTAAATCATGTTGATCTTAATGCTTTCAATATTTTAATTGATATGGCTGCATCAAAGGTTTATCTCATTGATTTTGATAAAGCTAGACTGGAACAGCAGTTAGGGTCTTGGTGTCAGGATAATCTAAATCGTTTAAGGCGTCATTTATTAAAGACGCTCGGAGAGCAAGGTGGTGATTTTGCTCAACTTATTAATAAACACTATCATTGCACCGAATAAGGGATAATTGAGAAAAATGTTATAAAAAAGCTCCAAAGTGTTCTTTTTTTGCCATCATTAAAAAAATATTTTGTTATTAACAAAAAAAGTCTTAAATATTTATAAAAAAAGCCTTATTATTACCTTTCTAATTTTTTCAACACAGTACATAGAGGGTCATACAATGAAGCTAAACTTTCTAGGTAAACTTACGCTTGCTGCAAGCATTTTAGGTGCGACTTTTGCAACTGCAACTGCACAACAAAAAGTGGTGAATGTGTATAACTGGGCAGAATATACTGCAGAAGATACACTTCCTGGTTTTGAAAGAGAAACTGGTATCAAAGTTCGTTATGACACCTATGATACCAACGATATTTTACAAGCCAAATTATTAACAGGTAATTCTGGCTACGATGTGGTGGTGCCATCAACACACTATGCTGCCCGTCAGATTGAAGCAGGTCTTTTGCAAAAACTCGACAAATCCAAGATTCCTAACTGGAAGAATTTAGACCCTGCTATTATGGCTGTGGTAGCACAAGTTGATCCAGGTAATAACTACTTGATTCCATGGGGGTTTGGTACCAATGGATTAGGTTTTAATGTTACCAAGGTCAAAGAAATTTTCGGTGACAATGTGGATTTAACTAATTGGGATATGTTGTTTAAGCCAGAAAATGCAGAAAAGCTTAAACAATGCGGTATTTCTATCCTAGATGAGGCAGCACAAGTATTCCCAGCAGTATTGCACTATATCGGTAAAGATCCCAACAGCGAGAACCCAGATGATTACCGTGCAGCTTTAGAAGTATTGAAAAAAATCCGCCCTTATATTCGTCAATTCAGCTCATCTGGCTATATTGATGAGTTAGCATCAGGCGATTTATGCATGGTGTATGGCTTTAATGGTGATGTACTTATTGCAGCAGACCGTGCCAAAGAAGCGAAAAAACCTTTTGTGGTAGATTATTTTATTCCAAAAGGTGGTGCACCAGTATGGTTTGATACGATGGCTATTGCCAAGGGGGCCAAGAATGTTGATGAAGCACATGCATTTATCAACTATATCGAAGAACCCAAGGTGCATGCGGCTATTACCAATGAAATGTTCTATCCTAATGCAAACAAGGCAGCCCGTGAGTTTGTGAAACCGGAAATTGCCAATAACAAAATGCTTTATCCAGATGCAGATGTGGCCAAAACTCTTTTTGTGATTAAGCCACAATCACTCAAAATTTCTCGCTTACAAACACGTTTGTGGGCAGAGCTAAAATCTGGTAAGTAGTTTTTAACAGTATAGGAAGGAAAACAAAGGCATTATGGAAGAGAGTCGCTTTACGACCCAATCAGGAGATCCTGATGATTTAGTCCAACTAGTGGATGTGGTAAAGATTTTTGGCGAAACGGTAGCTGTAAAATCAGTCAATTTATCGGTTCGTCGTAATGAAATTTTTGCTTTATTGGGTAGTTCTGGGTCGGGTAAATCGACACTGCTACGTATGTTGGCAGGGTTCGAACAACCGACTTCAGGGCAGATTCTGTTGGATGGTGTAGATATATCTACTGTACCTCCATACAAACGCCCTGTGAACATGATGTTCCAATCCTATGCCTTGTTTCCTCATATGTCTGTAGAGGCCAATGTTGCTTTTGGTCTCAAACAAGAGGGGGTTGATAAGCAAGAAATTCATGACCGCGTTTTTGAGGCTTTGGATTTAGTGCAAATGGCGAGTTATGCTCGTCGTAAACCCTCTCAGTTATCAGGCGGTCAACAGCAGCGTGTTGCCCTAGCACGTAGTCTAGTAAAACGCCCTAAGCTATTATTGCTGGATGAGCCAATGTCCGCTTTGGATAAGCAAATCCGTCAAAAAACCCAAATCGAATTAGTTAAAATTTTGGATTCGGTAGGGGTGACTTGCATTATGGTGACGCATGATCAAGAAGAGGCCATGACGATGGCTCACCGTCTTGCTGTGATGACAGATGGTAGCATTGTACAGTCAGGCACTCCACATGATGTGTATACTTTCCCTAATTCACAGTTTGTAGCGAGCTTTATCGGTTCGACTAATATCTTCACAGGCACGATTGTTGTCGACGAGCCGGACCATGTGATTATTGAAAGTGATGAGCTGATGCGTCCTATGTATGTAAATCATGGTATTTCTGAGCCGTTGGGCATGGAAGTATTTGTGTCTATCCGTCCCGAACAAATTCGCGTATTACGTGAGCAACCTGAAGATGAAATTAATGTAGGTCACGGCATGGTAACGCACGTGGCATGGATGGGTTCCTACCTGCGTTATCAAATTCGTCTAGATGCAGGCAAAATTATCGAAGCTAGTGTACCCAACAATCGTATTGGTCAAGAGGAGCCTCCAGGTATAGATGATGAGGTCTATGTTACTTGGGGGCCTGATAGCGGAACGGTATTGCCATCATGATACATTTGTCTCAGTTGAAAAAAATCTTCAAAGTCGACACCGATAAAATGGCGATTGTGCCACCATTCGCTTGGCTCGTCTTGTTTTTATTGGTGCCGTTTTTTATTGTCCTTAAGATTAGCTTTGCGGAGTCTTCTTTTGGAGTGCCTCCATATACACCACTAGTAGAATTCAAGGATGAGGTCATTCGAATAGCTTTGCATCTTGAAGGCTATTTTATGATTGTTACCGACGGTTTGTTTGTACATGCCTACTTGAATTCACTCAAGATGGCTGCCATTACTACCGTCTTGTGTGTATTGATTGGCTATCCTATGGCTTACTATATTGCCCGATCAGCACCGCAAACTCGTAATTTATTGCTTTTAATGGTTGTATTGCCTTTCTGGACATCTTTGCTGTTGCGTGTATATGCTTGGGTAGGGATTCTTCGTAATGAGGGCTTATTAAATAATTTCTTAATGTGGATAGGTGTTATTGATAGTCCTATTGAAATTTATCGGACAGATATTGCAGTCTACATTGGCATGGTGTATACCTATTTACCGTTTTTTATTTTACCGTTATACACCAATTTGCTTAAACTAGATCAGCGTTTGCTAGATGCCGCCGCCGATTTAGGGGCAAAACCATTGAGTGTTTTTTGGTCTATCACTTTACCCTTATCTATGCCAGGAGTCATTGCTGGAGCAATGCTTGTCTTTATTCCTACTGTCGGTGAATATGTTATTCCTGAGTTATTAGGGGGTACTGATACCTATATGATTGGTCGGGTGATGTGGGATCAATACTTTACCGATGCCAACTGGCCAGTTGCTGCTGCTGTGGCTGTATGTATGATTTTGCTGTTATTGGTTCCATTGGTTATTTTCCAACGTAATGAAGCCAAACTAATGAAGGGGGGCAAAAAATCATGAGATCAAATACCACCTTTAAATGGATTGCTTTAGGCCTTGGTTTTGCTTTCTTGTATGTGCCTATTATTAGTTTGATTGTGTTCTCATTTAATGATTCTGCACTTTCCTCTTCTTGGTCAGGGTTCTCTTTACGCTGGTATCACAGTCTTTTTGAGGATCAGGCATTATTAAGTGCTGCTTGGCTATCGCTTAAAATTGCAGTGATGTCAGCAACAATGGCGGTAATCGTTGGCACATGGGCTGGATATGTATTAGCACGCAAAGGCCCATTTCGTGGATTTTCTCTCTATATTGGAATGCTAAATGCACCGCTGGTGATTCCTGATGTTATTTTGGGGATTTCTTTATTATTAATGATTATTGAAATTCGTAATCTAGTAGGATTTCCAGCAGAAAATGGCTCGTTTACCATTTGGATTGGGCATGTCACATTATGCGTTGCTTATGTGTCTGTGGTGGTGTCGTCACGTGTGCGCGAATTAGACCGCTCTTTAGAAGAGGCGGCATTAGACCTAGGAGCTACACCGATACGCGTATTTTTCTCTATTACCTTGCCATTGATTGCTCCTGCACTGGTATCTGCATGGTTGTTGGCATTTACACTATCGCTTGATGATGTGGTAATTGCATCATTCTTAAATGGCCCCGGATTTACCACCTTGCCGATTGAGGTGTTTTCGCGTGTACGCTTAGGAGTGAAGCCTGAGGTTAATGCGCTAGCAACAATATTTATCGTCTTAGTAGGTACGATTGTGATTGTGGCCAATCGTATCCAGCTTAAGAATAAATCCGTATAAAAGATTGGTGGGGGGTATACCCCCATCATTGTTTTAGTCGTAAAAATATTTGTTCAAATCTATTTTTGTTCAAAGGTATTTTTAACTGGTGTAGGTAATATTTAGGTGAAAATTCGTGTCTGACTTATCAGGATAGGGCAGGAATTGCATATCAAGAAGAGGATAATATGAAAGTATTTGGTTTAAAAAACTGCAGCACTTGTGTAAAAGCACAAAAGTGGTTGGAGGCCAACGGTATTGCTTTTGAGTTTCAAGATGTGCGTCAAATGCCTCCTAGTGCTGCACAATTACAATCATGGTCTTTACAACTCGGCTGGGATAAGTTGATTAATAAAAAATCGCAAACGTGGCGTAGTTTGACAGATGAGCAAAAGGAGCTTACAGCAGAGGCTGATTTAATTGCCTTAGTACAAGCAAATCCCTCCCTCATGAAGCGTCCATTATTAGAAAGCGATAAGCTGTTGCTGGTGGGGTTTGTAGAGGCAGATTATCAAAAGTTGAAAAAATAGCTTATTGTTATAACTATTGTGTGCTGTGGATAAGACATAGTTGGTGAAACACTTGGGGCGTAGTGAGGACAGTACCTTATACTTTGTTTTAGTGACGTTACAAGACATATTTGCAGAATAAATATTGACTGTTGTTTATAAAGGATATGGATTAAATCGTAGTCTATAGTTGATAGATTAGGCTACAATCTAGCTATGCATAATTATGAGGACTAAAAATGGCTATCTCTCAACAAGAACTTAAACAACAAGTGGCTCAAGCTGCTGTAGAATATATTTTACCTTTACTTCAAGCCAATGATGTTGTGGGTGTGGGTACGGGGTCTACCGCTGATTTGTTTATTGATGAGTTAGCCCAGTATAAACATTTATTTCGTGCCGCTGCAGCTAGTTCTGAACGTAGTGCTCAACGTCTAGCCAAGCATGGTATTCAAGTGCTGGATTTGAATGATGTAGAGTCTATGCCTGTTTATGTCGATGGTGCTGACGAAATTAATGCATTGCGTCAGATGCTTAAAGGTGGTGGCGGTGCTTTAACACGTGAAAAAATTGTTGCCTCTGTCGCAGAGCGTTTTGTCTGCATTGCTGATGAGTCTAAGGTAGTGGATGCCCTAGGGGCTTTTAAATTACCCATTGAAGTACTTCCTATGGCTGTAGCCAGTGTATCACGGGCTATGAGTAAACTAGGTGGGGTTGCACATATTCGCGAGGGTTTTATTACAGACAATGGCAATCCTATTATTGATGTGGCTGGTTTTAGTGTTAAAGATGCACGAGAGCTAGAACAAAGGATTAACAATATTCCTGGCGTGGTGTGTTGCGGTTTCTTTGCCTTATCCCCAGCAACAGTGGCGTTGATTGCTACCCAAGATGGGGTAAAAACTTTATAACCTTTAAAACGGACTAACCATTGCTTATGCCTTGGTTATCGAAAATATCTCAAGGGCTTGTTTGTATAAAGGTGTTTAGGCAATGTGATGGCACTATATCTATCCTATGGGGTGAAGTGTTAAATAGTGACAGTGTCATATTTCCGTCACAAACTCCCTTTACAATGCAGACATTCTTTTTTAAGGGTGCCATATGATTGAACATACCAGCAAACGCTACGAAAATGACCTAGAAACTATCCGCTCTACCATGTTGCGTATGGGGGGCGTTGTGCATGCCATGCTGACAGGGTCGGTAGAAGTAATAGAAACTGGAGATGCAGAGAAAATTGCCCAAATTCTTGATCAAGAGAAACAGGTCAATGAACTAGAAGTTGAGCTTGACGGATATATCGTAGAGGTGATTGCACGTCAACAACCAACAGCGGTAGACTTGAGGCTTCTTTTTGCTGCTCTTAAAATGCTGACGGATATGGAGCGTTCGGGAGATGAAGCAGAAAAAGTAGCCAAGATGGCACGTCGCCTGCATGAGACACACTCACACTATGAGCCACTTGTTGAGATGCGTCATATTGGTACACTAGTTCTTTCTATGTTGAATAAGTTACTAGATGCTTTTGCTCGTAATGATGCAGTAGTTGCTGCAGAAGTAGTGAGGGCAGATAAGCAGGTGGACAAAGAGTGGAAGTCCCTGTTACGTACCTTGAGTAGTTATATGATTGAGGATCCTCGACATACATCAGAAGCAATTGATTTAATTTTTATCGCACGCTCATTAGAGCGTATCGGTGATCATGCCAAGAATATGGCTGAACGTATTATTTATCTTGTCCAAGGTGAAGATGTACGTCATAAAGGGGTGAAAAAAGCAGAGAAAGTGGCTAGAGAGGGAAGTCTTTAAGCACTAAGCCTTTTTAATCATTAAGCTGTAACCATTAACTCTTTAATGATTAAGTCTTTTTAATCACTAATAACGGCTTTTCAAGCATAAAAAAAGGACGAATACCGACGAGGCATTCGTCCTTTTGTTTAAGCATTAATACGAATTAAGCACTAGGGGGTACATAACCTTGGGCTTCAATATCGTGACCTTCAAATAGATAGTTTTCCATCTGTTGCTTCACATATTTACGTGCACGAGCATCCGCAAGATTAAGACGATTTTCATTGACAAGACGGGTTTGGACATCCATCCAGCCTTGCCAAGCCTCCATAGAGATGTTTTTGTAAATTTTCACACCGAGTTCACCAGGATAAGGAGGAGCGGCTAAACCAGGGGCTTCTTTTTTGAGTTTTACACAATACACCATGCGAGTCATAGGGATTCCTTTTAAAGTTTCTTAATAAAAATTAAGCTATTTCTAGCACGATTGTAATTCATTTGTTTTTCTGCAGGCAAGTCACTGATGCTTCCTTGAACAAAGCCTCGTTTGATGAACCAGTGAGAGGTGCGTGTGGTTAGTACAAATAGCTTTTTAAAACCTAATGCACGTGCTTTGCTCTCTGTATGGCGTAGCAAAATTTCACCTTCGCCTGTACTTTGCCAGTCAGGGTGGACAATAAGACAGGCCATCTCTGCCATTTTCTCTTCGGGATAGGGCATGAGAGACACGCAGCCATAGATAATACCATCATGCTCTAGCACGGTGAACTTATCCACATCACGCTCAATAATATGACGACCGCGAGGCACTAGTGTACCATCAGCCTCTAATGGCTCAATTAGGCTGACAATCGCACCAATATCATCGACAGTGGCAGGGCGTAAGTCATCTAGGGTATCTTCAACCACCATAGTACCTACACCATCATGGGTAAAATACTCTAATAAAATACTACCATCTAAGTCGTGAGGAATAATATGAGCCCGTTTTACGCCACGACGTACAGCACGAGAGGCATGACGGAGAAAATTACGAAATTCCTCATCTAAGCTATTATCAGAGGCAAGTAAGGTATCGACATCTGCACGAGCAATTTCGGTCACAATTTCCCCATTACTGTCACGCAATAGGGTAGCTTTATTGATGAAAATCAGTTTGTCGGCCTTAAGAGCTATAGCCGTATTGGTTGCTAGGTCTTCCATGGCGATATTAAAAGCCTCTCCTGTAGGAGAAAAACCGATGGGGCCAAGTAGTACCACCGCACCTAATGCCATGGCACGGTTAATCGACTCTGTATCAAATTTACGTACTTTACCTGTGTGTCTATAGTCTACGCCATCAATGATGCCAGCAGGTTGTGCAGTGACAAAGTTACCCGATACGACGTGAATATGGGAGTTGGACATAGGGGTATTGGGTAAACCTTGGCTAAATGCTGCCTCAATATCCCAACGAATCTCTCCTGCGGCTTCCTTGCAGCATTCGAGAGCAACAGCAGAAGTTGGTTCAATACCTAGACCAAACTGAAAATCATAACCTTTGAGACGAAGTTGCTCATTGACCTGGGGTCGAGAGCCAAAAACCAACACCAATCGTACACCTAATGCGGTTAGTAAAGATAAGTCCTGCACAAGTGCATTGAGCTTGCCTTCTTGGACTAAATCACCACCAAACCCAATAACAAAGGTTTTGCCTCGCATGGTATGCACATAGGGGGCTACCTCGCGGAACCAACGTACAAACTGTGCTGGGGCATATTCGGGGGCTTCGGAAGCAGATACGGTTTCAACTTCGGTACTCATTGAAAAATGCAACTCCTAAAAAATATCGATGAGGACAAAAAAACTGGTCATAGAAAATTAACGAAATTATAATGTTGGACTGTTGAAAAATTAAGCTATTCCCATGGTTAGTCATCAAAATTTACAAAAAAATCCACCAAGACCCTTACCATTGATTACTTATGATGATGAATTGCCTGTTAGCAGTAAGCGAGAGGAAATTGCACAAGCAATTACACAGCATCAAGTAGTTATTATTTGTGGTGAAACAGGGTCTGGTAAAACAACCCAGCTACCTAAAATCTGTTTAGAGCTAGGACGAGGTCAAGCAGGTCTAATTGGACATACTCAGCCCCGCCGTATTGCTGCTGTTTCTGTAGCCAAGCGGATTGCTCAAGAGCTTAAAACAGATATTGGAGATTGGGTAGGGTATCAGGTACGTTTTAATGATAAAACAGGTCCCAATGCAGCCATTAAACTGATGACAGATGGTATTTTGTTGGCTGAAACACAGCATGATCGCCTGTTGCGTAAGTATGATACGATTATCATCGACGAAGCCCATGAACGTAGCTTAAATATTGATTTTTTATTGGGCTTACTCAAAAATATTCTGCGTAAACGCCCTGATTTAAAACTGATTATTACCTCTGCTACCATTGATGCAGATCGGTTTGCTCAGCATTTTGCCGATACTCAGGGCAAAGCTGCTCCTGTAATTGAAGTATCGGGGCGACTTTATCCTGTTGAGGTACGTTATCGTCCTATAGGTTCAGGTAATTCTTATGAGTCTATTGATGAGGATACTGATGATGATTCTTTACCTTCTCGTCCTTCACCTCAGGCTCATGCTGAACAACGTTCTGCTGACCGTTTAGAGCGGGATGAAGAAAAAGATTTAATCAATGCCATTACGGATGCTGTGGATGAATGTAGCTACATAGGGCAGGGAGACATTTTGGTATTTTTGCCAGGTGAGCGAGAGATTCGAGAAGCGGCAGAGGCACTGCGTAAGCATAAAGTGTCTGGTGGTATGGAGGTTTTACCCTTATTTGCCCGTATGTCGCAGGCTGAGCAAGAGCGTATCTTTCACCCATCAACCAATTTGCGTCGTGTTATTTTAGCTACTAACGTTGCTGAAACCTCTCTCACAGTTCCGGGGATTCGTTTTGTGATTGATAGTGGTTTGGCTAGAGTGAAACGTTACTCCTGGCGTAACAAGGTTGAGCAGCTCCAAATAGAGAAAATTAGTCAAGCCTCAGCTAATCAGCGTTCGGGGCGATGCGGTCGTATTGGGGCAGGGGTTTGTATCCGTCTATATGATGAATTGGATTTCAAACGTCGACCTGCTTTTAGTGACCCAGAAATTTTACGCTCATCGTTGGCCTCGGTTATTTTGCGCATGAAGGCGCTGCGTCTGCATGACATTGAAAAGTTTCCTTTTGTCGATAGTCCTACAGGCAAGGCGATTGCTGATGGTTATCATATCTTGCATGAATTAGGCGCATTAAATGAGCACAATCGCTTGACGGCAGTTGGACATGTTTTGGCAGAGTTGCCACTGGATCCTAAAATTGCTCGCATGATTTTGGCAGGGAAAGAGCAGAACAGTCTGCGTGAAGTACTGGTGATTGCTGCGGCTTTATCAGTACAGGATCCTCGTGAACGCCCCTTTGATGCCAAAGAGCAAAGTACACAAGCTCATGCAAAGTTTAAGGATGAGAAATCAGAATTTATTTCCTATCTGAAATTATGGGACTGGTACCACGATAAAGTCGCCCATAAAGAGTCTCAACGTAAACTTGTCGCAGGGTTGCGCAAGGAATTTCTTTCGCCAATACGCTTGCGTGAATGGCATGATATTCACGCACAATTACTGACCCTGATTGCAGAAAAAGGTTGGCATATTAATCAAACAGATGCCACTTATGAACAAATACACAAGGCATTATTAAGTGGTCTACTTGGGAGCATAGGTCTGAAAAGCGAGCAAGATAACCAGGTCTATCAAGGTGCAAGAGATATTCGTTTTGTTATTCACCCAAGCTCAACATTGGCGAAAAAAGCAGGTAAGTGGATTATGGCAGGGGAGCTGGTAGAAACTTCGCGTCTATTTGCACGAACTATTGCCAAAATTGAGCCACAGTGGATTGAGCAATTAGCCTCACATTTGCTGAAAAAACAATGGTCCGATCCACAGTGGAACCGCCAGCGTGGACAAGTACAAGCCAATGAGCGAGCCGCTTTATATGGAGTGCAGATTTACCAAGGACGTAAAGTGCATTATGGGCGTATCAATCCTACTGTAGCTCGTGAAGTATTTATACGTGAGGCTTTAGTACCTGGGGATATAGATAGCCAGCTACCTTTTATTGTGAAAAATCGACGTTTAATTGAGGAAATTGAACGTTTAGAGCATCGTACTCGCCGTCCAGATATTTTAGTAGATGAGGAGCTGATTTATGCGTTTTATGATCAGCATATTAGTAAGGATATTTACCAAACAGCTACGCTAGAGTCTTGGTATAAGGGGTTGTCGACAGAGCAACAGCAGTCACTTATCCTAGATAAAAAAGATTTAATGCGTCATGAAGCGGCTGGAGTGACCACCAATGTGTTTCCCAAGAAGTTTACTTGGGATGGTTTGGACTTACCACTAGATTACCATTTTGAACCAGGTTCCCCCAAAGATGGGGTTACTATGACGATACCTGTTTATGCTCTACGCCAAATCGATGCCATTGCTCCACAATGGCTTGTGCCGGGCATGCTTCGCGAGAAAGTCCAGTTATTGTTGAAATCATTGCCGCAGAAATTACGTCGTCATTGCGTGCCATTGCCTGAGTATGCCCGTGATTTTTACCTGCGACATGAACATTTACTTTCTAGACCTAACCAACCTTTACTGCAAGCGTTGATAGATGATATTTGGGAACATACCCAGACGCGAGTCAAGGAAGAGGACTTTAAGCTAGAGACATTGCCTGCGCATATGTTTATGATTTTTAAAGTGGTGGATGAGCATGGTCGCATGCTATCAGCAAGTCGTAATCTTGGACTGCTAAAAGCTGAACATGCAGAACAAGTCCAAGAGAGCTTTCAAAAAGTGGCAGAGCAGCAGGTTTCCCATTTAACTAGCACAGATAATATTACAGATTGGGATTTTGGTGAGTTACCAGAAATTTTAGAAATTAAACGGAAAAATCAATCGGTTATCGGCTATCCAGCCTTGGTTGATGAGGGAACGCATTGTGCCATTGATGTTTTTGATGAATTAGAACAGGCACAACAACAACATAAACAAGGTTTGCTACGACTATTCAAGCTGGCATTTAAAGAACAGATTAAATATTGGCAAAAGAATATTCGCGATTTAACCAAAATGAGCATGCTTTATATGCCATTGGGGACACAAGAAGATTTACTCCATCAAATCATTGATAGAGCCTTGATACAAGCGGCTTTGATGGAGCCTTTACCCCATAACAAGGCCACTTTTGAACAACGTAAAGAAGCAGCTAAGGAAAAATTAGGTTTGCTCGTTAATGAAGTGGCACGTCTGGCATTACAGATTTTAGAGCAATGGCAGCAGACTCAGAAAAAAATGGGAGCAATCAAGGCACATAAAAATGCTTATCAAGATATGATGAGTAACCAAAGTCAGTTGATGACAAAACGGTTTTTGTTGGACCATGATTATGAACATTTAAGCCATTTTGTGCGCTATCTTAAAGCTGATTTTGTACGAGCAGAGAAATTGCAAAAAGATCCTGCACGGGATGCCAAATTAATGGCGGATATGGCACCTTTGGTAGTGAATTATCAGCGTGCATTTTCTCAATTAAAAGGACGTGAAGATAAGCATTTAGAGGATTTCCGATGGCTGTTGCAAGAGCTTCGCGTGGCTTTGTTTGCACAAGAGCTTCGCACGCCAATGCCTGTATCGGTGAAGCGTCTGCAAAAGGTATGGTTAAGTGTTTCGTAGCTCTTTTTTTTATATGGTCTATGCCAGTCTTTTCTTTGTGTTTGCTCCATTGTCGGAGCAAGAAGAGGGCAATGAGAATGCGGTATAATGGTGCTTTTGATAATAGCACTAAGCACCTATGACCACAGCACCGCAATTCGTTCATCTTCGTAGTCACTCTGAGTTCTCTGTCGTAGATGGCATTGCACGTATAGATGAATTGATTAAAACTGCCAAGAAGTTTGGACAACCTGCCCTAGGACTTTCTGATCTTGGCAATATGTTCGGTCAAATTAAGTTTTACAAAGGGGCTCGCAAAGCAGGCATTAAGCCCATCATTGCTTGTGATTTATGGATTACAAATGATGAAGATCGAACCAAGCCTTATCGTTGCCTGTTAATTGCACGCAACCATCAAGGTTATCTAAGACTTTGCGAAATTATCTCCAAGGCGTGGCTAGAGAATCCATTTTACGATAGAGCAGAAATTCGCAAAGAGTGGCTAGTCGATACCGAGGGGTTGATAGCCTTATCGGGTGCTTTGATGGGAGATATAGGGCGTGCTATTCAAGTTGGTAATGATTCACAGGCATTGGCTCTGGCTAAAGACTGGCAAACACGCTTTCCCAATGCATTCTATCTAGAGTTACAACGAGCAGGCTTTGAGGGTGAGGAAAATTATATTCGTCATGTAATTAATATTGCCCAACAACTTCAACTGCCTGTCGTAGCAACTCACCCAATCCAGTTCATTGCTGCAGATGACTTTATGACCCATGAAGCACGGACATGTATTGCTTCTGGGGATATTTTGGCAGATGCTTCACGGGCTCACCGTTTTACTGAGCAGCAATATATGAAATCAACACAGGAAATGTTGGCATTATTTGCTGATATTCCTTCTGCCATTCAAAATACTGTTGAAATCGCCAAGCGTTGTAATGTAGAGATTGAGCTAGGTCGTCCGCAGTTGCCTATCTTCCCAACGCCTGATGGTATTTCACTGGATGATTATATGACCCATCTAGCACAAGAAGGCTTGATGAGGCGTATGAAGCAGCTTTATCCAGATGATAAAGAGCGTGCCAAACAATATCCGACCTACCAAGAGCGGTTGGATAGGGAGTGTAAAACCATTATTTCTATGGGCTTTCCGGGCTACTTTCTTATCGTGCAGGACTTTATTAACTGGGGTAAAAACAATGGTGTGCCTGTCGGACCAGGGCGTGGCTCAGGTGCAGGCTCTTTGGTGGCTTTTGCCTTGGGAATTACCGACCTGGACCCATTACGTTATGACCTGCTTTTTGAGCGTTTTTTGAACCCAGAACGTGTCTCTATGCCTGACTTTGATGTGGACTTTTGTCAGGATAACCGCGAGAAAGTAATTGAATACGTTAAAGATAAATACGGACGTGATGCGGTGAGCCAGATTGCCACTTTTGGTACCTTGGGAGCCAAAGCGGTGATTCGCGATGTGGGGCGTGTACTAGAAATGCCCTATAGTCTTTGCGATGGGTTATCTAAACTCATTCCTTTTGACCCTGCCAATCCTTGGTCGCTTGAAAAAGCACTTTCCGAAGAGCCAGATTTTAGACGTCGCTATGAAGAAGATGAGGAAGTGAGAGCGATTGTCGATATTGCTAAACCACTAGAGGGATTAACTCGTAGTATTGGTATGCATGCGGGGGGTGTACTCATTGCTCCTGGTAAATTAACGGATTTTTGCCCTTTGTATTGCCAGCCAGGCAGTACTTCTGTGGTGTCCCAGTATGATAAAGGGGACATTGAGGAAGCGGGCTTGGTGAAGTTTGACTTTTTGGGCTTGCGTAACTTGACTATTTTGGATTGGGCAGTACGCTATGTCAGACGGTTTAACGAAGCACAAAAAGACTTTGAATTAATGAGTCTGCCACTAGATGATGCCGCAGCCTTTAAATTGCTATGCGAGGGGAATACGACAGCGGTATTTCAGCTGGAGTCTCGTGGCATGAAAGAGCTTTTACGCAAATTATTACCTAGTAATTTTGAGGATATTATTGCGGTATTAGCATTGTATCGTCCTGGTCCATTAGAGTCTGGCATGGTGGATGATTTTGTTAATCGAAAACATGGGCGTGCTGAAGTGGATTATTTCCACCCTGATTTGACATCGACCTTATCAAGTACTTATGGGGTTATCGTCTATCAAGAGCAGGTAATGCTGATTTCGCAGATTATCGGTGGCTATTCTTTGGGTGGTGCAGACTTGCTACGTCGTGCGATGGGTAAGAAAAAACCCGAGGAGATGGCAAAACATCGTGATATTTTCCAAAAAGGGGCGATAGAAAAAGGCTACGATGCAGACTTGGCTGTGCGTTTGTTTGACCTGATGGAAAAATTTGCCGGTTATGGTTTTAACAAGAGTCACTCCGCTGCCTATGCACTTATTGCTTATCAAACTGCTTGGCTAAAGGCATATCATCCTGCTGAGTTTATTGCTGCGACGATTTCCTCCGATATGGATGATACCGATAAAGTACAGGTTTTCTGGCGAGATGCACTGGACAATGGTATCACTGTACTGCCTCCTGATATTAACCAATCGGTTTATCGTTTTGAGCCAGTATTGGATGAATATAGTGCCAAAGGTTTACCCCCTAAAACCATGCGTTATGGGCTGGGTGCTGTGAAAGGTACGGGGCAGTCAGCAGTTGAAAATATTGTTAAGGCACGTGAAGAGGGTGGAGCATTTAAAGATTTCTATGATTTTTGCCGTCGTGTTGACCGACACACGGTTAACCGTCGTTCAATAGAGGCCTTAATCAAGGCCGGTGCATTTGATAGTATTAGTTCCAACCGTGCCGCATTATTGGCATGTATAGATCAAGCAATCGAAGCCGCTGATCAGGCCGACGAAAATGCCAATCAGTTTTCACTATTTGGTGATGATGCAGGCGAGCTAATCAATACTGAAATGGCAAAAATTCCTCCTTGGGATTTACATACTTCCTTGATAGAAGAAAAACAAGCCCTAGGTTTTTACTATAGTCACCATCTCTTTGATGTATGGCGCGATGAGGTGAGACGCTTTATTCCAACGACTTTAGCTAAAATCACTGAATCCAAGGATTTGCAATGGATTGCTGGGGTATTGTTGGGTGTACGAAGTTTTACAACCAAAAATGAAGGGCAGGATGCAGGGCGATTATTTTTCCTCTTGTTGGATGATGGCAGTGCTCAGTTAGAGATTATGTGTACTGAAGAGGTTTACCAACAATACCGCCATCTTGTGCAGACTGATAATTTATTAATTGCACAAGTGCGTGCCAGAGTGAATCGTTTTAATGGAACTTTGCGTTTGACAGCAGAGGTGTTGCACGACTTACAGTCAGCTCGTGAGATAAAAGCACGTCACCTATACTTATCAATAACAGAAAAACATAGTCCTATTGTATTAAAACAGGCATTGAATCCTTTTAGAGCTGAGCCAGAGAATGGAGTGCCTGGTGTATGGGTTAAGGTGGGATTATCTGTAGAAAACCAGTTTCAATGCGATTTGCATTTGGGTGAGGAGTGGCGTGTGCGAATGGCCCCCGATTTGTTTAAACAGTTACACGACAAACAAATCAATTATGAGGTGGAATACCACTAAAGATTAAATCCAACCACGCAAATAGTAGGTTAAAAGCCCTATGTATTCTTTGATAATAGAACGACTTGCCTCTAAGGCTCTATCATCAGGAAGATAGGGTTGAATATTGTCGGGAATAACTATTTGAGGTGGGTTTGCTGCCGCAATAGGGTGATAACCTAGCTTTTGCATGACAGCCATAGAGCGAGGCATATGCAATGCAGAAGTCACAAGTAAAACATCAGTGATTCCTTTTTGTTTAAGAATTTTGTCAACATAAAAAGCATTTTCACGAGTGGTAGTGCTTTGGCTTTCCGTTATGATGTTTTCCTTGGGGATACCTCGATTTTGGAGTTGAGCAGACATCCCTTTGGCTTCACTAACCTCTCCCTCTAAAGCGGCTCCTGAGACAATAATAAGAGGAGCCTTGTGCATAAAAAACAAATCATCTGCGGTATCAATACGGGCATGACGAGTCTCTTTGGTATAAGGCTCAAACCAGTTGGCTCGGTTGTTGGCTGTGCTACCTCCAAAGACTACGATGGCTTGTGCTGTAGGCATCTCGGCAGGAGGGATGTGAGGATAACGGTTTTCAAGATAGCCTCCTGCAATATAGGAGGTCATTGGCAAGGACCAGATAAAAGTCCAAGCTACACCACTGATAATGCTAAGCAATGCAAGGCGTTTTCTTCTGAGTAACGCTAACACTGCTCCCACTATGACCAAAAATATACAGAGGTTAAGAGGGACAATAAGTGAAATAAGTAAACTCTTCATCTAGTCAGAAAACAGGGAAACTATTGACAAACAACTATACCATACGTTTTATAAAAACGTTAGATGCTAACAATTATAAAACGTTTTTTACTGCTGTGATGACCTCATCAACAGAAGCCCAGGCATTCATCTTGCCCAAAATAGTAGCATTAGGTGACCAAGGACCAGTGCGTTGAGGGTCGGTGACGCCAATCAGTGTAAATTGATGTGGTGCCCCTAATGCGGCTAAATGCGAAACACCTGAGTCATTGCAAACCACAGCAGCAGATTGTTGAAGCAAGGCAACAAAAGCTCCCAAACCAAGAGGAGGGAGTAATGTGGCTGTAGGTGCATTTTGTAAAGCCATTTCCTTTTCATTGGGAGGAGGTGACATGACCACAAGTAATCCTTGCTGTTGTAGATGGCGGGTGAGCTCATCAAAATAGGGCCAGACCTTGTTACGCCCCTTGTGTAGCCCTGTTGCTGTAGGGGCAATAAGTACAAAAGGACGTCCCTTCAGCGTATCAATAACTGCCTGTGCCTGTGTTTTATGTGCCTCTGTCAGTGAGAGGTGCAAGGTTTGACTTGGACTAGACTGAGCTTCAAACCCCCAGTGTTGTAATGCTGTACGTGTCAGATAATACCAAGATTCGACGGCATGCAATGATGTTGAGGGCTTATGCACAGGCCAGCGTAGTAACAAGCTACGTCCATCATCTCGATATCCAGCACAAGGCAAGCCTGCTAGGCGAAAGGTTAGGGCACTTGTTAAAGAGTCTGGAAGCAATAATCCCACACTCTTGCCATTAGTAGGGTGTGTAGCACGGTGAGCAGAGACACGTTTTCTATCTTCATTCCATTTGCCAGATAAGGCAATAAAGTCAAATGCAGGAACTCCACTAAGTAAATCTTTAGCCCACGGTTTAGCGCAGATAACCACTTCGCAGCCTGTTTGTAAGACGGCGTCTAGACTGGGTAAAGACATACATACGTCTCCAATCCAGTTGGGAAGACGGATATAAATACGGCGGATAGATTGATTCATTATAGGGATAAAATACAAAAAAATTATGCGAGGATTTTTTATCTACGCTACACTTTATTCCGATTTTAACGGAAACCGTTTAAAATGCTAAGAAGTTTTTGCAAACGAGTATACAATCCTGTCTCTTTCATGATTGTAAAATGAATATCTCTAGAAGTTTTGTGCTAGAAAAGAGAGTACGATATTGAACATTTTTAAGAAAAAACAACAAATTGATGATGGTTCACAAGCCGTTGACCGCACATTATGGATACGTCTATATAAACGTATTGGAGAGTACTGGATATATTGGATTACTGCACTCGTATTGATTCTATTGTCTTCTGCGACACAACCAGCTATGGCATATTTAATGAAACCGTTACTTGATGATGGTTTTTTAGGGGCTAAAGCACATTATGTCTGGTTTATTCCAGTTGTTCTTGTCATTCTTATGCTGATTAGAGGCCTGACAAACTTCGGTGGGAGCTATTTGATGGCATGGGTGGCTAATAAAGTCTTACTGGCTTTGCGCAAAGACATGTTTAAGAGTCTGGTATTGCTTCCTGATAGTGAGTTCCAAAAAGGGGATAGCGGAAGATTATTAAATCGTTTTACGGTAGATGCTACTCAGGTAACAGCCTATGCTACCGAGGTGGTTACTACAATCATCAAAGAGTCGACCATTGTGATTGGCATTTTCTTTATGTTGTTGTGGCTATCTTGGAAATTGACCTTCATCATTATTTTGGTATTTCCTCCTTCTGTATTGGTGGGGCGCTATTTTGCTCGTCGTCTTCGTAAGGTGAATCGCCAAAATATTGATGTTAATGCACAATTGACAAAGATTGTCAAAGAGGGTATTGAAGGACAACGCGTCATCAAAATGCATGACGGTGAAACCATTGAAAATGAGCGATTTGACCGAGTCAACGCTACATTGCGTCACCATGCTATGCGTATTGCCACAGCAGAGGCGGCAATGTCTCCATTAACACAGTGGATGATTTCTTTCTCAGTTGCGGCAGTGATTGCTATGGCACTTTATCAAGGAGAGCAGGGCAATTTGACGGTGGGAGAGTTTATCGCTTTTATTTCTGCATTAGGTCAGATTTTTGATCCTGTTAAGCGTCTTACCAATATTGCAGGTAAAGCACAACGTATGATGATGGCTACTGAAAGTGTGTTTAAGCTCATCGATGCTCCTCAAGAAAGTAGCAAAGGTACTCGTGTTGCTGAAGTAAAACCAAATTCAATCATTGAATTTAAGCATGTGGGTTTTCGTTTTCCTGAATCAGAGACAGATACAATAAATGATTTAAATTTAACCGTGCATGCTGGGGAAACAGTGGCTTTTGTGGGGCGTTCAGGTAGTGGTAAGACTACCTTGGTCAATATGTTGCCGCGTTTTTTAGACCCTACTTCTGGTCAGTTGTACCTTGATGGTGTACCATTTGATGAATATGACTTAAAGAGTCTACGCCATAATTTTGCACTGGTTGGGCAACATGTGTTCTTATTTGATGGTACGTTGGCAGAGAATGTTGCCTATGGCTCTAGTGCCAGTGCAACTCATGAAGAAATCATGGCGGCACTTGAGGCAGCAAACCTAAAGGCTTTCGTGGAAGGTTTACCGCAAGGATTAGATACTCCTATTGGTGAAAATGGGGCATGGTTATCAGGTGGTCAGCGTCAACGTATTGCTATTGCCCGCGCTCTCTTAAAGAATGCTCCTATCTTGATTTTAGACGAAGCGACCTCAGCTTTAGACAATGAGTCAGAGAAACTAGTGCAAGAGTCGTTGGATGTATTAATGCAAGGTAGAACAACATTCGTCATTGCCCATCGGCTGTCCACTATTCAGAATGCAGACCGTATTTTGGTGCTAGACAGTGGTAATATTGTTGAAGAAGGTACACATGAACAGCTTCTTTCCAAGGACGGGTTGTATGCTTCTTTGGCTAAGCTAACTCAAAAACAGGAGTAAGCCTAACATCACAGCAGATGAACTGTCCACGCTCGTTTGCTTTGTGCCTATATGGTGGCAATCGTTGATTTTTGATATAGTGTATATATGATGGCAGCCATTGATTTTTGATATAGTGTATATTCTATAAAAATAAAGGGATACATTTATGAATAAACCGGATAACTGGGGATATAACCACCCCGATGTAAAAGGTCCTAATGCGTTGATGTTTTTTACCTGGGACTTGTCCAAGACCATTGAATTGGCCTTTAAAGAGGCGACGGAAGAAACCATTGAAGATTTTCTAGCACCTGCACAAGCCTCTATTGATGCACTTATTCAGAAATATATTGATATAAAGGCAGATCCAGAGGTATTTGAGGGGCAAAGTATTACCTTAAGTGTAGACCGTCCAGAGGGTAAAAATACCTTTTTAATTGCACTGCGTACATCAGAAGCATTAGAGGAGAAAATTATCGCTATGCAAAGTCGTACGCAGGCAGGGCATAGCTAGAGGGAACATCGCATGCAAAGTCGTATGCAGGCAGGGCATAGCTAGAGGGAACATCGCATGCAAAGTCGTATGCAGGCAGGGCATAGCTAGAGAAAATCCTCTTCCCTGCCTGGTACTGTCAATTAGCTCGCAGTATTGTTGGCTTGTTGGGCTGCAATATCGGCATGGATTTTTTCCATATCTAGGGCTTTTACTTGTTGAATCAAGTCTTCTAAAGCAGAGGCAGGTAAGGCACCTGCTTGATTGAATAACATCACTTTTTCACGGAAAATCATCAAAGTGGGAATAGAGCGGATACGGAAAGAAGCAGCTAACCCTTGCTCTTCTTCGGTATTCACTTTAGCAAATACAATGTCGGGGTGTGCTTCTGAGGCCGCTTCAAAAGTAGGGGCAAACTGACGGCAAGGTCCACACCAAGGGGCCCAAAAATCAATAATAACAATATTGTCGTCGGTTAAAACAGAAGCAAAATTACTCTCGTTGAGTTCTTTAACACTCATAAACACTCTCACTAGAAAAATTAGAATGGCTTCATCATAGCATAGTAAGGGTGAATAAGCGACCATTAAACAAGCAAGATAAGTGTGAAAAAGCGAATATTAAAAGATAGGGGCAGGTGAATAAGAGAGCATTAAAAAGGCAAGAGTAGATACTCTTGCCTTGAGTTGGGACTGTGCTTCACAAATCAGTCTGTGCTTCACAAATCAGTCTGTGCTTCACAAATCAGTCCATGTCTATCTAATCAGACAGTATTGTTTATTAAGCGATTGCAAAGCGTAATACAAACAATGCAGCTACTAGCACAGTTGCTGGGTGAATATCTTTAAAACGACCAGTGAGAGCCTTAATCACTACATAGCTGATAAAGCCAAAAGCGATACCCTCAGCAATAGAGTAAGTAAATGGCATAAAGATGACTGTTACTGCCGCAGGAACAACATCTGTCATATCTTTCCAGTCGATAGAGGTTAGCTCACGCAACATCAAAATTGCCACATAAATCAAGGCAGGAGCTGTTGCGTAAGCTGGCACAATACCTGCAACAGGTGCAAAAAATAGGGCAGCTAGGAAGAGTACACCTACAACAACAGCAGTAAGACCAGTACGACCACCTGCTTGAACCCCAGCAGTACTTTCTACATAAGCAGTGGTACTGCTAGTACCAATAATTGAGCCGAGTAAAATCGCTGTAGAGTCAGCAAAAAGTGCACGACCTAGGCGATTAGGTTTGCCTTCTGGCATGAGGTTAGCACGTTTAGCTACACCAATCATAGTACCAGTGGCATCGAAAATCTCAACAAGCACAAAGACAAGCACTACATGGAAAATGCCTTTGTCAAAAATACCTGCTAAATCAAGTTGTAAAAAGGTTGGAGCAACAGATGGAGGTGCCGATACAAGGTGTTCAGGCATTGTAGAGTGACCAGTAATCACAGATAAAATAGTCACAGCTAAGATGCCGATAAGAATAGCTCCTTTGATATGCAATACATCTAGGATAACGATAATAAAGAAGCCCAAAATGGCAAATAATACAGGGGCAGATCCCAAATCACCGTGACTGGTTAATGTAGCAGGATTGTCTACCACAAGCCCAGAGCTTTGTAAGCCAATAAAGGCAAGGAATAAACCGATACCAGCGACAATAGCAGAGCGTAAGGAAGCAGGAATCCCCTCAATCAGCCATTGACGAATGCCAGTCACTGTCAAAATGATGAAAATAACACCAGAGACAAAAACCGCAGCTAATGCTTGTTGCCAAGTATAGCCCATAGCACCGACAACAGCGAATGCAAAGAAAGCATTTAAACCCATGCCTGGAGCCATACCGATAGGCCAGTTGGCGACAAAAGCCATAATAAATGAGCCTACAGCCGCTGCTAAGCAAGTTGCCACAAAAACGGCACCAGAATCCATGCCAGTTGTCCCTAAAATATTAGGGTTAACAAAGATAATGTACGCCATAGTAAGGAATGTTGTCAGACCAGCAAGCAGCTCTGTACGAACATTGGTATCATGGTCTTTCAGTTTAAAAAGTGACTCAAACATAATCAATCCCTGTGAGTTTTCGATGTAAAATAGCTATTTTATTACTTGCAGAGAAAGGATTTGGGATTTTGGCGATTTATGCACCTAAAAGTCGCATAAACTGTCTGAAAATCACGACAAAGGTATGAAGGTACTTGGTATTGAGAGCTCCTGTGATGAGACAGGGGTTGCTATTGTGGATACAGAGCAGGGATTATTAGGTCATGCCCTACATAGTCAGATTGCGATGCATCAGGCTTATGGTGGAGTAGTGCCGGAGCTAGCTTCGCGCGATCATATCCGTCGCGTCATCCCCTTAATTAATTCAGTACTTGAGCAGACTCAACTTACTTTAGACGATATTGATGCTGTTGCCTATACAGCAGGTCCAGGGTTGGCAGGGGCCTTATTGGTTGGAGCATCTGTGGCACAGGCTTTTGCTTGGAGCCATAACCTACCTACAATCCCCATTCACCACCTTGAGGGGCATCTGCTTTCCCCTATGTTAGCGGATCCTGTGCCTGAGTTTCCTTTTGTGGCATTGTTGGTTTCTGGAGGACATACTCAGATTATGCGTGTAGATGGGGTAGGGAAGTATGAGCTTCTTGGAGAAACTCTAGACGATGCAGCAGGAGAGGCTTTTGATAAGTCAGCAAAACTGCTTGGTCTGCCGTATCCTGGAGGCCCCTATCTGTCTAAACTAGCCCAACAAGGGGATGCTTCTGTTTATGAATTGCCTCGTCCTATGAAGCATAGTGCCGATTTAGATTTTAGTTTTAGTGGGTTAAAAACCGCTGTGTTAACTACTCTTCGCAAAATTGAGGCAGAGAATATGGCGGCTTCTATTTCAACAGAAAATAGTGAGGTGGGTAGCCGTCCGGTAGAACCTCTTCACCCCACGCTCGAAGATAAAACGTATTGTTCGAGTGAGGTGGGTAGCCGTCCAGTAGAACATCTTCACAGCCAACTAACAGAGGTTCAAAAAGCCAATCTTGCTGCTAGTGTGCAAGCTGCAATTGTAGATGTACTTGGTTTCAAAGCCATAAAAGCAATGAAGCAGACAGGGCTTAAACGTCTTGTTGTCGCTGGTGGTGTAGGGGCTAACCTGCAACTAAGAGAGTTTTTAATCTCTCAAATGAAAAAGCTTGGCGGTACAGTGTATTTTCCCCCACTGAATCTTTGTACGGATAATGGTGCCATGATTGCTCATGCAGCAAGTGAACGCATCAAAGCAGGTTTATGTGATTTGCATCATGTACACTATGATGGCAGTGTGCGTCCACGGTGGCCGTTGGAAGAACTGTAAAAAGGAATCTTTTGACGAAATAGGGGGCTATTTGTGATGTTTACGCCCTTTGGCATGGGTGCTAGGGGCAACATGGGTGGCCAATTTATCTTTCTTTTTTCCACCAATCTTAGATTCAGTTCCTTTTAGTAGCTTTTCAATATTGGTTTTATGTTTATACACAAGCATAGCACTCATGAATAAGATAGCAATAAAAATAGCATTGCTATAGTGCACACTTTGCAAATTCATAATGAGGTAGAGAATTGGGGCCACTGAAGCAGCTACAATGGCGGCAAGTGATGAATAACGGAATAATATCGCCATAAGCAACCAAATACCGACTAACGACAAGGCCAGTGTAGCATCTAGAGCAATTAATACCCCAATAGCTGTGGCAACACCTTTGCCCCCTTTAAAACCTAAAAAAACTGAATAAATATGTCCCAAAAAAACAGCTAGAGCAACAACTGCAATTCCTACATCAGGTAGAGACGTATATTTTTGGGCAATAAATACAGCAATCCAACCTTTTAGGGCATCACCAACCAGAGTAAGGGCTGCTGCTGTCTTGTTGCCACTGCGTAGAACATTAGTTGCTCCAGGATTACCAGATCCGAATTGACGGGGATCCTGCAAACCAAACAATTTGCTTGTGACAATAGCAAAAGGAATGGAGCCGATTAAATAAGCACATACAGCACCGATAACGGTATAAAGCATGATTGCTGAGAATTCCACGATACATCCCCGTAAAAAATATTGAGTACGACAAAAATATTTGGGTACTAAAATGCCTTATTGTAAATGGTTCCTAGGTTTGTCATCCTCCTCTACGCAGTGAAAGAGGATTCCTACTGTGCCTAACGGTACGGATTGTTAGCTCACCTCGAAGAGTTTGTGCTGCTAACTGGTTGACTAGTACAGTTTACCTTACACGCACAATAGATAAGTCCTGCCCAAATAGGGTATCACCATAGAGAAAGCCTAAGCATATCCCTGTTTGATACAACCTTTCATTCTAACATAAGGATTGTAAAGCAGTCCACATCTCATATCTTTGTTGTAAACAGTCTAGTTTGATAGTGTAATTAGATAAAAACACCATTTTTGTCATTAGAAATTGTTTTCAAGACTTAATTGAAGTTAAAATAACGGCATCATTTTTTCTTGCTTCATTATGCGAAAACGTATCTTACTTGCAAACGATGATGGTTATACGGCCAAAGGCTTGGAGTTACTTTACCAGGCTCTTTCCGCATGGGCGGATGTAACCGTATTTGCCCCTGAAGTCAATCACAGTGGTGCATCTAATTCTCTTAGTGTGAATCGCCCCTTATGGCTCAAACAAGCCGCCAATGGTTTTTACTATGTGAATGGCACTCCCAGTGATTGTGTGCATGTGGCGATGACAGGGGTGCTGGAATTCAAACCAGACCTTGTTGTGTCGGGTATCAATAATGGAGCTAATCTTGGCGAAGATACTCTTTATTCAGGGACAGTAGCAGCAGCTACAGAGGGGTATTTGTTTGGAGTGCCTTCTATTGCATTTTCATTGACAGAGCGTAATTGGCCGCATATTGAGGCAGCAGTAGAGATTGCAAATAAAATCGTACAACATCAAATTGCTCATCCTCAGCCATGCACAACGTTGTTAAATGTCAATATTCCGCCGCTGCCACATCATGATTTTGCCAATATTCGTGCTACACGTTTAGGTAGACGCCACCCCAGCCAGCCAGTGATTAAGACTCCTAGCCCTCATGGAGAAACTTTATATTGGATTGGTCCTGTAGGTGAAATTCTTGACTTGGGTGAAGATACGGATTTTATGGCTATCCAGCAGGGTTGTGTTTCTATTACCCCCTTGCGTTTAGATTTAACACATTTCGATCAAATTGCGCAAACACAGCAATGGATTGATGAGGGCAAATGAACAAGAAACTGAAAATCACCCCTGCCAATAGCAATGCACGCTTGCTCCCTGGGAATATGGCAGTGAGGACGGTCAGACCAGCTTCTCAGTTGTTGCATAAGCTATCAGGGCTTTCGCAAAACAGCAATACCCGCATTATGCGAGGCAATAAATTAATTGGTGTAAGTCCCTCGGAAACCATACGAACGCAAGTAAAAAGTGTATTATCTCGTAATGAGGGGTTAAATTCTGACCAGTTACGCATCAATATGGTAGCACGCCTGCGTACAGAGAAAGGAATCACTGATGAGCGGGTTTTGCGTGCCTTGATACAAGTGCAACGCCACCTGTTTATGGATCCTGGTACGGCGGTTAGAGCGTATGAAGATGCCGCATTGCCTATAGGCTATGGACAAACTATCTCCATGCCTTCAGTAGTGGCTCGTATGATTTCTGTTGCTATCCAAGACAGAGAGGCTGGGCGAGTGTTGGAAATTGGTTCAGGATGTGGCTATCAAGCGGCAGTGTTGGCTTGTATTTTTAAAGAAGTCTATTCCATTGAGCGCATTGCGGGGTTGCATGAATTAGCAAAACGTAATGCGGCTAGGATTATTGGATTACCTCCTATCCAATTTATTTTTGGAGATGGAATGTTGGGTTTGCCAGATAAGGCACCTTTTGATACGATAGTGATTGCTGCTGCAGGACTATCTATTCCGCAGGCTTTGCTGTCACAATTAAGTGTTGGTGGTAGGCTGATTGCGCCTGAAGGTGAACAACAACAAAAGCTTGTTTTAATTGAGCGTAAAGGTGCTCAGGAGTGGGCCCGACAAGAACTTGAGGCGACACGCTTTGTGCCGCTTCGCCCAGGAATTCAGCGCTGAATAACTGGGGTGGTCATGTTTAGATTGTTATAAATATTTGAGTTTACTATGAGTGTGAAAAAGTCTTATTTTTGTGGTGTAGCTTTATCGGTGTTAGTGTTGGCAGGTTGTGGTAGCTCTCATAAGGCACCTATTAGTAGCGTGGGAGGATACAGTTCAGGTGGAGCATCTGCAGGGACTTATGTGGTTCAACGGGGTGATACACTCTATAGTATTGCTCGTCGTTACGGTGTATCTGTTAAGAGCTTGCTTAGCATGAATAATATCTCAAACCCATCACAGATTGAAGTAGGGCAACGCATCCGTGTTGGTGGCGGAGGCAGCAGTGGCAGCAGTAGTAGCAAAACGCCTGTTAGCCGTCCTTCTGGAGTAACTTCAGGGGCTTTTGCAGATGCTGACACTAGCACTAGAGCTTCAGATGCTAATCTTGTTTCATGGGGTTGGCCATATCGTGGCAATATTATCACTGCATACTCCACCAGCACTAGAGGTATTGATATTGCAGGTAAAATTGGCGACCCAGTCAAAGCTGCTGCCGATGGTAAGGTTTCCTACGTAGGCAACGGTTTGCGTGGTTTAGGTAATCTAGTTTTGATTACCCATAGTAATGGTTTTATTTCCGCTTATGCACATAACAGCAAATTATTAGTCAAACAAAACCAACGAGTTTCCAAAGGACAAACCATTGCTGAGTTAGGTCAATCAGATACCTCATCGCCTCGTTTGCACTTTGAGATTCGTCGTAATGGACGACCAGTTAACCCACAAGCCTACTTACCACATTAACCTAGTTTTGGTAAAAGGAGAGTCCGCTATATACACAAGGCAGCACTTAGGATGACTAGGTGCTGTTTGTGTCTTGTAAGACTAGCCCTCATAGGCAATAAAGATTCTTTTACTACATTAAAAGGTGGTGTTTTCTCATAGAGGAGGAGGATATGATTCCTTATTTGGTATTTGACTTAGAAACAATTCCTGATGTAAAGGGTCTACGTGCCTTACATGAGCCAGCAGAGTCACTCAGCGATACAGAGTTTGTAGAACAAATACTTGCTGAACGCCTAGAGAAGACCGGCTCAACTTTTTTGCCACATCATCTTCAAAAAGTTGCTGTTATTGGATGTGTATTCCGAGATGACAACGGTTTTCGCGTTAAAACATTAGGAAGTGATGAGGCTGATGAAGCAACCATGATTCGTCAGTTTTTCAAAACAATTGATTTTTATACGCCACAACTAATTAGCTGGAATGGCACAGGTTTTGATGCACCTGTATTGCATTACCGTAGTTTGATTCATGGTATTAGTTCACCTTGCTATTGGGACACTGGAGAGAACAACCGTGATTTCAAGTACAACAACTACCTCAGTCGCTATCATTCACGCCATCTAGACTTGATGGATGTGTTGGCTGGCTACACTGGGCGTGCCAATGCTCCGCTTGATCAATTAGCCAAACTATGTGGTTTCCCTGGTAAATTGGGCATGGATGGTTCCCAAGTCTGGACAGCATGGCAAGAAGGGCGAGCAGATGAAGTACGTGGCTATTGTGAAACTGATGTAGTCAATACCTGGTTGGTGTTTTGTCGCTATCGTTTGATGAAAGGAGAGCTAGATGAAGTTTCCTATCAAGAGGAGATTGATTTAGTGCGAGAATCCCTGAGTCAGATTGATAAACCCCATTGGAAAGAGTATCTTGATACTTGGGATAAAGGGCTGTAGCACGGCGTTTTAATACAGTAGGTTTCGAGAAGCTGTGGTGAGTAATGCGATGAAATAATCCACGCTGAAATGAAATACATTTGAAATGACAATGCCTCCATAATGTACCCAACGATAAATCTTCATGTCACAAAGGAGTACATTATGAAGACCACAACATTAAAAAACTTATTACTCACTAGTGCTTTAGCATTTGGTTTGGCAGGCGGTGCTTATGCCCAAGATACTTCCAAAGATGCCCCCAAAGCAGAGTTTAGCCAAAAGATGCCTAAACATGATAATCGCCATGAGGGGTTTGGTTTGTTTAGTCCCAAACTTATCAAAAGCCTTAATTTAACTGAAGCTCAAAAAGCTAAGTTTGACGAGGTTAAAGACGCACAGCAAGCAGCACTCAACCGCCGCGAAACAGTTGATAGACAAATCCGAGAAGAGCGTAAATCATTGCTTTCAGCAGAAATTGTGGATTTAAAAGCATTACTTGACAATGGCGAACAATTCCATAAAGAGATGACCGAGGGCAAGGTTAAAATCCGTGAGAAAGTACTTGCTTTCTGGGATAGCTTGGATAAAGACCAAAAAATTAAAGTCACACAATCCTTGAAAAACAAACAAGAGCGTATGGATAAGTTTGTAGAACAACACAGAAAGGCTCCCAAAGATGGCGATCAGGCAAAGCACCATCATAGTGAGCAACCAGCTGTCAAGGATGGTAGTAAATAATTTCTCCTTTTTAACTTTTTTCAGGGCTGTTGTTCAGCCCTGATAGAGCGAAATGAGCTAACAAGTAGTATCGTTAGACGCAGTAGGAATTTCCTTGCTTTAGCAAGAGGAGATTGATTTTAGTAGAGTAGTCAAGGTGAAATTCAATGAAATATTTTCGTCCCAATGTGAAATACTTTTGAAACAGACCTTGATGCATAATACAACTACAGTTTGATAGCAAATAGCTTATTCAAATTTTCCCTTCATTTAAAACTTTCCTCTCCCTGTTTGGCCTCGGTTTCATACCGAGGTTTTTTTTGATTATTTTTTGCAGTAACTCATATTGCCAATGCAATAATCAACCCCTTTAAATTTTTAGCTTCTGTGATATTGCCAATGCAATAATCAATTCCTTTGTCTTTTGCATAAATTTTTAGCTTCTGTGATAAATCTCTTTCTTCTTTTCCATGAAAAAATTTAAAATAGCGAATTCATCAGAATAGATTGCATAAAGGAAAATTATGTCTGAGATTTTGTCGATTGAGTCATTGGATAATGAGGCTAGAGGTATTGCTCGCCGAGATGGTAAGGTGGTCTTTGTAGAGGGAGCATTGCCCGGTGAGTTGGTTGAGGCCAATGTTTATCGTAAAAAATCCTCTTTTGATAATGCCCATACTATGCGTATTCTTAAACAGTCCTTTATGCGCGTAGAACCCCAATGCCCAAACTATGGCGTCTGTGGTGGCTGTGCGATGCAACATCTAGAGCCATCAGCACAAGTAGCTGTTAAACAAAGAACCTTGGAAGATAATTTTAAACATATTGCAGGGTTAAAAATTCCTCAAGTATTACCAGCGATTTATGGCCCTACCTGGGGGTATCGCTTCCGTGCAAGATTATCGGTACGTTATGTGCGTAAGAAAGACGCTGTACTTATTGGTTTTAGAGAAAAAAGAGGGCATTATGTTGTCGATATGACCGAATGCTTAGTTTTGCCCAAAATCGTTTCTGATTTGCTTGCACCTATGCGTGAGTTAATCGGTAGTTTGACGATTAAAGAGGATGTGCCACAGATTGAGGTGGCTGTAGGTGATTCCTGTGTGGTATTGGCATTACGCCATATGGAACCACTGATTGCTGAGGATATTGCTCTACTAGAGCAGTTTGCCGCACAGCATAATGTGGTATGGTGGACACAAGCCAAAGGGCCTGATACGTTAAAACCACTGAATCCAGCCGATGAGAATCGCTTGGCGTACGCATTACCGCAATTTGGTTTGCGTATGCACTATAAACCAAGTGATTTTACACAGGTTAACTATTTTATTAACCGTAGTTTAATTGCGAAAGCATTGTCTTTATTGGCGGTGGAACCAACTGATAGGGTGGCTGATTTATTCTGTGGTTTGGGGAATTTTACGTTGCCGCTAGCCACACAAGCCCAAGAGGTAGTGGGGATTGAGGGTAGTTCTGCACTGACCGATAGAGCGTTAGCTGCAGCGGCAGAACATGGACTAAACCATAAGACATCTTTCTCTACGTTGAATTTGTTTGAGGTCGATGTACAGTGGCTACGTGATTTGGGATATTTTGACCGTATGTTGATTGATCCACCACGAGAGGGGGCTTTTGCAGTTGCCAAGGCCCTAGCACAACTCACGGAGAATGAACGTCCTAAGCGTATTGTTTACGTTTCCTGTAATCCAGCTACCTTGGCGCGTGATGCGGGTGTATTAGTCAAACAAGGCGGTTATCGTTTAGTTTGTGCTGGTGTAGTCAATATGTTCCCTCATACCGCTCATGTAGAGTCTATTGCTGTGTTTGAGTGGCATGAGGGAGATGTGATTCCAGTCACCTCTCCAGAAGCATAAGTTGTTTGCTAATTGTAGGGAGACTTCATAGCCCAAAGCTTTTGTGCAATTTGTACGTAAAGTTTATTCCTCTGATATGAAGGGATTCGTGCTATTAACCTTATTGACTGGTTGTTAAAGCCATAAGGATAAGGGATAGCGGCATATTATCGACTCAATATGGTTGGAGAGGGAAAGAGGTATCGCGTTTTTTAAGAGCGAGATACCTCTTTTTTGCAAGATAAAAATTCTCTCCTCGCTCGTATTTTTCTCATTTTTATCCCTTGTTTTCAAGTTTAAAATTTTCTTATTAAGAATCGTTTTTTTTGGTAACATCTTGATTGTTTTTTCGTTACAATTGATATAGACCATAAAACCTTATCGGGTTTAAGGTTATTTCTTAGTAACAAAAAAGGTTTATTATGAAAACAATGAAGTCCCACATTTTAGGAAGAACATCTTATCTTTCTCATCGTTTTAATAGAAAATTACTGTCAGTGAGTATTTTGATGTCGTTTGGTATCTTTCCTGTTTATGCAGAGGAGTACTCGTTAGATACACAAACACAAAATCAGTGGAAGGATTTTGCTATTCCTACAATAGAACAGTGGAGTTTTGAAGGAGGAACGGTGCTTGGTTGGGATGGTGGTAATAATCCTAATGATGGAGTATTTATTAAGTTAGGGGGTAGTAGAAGTACTGCAGCTAGTATAGGAGCGAGTTCAAGTCCTGCATTACTACCCACATTATCTTCAACAGGGTCATTGACACTGATTACGCGCAATAGTGGCAGACATAGTGGGGATAAAGGTATGCGTGCCATAGAGGTAGGAGAGGCTTCTAACGCAGTGGTTAATGCGGAACTATGGATGGATTTAGAGGCTATTACAGATGATGTAAAATATGTATCAAATCGATCGGTTTGTTCTTCTTCTGGGTGTTCTTCTGCCACTGCGTATCCTGGAATTGTTGCTTTTTCGGTAAATCAGACTGCTAGCGCAGGTACGAAGCAACTATCATTAGAAAAATCAGTGAATGCTGTGATTAGCGATAAGCGGACTACTGGAAGCAATCTTACTGGTCTTAATCCTTTTTCTAATAACTCAATAGGGATATATCTGCAGGGAGACAAGGGGGGTACTGCAGAGTTTATCGCTAAAGATGGGCTTTCGATAACGATGAATGCTCAACAGGACAAATTGTCTAACAGAGGGATATATCAAACAGGAAAGGGTCAATCAAAAGCAATATTTGACTTTCAGGGAGATGTTAGTATTCGTACTAGAAGCCAAAGTGGTACTACGTGGGGAGCTTATTTTGAGAATAAGGCATCTGAGGTGACTATAAAGAATGCTAGCGGAAAGACTCTTTCTTTTGATGTAGGGATAGCCAATCCATCTCAGGGTAATGGAAGTAGAGGTTTTGAGGTTTCGGCGAAGAATAGCTCTTATGTTAAGCTAGAAATGTTGGGTGCATTAGCGGTTGATGTGCCAGAGCAGCCAGGTTCACTTAAAGGAATTCTTCTAGATATTAATGATTCACGTTTAGACGGACAGATTGTAGAAGGTGTAAAAAGTCATGTGTATTCTTCTGGAATTTCAAATGGAGTGAGTGCTTTTGAGAATATTATTCAGCCAGCAGGGGGGAGTGTTAATCTCACTATCGGTTCGGACAATTTTGCTACGGATAAATATGCTTTAGATTTAAAGGCATGGGGCAGTCAAGGTGTTAGTAAAGGGTTGTTTATTTCTCACGACGAGTCCTTGGTAGGTGGGACGGGGTGGAATAGCAATATTAAGGGTGATTTTAAGTTAACTGTTAAAGGTAAAACTAAAGTTGATGTAAAAGGGTCTTCTGCTTATGGTATTTTTATTGGCAGTGAAGGTGGGGCAGAAAGAAACGTAACCCTAGATTCTTTGGAGTTGAGTACTATTGCTTCGGGGAGTAATCAACGTCCTATTAGTGTATGGGCTTCGCTTTCTGGTAAGGCGACATTGACAATTAGTAATGGATTAACCATGACCCAAACAGAAGTTGTCAGACAACCAACGATTTGGGCACAGACAACTAATTCAAGTGGTACCGCTGAAGCCTATATTTATTTGGATGGAGAGAATGCTTTTTCTAGTGGAGCTTCAGGACAAAATGGTTTGCTTGTAGCAAGTGGAAAAAAAGCTAAGATTCTTGTCAATCGTAATGGGGGAGCAAGGCAACAAATAGACGGCGGAGAACTTGGTGCAGTGGTAGCCACCAATGGAGGCTTAGTGGGGATTACCTTAGATACAGGTGATAGTGTCATGAGAGTGAGGACGGATAATAAAATGGTCACTCGGCAGCAAGAGAAAGGAATAGTGAATATTATGCTGAAGAATGGGGCAAGATGGGATACTACTTCTGGTACAGCCTCCTCTCTGGATACCTTGCATATGGAGTCTGGAGGTATTGTAAATGTACGTGAATTTAAAGTGAACAACCCTGACGACTACCATACAAAACCTTCGCTTTATATGCTCAACTTAGTAGGGGATGGAGGGGTTATTCAGTTAAATACCGATGTGGCCGCAGGTAAAGCACAGTACATTCAAATTGTGAAATCAAGTGAAGGCTCGCATTTCTTAGATATTCAAGATAATTCAGCAGCAGAAGGGGTAAATCCCTATGCTCCTGTGAAAGTTGTTGATTCTGTGGTTACAGCGTCGAATCCTGTTTCGCAGTTTAGCGCAACCTTTAAGGCGGTTCAAGATGTAGAAATTGGTCCCTACGTTTACCAAGTGGGTGATGCAGATACGGTAAATGCCAATCGTTTTGAAGTTAATCAGAGTTTTAGTGCAGAGAAGGGAGACTGGTATTTATACGCTCTATCAGAAAAGCCAGAAGAACCCGAACAACCAAGCCAACCAGAACACCCTTCTGCGCCAGAAGAGCCTTCTGCGCCAGAGGAGCCTCCAAAGCCTAAGCGTTATTCAGCTCCTCGCTTATCGCCAGCAGCTAAAGGTGGACAGGTCTTGCTAAGTGATGCATATTTGGTGGGATTGAGTGATCAGCAAACATTGCGTCAGCGTTTAGGTGATGTACATCATTTGGCCTTATTCCAAGAGGGGACTAGTCCTTGGATTAAGGTATTGAAAGCAGGCTTTAAGATGGGAGGCACACGCCATCTTCCTAAGACCGATACCGATATAACAGGGGTGCAGTTTGGGGTAGACCGTTATATAGAAGCATGGAGTCATCCAAGTCAAGATTACCGCACCTATCTGGGACTCTATGGCAGTTACTTTAATAGCAAGTCTACGTATCATAATGGTAAAGTCAAAGGGGGTTATTATGGTGTAGGTGCATACCTTACTCAGAAGCTGGGTAGTGCTTATATAGATATTGTCGGACGTTATGGTCGCTATAAAGGGGATTTATCCACACATAATGCGGCAGGCACGAAAGCGGTAAAGGCTGAGGGCGTTCATCAGACACAGTGGGGCTTATCAGTGGAGTTGGGTAAGCGTTTTGCACTGCGTCAAGGGGCATTACAGGCTTCGAGTGTGCAGACAGAGGAGCCAGGGACTTGGTTTATTGAGCCACAGGCACAACTTAGTTATACCCGTTATGGCAAGATGGACTTTACGGCAAGTTCAGGCTTAAAAGGTCATGCTAATGCGTACGACAGCTTAATCGGTCGTACAGGGTTGTTGGTGGAGTATGTGAAACGTTCGCCAGAGTCCGCATTAAGTCTATATGCCAAGGCGATGTATTATCATGAGTTTAAGGGTAAGCCGACCTTGGTGTATAACCGTACGAATCGGATTGCTAATGATTATCATGGTGGGTATATGACGTATGGTGTAGGAGGTAGCTGGACGACGTCCTCGTACGAGCTTTATGCGGAAGTGGAGCGCAGCAGCAAAAAAGTCTTCCAAGAGAAATACCGTGTCAATGCTGGTGTGAAGTTTAGATTCTAGGTTTGTAGCCGTTTTGAAATAGAGCATGGGAGAGGTGATATCCTTCACTTCTCCTGATATGTAGACTTTTTCGTACCTATAATATGCCATGGTTTAGTGTTGTAAAGTTTCAGTTAAATTTTTGCTGAAACTTTATTTTTTATGGGGTTTTGGTATGATTTTTACCGAGATTTTTTATTTTGAATAGAGTTTCAGTTAAGTTTGACTGAAACTTTGTTTTTTAAGAAGTTTTAGGTAAATTTTAATGAAAACTTTTATAGCAACCATGGAGAAATAAGGTGAATCGCACGCCCATACATACACGCAAAATCCAAATGGACTCGTTCTTGCGTGAGGATGGTTTGTGGGATTTAGAAGCGACTTTATTAGACGTTAAGGCCTACGACTTTACCAAGAAAAACGGCAAGGTCATGCACGCAGGTGATGCTGTTCATGATATGAAAATTTGTATTACAGTGACGGAGGCAGGGGAGATTGTGGCTGCCCAAGCGCAGTATGTTGCTGCCCCTTATGAGCAATCCTGTTATAGCATTAGTGAGGCTTATCAGCAATTAGTCGGTATGCATTTGCTAAGGGGATTTCGCCAAAAAGTAAAGGAAAAATTTGCTAAAACAGCAGGTTGCACACATATGTCAGAGTTGGTGGCTCTGTTACCGACGGTATTTGTCCAAAGCCTTTCTAAGCAAAGAAATCAAAAAGACCAACATTTAGGAAGAAAACCCTTTCAATTAGAAGGTTGTCACGCCTTGCGTTTGGATTCAGGAGCGGTGAAAGAGTTTTATCCGGAGTGGTATAAAAAATGATTATCTGCTGTTGATGTATTATTGACCAGTTGGGGAGGGTTAAGAAAAGAGAATCCTTTTCAGACAAGAAAGTTTTTTGTTTATTTTTTGTTGCAATATTCTATTTGTAACACATTGACTTGTTTTTTTTTTTTTTGTTACCTTAAGCAGCTAAGGCGAGTAGTAATGCCTTAAATCAGTAGGATAATAAAGGAATCATTAATGAAAAAACCAAGTCAATTATTCAATATTATTTCGAATAAAAAAGATAATTATTTAGGTAAAAAGTTCTATTTATCTACTTTGACCACCGCAATACTAGGGGCGGTGCCAGTCTTTGCTGTAGCGAATACAGCAGATCAAGATACTAAGACTTATACAGTCAATACACCAACGATAGTGCCTATCACAGAAGGTCCTGATTTATTCAGGGGTAAGCCAGTGAAGCATGGTCGGTTATTTGCTAACGTTGAATTAGCGGGGGCAGACGGAAGTGATGTGGCGAGTAATCCTGCCGCCAGCATGGCAGAGGTCAGCGGTTATACTCTTAATATCCAAGAAGCGATAACTTGTCCTTTGGCGGTGACAGAACAAGCATGTCCAATAGGAGCTGCTCGTATTGAGCACGACGGTAATCCCAATGCTATAAGTAATAACAACAAAGTTGTGCTAAGCGATAGTGCTCAGATACAACCAGCAGAACCCACTACAAAACAAATTTCAGTATTTGGTAGTTATGTCTACTTGTACGATAAGGCGGATGAGTCTGCTGTGAATGCAGTAGTGAAAGCGGACAATAATCAGGTTATCGTAAATAATCTTATTTCACATAATCAACAAAATATGGTGGGAAGTTCCATATACGTTTCTACACCATCTGCACAGACAGGGGCTATTGATGTGCATTCTAGCAATAATAGCGTTCTAATTGAGCAGGCAACCATTACAAAGATTCGTAACGGATCCATTACAGGGGGGAGTGTTAGTGCCAATGGTAAAAAGGCAGTTAGTGTGAGTGTGTTGGCCGAAAATAATAAAGTTGATATTCATAATGGAAGTTTTACTTATGACATATGGGCGGCAGGAGGAAAAAACCAGTTGGTCGCTAAGATTTTAGGCGCGGAAGTTTCTGCTTCTACAGGAAGAGATGGAATAGCATCTTTAATAGCAAACAATAATAGAGTATCTATTCAACAGGGTAATTTTAATAATCTATTGAATGGTATCATCGGTGCAAGCATTACTTCTAGTGCAGCACAATCTAAAACAACAGCACAGAATAATGCGGTGAAAATTGCAGGGGGTACTTTTACTGACTTATCCCAAGTGACTGGGGCAAATGTTCAATCAGGAAGTCAGGGAACGAATATAGTGGGGAATAAAGTAGACATCTCAGGAGGGGAATTTATTGCTCGTGGTGATTCTACTCCACAGGGAGGAGTATTGAATCCTTTAAGTCCTTCTTTTATGGGTGGTTTTGTATGGGGAACATCGACAGGGATAGTTGTAGCTAGTCAGAATAGTGTTGTTATCTCTGGAGGGCAATCAGAGAAAATAGGACCTATCTGGGGGGCAGTAGTACAATCGCAAAGCGTAGAACACGCATTGAATGAAAATAGTGTGAAAATTTCAGGAGGAACATGGGGTGCTGTGAGCATTGTTGATGGTGCAGCATCTTATTCTGCACAAAATAAAGCTGAGTTGAATCGTAATACTGTTGAAATTTCTGGAGGTCAGTTTTCTAAGCCTATCGACAATATATTTGGAGCAAGAGCAATTTTGGGCTCACCCACTGGAGACACGCAAGAGCTGACAGCTACAGGCAATCAGGTATTGTTGAGTACTAACGTTCCTGCTAAATTTGTTGCTGGTGTTTATGCTGGTGGTTCCGACTTGAGTAAAACGACATTAAAACTTACAGATAATAAAGTCATTTTGTCATCAGCGCCAGTATTAGATAATGCGATAGTTTCTGGTGCTTATGTTCCTCCAGCATTACTCTCCAAAGCCGTTAGCGCGGATATTTTCACAGGGAATACTTTAGTTTTGGATAACTATACGGGTACTAGCAAATTAGGTTCTGTTGGTAACTTCCAATACTACCAATTCGTATTACCTGAAAGTCATGTGGTTAATGAAAGTGTAGCCTTGACAACAACTGATTTATTACTAGATAGTCCAACAGATGCCAATAAACACGCGGAAATTCAATCTGTCAGCTTTGCAGGTAGTCCGAGAGCATTAAATGTGGGTGATAAGATTTACTTGATTGATGCTGATACTATTAACGGCACACTCGGCAATAAAGACCAAACACTTATGGTGCAACAAGGGGTAACTTTAGAAACAGAAACCATTGTTAAGCAAGAACCTAATAAAATTTATTTATTGGTGGATAGATTAATTGGTGCAGAAGAACCGCAACCACCTGTTATTCCTGAGCCAGAACCAGAACCTGAGACAGAAGAGCAACCATCAGGACCTGAAGTTTCACAACCAATTGCTGAAACGCCTGTTCCTGTCGTTGCCTCACATGTAAAACCTGAGGCTAAAACATTCAGTGAAGGATATTTGGCTGGTGCGTTAGCAACTATCAGAGCAGGTGACCTACTTGCAGGACAAGGTATTACAGAAGCAAAACTTGTTAAAGAACGCTTTGCTAAATGGAAAGGTTTTGGTATTGCTTCAGGCATTAAAGGGCGTTATGACACAGGCTCTCACATTGATACAAGAGATACCTCTATGATTGTGGGTTTAGTAAGAGGTTTTCACTTAGATAAAGGTGATTTAACTGTCGGTGCATTCTTTGAAGCGGGACGTAGCCGCTATGATACCTACAATGATGTGATTGAAGGTGGAGTGGGTAACGGTACGGTTGATTATAGTGGCGGTGGTTTATTGGCACGTTTTGATGCTCGCAGTGGTTTTTATGCTGAGGGTAGTGTAAGAGCAGGCCAAGCGCGTAATCAATTTGACAGTGGTTTAGTCGATGGTTTTGGCCGAGTCGCATCGTACAAAGCTAATGCAGCTTACTTCAGTTTTCATGTGGGATTGGGGTATGAATGGCAGCTTAATGACAAGCTAGGTTCAGAGGTTTATGCAAAATACTTGTACTCACGCTTGAATGGTAAGGATGTGGTGACGACGACAGGAGATAAATTGTCGTTTGATTCTGTAGAGTCTCAACGTATTCGTGCTGGAGGTCGTTTGCATTGGAAGCTAACTGATAGAGTGACCCCTTATGTAGGACTTGCTGTAGAGCAAGAGATGGGAGGTAAAGCAACTGCAACGACTTTTGGATTGCCAATCGCAGCCCCAAGCCTTAAAGGAACATCTGGCATGGCAGAAGTGGGTTTACGTGTCTTGCCAACAGAGAAGTCTGGTTGGGCAGCGGATATCAATGTTAGAGGATATACAGGCAAACGCAAGGAAATTGGCGGTAACTTAAGAGTAAGTTACCGATTCTAAGAGGATAGCGTAGATTTTATTACTCCATATGGGCGGTGTAGGCAGAAGTGTCTACACCGTTTTTGATGTCATCGCTATTAAAATCAAATTTGATTGCTATTGACTTGTTTATGCTAGTGTGCACTTTCAATGTCATTTAAAAGAGTCTTTTTTCCCTGATGTTCCACATTGAAACATTTAAGACATTTGTTTTTTTTCAAGCTATGTTACAATGCTGAGTTGTTGATTAAATTTCTCAGAAATTAATCGCTACAGCAGTTTTTCTTTTAACCAGTGTCCTTAGTATTAAGGGTTTATTCAATTCTTATAGGTTATCTATGAAGATTCATGAGTATCAAGGCAAAGAGCTTCTCAAGAAATTCGGTGTGAATGTACCTCGCGGCATTCCTGCCTTTTCTGTTGATGAAGCTGTTAAAGCAGCCGAACAATTAGGCGGCCCAGTTTGGGTAGTTAAAGCCCAAATCCATGCCGGTGGCCGTGGTAAGGGCGGTGGCGTTAAATTAGCACGTTCTATTGAAGAAGTTCGTGAGCTTTCTTCACAAATTTTGGGTATGCAACTTGTTACCCATCAAACAGGTCCTGAAGGTCAAAAAGTACGTCGCTTATTGATTGAAGAGGGTGCAGATATTAAGAAAGAATACTACGTCGGTATCGTTACTGACCGTGCTTCACAACGTGTGTGCGTAATGGCATCTAGTGAAGGTGGTATGGAAATTGAAGAGGTGGCCGCTAAAACACCTGAGAAAATTCTTAAAGTGTTTGTAGATCCTGCTACTGGTTTGACACAGGCTGATGCAGAAAGCCTTGCTCGTGGTATTGGTATCCCTGAGGCTTCTGTGGCTGAAGCAGCAGATCAGTTCCAAAAATTATACAAAGCTTATTGGGATACAGATGCTTCTTTAGCGGAAATTAACCCATTGATTTTGACTGGTGACGGTGGTATCCGTGCGTTAGACGCTAAATTTAATTTTGACTCTAATGCGTTATTCCGTCATCCAGAAATCACGGCTTATCGTGACTTAGATGAAGAAGATCCTGCCGAGGTAGAAGCAAGTAAGTTTGACCTTGCGTACATCCAACTTGATGGTAATATCGGTTGCTTGGTAAATGGTGCTGGTCTTGCGATGGCAACTATGGATACGATTAAATTGTTCGGTGGTGAGCCTGCCAACTTCCTAGATGTGGGTGGTGGTGCAACTGCTGAAAAAGTGACCGAAGCTTTCAAAATCATGTTGAAGAACAAAGACGTTAAAGCGATTCTTGTGAATATCTTTGGCGGTATTATGCGTTGTGACGTGATTGCTGAGGGTGTTATCCAAGCTTGCCGTGCCGTAAACTTGAGTGTACCTCTTGTTGTTCGCATGAAAGGTACTAACGAAGAACTCGGTAAGAAAATGTTGGCTGACTCTGGTTTGCCTATTATCAGTGCTGATACGATGGCTGAAGCGGCAACCAAAGTTGTTGAAGCAGCAAAGAAATAAGGAATTAAGCAATGTCTATTCTTATCAATAAAGACACCAAAGTGATTACCCAAGGTATCACTGGTAAAACTGGTCAATTCCACACTCGTATGTGCCGCGAGTATGCCAACGGTAAAGAATGCTTCGTGGCTGGTGTAAATCCAAAACGTGCAGGTGAGGACTTTGAAGGTGTACCTATTTACGGTACAGTTAAAGAAGCTAAAGCAGAGACAGGTGCGACTGTTTCTGTGATTTACGTGCCACCAGCTGGTGCTGCAGCAGCGATTTTAGAGGCTGTTGAAGCAGAGTTAGATTTGGCTATTTGTATCACAGAGGGTATTCCTGTTCGTGATATGTTAGAAGTGCGCAATCGTATGCGTGAGCTTAATAGCAAAACCTTGTTATTAGGTCCTAACTGCCCAGGTTTAATCACGCCTGACGAAATCAAAATCGGTATTATGCCTGGTCATATTCACCGCAAAGGTCGTATCGGTATCGTTTCACGTTCTGGTACATTGACTTATGAAGCAGTGGCTCAAGTAACTGAACTAGGTTTAGGTCAATCTTCTGCGGTGGGTATTGGTGGTGATCCAATCAATGGTCTTAAACACATTGATGTATTGAAGATGTTCAATGATGACCCAGATACTGATGCCGTTATCATGATTGGTGAAATCGGTGGTCCAGACGAAGTGAATGCAGCTTTATGGGCTAAAGACAACATGAAAAAACCAATCGTTGGCTTTATTGCTGGTGTTACAGCGCCTCCAGGTAAACGCATGGGTCACGCAGGTGCCTTGATTTCTGGTGGTGCCGATACAGCAGAAGCTAAATTAGCTGTGATGGAAGAGTGCGGTATCAAGACAACACGCAATCCATCAGAAATGGGTAAATTATTGAAGTCTATTCTTTAATAATTTAACTTCTTTCGACAAAGCCGTCATTACTAACGTAGTGGCGGCTTTTTTATTCATTAATCTAAAAAACAGTTACATACTGTGTTATTGCACGTATATTTGAGGTTTTTAAGGTAAACTATAGCGTTTGATAGTCCCTTATGTTTAAGGGTATTTGTTCTCTTATCGATGCTTTAAAGGAAGGACATGTTAGAGTGGTTTGAATCAATTCACTGGGGTGTAGTGGGTAGTATTGTCATGATCGACATTCTACTCGGTGGTGATAATGCTGTTGTGATTGCATTGGCTTCACGCAATTTAGAAAAATCCAAACGTATGCAAGGTATTCTGTGGGGGACTGCAGGTGCCATTGCTATGCGTATTGCATTGATTTTTGTAGCGATGGAATTGCTTCAAATTCCATTTGTTAAAGTGGTCGGTGGTGTATTGTTACTATGGATTGGTATCAAACTCTTGCTTCCTGAAGACGAGGGGCATGATAGCATTCAAGGGGGTACAACGATTTGGTCCGCCGTCAAGACCATTATCGTGGCTGACTTTGTGATGAGTCTAGATAATGTTATCGCTATTGCAGGGGCTGCACAACATTCTCATGCAGACCACCAAATGGGTTATGTGATTTTTGGTTTACTGGTTTCTGTTCCCATTATTATTTGGGGAAGTACACTTGTGCTTAAACTTATTGACCGTTTCCCTATTGTAGTGATTGGTGGTGGTGCCTTACTCGGTTGGATTGCAGGTGGTATGTTCTTGACGGATGTTAAAGTCATTGAGTGGCTTTTCACCGAAGGGCAGATTGTCAACTGGTTCAATGTCATTCCTGAGTGCGACTTAACCAAGTTAGAGACACTTTCTCATTGTATTCCTAAGAATATTAAGTTAACAGCAGAAATTATTGGTGCTTTATTTGTTGTGGTGGTTGGCCTCATTCTGGCAAAACGTAAAAAGGCCCAAATAAATGCAGCGTAACGTATTAATCACCTACACTGCCATAGCGTATGTGGGTGTTTGTCGAATGTAAGAAGAGGTTGGTTATGAGTAATCAAGTGGATAAACAAAAAACACACTTATCGCTATTGCAATGGTTAGGTATTGTATTTATTCTAGGTGTAGTACTTACTGTAGCAGCTAATTATTTACGCTAGAAGATAGGAAAAAGCATGGCAGTTAAGCAAATTCCATCAAAGATTGTTATTGCGACACGAGAGAGTCGTTTGGCATTATGGCAGGCAGAACACGTACAAGCCCGATTATCTGCGCTTTATCCTGATACCCAAGTTGAGTTGCTCAAGATGACGACACGAGGAGATCAGATTTTAGATAAAACCTTATCCAAGGTGGGTGGTAAAGGATTGTTTGTCAAAGAACTTGAAACCGCCTTATTAGATGGTCGTGCTGATTTAGCCGTGCATTCTCTTAAAGATGTTCCTGTGGATTTACAATCGCCATTTCAACTTGCCTGTGTGATGGAACGTGAAGATCCTCGTGATGCTTTTGTTTCTCCTAACTATGCAAGTCTAGCGGATTTGCCTGCTGGGGCTATTGTGGGGACTTCCAGTCTTCGCCGAGAAGCTCAAATTCGTGAACGTTATCCGCATTTAGAAGTCAAACCATTACGAGGTAATTTAGATACTCGTTTACGCAAGCTAGATGAGGGGCAATATGCGGCAATTATTCTGGCTGCTGCAGGCTTAAAACGTCTCGGTTTAGCTAATCGTATTCGTGCCTATCTTTCTATTGACGATAGTTTGCCAGCAGCAGGTCAAGGGGCGTTAGGCATTGAAATCTTAGAAAGTCGTACAGATATGTTTGCTCTATTGCAGCCATTAGTTGATAGTACAACACAGAGCTGTGTAGCTGCTGAGCGAGCAGTATCCTTTGTATTGGGAGGCTCTTGCCAAGTGCCGTTGGCTGCTCATGCGACATTACAGGATAATATGCTAGCTATTCGTGCATTGGTGGCATCAACTGATGGTAAGCAGATTTTACGTGCTGAGTTGTCTGGTCCTGTTTCTCAAGCCAAAGAGTTAGGCGTAGAAGTGGCTCAGCAACTTAAAGCTAAAGGGGGGCAAGCATTGGTAGAGCAAGCACTCGCTCAAGCCAAGGCTTCCTAATAACTCAAAGTTATGCACCACCTAATTGTTCTTACCCGTCCAGAAGCCAAGAATCAAGCCTTGGCTTCTGACTTATTGAACCTATGCAATGTTTCCATAGATGATTGTCAGTCTGAAGTTTCTATTGACAATCGTCGGCTTCATATTTCCATAGATGATTGTCAGTCCAAAGTTTCTATTGACAATCGTCAGCCTCATATTTCTGCAAAGCAGTTTTCTTCTATCTCTTGTAAAGAGAAGAGTAGGGTACAGATTCTTTCTATGCCTGCTTTAGCGTTAAAACCTTTTAGTTGGGCAGAGTTAGCTGATAAGGATAGACTCACGCTAGAAAACATTCATACTTTTGATGCCATTTTCTTTGTTAGTGCCTATGCGGCAGAATGCTTTTTCCAATTATTTACCAAGGCGACTGATAACAACTCAACCCAATCATCAAATTATCACACAACCGCAAAAGACAGCTATGTTGAGCAAGGTGGAATAGGTGCAAATAGGGCTTTGTTAGGGGAAAGTCCCAGTCACACAACCGCAAAAGACAGCGATGTTGAGCAAGGTGGCAGGGGGGTAAAAGAGGATAATGCCCCTACATCAATTTTTCCCCCGTTGGTAAAGTCTATTAATGCTGCCTTACTTTGTGTAGGTCAATCCACACGTGATTACTTGTACCAAATAGTTGGTGGTCAATCGGACATTATATCTCCTGTAAATGGTAATGACTCTGAGGCATTGTGGGATACTTTAGTGGCTCAGGATAGGTTGAAAAAACTACATAAAATACTGATAGTGCGTGCAGAAACAGGTCGTGATTGGTTGCAAGAACAATGTCAAAAATATGGTATTGATGTGGTCACTTTACCGATGTATCGAAGAGTACCTGCTACATTGACAAAAGAACAAATTCAGGTTTTTCAATCCTTGCCTCTGTCTACTACCGTGCAGTGGTTGTTCACAAGTAGTGAAGGGGTAGAGGCGATGTTGCCTACCTTATTCCAACTAGGTATTTTTGATGGGCTTTCTCATCCATCTTGTGATTATGTGGAAAAACACGCTATGGTGGATAAGTCGTTGCTTTGCAAACACCATTTTTGGGTGATTCATCAACGTATCGCTATGACTTTACAGCAATGCATGGCTAGTTTAAGTCATGGTGAAATTCACCTGTCAGAACAGGATATTTCTATTGTCCCAGCAGAAAATACGCGGATAAGTAGTGCGATTGCTAGGTATCTAGACATAATAGGCTAAAATGCGTATAAAATGTACTAATAGTATTCGGGGGTTTGAGATGACACAACGGCATAAATATCGTACAGGGAGACGTGTTCCTCGCCAACGTCAACAACATAAGGATGTCAGCGTGAGTGCGACAGAGTCGACATTGTCAAATCCAATATCACATCAACAAGGGTCAGGCGCTATGAAAGAAAATGAACCACTAGTACAAGTAGAAACACATCAACAAGATAGTTCGGCGACCTCTGAGTTGGCTAAGGTTGCTCTTGAGGGGTTTGTGGCGACATCGGCACCAACAAAAAAAGTTGAGAATTCCATCGAGTCTTCAACAGAATCACTTAACTCTGAGCAGGAGAAACCTTGTACTTCGGATAAATCTTTTGAAGCTGAAACAAAAGAGCAGTTGTCAACAGAGGCTGCGTCTCTTGAGACGGCAGCAGAAGCGGCAGTTTCTCATTTTGATGAGCAGAAGATTGGTGATGATGGACAAGACGATTCCACTAGTACGGATACCGCAGGTACATCCAAAAAGGGTAATGTTGGTAAATCAGTGATGACTATTGTTGCATTGGCAGCACTTATTGGTGGCGGTTATTATTATGCCAAAGAACAAGGTTTTATTGGTAGCTCAGAGAGTGTGGTGAGCAATGATAATACCAGTGCGGATTCAGCGTCTGCCGATAATGCAGATAAAGCAAATATGACTGCAGGTTCAGAGTCGACACCAGAAAATACAACGAGTAGTTCAGCATCTACAGCCTCTGACAGCTCAGCAACATCTACAGCTTCTGATAGCTCAGCAGCGCCTACAGCTTCTGATAGCTCAGCGGCATCTACAGCCTCTGACAGCTCTGCAACATCTACAGCTTCTGACAGCTCAGCGGCACCTACAGCTTCTGACAGCTCAGCGGCATCTACAGCTTCTGACAGCTCAACAACATCTACAGCTTCTGATAGCTCAGCAACATCTACAGCTTCTGACAGCTCAGCCGCATCTACAGCCTCTGACAGCTCTGCAACATCTACAGCTTCTGACAGCTCAGCGGCACCTACAGCCTCTGATAGCTCAGCACAGCCTTCTGCAGATGCGGATAACACCACACCTCCCCCAACAGGCTCGGATAATACTGCCTCAACGACATCTGCTGGTGCATCTACTGAGGTGGCAAACACTCCTGCCTCAGATGCTAGTGTAGCTTCTTTATCGGCAGCATTAAAACAACAAGAGCAACAAATCGCTCAACTTACCGAACAGCTTAAAGCAGCGCAGGCAGCAATGGCTGATCAGCAAGTGAAATCAGAGCAACAACAGGCTTTACGGCAGACTTTGCATAATCTGACACAGTTGTATCAGTCAGCTGATTTTGAGCGTACTGTACGCGTGAGCAAGGAAAACACTTTAAAAGCCTTGGCAGTACTTGAGTCAACATTGGCTTTACAAAGTGGTGATGAGTGGAAAGCAGTGCGTTTAGCTGTTGAACAAGATATTGATACACTTAAAGCCTCGACAGACGTGAATTTGGACAAGTTATTCCAAGCGACCAAGGGGCTTTCAGAATTATTAAAAGTTGCACCTTTTGTTAGTGCTGAAAGTGGTCAGGGTGTGATTGTGCCTGTGGAATCCTCTGAAATACAGGAGACCAATGCGGCAACACCTGCAGAGACAACTTCGTGGTTAGACAAGGCGATTAACCATGTTGAGAAATTTTCTGGTGATGCTTATAACGCGATTCGTTCAGATTTAGGAGGGTTAATTAAGGTTGAAAAGCTCTCCAATCCAGAAGTGGCACTTATGTCGGTTGAACAGGTACAGCAATTACGAGAAGAAACATTGCGTCAACTAAGCATTGCACAAGAAGCCTTATTAAAACGTCAACAAACTATTTGGGCAGAAGCGATGCAAAAAGTCGAACATGCATTGACAACTTATTACAATACCAATGTCGATGTTGTACAACAAGCTGTAGCTTTAGCCCATCAGCTAGCAGGCACTTCTGTTGCTTCACAGTTACCTGACTTGCAGCGTACTCAGCAAGCATTAGAGCAACTTGCCCGTCAATTACGATTAGATAACTAACAAGGGAAAAACTATGCGAGCAATTATCAAATTATTAATTCTGTTTGGCTTGGCAATCCTTGCAGTGTTCTTTCTCAGAAACAATACCGATGTGGTGATGCTTATTACAGGTGATGAGCGTCGTACAATGTCTTTACTCACAGCAATTCTTTGCTTATTGGTTATTTTTGCTGTGTTTTATGTTGTGGTACGCTTAATTGCTAAGATTCTCAGCTTTCCCAAAGCAGTATCACAGTGGTCGGATAAACGTCATACAGATAAAGATATTCTATTGCTTGAGAGAGGCTGGATTGAGTTACTCGAAGGGCGTAGTGATAAAGCTGAAAAAAATCTATTGCGTTTAGTTGACCATACTAAGGATGCTAAACGCCAAATTGTAGCGAGCTTGGCAGCGGCAAGAGCAGCACATAATTTAGCACATTATGATAAACGAGATGCCTTGTTAAAAGAAGCTCGTCAGAAAAGTCAATCTACCCCTCAGTTGGAGGCGGCGGTGGCAACAGTACAAGCAGAGTTGTTGCTAGAGCAGGGCAATGGTCAAGCGGCTTTGGAGCATCTTGCTTTTGTGAAAACAGTTGATGCTAAAAGTACTCACGTCTTACAACTTTTTTTACGGGCATACCGTCAGACAGGTGATACATTAAAAATGTTTGATGTGGCACGTCAGTTGCTGCGTAAGTATGCCTTGACGCAAAATGAGTTCCATGCTTTGGTGGAACACTACGGTACTATTTACATGGCCAATGCCTCCTATCAAGAGGCCACAGCATTTTATCAAGCCCTCAGTAGAGAGGAAAAAGCGATTGCAGATGTGGCGTTGACCATTGCTACCCGTTATGATCAGCTAGAGGAATACCGTAAGTCTCGAGAAGCATTAGAATTGGCCTTGAATCGTCAATTAGATTCTCGCCTTTTAGCACAGTATGTCAAATGCCCGGATTCTGAGCTTAATGATCGTATTCATCAAGTTCAGCAGTGGTTATCGGTCAATGAAAATAGTGCTGAGTTGTTATGTGTTCTTGGTCAGTTATGTTTAATGGCTAAATTATGGGGGCAAGCGGAGCGTTATTTGACCAAGAGTCTGCATCTCCAAGAAAATGCCAAGGTTCATGCCTTATTAGGGGTGCTCAATGACCGTCAAGGACGTCCTCAAGAGGCAATGCAGCATTGGCGTTTGGCATCTGGTTCTTCTGTTATTACAGCTACTGATAATAGCGGTGTATTGGCTGCGGCAGATACTAGTAACGATCCCGAGGTACCACCTGATGTAAAAAACCTTAAGAAGCTGGATGATCATTTTCTTGCGAATAAGGTTGAGACAGGGCGTGGTATTATTGATAAGAAAACCGATGACGAATTTTTTGATTCCGCTCCTATTCCTGGTATCCATGCCAACAAGGAATAGTGCAAAGTACTTGCCATATTACTGAGTGCTGATACAGTACAAAGCCAGTTTGGCTAGTATTATACCGTTTGACCTTCTTCACTTGTTTTAAGCAATAGAATAGGGTCAAGATATGCTCACCATGGTGATGTGATATGTTCAGTCATCGGTGATTTAATCCCTTTTATCAACTTTTTATAAGGTAGAAAAATGAGTTTAGCAAATGTTCCTGCAGGTTCTAAATTACCTGAAGAATTCAATGTTGTGATTGAAATTCCTATGAATTCTGATCCTGTTAAATATGAAGTAGACAAGGAAAGTGGGGCAGTATTTGTTGACCGCTTCATGTTGACAGCAATGCATTACCCATGCAACTACGGTTATATTCCTCAAACATTATCACTTGATGGTGATCCTGTTGATGTGTTGGTTAAGACCCCATTCCCTGTACAAGTGGGTTCAGTAATTAAATGCCGTGCATTGGGTGTATTACAAATGGAAGATGAAGCAGGTCAAGACGCTAAATTACTAGCAGTACCTGTTGATAAACTTTACCCACTGTACAGCAATATTAAATCTGTAGAGGATTTACCTGAAACTGAATTAAAACAAATTCAACACTTCTTTGAACATTACAAAGACCTTGAAAAAGGTAAATGGGTAAAAGTAACTGGTTGGGCAGGTCCTGATGCTGCCAAAGCAGAAATCCAAGCGAGTGCAGAGCGTTATCAAAAATAACTTGGTGGTCTTTGTTTTCGTATATAAAAAGCCTCTCAGAGAATCTACTTATTAGAGAGTATAAATGAGAGGGATAGGCTCCTGTTTATAAGCAGGAGCCTTGTTTTTTACATATAAATTTGCACAGATAAAGAGCAATTCATCAAATTTAAATAATTGACAAGGTTTTTCGTGCTGGAAATAGCTGATTGGGTTACAATGGGGAGTTATCAATTAACGACATTAACCCAGACACATGATTAGAATCAAAAAAGGTTTAGATTTACCTATCGCAGGTAAACCTGAGCAAGTTATCTATGATGCTAACCCTGTTACAGAGGTGGCTTTGCTCGGTGAGGAATATGTAGGGATGCGTCCTTCCATGAAAGTTCAAGAAGGAAGTGTTGTCAAAAAAGGGCAGGTCCTTTTTGAAGACAAGAAAAATCCTGGCGTTGTGTATACGGCACCTGCAGCAGGGCAGGTAGTAGCTATTCATCGTGGAGAGAAGCGAGTATTGCAATCCGTGGTTATCTCTGTACAAGGAGATGAACAGGTCGTTTTTGAGCGTTATCCTGCTGCATCATTGGTAGCGTTAAGCAATGAGCAAGTGCGTGCCAATTTAATCGCTTCTGGTCTATGGACAGCATTGCGTACACGCCCCTTTAGCAAGGTACCGGCGATTGATGCTCAACCTGCGGCGATTTTTGTCAATGTGATGGATACTAATCCTCTCGCAGCAGACCCTACTGTTATTGTTGCTGAGCGTAAAGATGATTTTGTGCATGGTCTTACTGTGATTAGTCGCCTTACTGATCGCAAAGTTCACGTCTGTAAGGCCTTTGGAGCGGATATTCCCACTGCTCCAGTAACCAATATTGAGGTACATGAGTTTGCTGGTGTGCACCCTGCAGGTCTCACAGGTACACACATTCACTTTATTGAACCTGTAGGTATCAAGAAAACCGTTTGGAGTATTAATTACCAAGACGTCATAGCGATTGGGCGTTTGTTTACTACTGGTGAGCTTGATGCTTCTCGCATCGTGTCCTTGGCAGGGCCTCAAGTCAAGAATCCTCGTCTTGTGCGTACCGTCTTGGGCGCTAAAATCTCTGATTTGACGGCAGGTGAGTTGCAATCAGGTGAGAATCGTGTGATTTCTGGCTCAGTACTTCATGGTGCTACTGCCACAGGTCCTCATGACTATTTGGGACGTTATCATTTGCAAGTTTCCGTGATTGCAGAAGACCGTCACCGAGAACTGTTTGGTTGGGTAAAACCCAGTGCGGACAAGTACACGATTACACGGACGACATTAGGTCATTTCCTTAAAAACAAACTCTTTAACTTTACTTCTTCTATGCATGGTAGTGAGCGTGCTATGGTGCCTATTGGTACTTATGAACGCATCATGCCACTAGATATTTTGCCAACATTGTTACTACGCGATTTAATCGTTGGCGATACAGATAGTGCCCAAGCGTTGGGTTGCTTGGAATTAGACGAAGAAGACTTAGCACTTTGTAGCTTTGTTTGTCCCGGTAAATATGAATATGCATCCTTGTTACGCAAGGCTCTCGACAAGATTGAGAAGGAAGGTTAAGCATGGGTTTAAAGAATTTCCTAGAGAAAAAAGAGCATCTTTTTGCTCCCGGTGGCAAGTATGAAAAATGGTATGCCTTATACGAAGCTGTAGCGACCGCTTTGTATACCCCGGGCAATGTGACACGCAAATTCTTGCATGTGCGTGATGCCTTGGACTCTAAACGTATGATGATTTTGGTGTGGCTATCACTGTTTCCTGCCATGTTCTACGGTATGTACAATGTGGGAGCTCAAGCGATAGCAGGGATTAATCAGTTTGGTTTACTTGATCAAAATATCACTAGCAACTGGCATTATGCGTTAGCAGCAAGCCTAGGCATCAACTTAGGTGCTGATGCAGGTGTAATGAGCAAGATGGCATTGGGTGCGGTGTTTTTCCTCCCTATTTATGCCGTAGTGTTCATTGTCGGTGGTTTTTGGGAAGTGTTATTTGCTTCTATCCGCAAGCATGAAATCAATGAGGGCTTTTTTGTTACCTCTATTCTGTTTGCCTTGATTGTGCCTCCTACATTGCCACTCTGGCAGGCAGCGTTGGGTATCACTTTTGGTGTGGTGATGGCCAAGGAAGTGTTTGGTGGAGTAGGTAAAAACTTTATGAACCCAGCACTTGCAGGGCGAGCTTTCTTGTTCTTCTCGTATCCTGCCCAAATGACAGGAGACACTATCTGGACGGCTGTTGATGGTTTCTCTGGGGCTACTGCCTTATCTCAATGGGCAACCGGAGGCGAAGCTGGTCTTAAAAACATCGCTACAGGTCAACCCATTTCATGGCTTGATGCTTTTATTGGTAATATGCCTGGTACAGTAGGGGAGGTGTCTACACTAGCCCTTATTATTGGTGGTGCTTTTATTGTATTTGCACGTATTGCTTCATGGCGTATTATCCTGGGGGTGATGATTGGTATGGTAGCCACATCAGCTATGTTTAACGCCATTGGTTCTGCTACTAATCCTATGTTCTCTATGCCGTGGTACTGGCATTTGGTGCTAGGTGGTTTTGCTATCGGTATGATTTTTATGGCAACCGATCCTGTTTCTGCATCATTTACTAATGTTGGTAAATGGTGGTACGGTATTTTGATTGGCGTGATGTGTGTGCTGATTCGAGTGGTTAATCCAGCTTACCCAGAAGGTATGATGTTGGCTATTTTATTTGCTAACTTATTCGCACCCATTTTTGACTTTTTTGTTGTCAAAGCCAATATTAAACGTAGAAAAGCTCGTAACGGTGACAATGCCGAGCAGGAGAGAGCATAATGGCAAAATTCAATAAAGACAGTTTTGGTGGTACAGTTGCCATCGTGTTGGCTGTGAGCCTGGTGTGTTCTGTCGTTGTAGCAGGTTCTGTCGTCGGTTTAAAACCCGTTCAACAGACACAGAAACAGCTAGATAAACAAAAGAATATTCTTAGTGTTGCAGGCTTACTAAAACCAGGGATTAATATTAATCAAGTTTATCAGGAACGTATTGAGCCCAAAGTGGTAGATTTAGCAACGGGTGATTATGTTGCTGGTCTTGATCACTATGATATGCGAGCCGCTGACAAGGACCCTCAGCAGACAGTAAGCATCAATCCCGACGAGGATTTTGCTGGGTTAAGACACCGTACTAAATACGCAGAAGTCTATCTTGTCAAAGATGAATCAGGTAAAGTCAATCAAGTTGTTTTACCAATGCATGGTACAGGTCTATGGTCTGTCATGTATGGTTTTGTGGCGGTACAAACTGATGGTAATACCATTAATGGCATTACCTACTATGACCAAGGTGAAACACCAGGGTTAGGTGGTGAAATTGCTAACCCTTTATGGCAACAACGTTTTGTGGGTAAAAAGCTCTATGATGATGGTGGCAATGTCGCTATTCGTATTGCCAAAGGAGCCTCTGCAGATGCAGTGCATGGTGTGGATGGTTTGTCAGGTGCCAGTATGACAACCAAAGGTGTTCAGGGTACATTTAAATACTGGTTTAGCCAAAATGGTTATGGACCCTATTTGTCTAAACTCAGAGCAGGAGAGTAATAATGGCAGAAACTAAAAATCTCAAACAGTTATTAGTTGAACCTGTCATTGCGAATAACCCTATTGCTTTACAAGTATTGGGTATTTGTTCGTCATTAGCAGTAACAACCAAATTAGAAACAGCCATTGTTATGGCGATTTCAGTGAGCCTAGTGACCGCATTCTCTAGCTTCTTTATTTCAGCGATGCGTAATTACATTCCTAACAGTATTCGCATTATTGTGCAGATGGCGATTATTGCTTCGCTAGTAACGCTGGTTGATCAAATTTTACAGGCTTATGCCTATGAATTGTCTAAGCAGCTTTCAGTGTTTGTAGGGCTTATTATTACCAACTGTATTGTGATGGGGCGTGCAGAAGCCTTTGCAATGAAGGAGCCTCCATTAGCGAGCTTTGTGGATGGTATCGGTAACGGTATGGGATATGGTTTAATCCTCATTATCGTGGCGTTTATTCGCGAGCTTATAGGCTCTGGTAAATTATTTGGATTTACCATTTTACAAACTATCCAAGACGGTGGTTGGTATCAAGCCAATGGGTTGTTTTTATTAGCGCCTAGTGCGTTCTTTATCATTGGTTTGATTATTTGGTGTCTTCGTACACTTAGACCAGAACAGGCGGAGAAGTAAAGCATGGAACACTATATTGCACTTTTTGTAAAGTCGATATTCATTGAGAATATGGCTTTGTCATTCTTCTTAGGCATGTGTACTTTCCTTGCTGTGTCTAAAAAAGTTTCTACTGCTTTTGGTTTAGGGGTAGCGGTAACAGTGGTTTTGGCGATTTCAGTGCCAGTTAATCAGTTGATTTACTCACTATTACTCAAAGATGGTGCCTTGGTCGAAGGGGTGGATCTTAGTTTTCTAAAATTCATTACCTTTATTGGGGTGATTGCCGCGATTGTACAAATCCTAGAGATGATTTTGGATAAATATTTCCCTGCACTCTACAATGCATTGGGGATTTTCCTACCACTGATTGCAGTGAACTGTGCTATTTTTGGTGGCGTATCTTTTATGGTTCAGCGTGATTACAATTTTGCGGAATCAGTGGTGTATGGAGCAGGGGCTGGTTTAGGCTGGATGCTAGCGATTGTGGCGCTTGCAGGTATCACTGAAAAAATGAAATATTCTGATGCTCCCAAAGGTCTCAAAGGCTTAGGTATCACTTTTATTAGTGGTGGGTTGATGGCTCTGGCATTTATGTCGTTTTCTGGTATTCAGTTGTAAGGAGAAAAGCGAATGGAAATTGCCTTAGGTATTATTATGTTTACAGCGGTGATTTTGGCATTGGCCTTAATCATTCTGTTCGCTAAATCCAAATTAGTTAACAGTGGCGATATTACCATCTCAATTAATGATGACCCAGCAAAATCAGTCACCTTGCCTGCTGGCGGTAAATTATTGGGCGCTTTGGCGAGCAAAGGTATTTTCGTTTCCTCTGCTTGCGGTGGTGGTGGCTCATGCGGTCAATGCCGAGTGATTGTTAAGAGTGGCGGAGGTGATATTTTACCGACTGAGTTATCGCATATTAACAAGCGAGAAGCCAAAGAGGGATGTCGCCTGTCTTGTCAGGTCAATGTGAAGAGCGATATGTCTATCCAATTACCTGAAGAGGTATTTGGGGTTAAAAAATGGGAATGTACCGTTATTTCTAATGACAATAAAGCGACTTTTATTAAAGAATTGAAATTAGCGATTCCAGAGGGAGAAGAGGTACCTTTCCGTGCTGGTGGTTATATTCAAATTGAAGCCGATCCTCATACCGTGAACTATAAAGATTTTGATATTCCTAAAGAGTATCATGAAGATTGGGACAAATTTAATTTATGGCGTTATGTGTCCAAAGTAGACGAGCATATCGTGCGTGCCTACTCTATGGCTTCTTATCCAGAAGAAAAGGGTATTATCATGCTAAACGTGCGTATTGCGACACCGCCTCCACGTAATCCTGATGTGCCACCAGGCAAGATGTCCTCCTATATTTGGTCATTGAAACCCGGTGATAAAGTCACCATTTCAGGTCCATTTGGTGAGTTCTTTGCCAAGGATACTGATGCTGAAATGGTATTTATTGGTGGTGGTGCAGGTATGGCACCGATGCGTTCACATATCTTTGACCAGCTTAAACGTCTCAAGACCAAACGTAAGATTTCCTTTTGGTATGGTGCTCGCTCTAAGCGTGAAATGTTCTATGTCGAGGATTTTGATCAGTTACAAGCAGAAAATCCTAACTTTGAGTGGCATGTCGCATTATCGGATCCTCAACCCGATGATAACTGGACAGGCTACACAGGTTTTATTCACAATGTATTGTATGAGAACTATCTCAAAAATCATGAAGCCCCAGAGGATTGTGAATTCTATATGTGTGGACCTCCAGTGATGAATGCTGCGGTTATCAAAATGCTTAAAGATTTAGGCGTAGAAGACGAAAACATTCTATTAGATGATTTTGGTGGCTAATAAAAACCATCATAGCGAACACTATTCACTTCCCTTGATTTCAAAAAGCTCATAAGAGGCAAGGTTAGTGATAAGATAGAGGGCAAGTCATTCCTATTGTGAAGACTTGCCCTTATGCCTTTATGTGAGTCATTGTCTGCTCGGCAATGACAGTGGTTGTCAGCATAGACATGAGAGAGTTGATAGAGCATCAATGTAGTTGTAGAGAGTTGCTAGCATGACAGAATTATTACTCAATGCGTTGGGTTATTTATTTGCCGCCGTTGTTGCCGTGTCCATTACGAAGCGACTGGGACTAGGCTCTGTCCTGGGATATTTGCTAGCAGGCGTTGCTATTGGTCCTATTCTAGGGATTGTGGGGAGTAGCGAAACTCATGAGATTCAACATATCGCCGAGCTAGGCGTAGTGATGATGCTCTTTCTTATTGGATTAGAGTTAGAGCCAGCCAAACTCTGGGCATTGCGTACCAAGTTACTCGGTATGGGTGGGTTACAGGTTTTATTGAGTATCGCAGCTATTACAGGGATTGCGGTGCTATTTAATCAACCTTGGCAGATTGGGGTTGCGATTGGCTGTATTTTGTCCCTATCGTCTACAGCTATTGTAGTACAGACCTTGGGAGAAAAAGGCTTGCTGAGTACGCCAGGCGGACGCAGTGGTTTTGCTGTTTTGCTATTTCAAGATATTGCTGCGATTCCGATGTTGGCGATGTTGCCTTTACTAGCACTGCCAGTGGTATTACACAAACATGGTGTTCCAGTTAAAGTATCGGCAGAAGACAGTCTCAACTTATTAGAGGGGGCTAGCCATACACTCAAAGTCACCGTGACGGTATTAGCAATGGTGGCGATTGTGGGTGGAGGCCATTACTTAAGTCGCCCCTTATTTCGCTATATTGCTGCTAGTCGTCTACGGGAATTATTCACCTTAACAGCCCTAACATTGGTGATTGGAGTTGCCGTATTAATGAGCTTGATTGGGCTTTCTCCAGCATTGGGAGCTTTCTTGGTGGGGGTGGTATTAGCCAATAGTGACTACCGACATGAGCTTAAAAATAATATCGAACCCTTTAAAGGGATTTTATTAGGTCTCTTTTTTATCACGGTTGGTGCCGGGATGGATATGCATTTGTTATTGCATAATATCGGTATTATTTTTGCACTAACGCTAGGAATGATGCTTATCAAAATGGTGATATTGTATGCGTTGGGCTGGATTTTTAGACTGGATAGAAGAAGTAGATTATTGTTTGCATTGAGTTTAGCGCAAGCAGGGGAGTTTGGTTTTGTATTGATTTCTCTGGTGACACGAGAGCATATTATTCCTACAAATATTGCTAACCTTTTATCCTTAGTTGTGGCTTTATCCATGCTGCTTACCCCTTTGTTTTTTATTTTATATGATAGATTGGGGCGGCGTATTCGAGAACCATTTGCCACAAGACAGCAAGATGAAATTCAAGAAGAAAATCCCATTATTGTACTAGGGCAGGGGCGTTTCGGTCAGGTGGTTGTGGGCATGTTGGCGGCTTGTGGTTACAAAATGACGGTCATTGATCATGATGCAGATATTGTGGATAGAATGACCCGTTATGGTATCAAGACTTATTTTGGTGATGCAACTAGGATTGATTTATTAGAAACAGCAGGGCTTGCACGTGCCAGGTTGTTGATTATTGCTATAGGCAAACCAGAACAGGCACGATTAATTGCTGAACAAGTACGTTTGATTCGATCTGATTTACCGATGGTAATTCGGGCCTATGATCGCTTGGATACTTACGAGCTATATCGAGCCTGTGCTTCGCATGGTGAAGAGCCTAATGCCGATATTGTACGAGAGATGTTTGACTCCGCAGTCCGTGCAGGTCGCTTATCCTTGCAGGCGTTAGGCATAGAACATGACAAAGCGGTAGAGTTATCGAATCTGTATTATCATCGTGAAAGAGAAAGTGTTAAGATGATGGCGAAATATTATGACCCTACATTACCTCGCTGGGGAAATGCAGAGTTATTAAGAGTTGCCAAAGAGAATGATGTTGAAACACGGCGTCAGATGCGTCAATTAATGGAGGGAGAGGACTTTGAATGGAAGTCAGATATAGAGCAGGAGGTCTTTGAGTGGCAAGAGGAGTTAGGGGAGCAGCTATCAGAGAACAAGAAGAACGATGTTGTTCAAGAAGAATTGCCTTTAGGTGAACAAGGAGCAATTCCTGAATCAAATACCCCAGAGCAGGCAATGGCATCGCAAAATAGCAAAGAATCTCATCATACTACAGAATCTGCAGGATAATAATGTCGCATCTAAAACCGTTTAACTTATTTCGTTATGCAGTATTGACTCTTGGACTGGTGGTGTTGGCAGCTTGTCAGCCAAAGGCAGAACCAGAAATGGTGACCCTATCAGGGCAGACTATGGGAACCACATATACCGTCAAATATATTGTTGAACCATCGCAAACTTTGCCGGATCCTGTTGCTGTTAAAGCGGAAATTGATAAGCGTCTACAACAAGTTAATCAAGAAATGTCTACCTATATCCCTAGTTCTGAAATTAGTCGCTTTAATCAGATGACAGGATGTAGTGAGACTGCTCCTTGTAATATGACGATTGCCCAAGATTTTGCAACTGTTGTTGGTGAGGCAATACGCATTAATGCTGTGACACAAGGAGCCTTGGATATTACAGTTGGACCGGTTGTGAATATGTGGGGATTTGGGCCAGACAAAGAGGTTATTAAGGCACCTAGTCCAGAGCAGCTAGCAAAAGTCAGACCTATTATTGGTATTGATAAGATTTTTCTCCATCAAAATACTTTAAGCAAAAAAGCAGCAGGTGTTTATATTGATTTATCTTCTATTGCCAAGGGATTTGGTGTGGATAAAATCGCTTTTTACCTTGATGAGTTACAGCTAAACAATTACTTGGTAGAAATTGGAGGAGAGCTACGTGCTAAGGGGCATAATTTACAATCTCAACCATGGAGTATCGGTATTGAACATCCCAGTGTGCTTCAGCACCAGTCCAATCAACTAGTGATTCCATTGGAAAATATGGCTATGGCGACTTCGGGGGATTATCGTAATTTTCGTATGGACGATACAGGACATCGTTTATCGCATATCATTAATCCGCAGACTTTAGCACCCATAAGCCATAGATTGGCTTCCATCACAGTGGTACATGGTAGTACAATGACAGCAGATGGATTGGCAACAGGTCTATTTGTCTTGGGAGAGCAAAAGGCATTAGACATTGCAGAAAAAGAACATCTTCCGGTTTTTCTTATTATTCAGACTGGAGATAAGTTTGAGACAAAGATGTCATCCGCTTTTAAAGCATTATTAAAACAGTAGACGATAGGGTACAGCATGGCTATTTTTACAATTACATTTCTATTTTTTATACTAGTTATTTGTGCAATGGCAGTTGGCTATATCTTCAAGAAAAAAGCCATAAAAGGCAGCTGTGGAGGATTATCAGCACTAGGTATTGAAAAGGTCTGTGACTGTGATACCCCATGTGATCGGCGTAAAGCCATGATGGCAAAGCAGGGTATAGAGTAGTATCTGATTTAGCAATACTTATTTAAAATACTAGAGCAAATGATACTCAGGTGCGATGTAGAGTAGTATCTGATTTAGTGGTACTTATTTAGACAAATCCCCCATTCAAAGTTCTTTGAATGGGGGATTATATTTAATGCAGGATACTAGCACTGCCTGTTGGCAGTAGCTAATATCAGTAGAATGTACCTCGACCGCTAGCACTAGCAGCTGATTACCATTTAATCGACCGCTAGCACCAGCAGCTGATTACCATTTAATCGACCGCTAGCACTAGCAGTTGATTACCATTTAATCGACAGCTAGCACCAGCAGCTGATTACCATTTAATCGACCGCTAGCACCAGCAGCCTATTACCATTGATAACCGACTCCAGCACCGAAAGTCGTATTATTGCGTGAGCTATGACTGAGGCTACCTTTGAGGATAAACTTGCCATTGTCAGAGATGCGTGACACACCAATCGCAACTGCACGCTGTCCTTTATGGAAGCCAGTACCCAAAGCAACCATACTCTTGCCTGGGATATAGGCTTGAGGTAAGTTAGCCATTGCTGCGGCTGTGGCTGTAGAAGCATCTAAGTCTTTTTCTAAACCACTGATACGGTTATCAAGCTGATTAATGCGTTTGCTCATATCCGCACCTAAACCATATAACTGGCTAACATTGACTGCATCAGTTGGCGCAGAGCCTGCTGCTACATTGGTAATGCGACGTACTTCTTGCTCACCACTTTCTGTCATACGACCAACAGAGACTTCACCCACGACTTGGTTGCCATAGCCTTGTACTGCATTTGGGTCACCCCAAGGTGTAGCACTTTGGAGTTGCTCAAGGGTCTGAGTGGCTTCTGCACCAGCACCGACGGCAACGCTATTGCTGGTAGATACCTTGGCTCTGCTACCGATAGCCACAGCATTATTAGCACCTTGGCTAATTTCAGCATTATTACCAATGATAAATGAGCCATCCGCAGAGAGGTTATTATTGTTACCTACACTGTAGCTGCTATCACCCGTAATTACGGATGGGTCACCAAAGGCACCAGAGCCTGAACCAGTGACTTTGTTACCCGTACCAATGCTAATGCTGTTGCTACCAGAAACCTCACTACCATTACCGATAGCAATCGAGTTTTCTGAGTTTTCAGCTACTTTAGCGTTTGCTCCGAAAGCTAAGGCATTATCCGAATTCTTACCAACGGAAGCCTTATAACCAATAGCGGTTGAATATCTCGCCGCCGCACTGGAGTCTTCAGTGTTGTGATCTTGATTTACTGGTGCTTGTCCATCGTTAGTATGGAAATACTTGATACCTTGTTCATTCATGTTCTGGATAGCACTGTACACACTATTGGTGATGTATTCCTGCTGTCCTTGAACGTTGTAGGTTTTGAGGTATGGATTACCATCTTTATCCGCGGGCACATGAACAGTAATTTCTTTGGTTTCACCATTTTTTTGTACGACGGTAGTTTTAAATTCCTTCATTTCGACCGTGTGGAAATTGTTGGTGATTTCCTCTGTTACACCTAATTCAGCCCTTAATTGGTGAAGTTGACCACCATTAACGGCCTCTTTGGAGCCTTCGGCAATAGTACCATCAGCCACATTGGTGAGTGTGGTTGACGTATTGAACGTTCCATCAGGATTTTGAACCGCGGTGACGATACTGTCCATCGCTACGCGAGAGTCTTTGGCAGAAACAGAATTTCCTTTCGAATCCTTATACGTACCTGTACCCTCCTTGTCTGTAGCAGAGACATTTTGTGCAAGAGTAGCATCTTTGTAGAAGAAGCCATCTGCCCCTTTGTAGACTTTATCGCGAGCAGTAACCTTGCCGTCTTTATCCTTGGTTTCAGTCACATAATCCACAGGCAAAACGGTATTGTTCACAATCGCTTGGTCATTGGTCGAAATCTTAATCTTGCCTTCGCTTTGATCAAGAGTGACGTTTTTACCAGCGACAAACTCAAGACTCTCGCCTGGAGCGATGTTGTCGCCGCTATCACCAATCTTCGTACCTTTATTTGCATTACCACCATCAGCACTGACCTTGACATTAAAGCCTTTGTTTGCCGTTTCTTGTGCTTTAGTGGCAGCTTGGTTGGCTGCTTCAGCACGTTTAGAGACCTCGTTCAAATCGTTCACATTAACCGCAGCGTTTTTGAGATTATCGTCCTTGGCGGCAGTCGCAAGTTGATCCGCAAATGTTGGGTTGTCAACATAGACAGGTTGACCATCTTGTATGACAGGTTCGCCTTTATCATCTGTTTTAACGACTTTAACATCGTTTACAGAAGACTGGATACCACCGAGTTTTTGGGCTGTAGCCGCACCTTTACTATCTAATAAAGCCACTGCTGTTGGTGTCGCTTCTTTTGCCTCTGCTGTAAGTTTACCATCCTTACCAATATCAGACGCTTTGTAGAATGTATCACCGACTTTTACAAGTGGATTACCATCAGCATCTTTAAACGCCATTGGTAAGCCATCAACATTGATACTGTAGGTATGCACGCCGTTTTTACTGGTAATGGCGGATACCTTGGCATTGGTACCATTCACCACTTGGATAGTATCGCCTAGCTTAATGGTTTGTGCTGGTTTATCACCATTACCGCTGGTTTGTAATTTAAAACCAGAGTCTGCCAAGTTTTTGAGGTCTTGGGTAGTGACAGCGGCGTTACTATCAATAGCGTCTGTTGCTGGCTTGGTTGGGTCATTCTCATCTTTTTTGCCGACTTTATTTAAGTTGGCTATAAAGGTGTTCTCCCTACCATCGTTAGTCTTGCCACCAATCGCACTGGCAACATTGCCTAATTGGGTAGCTGTTGCAGTTGTACCATCGGCATTGACAAGTTTCACCGACACAGGTGTTGCTGGTGCAGGGGCATCTGCGGTTGTTAATGCGCCATTGTCACCGACTTTCATCCAAGTGCCTGGCTGTCCTTCTACTCCACTAGGAATATACGCCATGCCCTTAAGGTCTTCCTCTTTATGCCACTTACCATCAGCCCCTTTGACAAGTTTGTTACCTTCTGCATCAACATACGCAGTGGTTTGCTCAACCTTAACTTCGTAGATATCTTGACCTTGTTCTCCAGTGGTTTTGCTTACCACAGCAGCACCGGCGCCTTTTACGATAGTTTTAGCGGCAGCTGCTGCCTTAGAGGCTTCTTGAGAGGCTTGGTACAAGTCATTGACATTGACAGCACTGTTTTTTGCTGTGTTATTTTTTATGGCTTGTTCGAGGCGCTGAGCAAACGTTGGATTTTTAAGATTATCCCCATCTTTATCAGCAGCATCAGTTCCTTCTGGAGCGGGTACTTTGATACTCTCAATAGCACTGAGAACTCCAGTAATTGCATGACCACCATTGTTTAGACCATTTTCAGTAAGGCTAACCGTACTTGTAGAGGGCGTTGTCCCACCGGTTATATTTGTAGTAATACTAATGCCATCTTTACCCACTGTGGTTGTAGTAGTTTTTTTACCTCCATTGGAAGTGTCTGTTGCTACTGAGGTATAGGTCGTTTGACCACCCTCTATCTTAGTGGTGTTACCTGTTGCATCAGTAAATTCAGCACTGGTGAGACCTTTTAACTCTTTGGCTAAGCGTAGAGTCAGTGTCCCATTTGTGCTATCGGCGATAACAGCAAGGTTATTCTCTTCACTATAGCTTGTTGCACCACCTTTGATGCCGAGAACTTGGCTAGGCGTACGCGTAATAGTGACGAGCTTGTCCTTATCGGCTCCATCTCCACCAATCGTATTATCACCAGTATATTGTTGTGTAGAGTTGGCCAATTTGCTATCCACATAGTCTTTGACTACTTTACCTGTGGTTAAGCCTGCATTAGCTTTATTATCGACATCGCTATTGTCTGTGTCACTGATACTACTGATTTCTTGGAGGGCAATATTAATCTTGCCTGCTTTTTGTGTAATCTGGATATTGCCGCCTTTCCAATTACCTGTATCATCATCAGAGCTAAATTCTAAGGTATCACCTAGGTGTTTGGTGATAGTGTTCTCATCATCTTCTGCTTGGAAGATTAGCCCTTTATTGACGGCTGTTGTTAAGTCATCAATAGCGTCTTTATAAGAGGTAGGGGCAGCACTGTCGGCAGAGCCTTGAATGGCGGTAAACGTTTGTTCAGCAAGACCTTTGTTGTCGTTATTCAACTCTAAACCTAGTTTAGATATAAGCTCGTTGAGTTGACTACCATTCACTGCATCAGTAGAAGAGCTACTTAAACTACCTTTTGCTACGTTAGAGATGACCTTGTCACCTGCATTGATACCTGTTGATGTAACACTTGGACCATCGGTGATGGTTAGACCTGTGCTCGTTAAGGTAACATCATCACCCACAGTCACACCGCTACTATTCATTGTAGTAGTGCCTGTGGAGAGACTGTCTAGTACCAAGTCCTTATTTAAAGCGATTTGTAATTTACCATCAACCACTTTCGTGGTGATATTGTTATCAGCCCCGATAATGGTCACTGTATTGCCTAGTTTGTTAGTCACTGTATTATTATCAGCTGCTTTTAAGCCAAAAGTTGAATCACTAATCTTAGTACCAAGATTATTCATCATATCGGCGATATTTTTAGCGGTAGCATAACTATGTGTATCAGGTGTACCGTTAGTTGTATCCAAAACCACTTTGCCTTCGTTGTCTCTTGTGAGGGTTGCTTCGTTGACATTAACCGCTACCCCAAAGATATCTTGCTGGTCATCGGTTGTTACAGCAACAGTGGTTGTGGTACCTGTACCAGAGTTAAAGTTGACGATATCCCCCTTATTAACTGATGTGCTAGGGGTTACAACTCCTTCAGCACCAGTCACCGTCGCTCCAATCGTCCATGCTGCGTCGCCAAGTTTGCTATCCACATAAGACTTGTTCACAGCGTCGTTGGCATCAGCCGGGGTAGCGATGTTTTTTACTTGAACAGGATTTGTTGTATCACCGAACTGCAACGCTGGTGGTACATCTTTACTTCCCTCAGGTGCTGTGCCAGTTACTTTGCTGATAGTGATGCTATTGCCTGCACCAGAGGTACCAATCGCGACAGTATTAAAGAGAGGTTGCTCTTTAAAGCCAAGAAGAATCTGCCCATCTTTGACTACGGCAGCAAGGTTGGTATTGCTATAAGAGTTTGTAGTGGCTGTAGCAACTGAACCACTTAATGCATTACCATCCCAAGTAAATGCACCTGTCTTAATAGCAACACGTTCACCAAGCAGACGTTTGATATAGGTATTCTCTGTATCTTTAGCATAGTTATCGGCGCTAAAGAATAGGGGAGAGTTGGATAGTTTTTGCAAATCGCCCACAGTAGCAGCGCTGTTTAATTTCTCTGCACCACCTCCATCAGTCGTATCTGAGCTTTGGAAACCGCGCAGTGTGGTTAAGAAAGTGTTGCTATCACCACTTGGAGCAGAACTATCGGCTGAGCCATTTTGTGTGCCACTTGAGCCACCACCAATAGCGGTGTCATTCATCACGCTACTGATGCCTTTAATAGCATTGCCACCGTTATCAAGTCCTTTTTCTGTGAGGCTCACGGATTTACTAGCATCTGCTGCGGACTTGGTTACGGTGATGCCATTACCATTAATGGTTGTTTGTGGTTTACTGTCATCAGTAGAGCCATCTTCATTGATGGTTGTAAATGTCGCACTTTCTAGACCAGTTAATGCACGTGCCAACTTAACAATCAAGGCATTATTGCTGGTATCCACATCAACATAGGTATTGGCATCAGTGAGCGTTTGGGCTATCTCGTTCTTATCAGCGATAGTCTTGCCACCTTTGATTTGGAGCTGCTCATTTAATTTGCGCTTAATAATGTCAGCTGAGTCCTCACTGTTACCTGCAAACTTAAGTCCATCGTTCATAGTGGCCACAGCGGCATCACCTGTTGTGAGACGGTATGTTTCGTTGCCACCCAAATCAGCAACCTTGTCAGTGCTTAAACCGATGCTATTGGTAGTCGTTCCGTTGCTATCAGTAAATTTAATAGTTCCATTGGCCCCATCTAGGGTAATGCGTTCTTTGCCGTTATTTTGAATACTAATCTGACTTTCTTTAGCATCTAGCTTGATTTGTTCATTAGCATTATCACCATTTAGGGTAATAGAGGCGCCAGCTCCATCATTATTGCCAAGAACAATGTCATTATTAAGGCTAATATCCAATGTTGCATCACTGCCATTACCAGTAGCTTTGACAGAGATATTATTGCCTGTCACATTAATAGTATTATCCTCTGCCGCTGTATTGCCTAATGACGTATAAGCATATGTTGTTTCGCTGCCATTTTGTGTTCTTAAACCATATCGAAGGTTGTTAATGTTGTCATCAACTATACGAGTGGCTTCATTAGAGTACTTTTCCAAATCTCCAATACTGGCGACATCATCACTATTTTTGGTGGAGAATTTTTTCTCAACAAGTGTTACGTCACTTGGATTCTCAACACTAAAATTAGTTTGAATCTCAGTATCGCTTAAGAGATGATCAAAAAATCGTGTTTCTCCAGTGGAACCCGTTTTCTTATAGCCATATAACATGGTATCCGTCATGATGCCAGTGATACGAGGCTTGGTGTCGTCAACACCGACTAGGTTAAGAATTGGACTGGTTGTATTGGCTGCTGGTTGTTGCAACTGCATCAAAATAGTGGGGGCGTTCGTAGTATTTGTTCCAAAACCCACCGATTGCATTTGTCTAAGGTCCTTCGCTAATTGTAAGGTAAGCGTATCAGTACCATTTGAGACCACAGCGATATTGCCGCTTGTTAAACCATCAAGACCGTTTCCGTTGTAGTTACCATAAATTTTCAACTGCTGGTTGAGTGCAAGGTTGAAAGCAGAACCATTACCATTTGAAGCGCCATCTTTATTCAAATCACCACGGAAACCCATACCATCACCCATGGTAGCGAGGTTATGACCATTAAAGTTGAGGCGAGGATCGTTTTGTGCGGTGCTAGTCAGTAATTTCTCACCATTTAGCACTTGTTTGAGAGCAAGAGATTGGTAGCTTGAACCTCCCTCTTGGCTTGTAAAGGTAATCGTACCATCGGCAATCTTAACGCCATTGACACTGCCTGAAGTTCCTGCTTGTTTGACTTCTAAACTTCCATTATCGGTCGCATCTCCTAAGACAACAGTAGGGGAGAGCTTGATTTTGAAATTGCCATTGTCAGAGAGTGTAGAAATATTATTATTGAACCCAATAACACTAATCGTACTACCTAATGCAGCGGTAACCGCGGTACCTGTTGTCGGTGCAAGGCCAAATGTTTTAGCATCTGTTGTCGCGATAGAGGTCTGAAGTTCGTTCAATACCGTTACCAAGTCACCAGAAGTGATAAAGGAGTTGGTTGAATCGCCTGTCTTGACTTCATAAGAAGAATCACCTTCTTTTTTGCCAATAGTGCCTTTGTTCACATTAAACACCACGCTATAGGATTCCGGCGCTGTACTAGTAGCTTTTGTTTTGGAAACAGAAACAGTGGTGCCAGTACCATCTTTAAAGACAACGGAGTCGGTATTGTTCACAGAGCCAACTAATGTTTCGTTTGAACTTGTATTCTGCTTGATATTCCATGCACTGTTATTTACAAGCGTTTTGACATCACTTAAGTTTGCTGCGTTAGACTCTTTGCCACTTGGGATATTTCCATCACCATCTAGCGCGCTACCGACATTGGTAATTTCTTTATCCCCTGCACTGATGCCATTAGAGGTTATGCTAATGAGTTTTGGAGCTGTCTGACCATCGCCTGATGGAGTAGGAGGCTGAATGGTAACCCCACCACCGTTAATTGTTGTGGTATTGCCAGTGCTGTCTGTGAATGTGGCGCTGGCTAAATTGGTGAGTTTTTTGGCTAATTGGATAATCAATCCATTAGCTCCCTGTGTGCTGTCTTTTATCACGCGGATATTACCTGTCGCACTTTCAAATCCTGCGGCTGGAGCAGCATCGCCCTTGATAGAGAGTCTTTCAGAAAGATTACGGTGTACAACGGTGCTGATGTCATCAGCCTTATAGTCATCGCCACTGAAATCCATACCAGCGATTGCAAGGGTCTGAAGATCCTTAACGGTTGCGGCTTGGGAGAAATAACGTTGATTGGTTTGTTCATCTTTTAAATCGATGAGTGTGTCAACAGAGTTTTGGCGTTTCGCTGTGTCAGTATCTCCTTCGCCGGCGGTTAATGCAGTAGAGAGATTTTGTAAAACAGTAGCGGTTTTTGTGGCTGTTTTTTGTATGGCAGCATCTTTTGATGCTTGCTGAGCAGCATTCACCAAGGAGAGAATAGCATTTTTAGGGTCAAATACTTTGGAGTTTTCTTGGTTTTGAGCTTGTAATGTAGCATCGTTTAATCCTGAATCAGGACTAGTGTTTTCCTTGAGGCTTGCTACCCCCTTATCGTCAAAATTTACCTGATTCTCTTGATACCATAAACCATTTACCTTAACCCAGCCTTTTGAGTAGTTTAAGGTTGCAAGCGTTTTTCCGTTTGGATTGTCAGAAATTTTGAGTGAATAAGTACCATCACTGTTCTTATTAAAATCTCCTATTTTGTACCAAAGCCCATTAATGGCTTGACGATAACCATCTGTTAGGTCAGCGGTATATAGGACGTTGTCTTGCTTTAATAGTCTATTGCCATCCTTATCGGTGTACACTACGGGACCTTGCTCGCCAGAGATAACTTGTTCAACCTTGGCTTCGATGGAGTTACGAATAGCGTACAGTTGAGAGCCATTAATAGCATCTGTAGAGTTAGCACCGATTAAACCAGGGGCTACGTTTTGAATAATACGACCATAGGAAACGTTTTTCCCATTTTCAACAACGATGCGTCCAACAGAAATAACACCTTTGCCAATCTCACCTATACCTGCAAATTTGTACAAATCACCGTTAATGGTGATGGATTGTTGACCTCTTTCACCTGCTGTAATAAGGGAGTTGAGTTCGTCAAAGGAAAGGGTAGAGAAATCCGTTACATTACCATGCTTCAAATCCTTTAATTTGGTTTTGCCATTCTCAACATCCGAAACAGCCGTAGGTTTTAATGTTGCTACTGAGGAGTCGCCAATGTAAACGGAGTTACTTTGTGCAACATCCACATGAGAGCCTAAGACATAAGAGCCTTTTACATTGTTGCGAATAATGACATTGCTACCTTGAACGACATTGTTGCTTGACCCTTTTCCAGCTATGTTATAAGAGCCAGCAAGCAAGTTTAGTCCTGTGGTACCGTTACCTACAGATAATTGATAATCCTTAATTGCTTTTAGAACAGTCTCCAAATCATCTGTTGGATTAACAGAGATTCCTAACTTTTTTGCCACTTCTTTGACCTTCGCTGAATTGTCAAGGTCTGAGCCAGCTATATTACGAGAACCTGCGAGGAAGTTGTATTGTGAGTTTTCATAGATGGTGTTATCTGCACCGGCTAGAAAGTTATGGCCAGTATTGTAACCAATGGTATTGCGTGAGCCGATAATAGAGTTGCTATCACCGTATAATAACTGATTAGTGTTGGCTTTGATTGTATCGCCCGACCCGGTTGTAGTTACTCGCCATAGATTGCCAATGGTTTGTGCAGTATTAACAAGACCTGAAGCACTTCCTCCAGTATAGCTTAGCGTTCCCTCGTAGGCTGCCTGAATATCATTGCCAGAACCAATAATCATGTTATCCACACCAGCGGTTACAATATTATTTGAACCATACACACTGTTGCGGAAAGAAAGGTCACGAATACTGTTATTGGCCCCCGTAATGGCATTATCGGCAATACGAGTATAACTACCGTTACCGGCATTACCACCATAGCCATCTCCACCTACATTCGGGTTAAACCCTTCCGTGCGGTTTTTGGCACCTAAGACGATATTTCGATCACCAAAAAATCGCATACCCGCGTTCGAGAGGCTACCTGTAAATACATTCCCTAACGTGGTATACACACCATCCGTGATGGTCTCCACTTGACCATCGGCTCCCTGCCAGTAATTGGCGCCATAATATTTATTGGTACCACCGCCCAAGATAATATTACCGCTACCTACGGCTTGCAAATTGGCACCAATCGCCACGGACTGTTGGCTCCATTCACCGTTCTTAACATTAAAGCCCATAGTCACGCCAAAGCGGCCCACCGAGCTATAGGCATCGGCAACTGAAGTGGTTCCCACTACGACACCGCCATTTCCATAAACACGGTTGAGGCTCCCTACGGCTAGCCCGGAATTGCCCGTAATGGAGTTATACGCACCAATGGCGATAGGACCAGACGATTCCGTTGTGTTAAATGCTGTGCCGGGCAACATCTTCTTGTTATCATTCTCTGCATGGCTTAAATCGTAAATAATGGGCTGACCTTTACTTTCCGGTGTTTTAGTAACATCCACTACGCCATTGCGAAGTCCCAAGAAGACCGCATAGCCTTGTCCGGTACCACCGGTAAAGTCCGTTTTAGACCCTTCCGCTAAGGAACCAACCAATAAGCCCAGCGCACCGTTTCCAAAGATATATCCATTATTTGTAGCACCACCAACTATACTGCTCCCGCCGGTACCCCAAGCGCCATTGCTGGCGGTAGCAAAAATTGGGGAAATGCTATTTATTAACTTATCTTTTAGAGAATTCTCAGGATTCAACAGCATAACGGACGCTTTTTCCGTATTTGTTGCCCCTGCCTGACCTAGATGAAGACCATAGGCATCCAGTTTGGTAACGGACTGTGTAGCTGTTAGAGTATCATTATCCCCCTGCTGTTTCTGCCAAGCGTTGTTGTTGACAGTTTGTACACTGGTTAAGCTATTTAAATTTTTGGCAAGTAAAATGCTGAGTGTACCAGCGCCATCAGCCACTACACCGATATTTTTGTCGGTGAGGGCGGTTAAATTGTTGGGTGTGGTTTCACCACCTTTGATCGCTAAAGTTTGGCTTAAATTACGATGAACGTTTGTACCGCTATCGCCAGCAAAGTCCAAGCCTGCATAAGCAAGGGTTTGCAAGTCTTGCAAGTTAACCGCTTGGCTTAATTTACGAGCATCCGTTTGACCCAACAGCGTGGTGAGTTTTTCTTTGGCATTAGCGATGGTGGCCTTTTCTAACCAAGTTTTTTTATTTTTGGCACTTAAGGCAGTCCATGTTGCATCGGTTGCACCAGTTGTTTGTACTTTATATAACTCTTTGGCTGCATTGTCCAAGTCTGTTGTTGCTAAAACCGTTAAAGCATTTTTGAGGTTTTTCAAAGCTGTAAGGGTGGTGGTTGCCTCGGCTTTGGTGGCGTCATTGCTGTCTTTTTCGGCATTGACGGCGGAAAGCACTAAAGAGGAAGATGGAACGACGACGCTATCTGTTCGTCCCTCTGCTAATTGTTGCAAGGTTTTGCCAGAGTTGACATTAACATCAGCGTTTAATAAACCATCAGTAAAGCTATCAGACGAGTACCATAAGCCATTGGAGGCTTGTTGGTAGGTGATTCCGTTTAAAGTGGTTACTTCCGTTTTATAGAAGATATTGTTTTCTTTGTATAAACGATCACCGCTGTCTGTCGTATAGACTACAGGTCCGCTCTCACCGGACGCTACACGGGCAATAGCAGAATCTACCGCTGTCATTACCGCATAAAGTTGTGAACCGTTGACCGCATCGGTAGATGAAGCCCCGATTAAACCCGGTGCAACGTTTTGGATAATCCGACCGATGGAAGCATAGTGGTCAATTGTATCTCCTGCACCTGCGACAGTGTTATTGGCTGTCATGCCGACTACTCTCCCTACGCTGATAACACCGCCATTTACTTGACCAAGACCGGCAAAATTATAGCTTCTACCGCCAATCACCGCTTTGGTTTGCCCTTGTTCACCGATGGTGATACCGTATTTTTCAACATCTTCTGCTTTGGTCGAGGTAGTAACCGTTGTTGGAGTAGTTCCATTTGGTTTTGTTAAAATGCCGCTGGTATAGGCGGTTGAGGCATCACCAAAATACACCGAGTTGTTGGCGGTGACCTTAACATTACTCCCCAACACATAACTGCCGTAGGTATTACTGTTCACAGTAATCTTCGAGCCGAGCAGGGTGTTATGATGGGCACCTGTGTTGAGGATAGAGTCGGAGGCTAACAGCCTATTATGATAGTTGTCCCCTGCCAAGTTGTTATTCATCCCCACAATTGCGTTTTTATAGGCTCCTGCTGTGCCATCATAAGTATTTGACCGAGCATCCGCCCCAGCTGTTCCTGCAATGGTATTGTCGGCACCAAAAACTAAGTTGTAAGCAATATCCTTGTAAGTATGTTCATTTCCTGATGCCGTATAGTTGATTCCATTCAAAGCATTTTTAGCACCAACGACCGTATTAAAGTAACCCGCCACCAAGGTTGGGTCACTAATAGAGTTAGCCGCACTAAAGACAATATTTCCAGCCCCTTTTACACGAAGATTGGTGCCAAAGGCAAAACTATGCCCAGCATTCATGAGGTTAACACCATAACCGATGGCAATTGTGTTTCTACCAGCAACCGTTCTTGTATCAGGGTCCTCCGAACCACCTATCGCAATACCATGGGCATCATCAACACCATTTGTTACTAAAGCATTTTCACCAATGGCGATAGAGTTGCGGTTTGAGGCTAAAGCGTTATACCCAATGGCAATGGCCCCAATATGTCGGGCTCTTGCCCCATTACCAATCGCAACCATTGATGGTGTTATGTTGCCGTATTTATCTTTCACCTGTTTACTCAAACTATTTCCATTATTCGTTGCTATGGCCATGTTCCCAATAGCGATTGCACCTGCATAAACAGAAGAAGCACCAGAGCCGACAGCAATCGTGCTCAGATTTGTCGATGAAGCATCAGAGCCGATAGCAATAGCATTACTACCGCTTGCCCCTTGACCGTAGTAGTTACCCCCATTGGCACCACTATTCACCCCATAGTAAGGGGTAATCGGTTTGCCATCAAAAGAGAGACCAGTGTTTCCGCCAACGGCATTAGCCCAAGTTTGGTTATAGGCAAGAACCTTACTGTTTAAGGTAATGCTAGGCGTTGAAAAACCGCCTGTGCCATTCCAAGTTAACAAATTATTTGTATCAGAGGATAAATTAGCGGCTGATATGGTTCCGGCACAAGTATTAGTGTTTGTATCAATATTTGGACAATAAACCAGTTTACCGTTTTGCACCATAAAACCACCAGCCGCCCATGCAGGTACGGATATACCCATAACCAAAGATACGACAAGCGGACGAAGTGATAGTCGCGGACTTTGTAGGAACGATAGGGCACGACGAAGCCATGCACCGTGTTGGGACTGACCATCTACCAATCCACGACGCTCATCGACGTTATTGCTGTCCTTACTATGGGCTTTGGTAAGCTCAGACGTTACGACAAAAGCACCTAAACGACGACTAAAAATCACTTTATAAATTTTGTTCATATCTTTGTTTCCCCAAGGGTTTGTATTTCTAGGAAAAATCGTTTTGAGGAAAAGAATTACTAGAAAATTCTTTTGTCTGTTGCCTCGTGTTTGCTTATAAACCTTTGGCGTGTTCTCTCAAACTTGTTTTCTCAGAAAGAGGGTTGACAGATGAGAAAGTGCTGTAAACGCAACTATCACACTTTAATAAGTAAATAGTTTCCTTTCAAAAATATTAGCTATTGAAAAAGTGTGGTTGCCAAAGATGAATATCTCACTCTCTAAATGTCATTTAAAAACAATTGTTTCGATACTTCTATTTTATCGCCCCTAGCATAAAAACAGTTAGGTTTGACAAGGATTTAAGTCGTTTTCTGGTTTTTTATTTTGAAAGTGTTGTTTTTATGTAAAAAAATTTGTTATTTTTAATGGAGCGTAAGCATTGGCAGGCTGTTGAGGAGGTGTGACGAGGAGGTGTGAGAGGTTGGTGGGAGGATGGTGTACGTAGTTTTTCGTATGGTTTTCACAGGAGGGGGTGTGGTAGAATTAAAGACATATTGCATGGCCAACAGATGATGTGCCTGCGTTTGCTTATCAGGATTGGCGAGGAGTGATGGACGCATGACGAAGAAACTTTTACCCATCGGATTGACGAGCTTAGCTCAGATTCGTCAAGAGGATAGATATTATTATGTCGATAAAACACCTCTGATTATAGAGTTGTTGAATACGTCTAGTTACGTGTTTCTCTCACGTCCACGCCGTTTTGGTAAGAGTTTGACCATTGATACGATTGCCGAGTTATTCTCAGGCAATAAGTCGTTATTTGAGGGCTTATATGCCGAGCAGCATTGGGACTGGGAGGATACCTATCCGGTGATTCGTCTGTCGTTTGCGGGGGAGCCAGAACGAGGCAATCTTGCGGCGTTGCGAGCGTCTATAGAGGATAGTCTCAAAAGAAATGCAGATACCTTGGAGGTTGAGCTGGTTGCTGATGATTTAGCAACAGAACGACTAGGGATTGTTTTTCAGGATTTAATCTATAAAACAGTCCAGAAATACGGCAAACAAGTGGTCGTCTTAATTGATGAATACGATAAACCCATTATTGATAATCTCAACGATGCCGAGATTGCGTTAGAGATTAGGAATATTTTGCGGTCTTTGTACTCGCAGTTGAAGGACTTGGCCCCCAGTATTCGTTTTGCGATGCTCACCGGGGTGTCTAAGTTTGGACAGATGAGTCTATTTTCAGGGTTGAATCATCTGAAAGATATTACCATTGATGCTCGGTATTCGGCCTTGTGCGGATACACACAAGCAGAGTTGGAAGAGGTCTTTGCTCCTGAGTTGGTCGATGTGGATTTAGGAACATTGAGGGAGTGGTACAACGGTTATAACTGGACGGGAGAGTCTGTTTATAATCCGTTTGATATTCTGCTGTTTCTTGATAAAGGCAAGAAATATCAGTCCTACTGGATTAGTACGGGGGGTAATACGTCTTTCTTATACAACATTATTCAGCAGCAGCACTTTTCTCTGTTGAGTATGATGCGTGAGGTGAGTAGCATTGGTTTGCTCTCGTCCATGGATGTAGGAACTTTGTCGCCTATTCCTGTTATGTTCCAGACTGGCTATTTGACCATTGATCAAGAGATTCAGGAGACGATGGGTATTCAGTATACGTTGAAGTTTCCGAATAAAGAGGTACGATTAGCGTTTAACCAAGGGTTATGGCAGTGGTATGCTTCTTTGGATATGATGGGGCTTTCTGAGCAGCAGTCGGATTTAATACGTGCTTTACGTCAAGGGGATGTAGAGGTCTTGCGGCAAGTGGTGAGTAGTGCGTTTGCAGGTTTACCACACGACTGGTACCGTAAGAATGAGATTGCTCGTTATGAAGGACATTGGGCGAGTAGCTTTTATATGTTCTTTGCCAGTTGCTGTGAGGAGGTCATCGCCGAAGAGGCGTCTAGCAAGGGACGTGTTGACCTGGTGGTGATAGAACGAGGCAATGTGTATATCTTTGAGTTTAAGATGTCCCATGCTGGTGATGCGGAGTCTGCTCTAGCACAGGTTCAGGAGAAGCGTTATGCGGATAAATATCGAGCAAGTGCGAAGCAGATTATTGAGATAGGCGTGAGTTTTGATGCTCAGACCAAGGCACTGGAATTTGCGGTGGCTGATTGAGACAGGTTTACTGAGGCAGTTGCAGCTTGTTTTTGGGGCATCAAAAAAACTCGCCGATACTATCCAATATCGGCGAGTAGGGGGATAAGTCAATCAGGTAATTATTTATTTCAACTTGCTTAACTGGTCTTGCACTTTTTCTAGGAGAGTCGTGAAATCAGCTAAACGTTGTTTCTCTTGCTCAATTACCGCTGTAGGGGCACGTTGAACAAAGTTTTCATTGTTTAACTTACCACTGGCCTTGGCAATTTCTCCTTCAAGACGCTTGATTTCTTTGGTTAAACGTACTGTTTCTGCTGCAACATCAATCTTCACATTGAGCATTAGCTCGCAATGATCGATGATTTGGCTTGGAGCGCCTATTTCTGGGAGTTTGTCTACAAATTGGACTTCGTTGATTTTGCCTAATGCCATCAGGTAGGGCTTTTGTTGTTCAAGTAGAGCCTTATCACCCACCATATAGATGCCAACTTTTTCGGCAGGGGAGATGTTCATCTCTCCACGCAAGGCACGGATAGCTTCTACGGTGAGTTTAAGTTGTGCAACCTTGTTTTCTGCTGCTTCATTAACGAGTTTTTCGTTGAAGAGAGGGTAGGCTTGGTTGCTCAACAATACCCCATGCACTTGTGGGTCACGTTTGCCAGCAAGGACGGATACTTTTTGCCAAAGTTCTTCGGTGATAAATGGAATGATAGGGTGGGCAACTCGTAAAATTCCCTCAAGAATATTAATCAAGGTGCGACGTGTACCACGTTGTTGAGCTTCATTGCCTGTTTGTAGTTGTACTTTGGCAAGCTCTACATACCAGTCGCAATACTCATCCCAAGCAAAACGATAGATGGCATTGGCAATCATATCAAAACGATATTCGGCAAAGCCTTTGTGTACCTCAGCAACAAAGCGTTCATACTGGCTAATCATCCATTGGTCTACAAAGGAAAGTTCTACCTCTCCTGTTTTTAAGTCGTGGCCTTCGACATTCATCATGACAAAGCGAGTGGCGTTCCATAACTTGTTGCAGAAGTTGCGGTAGCCCTCGCAGCGTTTGAGGTCAAAGTTCATATTGCGACCCAAGGTGGCATAAGCTGCCATGGTGAAGCGAAGTGCATCGGCACCATAGCTGCTGATACCATTAGGAAACTCTTTGCGAGTGTCTTTTTCAATCTTGCTGGCTTGCTTAGGATTCATAAGACCTTTGGTGCGTTTCTCAACCAAGGGTTCAAGTGCAATACCATCAATCAAGTCTACTGGATCCAGTGTGTTGCCTTTGGATTTGCTCATTTTCTGTCCGTTGGCATCCAGGATAAGGCCATGCACATATACGACTTTGAAAGGAATTTGACCTGTCAAGTGCATGCTCATCATAATCATGCGTGCTACCCAGAAGAAAATAATATCAAAGCCAGTGACCAAGACATTGGATGGCATATAGCGTTGATAATCAGGAGTGACTTCAGGCCAGCCCATTGTTGTAAAAGGCACAAGCGCAGAAGAGAACCATGTATCCAGCACATCTTCATCGCGACGTAAATCACCTGTCACGCCTGCTGCACGAGCTTTTTCGTAGGCTTGAGCTTCATTACGTGCAACGAAAATTTGTCCGTCTTCGCTAAACCACGCAGGGATTTGATGTCCCCACCAAAGCTGACGAGAAATACACCAGTCTTGAATGTTTTCTAGCCATTGGTAGTAAGTGTTGGCCCAGTTTTCTGGATAAAAGCTAACGCTGCCGTTGCGAACGACTTCCAATGCCATTTCGGTAATGCTTTTACCTGGGTTGTAAGTCCCCTCAGGAGCAGGTTTGGTCATCGCCACAAACCATTGATCAGTAAGCATTGGTTCGATAACTGTCTTAGTGCGGTCGCCACGTGGTACTTTGAGTTTGTGTGGTTCGACTTTTTCTAGTAGGCCAAGTGCTTCTAGGTCGGCTACGATTTTTTTACGAGCTTCAAAGCGGTCTAAGCCACGATATTCTTCAGGTGCATTGTCATTGATTTTAGCATCTAAAGAGAGAATGCTAATGAGCTCTAAACCGTGGCGTTGACCTACTGCATAGTCGTTGAAGTCATGCGCTGGAGTGACTTTTACCACGCCAGTACCAAACTCTAGGTCGACATAGTCATCAGCAATGATAGGTAGCTCTCGATTAACGAGTGGAAGTTTGACTTTTTTACCGATTAAATGTTTATAACGCTCATCTTCTGGGTGTACCATCACTGCCACATCACCTAGCATGGTTTCTGGACGAGTTGTAGCGACAATGAGGTGAGTGAGTTCACCGCTAGGTTCAACGAGTGGGTAGCGAATATGCCATAGGCTGCCGTCTTCTTCGATACTTTCAACTTCAAGGTCAGATACGGCTGTACCAAGAACTGGATCCCAGTTAACAAGACGCTTGCCGCGATAAATCAAACCTTGCTCATATAGGCGAACAAATGTTTCGATAACACCAGCAGACATCTGCTCATCCATAGTGAAGTATTCGCGAGACCAGTCTGCAGAGCTACCAAGACGACGTACTTGTGAGTGGATGGTGCCACCTGATAATTCTTTCCACTCCCAGACTTTTTCAAGGAATTTTTCACGTCCTAAGTCATGACGAGAAATGTTTTGGGCATCTAATTGACGCTCAACCACAATCTGAGTTGCAATCCCTGCGTGGTCTGCTCCAGGGACAAATACGGTATCGCATCCATTCATGCGGTGGTAGCGAATCAAACCGTCCATAATGGTTTGGTTGAAGGCGTGTCCCATGTGTAAAGTCCCTGTCACATTAGGAGGGGGGAACTGAATAATGTAGGGTTTGCCTGATAGGGGAGAGTCTGTTTGTACATGTTGTCCAGCAGAGAATGCACCGAGAGATTCCCACTGTTGGTACCAGTGCCCCTCTATGGCTTGAGGGTCAAAGTTCTTGGCAAGTTGATTGTTGTCTTGAGAAGCGTTGTCTTGGGTTGTGTTAGTCATAAGTCAAAGACCAAAATATTCAGTAACTATAAAAAAGGTAAAAAGAACGCTGCCTGTTTTCCTGTGATGCATTTGGGAGGGTACCCACTGCGATGTCTTTAGGAGGGGTATGTCCGCTACAATGCATTTGGGAGGGTACCCACTGCGATGCATTTAGAAGAGGGGGCACACTACACGGTATTGGAGGAAGCATTCTGTATGCAAAGGTGTTATTTTAAAGGATTTCTCTGTCTGTGACATTGTGAACTCGTAAAAAATTAGATAAATGGTGAAGTTTTACGGTACGGTCTGATAAATGGTGAAGTTTTACAGTGCAATTAGATAAATCAGTACTTGTATGATAAAATGCGTGATTAACTTGGATAAGTGTGCGTTTATGTGTGCTTATTCAAAAATTAAAACTTAACCATTTATATTTCACAGGAGCTTTTTTAAATGGCTATCGAACGTACTTTATCTATCATTAAACCAGATGCAGTTGCCAAGAATGTTATCGGTCAAATTCTTACTCGCTTTGAAAATGCTGGTTTAAAAATCGTTAATGCTCGCTTACAACAATTAACTCGTGCAGAAGCTGAAGGTTTCTATGCTGTACATAAAGAGCGTCCCTTCTTTAATGACTTGGTAGAGTTCATGATTTCTGGCCCAGTATTTATCCAAGTACTAGAGGGTGAAAATGCGATTGCCAAAAATCGTGAATTGATGGGTGCAACTGATCCCAAGAAAGCGGCTCCCGGTACTATCCGTGCTGATTTTGCAGAAAGCATTGATGCCAACGCTGTGCATGGTTCTGATGCACCAGAAACAGCGGCTGTTGAAATCGCTTATTTCTTTGGCAAATAATTAATCTTTACAGAATGATAGAACGCCTTAATTTATTAGGCTTAGGTAATGATGCCCTCGTGCAGCAAGTTGCTGCTTGGGGGCATAAGCCTTTTCGAGCAAAACAGTTGTCGCGATGGGTGCATCAGCGTGGTGTGAGTGATTTTGGTCAGATGACAGATTTGGCCAAGGATTTTCGTGCCGAACTAGAGCAACACTGTACTGTCGCTACCCCAGAGGTAATTACCTGCAAGGTTTCTGCCGATGGTACACGTAAGTGGTTGTTTGATGTCGGTAATCACAACGCGATTGAAACCGTCTTTATCCCAGAAGACGATAGGGGTACTTTGTGTATTTCTAGTCAGGCTGGTTGCACAGTAGCATGTCGCTTTTGCTCTACAGGTCACCAAGGGTTTAATCGTAATTTAACAACGGCTGAGATTATTGGTCAGCTTTGGCACGCTCGTGCTGATATTTTGGCAGACAAGGGTGCGGCTCGTCTTAATGCTGAGTTAGGCGAGGGTGATCGTATCATCAGTAATGTGGTGATGATGGGCATGGGAGAGCCTTTGTTAAATTATGATCAGGTTGTGCCAGCATTGAAACTCATGTTAGATGACAATGCTTATGGTTTGTCACGTCGTCGTGTGACGGTATCAACTTCTGGTGTTGTGCCGATGATGGATAGGCTAGCTAAAGATTGTCCTGTTGCCTTGGCGGTGTCTTTGCATGCACCTAATGATGATTTGCGTAGCCGTTTGATTCCTCTCAATAAAAAATATCCTCTTGCTGAACTCATTGCCGCCTGTAATCGCTATTTGGAGTTTGCTCCTCGCGATTTCATTACCTTTGAGTATATTATGCTAGAAGATGTTAATGATACCGATAAACACGCGCTTGAATTGATTGAGATTACCAAGCAAGTACGTTGTAAGATTAACCTGATTCCTTTTAATCCATTCCCAGAGTCTGGATTAAAGCGCTCCACTTCTGCTCGTGTGAAGCAATTTGCACAGATTTTGTTAGATGCAGGGGTGATGACAACTGTACGTAAAACGCGTGGTGATGATATTGATGCTGCCTGCGGACAGCTAGCAGGCGAGGTCAAAGACCGCACCAAGATTAGTGCCCGTATGCAAATGCAGAAAACCATTCCTATCAAGGAGATGACACTATGAGCTTAGAGACGCCCGACTTAACCAAAGCATCATTAACTCCTCCTGATGCTGATACTATCGGAGGGTATTTGCAGGCAGCACGTTTACAGCAGAATATGACTTTGCAGCAGGTGAGTGATGCAACTAAATACCATGTGGCACAGTTGGCTGCGGTAGAAGAGCATAAGTGGGATAAAGTGCCTCCAGGATTTGTATTGCGTAGCATTGTGAAGAAATTTGCAGTGGCTGTACAAGCAGACCCTGAGGTTGCGTTAGAGAAACTTGCTAAAGCTACAGGAAATGTGGTTCCTGCGACTAATAAAAACTTAAAATCCAGCATGAATCACCATGTTAATGAGCAATTAAATGAGCGAATTTCTTCTGGTGCTGGTGGTACATGGCTGTGGATTTTATTAATCATAGTTGTGCTGGTTGTAGTGGGGTATATCGCTTTCTCTCAAGGCATGTTTAGTCTTGATGATATTGCATTCGTCAAAAAATGGTTTGGTAATAGTGATGTCTGATTCTGTAAGTATCTGCACAACGCCTTATCCTGTGGGACCTAATACACGTCATCAAACACGGGGTGTCGTGGTTTCATGGGGCAATAAAAAAGTACAAGTAGGTGGTGGTGCACCTGTTGTTGTACAGTCCATGACGAATACTGATACGGCTGACCCTATTGCGACTGCGATTCAAGTCAAGGAGTTGGCGTTAGCAGGTTCAGAGCTGGTACGTATTACAGTTAATACTCCTGAGGCAGCAGCAGCAGTGCCTGCGATTCGAGAGCAACTTGATAAGATGGGGGTTGATGTCCCTTTGGTGGGCGATTTTCATTACAACGGGCATAAGTTATTAACGACTTATGCTGAATGTGCTCAGGCTTTATCAAAATACCGTATCAACCCTGGCAATATGGGCGGGGGCAAGAAGCGTGAAGATAATTTTGCTCAGATGATTGAAGTTGCTGCCAAATATGATAAAGCTGTTCGTATTGGAGTCAACTGGGGAAGTCTAGATCAAGATTTGATGGCTCGTATGATGGATGAAAACAATGCCCGTAGCCAACCTTGGGAAGCACAAGCGGTCATGCGTGAGGCATTGGTAGTTTCAGCAATTACCAATGCACAACGAGCAGAGTCGCTAGGATTACCAGGAGACAAGATTGTCCTCTCTTGTAAGGTTAGCCACGTTCAAGATTTAATTTCTGTTTATCGTAACCTCTCTAGTCGATGCGATTATCCGCTGCATCTTGGTTTGACAGAAGCAGGAATGGGAAGCAAGGGGATTGTGGCATCGACAGCCGCATTGTCTGTCTTATTGCAAGAGGGTATTGGTGATACGATTCGTATCTCTTTGACCCCAGAGCCTGGTGGAGATCGTCGTAAAGAGGTGATTGTTGCCCAGGAAATTTTGCAGACTATGGGTTTGCGTGCTTTTACGCCTTTGGTAGTTTCTTGTCCAGGATGTGGTCGCACTAGTAGTACGTTTTTCCAAGAGTTGGCGGACAGTATTCAAAACTTTTTACGTGAACAGATGCCTATTTGGCGTCTACAATATCCTGGTGTAGAAACAATGAATGTGGCGGTGATGGGCTGTGTGGTCAATGGTCCAGGAGAAAGTCGTCATGCCGATATTGGTATTAGTCTGCCTGGTACAGGTGAAGTGCCTTCTGCTCCTGTGTTTATTGATGGGGAGCGGACAGTGACCCTAAAAGGCGATACGATTGCACAAGAGTTTCAGAAAATTGTTTTGGATTATGTGCAACGGCGCTATGGAAAAAATGGCTAAGATAAGGATAAATAGGACATATCGCTTATTTTAAATATAAAATAATTGATGAGATGCGGTGCATGGTGTATCCGCAAGATATAGTAAGAAATGAGTACGAAATTTGAAAAAGTAACTGCCATCCGCGGCATGAATGATATTTTACCTGGCGAGAGCTGGCAGTGGGAGCGTTTAGAGTCTATTTTGCGAACCTGGTTGGCACAGTATGGCTACCTTAATATGCGAACCCCAATTTTGGAGCAGACTCGTTTGTTTGCTCGCGGTATTGGCGAGGTGACAGATATTGTTGAGAAGGAAATGTATACCTTCCGTATGTCTGAAGATGCAGAGCAACTTACGATGCGTCCAGAGTTTACCGCTGGGGTTGTACGAGCAGCGATTGAGCATAATATCACCTATGACCGTCCACAGCGTGTTTATTCTATGGGACAGGTATTTCGTCATGAGCGTCCTCAGAAAGGACGTTATCGTCAATTCCATCAAGTGTCTATTGAGGCTTTAGGCTTTGCAGGTCCAGATATTGATGCAGAACAAATCATTATGTTGTCACGTCTATGGAAATTGCTCGGTCTTAAGGATATTCATTTAGAGCTTAACTCCCTAGGTCAAGTTGAAGAACGTAAGGCACACCGAGAGGCTTTGATTAAGCACCTAGAGGCTCATATTGATGTGCTGGATGAGGATGGTAAGCGTCGTATGTATACCAACCCTCTACGTGTGTTGGACACCAAGAATCCTGCCATGCAAGAGATGGCTAATAATGCACCTAAATTATTTGATTTTCTTGGTGAGGAGTCTAAAGCACATTTTCAAGAAATTTGTACGCGCTTGGAGCAAGCAGGTATTCCTTATACGATTAACCCTCGTTTAGTGCGTGGTTTAGACTACTATAACTTAACGGTATTTGAATGGGTGACTGGCAGCCTTGGGGCTCAGGCAACTGTTTGCGGTGGCGGCCGTTATGATGGATTATTTACTTTGCTTGGAGGCAAACCTACACCAGCAGTAGGCTTTGCGATTGGATTGGAACGCTTATTAGCTTTGATGGAGCAAGCAGAATCTGTTTCTGCTCCTAGCGAAGCAGATATTTACGTTATTCATCAAGGAGATGAGGCTGCTCGTCGTGCGGTACAGATTGCTGAGCTTTGCCGCGATCAGGGATGGCGTGTTATTGTTCATGCAGGTAGTGCATCGTTTAAGTCTCAGTTTAAACGAGCAGACATTAGTGGAGCACAGGTAGCATTAATTCTCGGAGAGGCAGAAGTAAAAGAGGGAACTATTAGTCTTAAGCCCTTGCGTCTCGCAGATAATGGTATGATGTTAGAACAAGTGACTGTAAGCCAAGATGCGGTGGTTGCTGAATTACAAAAAAGGATTTAATACGCTATGGCATTTGATTTAGAAGAACAGGAAAAAATCGATCAGGTGAAAGCCTGGTGGGATAAGTTCGGTGGTTGGGTAACAGGTATCCTGACTGTGGTGTTGCTTGCCTATGTGGGCTATTATGGTTGGGGTATGTATCAAAACTATCAATCTGGTCAAGCCTTGGCTTATTATGATACGGTAAACACTGCGGTACACAATGCTCGTCCAGATGCAAATGATAAGACCCGTATTCAGGAGGCGTTGGCAGCTTTACAAAAGGACTACAAAGGGACAGCTTATCCAGCTCGTGCCAGTTTGTTGGCGTCTAGGTACTTTGTCGAACATGGCGACTTGGCAGCCGCTCAGCAAGCTGCACAATGGGTAGTGAGCGAAAGCAAAGAAATTGAGATGGTGCCTGTGGCACAATTACAGTTAGCAACTATTTTGATGAATCAAGCCAAGTATGATGAGGCTTTAGCACAATTAGGTAACCCACCTGCTAGCTTTAAGGCGTTGTTCTTGGATCGCCAAGGCGATATTTTCTTGGAAAAAGGGGATAAAGCGGCGGCATTAAAAGCATGGAAAGAAGCATTGGACGAAAAAGGTCTTGATGCAAACTTTGTGCGTCTGGTAGAAATGAAAATCACTGTCTTAGGAGGGGAGCAATAATGAAAGCTCAAACATTAAAACGCTTTGCATTGACTGTGGGAGCAGTCTTGTCTTTGTCTGCTTGCGGTATGTTTAGTAATGATAGTCGTTATGAGCCTGTAGACTTGACAGAGTATACAGCGACAGTGCAACCAGGGGTTATATGGTCAAGTGCTATCGGTAGTGGTTCAGGCTATGGCTTTGCTCCTGCATTGTCGGCAAACTCCGTATTTGCTGCTACTCCTGATGGTAGTGTTGTGCGTCTTAATGCTGCTACAGGTGCCACAGAATGGCGTGTTAAATTAGACAAAGAATTGGCTGGCGGTGTTGGTGTTGGCGAGGGCTTGGTTGCAGTAACCACACGTGATGGGTTTGTTATTGTATTAGATGAAGCCAATGGCCAAAAACGTTGGGAAAGCCGCACTTCTACTATTGCACGTACCCCTCCTGTGGTGGGCAATGGTGTAGTTATTGTTCGTGCCGATGATTTCCGTGTTCAAGCATATAAAGTTGCTGATGGTTCTTTGAGTTGGAGTTATGTACGCACTAACCCTGATTTGTCACTTAAGACAAATACACGTATGTTGTTGGTGGATGCGCAGACTGTGTTAGTGGCAGTGCCTACTGGTCGTCTTGTGGCAATCAATACATCCAATGGTAGAGTGATGCAAGAGATGTTCTCCGCAGTGGCTAAAGGTCCTATGGATTTGGACAGTGTGACCGATGTCGTTGGTCAGCCAGTGGTGTACGGTAATGATATTTGCTTTGCTAGCTATCAGGGTAACGTGGTGTGCTACCAAATCACTCACCAAGGTTTGGTGCGTCGCTGGAGTCAACCATTCTCTACTTCAGTGGGGGTAGATGGTACTGCTAATGCAGTTATTGGTGCTGCGATTGATGGTACAGTAGAGGTATTTGCTCGCCAAGACGGTAGTGTTGTTTGGAAAGATCAGACATTGAAAAATCGTGGATTGACGAATCCTGTCGTCTTTAATAATCACGTAGTCGTTGCAGACTATGAGGGTTATGCTCATTTTTATGATTTCAATACAGGTAAGCTAGAGGGGCGTGTTTCCCTAGGAGATAGTGATCCAGTAGTATCTCCGTTATTAGTGACTTCTGTAGGTGTGATTGCCCAAACTGGTGATGGCAAGTTAGTTTTATTTGGTGTTAAGTGAAGAAAACGCAGTTTAAACCCGTTGTCGCATTGGTAGGCCGCCCTAATGTAGGTAAGTCTACGTTGTTTAATCGTCTAACACGCTCTCGTAATGCGTTGGTAGCAGATTATTCTGGGCTGACTCGTGACCGTCACTATGGTGAGGGGCGTGTTGGCTCATATCCATTTCTAGTGATTGATACAGGTGGTTTTGAACCTGTGGTGAAATCTGGGATTCTCAAAGAAATGGCACGTCAGACAGAGCAAGCTATTGCTGAGTCGGATGTGGTGATTTTCTTGGTTGATGCGAGAGCTGGGGTTAATGCTCATGATCATGAAATCGCCAATATGCTACGCCGTGCTGGGCCTAAAATTATTCTTGCTGTAAACAAGGCAGAGGGGATGAACCATGTCCAAGCGACTGCTGACTTTCATGAGTTAGGTCTGGGTGTGCCAGTACCTATTTCTTCTGCCCATGGAGATGGTGTAGTTGCTATGATTGAAAATGCACTGTCTTCATTGGTCAATCCTGTGGTCGAGGAAGAGAATCTCCCTCCTGAGGTGGATGAAACTCAACTTGAGGCTGAATTGGCTGGCTCAGAAGACAGAGCAGAGGTAGAAGAGGGGGCAGAAGAGACCCAGTCGCAGTCTACCAGTCAAGAGCCAGAGTTTACAGATCATCGCATTAAGTTAGCCATTGTTGGTCGTCCTAATGTAGGGAAATCAACGCTGATTAATACGCTTTTGGGTGAGCAACGCGTGATTGCTTTTGATATGCCAGGCACAACCCGCGACGCTATTGAGATTGAGTTTGAGCAGGGTGACAAGAAATACACGATTATCGATACGGCTGGTCTGCGTAAACGTGGTAAGGTATTTGAGTCCATTGAGAAATTCTCAGTGATTAAGACGCTACAGGCGATTGAAGCCTGTAATGTTGTGGTGCTTGTATTAGATGCAAAAAGTGAAATTTCAGAGCAAGACGCCCATATTGCTGGTTTTATTTTAGAAAGTGGTAGAGCATTGGTGGTCGCCATTAATAAATGGGATGACTTAGATCAAGACAAACGCGATTGGATTACGCGAGAATTTGAACGTAAGATGCGTTTTCTTTCGTTTGCAAAGTTGCACTATATCTCCGCACTCAAGGGGCATGGAGTCAAGGCTTTATTAAAATCCGTGAATGAAGCACATGCAGCAGCTTTCCGTAAACTCTCCACCCCTAAATTAACTCGTGAATTACGTGCAGCGGTTGAACAACAACCTCCTCCACGCAAAGGGATTTTCCGTCCTAAGATGCGTTATGCTCATCAGGGTGGACAAAATCCTCCGTTGGTGATTATTCATGGTAATGCATTGGATGCGATTAGCGAGTCTTACAAACGCTATTTGGAGTCGCGTTTCCGTAAAGCATTTAAGTTGGATGGTACACCGATGCGTATTGAATTTAAATCTTCTACTAATCCTTATAAAGATGCCTAAATGAATCAGTTTTGGAGTGATATTGTCGGGGAATTAGAGCCTTATGTCCCAGGCGAACAACCTAAAGAAGGCTTGTTTATTAAACTCAATAGTAACGAGTCACCTTATGATCCTTCGCCTAAAGTAGTAGAGGCAATGGAGAAGGCTGTTCATGGTCATCTTGCACTGTATCCTGAAGCTGATGCAACACCAGTGCGTGAAGCGGTGGCAAAATACTACAACATTGCAGCTAATCAGGTATTTGTGGGTAATGGCTCTGATGAAGTATTAGCACATGTCTTTCATGGTTTATTCTGTCATAAGGGCAAGAAGATATTATTCCCAAATATTACCTATAGTTTTTACCTGGTTTATGCAAAGTTATATGGGATAGCATATCAGGAAGTACCGTTAGCAGCGGATTTTACATTGGATTTAGCACCTTATCTTGCTGCTTCTAGTGCCGAGGTAAGTGCTATTATTTTTGCGAATCCCAATGCACCTACAGGTATTGCACTGGGTTTGCCACAGATTGAACAATTATTGCAAGCTCAGCCAGATATTCTTGTTGTGGTTGATGAGGCGTATGTGGATTTTGGAGCAGATACGGCAGTAAAACTTATTCATCAATACCCTAATTTAATGGTGATTCAGACCTTGTCAAAATCACGTTCGCTGGCAGGTGTGCGCGTGGGGTTGGGTTTTGCTCAAGCTGAGGTCTTAGAAGCCTTGATTCGTGTTAAAAATAGTTTTAACTCCTATCCTATTGATCGTGTGGCGCAGGCGGCTGCCGTAGCGGCTTTTGAAGATGATGCTTATTTCAAAAAAACACGCCAAATGATTATTGATTCACGTGAATATTTGGTCAAACATGTCCGTGAGTTAGGGTTTGAGGTATTGCCATCTAGCACAAATTTTATTTTTATGCGTCATCCCCAGCTTGATGCTGCTCAAATAGCAGCCAGTCTGCGAGAACGCAAGTTATTGGTGCGACATTTTAAACGCACAGGAATAGAGCAATTTTTGCGAGTAACTATTGGAACACAGGAGAGTTGCGAGATTTTAGCTCGTGCTTTGTCTGAAATTGTTTCCAAGGATGTTGCTTAATGCAATTAAAAGGTTGAACTTTTTGTTTAAAAAGTGTAGTCTTATTACTTGTCTTTACAATTACAATATGGAGCTTTTATCAATGAGTACTAAAGGACAGTCATTACAAGATCCTTTCTTAAATGCCTTACGCAAGGAACATGTGCCTGTTTCTATTTATTTAGTCAACGGCATCAAATTACAGGGTCAAATTGAATCATTTGATCAATACGTTGTATTGCTACGCAATACCGTTACTCAAATGGTTTATAAACATGCTATTTCTACTGTGGTGCCTGCACGTGCGGTGAACTTCCCATTGGAAGCACCTTCAGAAGAAGAATAGTTTTGTATTTCACTTTAATCAAAATGCCTACTCACCGTGAGGTGGGCGGGCATTTTGTTTGTGTAAAATAAATTCGTGGTATCGATGCAATTAACGTGATGGCAACATGACGGATTGCTGGAAATATGAAAGCGATTATTATTAGTGTAAATTTTGGGGATTTGGATTATCCAGCACATGCCCAAGAGTTTGAAATGCTTGCTAAAGGTGCTGGAGCAGAGATTCTAGCAACTGTTGTCGCCAAGCGTGACCGACCAGACGCAAAATTTTTTATTGGCTCAGGCAAGGTAGATGAAGTGGCGTTGTTGATTCAGACGCTACAACCTGAGGTGATTCTTTTTGACCAAGCTTTAAGTCCAGCACAACAGCGTAATTTAGAACGTGTTTTCAATCTACGTGTTGTGGATAGGGTGACGTTGATTCTGGATATTTTTGCCTTGCGTGCTAAAAGCCATGAGGGTAAGTTGCAGGTTGAGCTAGCTCAGCTACAGCATTTAGTCACACGATTGACACGGCTATGGACTCACTTGGAGCGTCAACGAGGAGGTATTGGTTTGCGTGGTCCAGGTGAGTCTCAGCTAGAGATGGATAAGCGAATGATTGGCGATAAGGTCAAGGTGTTGAAAGAGCGTCTTGCCAAGGTGGAAAAACAACGTGCTACACAGCGCCGTTCGCGCGAGCGTTCACGCAACTTATCGGTTTCTTTGGTGGGTTATACGAATGCAGGCAAGTCAACTTTGTTCAATTCTTTAACGCGTGCAGGAGCCTATGCAGCAGACCAGTTGTTTGCTACCTTGGATACAACTACTCGTCGTATTTGGATTGAGGGGGCTGGGCAGGTCACTATCTCTGATACGGTAGGATTTATCCGTGACTTACCTACCACGTTGATTGCCGCATTTAAGGCGACCTTAGAGGAGACCGTCCATGCTGATTTATTGCTACATGTGATTGATGCCTCTAGCTCGCAGCGTGATGAACAAATCATTGAAGTAAATAAAGTGTTGCAAGAGATTGGAGCGCAAGACATCCCTACCATTCTCGTTTACAATAAGATTGATTTATTGGGTAATGAACCCAAAGTAGAACAAGACGAAACAGGTCGCATTGTACGTGTTTTCGTGAGTGCACAGGAGCGTGCTGGTTTAGATGGTCTACGCGAAGCGATAGCGCAGGCTAAAACACATATTTTAGGAAGTACTAACGTTGAGACTTACGAAGATTTTTAATTTAAATGACCCAGGTTGGGGTCGAGGCAATCCATCGGGTTCTGGTCAGTCAGAGCAAAATAATCGTCCTTCACAGGGTTTACAAGACCCTTCTGCTCGTCCTCAAGACTCTTCATCGCCCCCTAAAGGAGAGGGTTTACGTCCTCCTCAAGGGGATAATCCTCCTGATTTGGATCGTGTATTTGAGGATTTTGCTAAGCGCCTGAAATCTGTATTTGGAGATGGTTCTGGTGGGGGAAACCGCCGTCCGCCCAACAATAACAATGGTCGTTCGCCTAAGCGTCCTGTCGTACCCTCGCCCAAACTTTTCCGACTTGGTGTAATTGCTGCTGTGGTTATCGGTGCTGGAGTATGGGCGAGTAGTGGGTTTTATATTGTCCGTGAAGGGCAGGTTGGTGTGGTCACTCAGTTTGGTAAGTATTACCGTACAGTTGGGCCGGGTTTTCAATGGCATATCCCATCACCTATTCAGTCAGTGCAAACGGTAGATGTATCGCGTGTGCGTTCATTCTCTGTCGGTTATCGAGATAATGCACGCAATAAGGTGTTGCCAGAGTCACTCATGCTTACAGAGGATGAAAATATTGTTGATGTGCAATTCGATGTGCAATATCGTTTAAAAGCAGGGATGCCTACCGAGCCGACTCAGCGCTCGGCTGCTGCAGATTACCTCTTTGAAACTGTCTCTCCTGATGAGGCGGTGCGCCAAGCAGCAGAGACAGCTATGCGTGAGGTGGTGGGTAAGCAATCTATGAACAAGATTCTCTACGAGAGCCGTACGCAAGCTGCGATTGATGTTCGTCAGTTAATGCAAAATATTCTTGATCGTTATCACACGGGTATTGAAGTGATTACTGTGGCTATTCAAAACGTACAGCCTCCAGAGCAAGTACAGGCAGCTTTTGAAGATGCTATCAAGGCAGGGCAAGACAATGAACGTCAGAAAAACGAGGGTAACGCTTATGCTAGTAAGGTAGTGCCAGAGGCGAGAGGTCATGCTTCACGACTTATTCAGGATGCCGAGGGTTATAAGGCAGCTGTTGTGGGTCAAGCACAGGGTGAGGCAGACCGCTTCTTGAGTGTTGAAAAAGCCTATGCTCAGGCACCTGCTATCACACGTGAGCGTATGTATATATCCACTATGGAAGAGCTTTACAGCGCCTCTTCTAAAGTGTTGTTAGATACTAAGAGTGGTAATAATATGATTTATCTTCCTATTGATAAAATCATTGGCTCTCAATCCAAGGCGGTTGCTGCTCCTGTTGCTACTGAAAGTGCAGGAAATGCGACAGCAACTACTGCTCCTAAGAGTGCAAGTAGTATGGCATATAGAGAAGTAGCTCCTTCCTATGGTCCTAGTGAGCTTACACGTGACCGTAATGCTTTTAGTCGTATGCGTCCAGCAGAATAAGAGGGAGTAAACTATGAATAGTCGTTTAACAGGTATTGTTGTCGTATTGGCGATTTTGGCATGGGTGGCTTCTTCTATGCTTTTTGTAGTAGGGGAGCGTAACTATGCTTTGGTGTTTAAATTGGGAGAATGGCAACGCACTATTAGTGAGCCAGGATTGTACTTTAAATTACCATCTCCTCTTGAAAATGTGGTGTTGTTAGATAAACGCATCCAGACAATTGAATCAGGTGATACGGAGCGTATCCAAACATCAGAGAAAAAGAATCTGATTATTGATTCGTATATCAAGTGGCGTATCCAAGATCCTCGTGAGTTTTATATTTCCTTTGGATCTGATGTCAAGGCTGCACAAAATCGTCTTAATGCACAAATTCGAGATGCCTTGAATGCCTCTGTGAATACACGTACTGTGCGTGCTGTAGTATCGCAAGAGCGTGATATTGTTATGTCAGAAATTCTTCAAAATGTTGAAGCACGTGCAAAACCGTTGGGTATTCAGGTGGTGGATGTTCGTCTCAAACGTATTGAGTTCTCGCAAGAGGTGTCTGATTCTGTTTACACCCGTATGCAGGCAGAACGTAAGCAAGAAGCCAACAGCCTACGTGCCAATGGTGCAGCAGAGAGTGAAACTATTCGTGCCGATGCGGATCGTCGTGTGCAGGAGATTCTTGCAGCAGCCAATGCTAAAGCACAAGCTATTCGCGGTGAGGGGGATGCACAAGCCGCCAAAATTTATGCAGATGCTTATAGCAAAGATCCTGATTTTTATAGCTTTTATAAGAGTATGAACGCTTATAAAAATGTCTTTTCTTCTAAAGAAGACTTGCTTGTTGTTGACCCTAATTCAGAATTTTTCAAATATTTTAAACAGCCAGCAACGAATTAATCACTAACAGACATTTTTTGCTATAATGTCTTGTAAGTTAAGAAATGCAGACGGTCTACTTGCTTACGCAATTAGACCGTTTTTTATTTTTGGTTTAGCATGAGTACTCAGAATTGGTTATTACCGGATTATTTGTCCGATATTTTGCCAGCCGAAGCAAGACGTATAGAGGAATTGCGTCGTCGCTTGCTTGATTTATATCGTACCTATGGTTTTGAGATGGTGACTCCTCCGCTAGTGGAGTACACGGATTCATTATTGGCAGGGCAGCGCGACACGTTGTATTTGCAAACTTGTAAATTAGTTGATCAGATTTCCGGGCGCTCTCTTGGGGTGCGTGCCGATATGACACCTCAGATTACCCGTATCGATGCTCATCTATTAAATCGTGAGGGTGTGACTCGCCTTTGTTATTGTGGTACGGTGTTGCATGCACGTCCAGCAGGGTTGCTGGCGGAGCGTGAGTTAATGCAAATTGGTGCTGAGATTTACGGTTATGCTGGGGTTGAGGCAGATTATCAGATTATTCAGTTGGCACTAGAGAGCTTATCTGTTGCTGGCGTGCATAGTCCTCGTGTGGACTTGAATCATCCTGGTATTACGGCAGCGTTAATCGACGCTTATCCTGCGTTTGCTGCCGAAGCTGAGACGATTTATACCTATCTCAAAGACAAAGATGAGGCATCACTGGCTATTCTGTTGGATCACTATCCAGAGGTGCCAGCCCAACTTAAAGCAGGTCTATTGGCCTTGCCTCGGCTTTATGGTGGGGTTGAAGTGCTTGACCGTGCAAGTGCTTTATTACCAGCGTTGCCAGGCGTTCAACAAGGTTTAGATTCTTTACGTGCCATTATCCAATCCCTTGATGCCAGTGTTGTCAGCATCGACCTCGCTGATGTGACAGGTTATGCCTATCACTCTGGGGTAATTTTTGCCTTATATGCAGATGGTTGGCATGAGGCTTTGGTACGAGGTGGTCGCTATGACAATGTAGGAGCGGTATTTGGCCGTGCCCGTGCAGCGACAGGCTTTAGTTTAGATTTGCGTAAATTGGCAGCTGGTTTGCCCCCAGCACAACCTAGTAAAGCAATTCGTGCTCCTTGGGGGCAAGATAAATCGCTGTTGAATCGTATCAAAGCATTGCGCAACGAGGGACACATTGTTGTTCAGGAGTTTCCCAACAGTCAATTTTCTGTTGATGAGTTTAGTTTCAAACAAGAGCTTGTCGAGAAAAATGGTGAGTGGGTGTTGAGAGATATTTTTTAATCTTTTATAAAGCGAAGTACTATGAGTAAAAACGTTGTAGTTATCGGTACCCAATGGGGTGACGAAGGTAAAGGTAAAATCGTTGACTGGCTAGCTGAAACTGTCCACGGTGTGGTGCGTTTTCAGGGTGGTCACAACGCAGGTCACACTCTATGGATTAATGGTCAAAAAACCATTCTACGTTTGATTCCTTCAGGTATTATGCACAAGCATACCACTTGTTATATTGGTAATGGTGTGGTGCTTTCTCCTGAGGCTTTATTAAAAGAAATTGCTGAATTGGAGGCAGCTGGTATTGAGGTGCGTAGTCGTCTACGTATTTCTGAGGCAGCAACCCTAATTCTGCCTTATCATATCGCTATTGACCAAGCTCGTGAAGCCGCCAAGGGTGATGCCAAGATTGGTACAACAGGTCGTGGTATTGGTCCTGCCTATGAAGATAAGGTGGCTCGCCGTGCTATTCGTGTTCAAGATATGTTCCAAGAAGATGTGCTTGATGCCAAACTTAAAGAGGTCTTGGATTATCACAATTTTGTATTGGCAAACTATCTTAAAGCACCTACTATTTCTTATGATGAAGTGCGTACACAGATTAAAGAATGGGCAGCACAAATTAAACCTATGGTTGCCGACGTAGCCCGAGAGCTTTATCAAGTCCAAAAAGAGGGTAAATCGCTTTTATTTGAAGGCGCACAAGGTGCTTTATTAGATATTGATCATGGTACTTATCCGTTTGTGACAAGTAGTAATTGTGTAGCGGGACAGGCGGCAGCAGGTGCTGGTGTGGGACCTTCATCTTTACATTATATTTTGGGTATTACTAAAGCCTATACAACACGTGTTGGTTCTGGTCCGTTTCCTAGCGAATTATTAAACGATATTGGTGCTCATATTGCCAAGGTAGGTATGGAGTTTGGATCAGTAACAGGTCGTCCACGCCGTTGCGGTTGGTTTGATGCCGCAGCCCTTAAACGCTCTGCAATGATTAGCGGTCTTAGTGGCCTATGCGTGACAAAGTTAGACGTATTAGATGGTCTCAAAGAAGTCGGTATTTGTGTGGGCTATAAACTCGACGGTAAGGCGATTGATGTATTGCCTTATGGTGCGGCGGATTGTGCAAGAGTAGAGCCAGTGATTGAGATGCTTCCAGGCTGGACAGAAAGCACTAAAGGTTTGACAAAATACGAAGAGTTGCCTGAAAATGCTCGTAAGTTCTTGGCACGCATGCAGGAAATTTGTGAAGTGCCTATTGCTATGGTGTCAACCGGTCCTGATCGTAATGAAACTATTATGTTAAATAACCCTTTAAAAGGTGAATAATGAGTCTACCTCCAAATACTGATACGGATGTATGGGTCAGTTGGTCTGACTACAATCGTCTTATTGAGCGTCTTGCATTGATTGTGCATCAATCTGGCTGGAAATTCGATCAAATCGTATGTCTTGCCCGTGGTGGTGTGCGAGTAGGGGATGTATTATCTCGTATTTTTGATGTGCCATTAGGTATTTTAGCGACCAGCTCTTATCGTGAAGCAGCTGGTACTGTTCAAGGTCAGTTGGACATTGCTAAGTTTATTACTATCACACGAGGTACTTTGTCTGGGCGTGTATTGCTAGTCGATGATATGGTGGATACAGGCTTAACCTTTAGCAAAGTTTATGACCATTTACTAGCCCAGTTTCCGCAAATTGAAGAAATGCGTACGGCGGTGTTGTGGCGTAAAGGTCACTCCAAGGTAGAGCCTAATTACTTTGTTGAAAAGCTCCCTACTAATCCTTGGATTCATCAACCCTTTGAGGATTATGATAGTTTACGACCTCACCAATTAGAAGCGTGGATTCGTAAAGGTGTCCAAAATAGTGATGAATAAACCATGATAGCGGTGGTTAACCGTTGTGATGGTGGTTAACCGTTGTGATGGTGGTTAACCGTTGTGATGGTGGTTAACCGTTGTGATGGTGGTTAACCGTGTATTATACCTTTGTAAAGACTTTTGTATTTTACAAAGGTATGTTTTTATGCTAAAATAGTCGTTTAGTCTATTTTTATTTTAAAGGCAGGTGATTTTTCTTTTAGTAGGCTAAAAACATCGGTTAATTTTTATAGGGCATTGATTTTTGTGTGAATTGGATTATGCACACATGATGCCAGTTATTGTGTTTAAGTTTATTGTCGAGTAGGTTTATTATTTAGCTTACTCTTTTATTTTAAAAGGAATTTATAGAATGCCAAGCGTTCGTCTAAAAGAAAATGAGCCATTTGAGGCTGCTTTACGTCGTTTTAAACGTACTATTGAAAAAACAGGTTTGTTAACTGATTTACGTGCTCGTGAATTCTACGAAAAACCAACAACAGAGCGTAAACGTAAACATGCTGCTGCGGTTAAACGTCACTACAAACGTATCCGTAGCCAACAATTACCTCCACGCTTGTACTAATTTTTTATGATTCCTGAATCTTTTATTCAGGACGTGCTTAACCGCGTCAATGTTGAAGACGTGGTTGGGCAGTATGTACAGCTCAAGAAAAGTGGGACAAACCTGTTTGGGCTTTGTCCCTTTCACAACGAAAAAACTCCTTCCTTTTCTGTAAGTCCCCAAAAACAATTTTTTCATTGCTTTAGTTGTGGCCAAAGTGGTACTGCTATTGATTTTTTGATGAAGCACCTAGGGATGACGTTCCCTGAAGCAGTGAAAACTTTAGCAAGTCGAGTAGGCTTACAAGTACCCGAAAGACAGCGCTCTGCACAAGAAGTCGCTTATGAAAAAGCGCAAAAGACTAAAAGTGATGCATTGCATGAGTGTTTGGAGCGTGCACAGCATTTTTACCAAAAGCAATTACGTAATGCTCCAGTGGCGATTGACTATCTTAAAAGTCGTGGGCTTGACGGTAAGACTGCTTTGAAGTTTGGGCTGGGGTGGACAGGCTATGAGCGACAAGCGTTAAAGCAAGTTTTTGAGAATTATGATGACCCTAACTTGGTAGATGCAGGGCTTGTCATAGAGAGCGAAGATTTGCGTAAGTATGACCGCTTTCGTGAACGTATTACCTTTCCTATCTACAATGCTCGTGGCAAAATAATTGGCTTTGGTGGGCGTATTATTGGTAGTGGCCACCCTAAGTATTTAAACTCTCCTGAAACAGCCATTTTCCATAAGGGCTCTGAACTCTACGGTCTTTTTGAAAATCGTACAGGTATTCATAGAGAGGGCTTTGTACTTGTGGTTGAAGGCTATATGGATGTGGTCGGTTTAGCCCAGTTGGGTCTTGAGAATGCAGTAGCAACACTAGGTACAGCAACGTCCTCAGAGCATATTACTAAGCTCATGCGGATTACCCATAAAATTGTTTTTAGTTTTGATGGGGACTTGGCTGGTCGCAGGGCAGCATGGAAAGCATTGAATATTTGTTTGCCTTTACTACGTGATGATGTGTCTATGCGATTTTTGTTTTTGCCAGAGGAGCATGACCCAGATACCTATGTACGCGAGTTTGGACAAGATGCTTTTCGAGAACAAGTCCAGCAGTCTTTGCCTTTATCGACTTTTTTGATTGAAGAGCTTAAAGAAAACTATGCATTGCAAGAAGCAGAGGGAAGAGCGGCTTGTCTACATGAAATCCGTGCTATGTTGGTACAGATTCCGACCAACACGATGATACGCTTGCAAATCGAAAAAGATATTGCCAAGCTATTATCGTTAACTCACGAAGAGCTAAAACAGAATCTAGCTAATTTTATTGAAAGCCAACAACATTCACAAGAAGCTCGTCATAGTATTGCTACTAGAGGGGCTGTACTATCAGTGCCTACTGCTCATAGGGTGAGCAAGGCTCCTGTGGTTGAAAAGACTGTTGTGCGTCCTAACAAACCGTGGTTTTCTCAACGAAATCAGGCACTAGCAGCAACACGTGTAGTAGATCCATTGGCGGTTAAAATTATTCGTTTGCTGATTAATCACCCTGATGTCTTAAGTAGTGTTACGGAAAGACAGCTTGAAATGTTGAATAAACACCCCCATTATGAACTTGTAGCTCAGTTTTTGGCAATATGTATGGCCAAGGGTACGGCCGTGCTAGGGTTAATACAGCCTTATCTTGCTGAAAACGAGGAAGTTCAACGAGTTGTCATGTCAGTAGAAAAGGATTCTTTGCATGATGAAGAGTTGTCAAACCCCCAAGCAGAATGGCTGGGGATGATGAATAAAGTAGAAATCGAGCTATTAAAACAAGCGATGAAAGAATTGTCAGAGAGTCCTCGTGATGAGGCCAGTGACCAGCGTTATCGTCAGTTGTATATGCGCTTAAAAAATCTTATGAAAGCAAACAATTAGTGTTGTGAAAGATGTATAATAGCAGATTGCCCTTTATTTTTAAGTAAGAAACATCAATCGCTAAAAATAGTGAGGAAAGTATGGCTAAAGATACTGCCACCAAGAAGACCAGTAAAAAAACAAAGACGGATAAAAGCACTAAGACTATCACCAAGAAGAGCACTCAGAAAGCTGCCAAAGAGGTGCTTGACGATTTCGATGATTTTGACGATTTAGACGATTTTGATGAAGCACCCAAAGGCAAGAAATCGCCTGGACGTCCTAAGTCTTCAGCACCTGCAGATGATTTAGATTTTGATGATGACGGTGTTGATGATGATAGTGTAGATATTGACTTTGCCGATGTCAAAGGGCGCGGCAAACGTCGTGGCGCCGATGTGGCTGGGCGTGCAGCAAGTACTCCAGAGCAAATCGAGGCTCGTCGCTTGCAGATGAAACAACTGATTAAGCAGGGTAAAGATCGTGGCTATTTGACTTTTGCTGAGATTAACGACTCGCTTTCTGATGATTTAGTCGATGCTGATGCGCTTGATAGTATTGTGAGTACCTTTAGTGAAATGGGTATTCCAGTCTATGATCAGGCACCTGCAGCCGAAGATTTGATTCTTACTGATACTACACCTATTAGTGATGATGACGTAGAAGAAGAGGCAGAAGCCGCGTTAACTACAGTGGACTCAGAGTTTGGTCGCACGACAGACCCTGTGCGTATGTATATGCGTGAAATGGGGTCAGTTGAATTGTTGACGCGTGATGGTGAGATTGAAATTGCCAAACGTATCGAAGATGGTCTTAAAGCGATGGTGATGGCAATCGCAGGTTCTCCTACCACTGTAGAAGAAATCCTTAAACATATCCAACGCGTGCGTGATGGTCAAGCACAGATTGATGAGGTTGTTGATGGTCTGATTTCTGAGGATGGTGAGGATTACGCAGGATCTGGCGTGTCTATGGATGATGAGTCAGATGATAGCCCATCAGGTGCGATGAGTAGCAAGCAAATCGAGATGCTACATGAGCAAGCATTGGCTAAATTCGATATTGTTGAAAAAGCCTTCAAGAAAATGAAAGCGGAATGCGAAAGCGGTAATTATAAATCTAAGGCGTATGAAAAAGCCCATCAAGTGATTTATGATGAATTGATGGGGGTTCGTTTTACTGCCAAGATTGTTGAGCGTTTGGCTGATACATTGCGTGCACAAGTTGAACAAGTGCGCTCGCTAGAGCGTCAAATGTTGTCGGTTTGCGTAGATCGCGTAGATATGCCTCGTGCACACTTTATTGCAGTATTCCCTGGTAATGAGACCAACTTGGAGTGGGCTAATCAAGAGATTGCTTCAGGGGCTCCTTATGCAGAGAAACTACAACGTTTCATTCCCGATATTCACGAAATTCAGCAAAAATTCATTGAGCTTGAAAAAGAGGTGATTCTCCCTATTCAAGACTTGAAAGATGTGAATAAACGCATGGTAAATGGTGAAGCCAAGGCGAAGAAAGCCAAACGTGAGATGATTGAAGCCAACTTGCGTTTAGTGATTTCGATTGCCAAGAAATACACCAACCGTGGATTGCAATTCCTGGACTTGATTCAAGAGGGTAATATTGGTCTTATGAAAGCGGTAGATAAGTTTGAGTATCGCCGTGGCTATAAGTTCTCGACTTATGCAACATGGTGGATTCGTCAGGCGATTACACGTTCTATTGCCGACCAAGCACGTACGATTCGTATTCCAGTTCATATGATTGAGACAATCAATAAGATGAACCGCATTAATCGTCAAATTCTCCAAGAGACTGGGGTTGAACCAGATTCTGCGACATTAGCTCAGAAGATGGATATGCCAGTCGAGAAGGTACGTAAAATCATGAAAATCGCCAAAGATCCTATTTCTATGGAGACACCCATTGGGGATGATGATGATTCGCACTTAGGCGATTTTATCGAGGATGCAAACACATTAGCTCCTGCTGATTCAGCACTTCAGCGCTCTATGAGTGAAGTGTTTGAGGAAGTGATTAACTCACTAACGCAACGCGAGGGCAAGGTATTACGTATGCGTTTCGGTATTGGTATGAGTTCAGACCAAACACTTGAAGAAGTGGGTAAGCAATTCGATGTAACGCGTGAGCGTATCCGCCAAATTGAGGCAAAAGCGTTGCGTAAATTGCGTCACCCAAGCCGTGCGGATAAGTTAAAGAGCTTTTTGGAGAATAACTAGGTGTTTGAAAGTGCCAAACGATGCTCAGCCAAGCTATAGGGAGAGCGTTATTTGGTGCTGGTGTGTCTCAATACGTAGCAAAAGTTTAAATACTTATCTGATGAGGTGTCGACAGCCCATCGCTAGAAAGAATCCCTTGTTTACTGATGTAAGCAAGGGATTTTGTTTATTGTGCTTTGTTTTCCTAGGTAGCGATGCTTGTATGGTTTTTAATAAAAAAGAATATATCTATAGGAATTATACTTTACTATCAAATTTATTAATCCACGCAACCAAAGAGAGCATCACAGGCACTTCTACTAGTACACCAACCACAGTTGCCAGTGCAGCGCCTGAGTGTAATCCAAATAGAGAAATCGCCACCGCCACGGCAAGCTCAAAAAAGTTAGATGTGCCAATCAGACAAGCAGGGCCTGCAATGTTAGGAGGTAGTCTTAGCAGTTTTGATAGGCCTCTGCCTAAAAAGAAAATGCCATACGTTTGAATGAGTAAAGGGATGGCGATAAGGATAATGTGGATAGGGTTGCTGATGACGGTTTGGGCTTGTAGACCAAAGAGTAAGAGCACAGTGAGGATTAGGCCAGCAATCGAAAAAGGTTTTAATTGAGTGACAAAAAGGGTAGTAGTTTGATAGTGGCGCAAAAGCCATGTGCGTGTTAGAACGCCAGCCAACAGAGGGAGCAATACATATAACACCGTGGATAGAATAAGTGTTTCCCAGGGAATGCTGACTTGGTTAACCCCTAATAAAAATCCAACAATAGGTGTAAAGGCTACTAGCATGATGATGTCATTGACAGAGACCTGTACTAATGTGTAATTAGGATCTCCCTTAACGAGTTGACTCCATACAAATACCATGGCAGTGCAAGGTGCAGCACCTAATAAAATCATACCGGCAATATATTCTTGGGCGGTTTGCGAATTGACGTAATCTTTAAGCAGATAATGAAAGAAGAACCAAGCAACGAGTGCCATGGTAAAAGGTTTGATTAACCAGTTGATGACAAGGGTAAGCAACAGTCCTTTGGGCTTTTGTCCGACTTGCTTGAGGGAACTCCAGTCAATTTGAATCATCATGGGATAAATCATAAGCCAGATGAGGATAGCAACAACCAGATTGACATGAGCAAATTCAAAACCTGCCAGCCATTGAAAAGCATTTGGCATGAGCCAACCTAATAATACGCCAGTGACGATAGCAAGTGCTACCCAAATGCTGAGAAAACGTTCAAAAATTCCCATTTTAAAATTCCTGATAATAATGTTGATTGTTGCTAATGAAGGTTATTTGACAAAAATGTCTAGTGACTGGTGCAAGTAACAGTTGTCCTGTTAACGTTGATGGGTGATGAGGTGTCCGTACTCATTTAAGACCTGTTCACCGTCTTCTTTAAAAAAAACCTTAGGAGGCATAGGAGGGAGTAGCTCCAATACTGTCTCGGATGGGCGACAAAGTTTTGTTCCTTTATTTGTTACCACAATAGGACGGTTAATAAGAAGAGGGTGCGCAACCATAAGTTGGATAAGTTCTTTATCACTAAGATGGCGATTGGCAAGGTTGAGTGTTTGATATGGTTCGACATTGGTTCGGAGAACGTCTCTTGCGGTAACATTCATTTGTTGTAGCAATGTATTTAAGGTTATCGCATCTGGGGGTGTTTCTAAGTATAGGACGACCTCTGGTTCAATACCGGCATGGCGGATGAGGGCGAGTGTATTTCGAGAGGTGCCGCACTGTGGGTTGTGATAGATAGTGACTTTATTCATCATCATTCAAATTCTATTGAAATAAAAACAAGAAATAAATCTTCTGTTATGTATAAATAAAAATCTAAGGGTTAGGCTGGATGAAGATTAGCATTCTTCCTTAGGCGCATAAAAAGCGCAGCAAGGGATAGAGTTTTTATCCTCTTTGCAACAATTTTGTGTGAGAAACTGTATGAACTCTGTCATGAGGTCTAAATTGGCAAAGTATCGGATAAATCTTCCTTCAGTTTGGCTAAAAATAAGTCCCGCTTTACTGAGTGAGTTCAGATGAAAAGAGAGATTATTTGGACGCAAATCAAGTGTTTTCGCTAAATCTCCAGCGACAATGCCCTTGGTTCCTGCTGTGGTAAGCTGCAAAAAGAGTTTTAAACGAATGGGAGAGGAAAGGCTTTCAAAAAGTCGACTAGCTTGTTGTTCGGTCATGATCTAGAAAATGATAATGATTCTAACATTTCAATTTTAATTGAAATATTATTGCTTAACAAGAACTATTTCCTATTTCTTTAAGCACAAAGGCGTGCAATGATTTTAGCTTGTTTAAGACCCGCAGTAGTTTACTGGTGATGGTTGGTATATTGCTAATAGTTAGTGACTTTTAGCAGTAGCTTCATTAGCTTAAGGGATAAGGAGTTTGGCTAGCATTTCTGCTAGTCCCACCATGGTGGGACTGGTTCTCTCACTTTGAGAGCTGTCTATTACTAGTAAGCATTATCACTTAGTCGCAATAGGACAATAAGGACGATGAGGTGCTGGTTTCATCATTCTTATTCCACTTCGAGCCAGAGGTTCTCAGATATAACAAGCCCAAAAACGTCCTAAAGGAAGTTTTTGTGTCTAGTTATATCCTTACTTTTTTCTCCACAATAGTAGGTATATTCGCTTTGCAGAGACGAGAGAACTAGAGTTTGTTGTGTAAGTGATGTTCAAGTTATTTTGTTGATACTTATTTCTGACATTTCGGACAGAAAAAAGTTCCTCTTTGTCCAATCACGGTTTTTTTGATGGGGGTTGTGCAGACTTTACAGGGCTCTCCATCTCGCCCGTACACATGGTACTCTTGTTGGAAATAACCGCTTTTACCCTCACTATCCACAAAATCTCTTAGTGTACTTCCTCCCACCTCAATAGCACGCAAAAGGACTTTTTTGATCATGGCAACAAGGTTTTCACAATCTTTTTTTCGCAAAGATTTAGCTGTACGAGTAGGGAGGATACCAGCAAGGAATAGACTCTCATTGGCATAGATATTGCCTACTCCAACGACAACGGTATTATCCATAATGGCAAGTTTAATGGCTCTGGATTGAGTTTTGAGTGCTTTATACAGATATTCCCCTGTAAATTCAGGTTCTAAAGGCTCTGGTCCCAAATGAGCGAGCAGGGGAATATGAGAGAGCGTTTCATCTTTGCCATTGATGGCTTTGTCGTTGGTTATCGTGCTTGCTGCTCTTGAACTGTTGTTTGAAATATCAGTATCATTTTTGGGGATGGTGTTGATGAGAGAAGATGAGGTAGCGGAAACAGTGCTTTTAAACCACAAAATAGCACCAAAGCGTCTTGGATCATGATAGCGAAGTACTGTACCATTTTTGAAAAGAATATCTACATGATCGTGTTTATCAGGCTTTGGTGCCTGTTCACGAAAAATACGTAGGCTACCAGACATTCCTAAATGAATTAATAGAGTGCCCTTGGGACACTGCAACAGCATATATTTGGCACGACGTTGGCAGTGTATAATCATTTGCCCTTGTAGTTGGGTGGCTATATCCTCTGGTATTGTCCAGCGTAGTTGGGGTTGGCGAACAATGATTCGACTCACCACTTGATGTGTGATGTAGGGAGCAATACCACGCAGAGTGGTTTCGACTTCAGGAAGCTCAGGCATGGTTTACATACCCCTTATACATTGCCTTTTATGCGTGTAATCTTACGAAGTTGGGGAACTTGGCGAATAGCACGAATCACTGCTGCTAGATGCTTGCGATCTTCAACTTGCACGGTAAGTTGGATATTTGCAATTTCTGATAATTCATTTGGCATATTAAGCTGTACGATATTCGCATCTGCACTTGCAATTTGAGCGGCAATACGACCGATAACACCTTTCACATTTTCAATGGTGAGTAATAAGCGAGTGCTGAGGTGCTTGTTGTAATCCTTATCCCAACCTACCGGTACCCAGCGCTCAGGTTCCTTGGCACGCTGAGCCAGAGCAACAGGACAATCATCAGTATGGACAATCAAACCATAACCTGGGCGTACAGCAGCGATGAGGTTGTCACCGGGGATGGGTGAACAGCAAGAAGACAAAGTGACAGATTGCCCTTCATTGCCTTGAATGAGAATTTGACTTGCATGAGCTGCACTAATCTCATCAATATCCATGGCACTGGTCGCAATTAGTGGAGAACCAATGAGGAAGCGACGAGCGACAACGGAAGCAAGACGACGTCCTAGACCAATATCAGTAAGAATTTCATCAATATTTTTAGCACCAGACTCTTTAGCAATCTTGGCCCAGAGCTCATCCTCACGCTCTGGCATAGGAATATTGAGGTCTTGCAAGGCTTGGCGAAGTAATTTTTCACCAAAGCGAATTGACTCTTCAAGGTTGACTGTACGTAAATAGTGGCGAATTTCTGAGCGAGCTTTACCAGTACGCACAAAATTAAGCCATTGAAGGTTAGGCTCTGCTTTATCAGAGGTGATGATTTCTACAGTGTCACCACTCACCAATGTTGTTTTAAGTGGAGCTGCCTCACCATTAATAATGGCAGACACGGCATGGTTACCAATTTTGGTATGGATAGAGTAGGCAAAGTCCACGGGAGTAGCACCACGAGGTAGAGAAATAATCTTACCTTTGGGTGTGAGTACATAAACCGCATCAGGGAAGAGGTCAACTTTGACATTGTCCAGAAACTCAGAAGAGTCTCCAGTTTGGCTTTGAATATCAAGTAAAGACTGTAACCAGCGATGTGTCTGCTTTTGCAAATCACTCAGCGTCATGTCTTCTGTTTTATAGAGCCAATGTGAAGCCACACCTTCTTCGGCAATATGATCCATGTGGGTGGTGCGGATTTGAAATTCAATCGGTGCCCCATAGGGACCAACGAGTGTTGTGTGTAGGGACTGATAACCGTTAATTTTGGGTAAGGCAATATAGTCTTTGAACTTGCCTGGAATAGGGCGGTAAAGTTGGTGTAACACACCAAGCACAATATAGCATTCAGTAAGGGTATTTACGATAATTCTAAAACCGTAAATGTCCAATACCTCAGAGAAAGACTTGTGCTGTTCTTTCATCTTTTTGTGAATGCTGTAAAGCGTCTTTTCGCGACTCGAAAGTTTCCCCTCAATGCCATAGGCAGGTAATGCAGCACGGATATTGTCAGTAATTTTGGTAAAAAGATTACGGCGGCTACCATGAGCATTTTCGAGGGCTTTTTTTAAGACTTTGTAGCGGTTGGGATAGTAGGCCTCAAAGGCTAAATCCTCAAACTCACGCACCAGATTGTTAAGACCCAAACGATTGGCAATCTGAGCATAAATATCCAGTGTCTCACTAGAAACACGACGTGCTTTAGCCGCATCTACCCCTCCAAGGGTGCGCATATTGTGTAGACGATCGGCTAATTTAATGAGAATAACACGAACATCTTTTGCCGTTGCCAATAACATCTTACGAAAACTTTCTGCTTGTTGTTCTGCTTTACTGGCAAACTTGATTCTCTCTAGTTTGGTTAATCCGTCTACTAAGTCAGCGACATCGGCATTAAAACGCTCCGCAATCTCAGACTTTTTGACATCTTGATCTTCGATAACATCATGCAAAAGTGCCGCCATCAAGGCATTGGCATCAAGTTTCCAATGCGCACAGATTTCAGTGACCGCCACAGGGTGAGTGATATATGGTTCACCACTCGAACGCATCTGACCAGTGTGGGCTTTTTCTGCAAACAAAAACGCCTGACGTACCTGACTAACTTCATGGGCAGGTAAGTACGCTCTAAGTTGCTCTAGCAATGGAGCGATAAGTTCGTCTGGGGAGTTGTAGTGGGAAACGGATTTAGAGGGGGGGATGTCACTGCTATTGAATTCGGGTGCAGTTGCCACAGGTGAACTAGGGGCTTTCTGCTTACGTCGGAAAGGAGAGCTTTCACGTAAAGCATGAATTAATGAAGAAGAAACGTTTTTTAAGCCCATGGTCCACCTCCATCAGGATTAAGTTGGCACCTTGCGAAGCATCTCTAAACCTGTTTTTCCTTCGGCGACTTCTCGTAATGCCAAAACCGTAGGTTTGTCATGATTAACTTCGACGCGTGGTTGGTGTCCTTGAGATAACTCGCGTGCACGATATGTGGCTACTAAAGTTAAATCAAAGCGATTAGGAATTTTTTCTAAACAATCATCAACTGTAATACGTGCCATGGATATGCCTATAAATTATTTGGAGATATATGATATGCCTAACTCAGAAAAGAGTTTATGGTTTTTAACTGCTTGACTTGGGTAACGTAACCTAGCAGTTAGGACAATTTGCTCTAACTGGGCTAAAGCTGTTTCAAAGCAATCGTTAATGATAACATATTCGAACTCATCTGCGTGAGCAATTTCACTACTTGCCGCTAATAAACGTCGCTTAATGACATCATCGCTATCCTGTCCCCGATTGTGTAGACGTTTTTCTAGCTCCTCAATAGAGGGAGGGAGAATAAAAATGTCAATAATATCAGGAAATTGCTTGCGAACTTGACGTGCACCTTGCCAGTCGATTTCAAGCAAAATGTTTTCCCCATTTTTAATCTTTTCCTCAACAAAAGGACGTGGTGTGCCATAGTAGTTGCCATGTACCTCAGCCCATTCGAGAAGATTGTTTTGATCTCGCCAAGTGGCAAATTCATCAACAGTGACAAAATGATATTCACGACCATCTTGCTCGCCTGGACGAGGCGGACGGGTGGTGCAGGAGACTGATAGATGAATGTTAGGGTGTTTCTGCAATAAAGCATTTACAAGGCTTGATTTCCCCGCTCCGCTAGGGGCAGAAACCATAAAAACATTACCAGGGTACTTCATAGATGACCTTTTACGGAAAAAATGGGTATGGTTAGATTGTGAATGCTACATTCTACCGCTTTTTCTGTTTATTGAGTATAAAGAGGGGAAAGCGGTAGTAAACTTGCTGTGCGAAAAATACTCCTTTTGAAGTAGGGTAAAAGAGTATTGGATTTTTTGAAGTAAAAAATTGTGCTTTGTGCACATTCTTTTGTGCTAAGGAGTATTCGCACTAAAGAATGCTCAATATCTTACTCTTTGTAGGGTAATCATTTCGCATACAGCACTTCATTACCCTTATACTGGATGAGTACTTCATTTTTGGAGGATGCGCTAGGCTCTATGCGACCAATAATTTGGGCTGCAACGTTAAAGTGTTTAGCTACATCGATGATAGTCTGAGCGTAAGTTGCCTCGCAATATATTTCTAAACGCTGTCCACAGTTAAAAATCGACCATAGCTCTTTAAAGGAAATGTCTTGATTGGACTGGATAAGCTCAAACACAAAGGGTAAATCAAAAAGGTTGTCTTTGATATATCGAATATTTTGTCCAAAATTAATGGACTTTGTTAATCCGCCTCCTGTGTTATGAATAACAGAGAGAATATGACTTCCTAATTCTTGGTAGACGGTTTTCATAATAGGAAGGTATGTCCGGCAAGGGGAGAGTAGTAGCTCTGCGACAGTTTGTTGTCCGTTTACCTGATCAAATAGGTGATATTTACCATTGTAAACTTGCTCAATGTTCAATGTACTAGAAAAAGTCTCTGGGAAGCGATGGGCATAGTCTTTGCACAAAGTTTCATGTCTGGCGACTGTAAACCCATTAGAGCCAATGCCTGAAATGGTTTTTTGCTCATAAGAGGATTGTCCAAAAGAAGCCAAACCGACAATAACCACCTCTTTTTGGGGACGTAGTGTACTGGCATCGATAAAATTTTTCTGAGGGATTTTTGCAAAAGCTGTTGAGTCCACCACAATAGTTGAGACCAAATCACCTATATCCGCAGTCTCCCCTCCACAAAGTTGTATATTGATACCAAAATCAGCCATATTATCGGCAAATTGTTGATAACCTCGCATAATGGCAGAGAGGACTTCTTGAGGAATGCGTTGTGCATTGCGTCCGATTGTATTACTCACCAAAAAGTCTGTAGTGATGCCTGTGCAAAGCATATCGTCGGTGTTCATGACAATAGAGTCTACGGCAATATCTTCAAAAACACGGGCATCACCGTTTTCTTTGTAGGCTAAATAAGCCAAGATGGCTTTTGTCCCTGCACCATCTGCGTGGATAATATGATAGTCATCACCCATTGCGACTGCCTGACAAAAAGCACCTGAACGACTGGTTGGTTTCATGACCTTAATGGCGGCGTGCACTTCTTCTTTTCCTGATGAAACACCGTAGCTTTTGTAAATGTCAGACATGATAGTTTCCTATAAGATGGGGGTAATGATGATGAGGGAAAATCTTTGCTTTATTCAAAAAGACAAGGAGGATTTTAGCATAAAGGGTTCTTTTTTTGAGATAGGGAGTTACGCTAAGTTATTGTTTTTTTTTTTTTTTTTTTTGAGTTTGGGAAGAGCAGGGGTGCGAAGGAGGCTTTAATTATTTAATTGATGAGCGGCGTAATCTTTGCAATGGAGTAGGGGGAACAGATTGGGAAGTTTTATCAGTTGTCTTGAAAATAGGATGGGTATATCAATAACCTTGAAAAGGTGTAGATTTTTAATTTTTATAATCTCGAAAACGTGTAAATTTTTATTTTTGATAATCTTGAAAAGGTGTAAATTTTGCTTTTAAATAATCTTGAAAACGTGTAATATAAAGAATAACGATAGGAATATTTAGGGGGAAGATAATGAAACGCAAGATATATCAAAAACTATTAGATTGGAAGCAGAAAAGAAAGGGAGAAGTCGCTCTTCTTATCGAGGGGGCTCGTCGTATAGGGAAAAGCTACATTGTTGAAATGTTTGCCCGCCAAGAATATGAGTCTTATATTTTGATTGATTTCAGCAAGGTGAGTCCTCAGGTAATGGAGTTTTTTGAACTATATCTTGATGATCTGGACACGCTCTTTTCATACTTAGAATTGTATTTCAAGAAAAAACTTATACCGCGTGAGTCTTCTTCCTCCGAGGCAAAATCTCTTATCATCTTTGATGAAATACAGTTCTGCCCTAGGGCAAGGGCTGGTATTAAGCATTTTGTCGCCGATCGTCGATATGATTACATAGAAACAGGCTCATTAGTTTCAATACAAAAAAATGTTAAAGACATTATGATTCCCTCAGAAGAAAGGACTATTGAAATGCACCCAATGGATTTTGAGGAGTTTTTGTGGGCGATGGGTGAAGATAATCTTATGTCCTATATGCGAGAAAAATTCTTAAAAACGGAAAAAATGGGTGATGTATTTCATCGACGAGCTATGGATTATTTTCGTCGCTATCTCATCATAGGAGGAATGCCTCAAGCTATTGAAAAATATCTACAAACACAAGATTTTGATAGCGTAGATGAAGTGAAAAGAGATATTTTGACACTTTATCGAAATGATATTCGCAAGTATGCTAATGGACAGGAGACTAAAGTTTCAGCAATTTTTGATGAACTTCCTAGCCAGCTTCAAAAACATGAGAAGAAATTTAAATTGGCAGATTTATCTAGTGAAGCTAGAATGCGAGACTATTCTCAGGCATTTTTTTGGTTAAGTGATGCCAGAATAATCAATTGTTGTTATAACTCTACCGCCCCTAGTATAGGTCTAAAGCTTAATGAAAAAAGAACAACAGTGAAGTGCTACATGGGTGATACAGGGCTACTTATCAGCCACGCCTTTGATGAGAGAGGCATTGTAAGCGAGTCGTTATATCGTAAACTGATGTTTGACAAGCTAGAGGTTAACAAGGGAATGCTGGTTGAGAATATTGTTGCGCAGATGTTAAGAGCCGCTGGTCATCGTCTTTACTTTTTCAGTGACAATTCACGAGAGTCTGCTGAAAATAGAATGGAAATTGATTTTTTGATTAGTAAGCCAGTTACCACCAGCCGGCATAATATTATCCCAATCGAAGTGAAATCGGGACAACGATATACCTTGACTTCTTTGCGTAAGTGTATGACAAAATATCAGCAACAAATAGCGACGCCATATGTATTGCATGATAAAGATGTAAAAAAAGAAGATGGAATTATTTTCTTGCCACTGTATATGGCACCGTTGTTGTAAATTCGTTAAATGGTATAGTATCGGTCAGGCGACAGTGTAGTCCTGCCGTCTTATTGTTTAAGTGCTTAGACGGTTAGGTTTTTCAGGTCAATTATACTGTCTCAACCGCTTCATATTTAACATAATAACGCCGCAAAAGACCAAACTCGGTATTACCGTAAACATGGCGAGTTGCCATACGGTCTCAATAGCAAAGAGCTTGCTTATAGAGCCATATAGGGTACTCAACATAATTTGGCTAAAGAAAAAAAGACTGGCCAGATAGCCACTGTAGAGTGTTTTTATTCTTAACAATCCTGCTTGGCTGGCAGGAACAATGAGACCGACGGTTAGCATTATCCCAAACATAGGCAGTATGAGACCAAGGTAGTGCGTAGGGTAGAGTAGGGTGAGACTAGCCATCAGCATACAACTTAGTGCAGAGACAATGCCAGCTATTTTGTAAATAAAGGGTAGACCGTGTTTGGGGACTTGAGTGCGTGTGATTTGTGTACCAATGACAAACCCGACTGCAATAATGGCAAGCAACAAACCATAGAATTTTGGAGAAATTTGCAATGTATTTTGCATGACACTCGCAGAGGCAGAGACAAAAGCAATCTGCGACATGGAGACTAGACTGATTGACCACAAATACAGCGAAAAATCTGATCCTTTTATGGATTGGAAGCATTGCTGAAAAATAGAATGAATAGGGACTTTGTTAGTTTGTGCCGAGACAGGTAAGGTAGGCACAAAGCACCAAACAAGTATACCCGCTAGTATTCCCATTGCGGCTAGAACATAAAAAAGTAATGTCCATGTACTGTTTTCAATTAACACTCCGCCAATTACAGGTGCAATCACAGGAGATATGGCGACAGCAAGTGCAAGGGCGGTAATAATACCGATATGTTGCTCACTCGGATATGTGCGTTGGACCATTAATCGAGCGAGGACAGTTACCCCACATCCTAGTAATGCCTGTATAAACCGCAATCCTAGCAGTATCTCCATAGTAGGGGCATAGCAACACGCTATAGAACTTAGTGCAAAGAGAAAAGATGTCCATAGCTGCAACGTCTTTAAATTATAGCGCTCAGCCATGATGCCAGCGAATAAGACGGCAATGGCATAGCCAGCAAGATATGAGGTAATGAGCAAGGGTAACGTATCAATATCCACCCCGAAAAAAGTCCCTATTTGTGGTAGTGCCGGAGTGATAATATTCATGCCAAATTGCGGTACCGTCGCCGCTAGAATAATCGCTACGCTCAGTGGTAAAGTAGAGGACTTTGTCGGCACGTTGTCTCCTGATGAGGGGGATGGATAGTGTTTTGATTATAAATGGTTTTTGATTGAATGGCTATTTGTATAGCATAATCTGTCAAAGCCTAGATATTCACGGTCTAATGCAAAGAGTTAATTAAAAAAAGAGATAGTGACTAAAAAGGTAGTCTTGTTTTTTTTTTTTTTATTTTACTATACTTGAAATAGAAATCATTATTATTTGCATTTTCTTTTTTGGGAGAGTCTATGAAACCTTTGCATTTAAATCATTTTGCACGTACGGCAATACTGCTGAGTGCCTCAACATTACCTATTAGTCAGGTTATTGCCCAAGAGTCGAGTGATTCAGAAGTTACTCAATTGGAAGTAATTGAGGCTACAGTAAGTACAAAGTCACCAGCTACTACAGAGGGGAGTTCTAGCTATTTAGCTCCTGTCACATATTCCACGACGGGAATCCCTCAAGAGTTAAAAGATACGACACAATCGGTTAGTGTGATTACTCATCAACGCATTCAAGATCAACCAGAATTTAATCGTGTTATTGATGTGGTAGCCAATGCTACGGGATTAAATTATGGGCAGTATGAAAGTGATCGTTTTTCTATCACTTCTAGAGGTCAAGTGGTCAATAGTGTTTCTTATGATGGGGTGACTACTTACTACGATACACGATTTAATTATGGTGATAATCATATGGATTCGGCAATGTTCGATCGTGTAGAAGTAGTAAGAGGGGCAACGGGGTTTATGACCGGCCCAGGAAATCCTTCTGCTTCTATTAATCTGGTAAGAAAAGCTCCCACAGAAAAGTTTCAAAGCAGTCTTAAAGCAACAGCAGGCTCGTGGAATTTATATCGTCTGGATGCGGATGTATCAGGTAGTTTGAATGAAGCAAAAACGGTCAGAGGGCGTTTAGTAGGTTCTTACCAGACAAGAGAGTCTTTTCTTGATCGCTATAAAAATAAACGATATATGCTTTATGGCGTGCTGGAAGCGGATTTAGGTCCAAATACATTACTAAGTGTTGGAGGGGATATTCAACATAATAAATCTGATGCTGTATTATCAGGGGGCTTACCGATTTTTTATAGTGATGGTTCACTAACAGATTATGACCGTTCTACCAATACAGCATCATCATGGGCGGGAGACACCTATACTACTACCAATCTTTATGCAACTTTATTTCATCGTTTTAGTAATGGTTGGAAGGTAGAAACTAATTATACTCATAGTAAGAGTGAAAGAACGTTGAAGAACTCTTATGTTTACGGGGCTCCTAATCCTTTGACGAATACAGGGTTGTCGACAGCGACTATGTCGAAAATTGATGGCGAAAGGGTACAAGATACCTTTGACATTAAATTAAATGGTCCTTGGGAGCTGTTTGGAAGACAGCATTTTGCTCGTTTTAATTATAATTTCAACCGTAATCATTATGATAATAACTACTACAAACCTGTAGCGGGGACATTGCCTTCTGTTTGGGGGGATTTCCGTCCCTCTAACTTCCATGTTCCAGAACCACAGTGGGAGGGACGAGCATTTACTGCGTTAACAGGTACAATTACGCAGCATGCTATCTCTGGAATTAATGAGTTTTCCTTGTCTGATAGGCTTGCTCTAACGGTAGGAGCAAGGCTCACTCGTTATAAGGTGAGCGATACAAGTTTTGGCCCTTATTTTACGCCCTATAAAAATAGTTTTAATCAGGTATCTAAATATTTAGGTTTAAGCTATAAATTGACAGATAATTTCTCTGTTTATACAAGTTACACTGATATTTTCCAACCACAAACAGCGGTGGATGCTAACGGTAGTTATTTAGACCCTGTGATAGGAAAGAATTACGAATTAGGGTTTAAAGGTACTTTAGCTGACGGAGGACTTAGCTTTGCGGTCGCTGCTTTTGAGACTCGTCGTGATAATCTAGCAGTACCGACAGGAGCAAGATTGCCTAGTGGACAAGCAGTTAACCGCTCTGTAGATGGTGCTAAAACAAGAGGTTTTGATATCGACGTTGTCGGGGCTATCACAGACAATTGGAACGTTCAGATGGGGTTCACCAGCTTTGTCGCTACAGATCAAGATGGGAAAAGAATTTCCTTAGAAATGCCTAATCGTATTTTTAAATTATTCACAACCTATAAGTTCTCTGGATCTTTGGATGGTTTAACAATTGGTGGTGGGGTGAATTGGTTCAGTCATACTGAGCGTCAAGTCACTAATCCTTCCCGTCAGAACGTCACCATAGATTATAAACCTTATGCCGTTGTGAATCTTATGGCTCGCTATAAGTTCAATAAACACTCTACATTAATGTTGAGTGTTAATAACCTCTTTGATAAGAAGTATTACACAAACAATGGTCAGTTCTCTCAATACCAATATGGGGCACCACGTAATATTCAAGCATCTTTTCAATATGAGTTCTAATGGATAGAAGGCGGTTTTGTCATTCTTTAGGAGGCCTGTTAGGTGCAGGTCTCCTGTTTCCTTTCTCAAGTGTGGCTTGTTGTGACTCGCATGAAGGGGCTGCTTCTGCATTTCCTGTGCGTATTCAAGGTGCCTTGGGAAATACCATTATTGATGCTCCTCCCAAACGAGTGATTGCTCTAGGAGCAGGAGCTGAGGATATTGCATTGTCTTTAGGGGTGGTTCCTATTGCTATTGAGCCTCATGTGTTTGGAGGGGATAAGCAGGGTTACTTCCCTTGGTTTAAGGAAAAAATCAAGCAAATTGGGGCTCCATTACCTGAAATTATTCCTGTTTATCCTGAATTGGATATTGAAAAAATTATTTCTTTAAAGCCAGACTTAATTTTGGCTCCTCAGTCAGGATTTTCAGAGGATATATTTAGACAACTTTCCAGTTTTGTTCCTGTGGTCGCTCATCCTAAGTTGCCTTGGTTAACACCTTGGCAAGAGCAAATTAGGTTGTCAGGGTTGGCACTAGGAAAAGTACAGGAAGCTGTTTTGTTAGAGCAGAAAATTCACAATTTATTTCTTCTTTATAGACAACAATATCCTCAATTACAGCGGTATTCTTTTGCCTATCTCAATGCTGGTAGTCGATTATCTTATTTATCCTCTTATGTAGCAGGAGACCCTAGGGTAGATATGTTGATGAGTTTAGGTTTAAAGCTGTTTCCTGCTGTGAAAGAATTTTCTGTAAGACCAGGGAGTTTTGCAGCCAATATTGGCTTAGAAAATGCAGACAAGTTTTTTGATGTTGATATTGTTATCAGTTGGTTTTATAACCAAAAAATTAAAGAGGAGGTGGATAAAATCTCTCTTTTTAGGGCTATTCCTGCCATCCGTCGGGGATCCTATATACCATTGACTGATCCAGAAATTATTATGGCAACATCTTATGGTTCTTTGCTGAGTTTAGAGTGGGGGCTACCTAAGTTTATGCCTCTTTTGTTGCAGGCAATAGAAAACGTTCCAACCAAAAGAGGGGCGTTATGATACAAAAATCTCCTGTTAAAGGGCTATTGTTGTTATCTCTTCTGTGTGTTATCTGTGTGATGACAGGTTTGCTTTTTGGAAGTAAAAGTCTTACTGTACACGATGTTTGGCAATATTTTTTCTCAACAATAGAAAATTATCAGCAATTGGTTATACATCATAGGGTTCCTCGCACTCTGGGGGCTTTACTGTGTGGAGCAGCATTGGGGGTGACATCTACACTTGTCCAAGGATTGACCAAAAATCCTTTAGCAGATACGGGATTATTAGGAATTAATGCAGGGGCATCTGCGGCAATTGTGACGTTGATTTTTGTACCCTCACTACCTATCTCCCCCTTTTTTGCCGCTTTTTTAGGAGCAGTCTGCGTTGCTTCTTTCATTTCCGTTATAGGCTCATCATCTAGAGAGTTAAATTTTGCTCGTTTAATATTAGTAGGGGCGGCACTCTCGGCTTGTTTATATGCGTATGTTCAAGCAGTATCACAGCTTAGTCCTAATGCTTTTGAACAATATAAATTCTGGGCGAGTGGCTCTTTTACTGGTATACGGTATGAAGAAATTTATCAATTATCTCCTTACTTTGTTGCTTTAATCATTATGGGAGGGATGCTTGGGAAGTATGTCAATATTATTGCGTTAGGTAATGATTTGGCTAGATCTGTGGGGGTTAATGTATTCCTAATCCAAATCTTCATCATTTGTACTTCAGCTGGTTTATCTGCTTTAACAGTGGCATGGGTAGGCCCTATCGCATTTGTTGGTTTAGGTGCAGTATATTTAGCTCGATGGGTTGTGGGGGCAGATTATCGTGTACTTTTGTGGGCATCTATGCTTACTGGTGCAAGTTTACTAACATTGGCAGATACTCTTGCAAGAATTGTCATTAGCCCATCTGAGTTGTCAACAGGTATTGTGACAGGCTTTATTGGTGCTCCTTTGCTTTATTTAAGTATTCTACACAAAAGGAAAGGAAGATGATGAGAGATACTTTTTTCTTACCCGTCAGGAGAATAAAAAGGTTTTGGGTGATTAGTTTACCTCTTTTGTTTATTCTTATTGTTGTAGCAAGTACCATAGGAAAGGAGCATATTCTAATTTTTAAACTTTTTGACTTATGGAAAGGAGAGGCCGATGCCGTTTCTAGTTGGCTTTTCTGGGAATTATGGCTTCCTCGTGCACTCTTAGCGACAGGGGTGGGGATGGCTCTGGCCTTATCAGGAAACGTCTTCCAGTTATTAACAAAAAATCCTTTGGGCAGTCCAGATATTATAGGTGTGAACGCAGGAGCTTCTGCTGGGGCTGTGTTATCTGCTATCGTTTTTCCTTCTTTTATTTCGATGACGACCGGAGCTCTATTAGGAGCCTTAATTGTGGTAATACTCGTAGTAGTAGCCAATGGTCGTCAATTGAGTTTCCAATTTGAAGCGATTGTTTGTGGTATTGCAATGAATGCCTTGGCTTTATCTATTGTGCAATTTGGCTTGACAGGTTTAAGACAAGAAAATGCGTTACTACTGGCTGCTTGGCTGAGTGGTAGTTTGTCTGGTAGGGGATGGAATGATGTAGGAATGATATGGTTGGGGTTACCTATAGTGCTAATAGGACTTTACTGTATCAATAGATCTTTTACCTTATTATCATTGCATGGTGATGTGGCAGCTACATTGGGGGTTCCAATACGTTTTACTATGCTAAGCAGTTTATTGTTGGCAACAATATTGTCTGCTCTTGCTGTTTTGGTAGCTGGTCCAATAAGTTTTATTGCGTTATGTGCCCCTCATATTGTTAGGAAAATGTTAAAAACTCATCAAACCGTTTGGTTGGCCAATGCGGTAGTGGGAGCGATTTTATTATTATTGTCAGATATTGTTGCCAGATTATTGCCGGTAAAGGCTCATTTTCCTGTAGGTGTTTTAACAGCAGGGTTAGGAGGCCTATATCTTTTATGGTTGTTAATAGCAGAAATGCGTAAAAATAGTTTTTAAACAAATATTATGATAACAGTAAATCATCTTACTCTTTCTTATGATAGCAACGTCATTCTTGATGATGTTTCATGTGATATTCAGGCTGGCAGTGTTACCATACTGATTGGTAAAAATGGTTGTGGAAAATCGACGTTATTGCGTTCAATGGCTAGATTATTGAAACCAACTCAAGGACAGATATACCTCAATGGAGAGGATATTTATCAATTATCCGCCAAAGAATTTGCATTACAAGTAGCTCTTTTATCTCAAAGCCACCCTATTACGGAAAGTATTACGGTAGAGCAACTTGTTCGGTATGGGCGTTATCCTTATCATCATTTCTTTTCAAAATGGACTCAAGAGGACGAATATTGCGTGGAACGAGCTCTTTTTCTTACGCAGATGCACTCATTAGCTAAAAAAACACTGGATAGTTTATCAGGGGGGCAAAGGCAAAGAGCTTGGATTGCAATGGTATTGGCACAAAATACGCCTTATATTTTCATGGATGAACCGACAACCTATCTGGATTTGAGTTATCAACTGGAAGTATTGGATTTATTAAAGAACTTAAATCAAGAGCATGGGAAAACTATTGTCATGGTGTTACATGATCTTAATTTAGCTGCCAGATATGCAGATACGATAATTGCAGTGAATAATCAGAGGATTGAGGCAGTTGCACCTCCCGAAGAACTTATCGAATCCTCAATGATTAAACATATTTTTGGCTTGGAAAATAAGGTAATTCAGGATCCAATACATTTAACACCATTGTGTATTCCACTAAGTAAGTCACTTTTATAGGGTTAGTAGAGGAGAGTATATGAATGTAAGTACTTATACCACTTTTGATTCGGAATTAAAGCGCCAATGGGTTGATGGACTGAATAATGGGGGAAACCATGAACTATTATTGTTTGTGAGAGCCATTAGTCCATTTAAGACTATTTATGCTATTACCTTGCTAGATATTTATCATGAAGGCTTTTTGCTCAGTATACAAGAGGATGTAGATGGTTTACCTATTGATTATTTTCATTCTTTTGGCAAGCGTGTAGAAGAGCCTATGGCTTTTTTTATCAAAATATATTCTGATTTTTTTCAAAGAAATACACCTGATTTGAAAAATAATCGAAAATTGATAGTGTTAGATAGACAGAAGATTACGTCATCTTTTATTCGGTTGCGATTGGCCTACAAGGATGCGCTGCCCAACAATATAAAACCAGCTTTTATTACGGTACTCTCAATAGGAGAGGATTTATCTAGGGCGTACACTTACCGAAAAGTTAATACGGAACAGCAGTATATAGAGGTGGATTTTTTTACGCATGGTGTTACACCGACAAAAAAATGGTTAGAGTGTTTAGAACCAGGACAAGATGTTATTTCTTTGAGGGAGAAGAATGAGTCAGTGGATCACCTACAGCAGGGGAAAGTTTTATTATGTGGTGATGAAACGGCATTTCCAGCGATTGCCTCTTTGCTTGATAATTGGCAGAATCCAGAACCTCCTCTAGTATTATTAGAAATGCTTAATTTAGAAGATAGTGTCTATTTTAAGGATTGCCGTTTACCTAAAGGAACCCAAATATGCACCTTCTCTATTCAGTCCCCAGATGAATATGGAACAAAAATAAAGAATTATCTTGAACAAACCGATTATTCAATTCAAAAAATTTGGGGAGCTTTTCATACAGATGGGATGAAACTGCTTAGAAAGTTTTTTGAGCAAAAGTACCAAATAACATCCGCCGATATGGTAGTCAGGGCTTATTGGAATAGATTAAAAAATTAGCATTATTTGCAGATACTATCTCTGGGGTAAGAAATCTTCCCCCAGAGATAGTTTGAAATCTATTTAATTAAAGCCGAGTTAGATTATAAAAAACTTCTTGCTCTTGGTATGGTGAGTTTTGTCAAGATTAATAGTCTCAAAAGTATCAGTACTCGCAAACTATCACAGTTTCTTGTAGAATTACTCATAACAAACACACTCGCCATGCCTCTTATCTTTGATAATGCACAAATCGGCGAGTTTTTTATTATCAAGAAGTGATAATAAAAAATTTATGCGAAAGAGAATCATATACTTAGTCGCACAATCATGTTCTAGTGATAAATATTCGCCAGAGAAACAAAACCGATTGGTAAAAATTTTTGATTCCTAGGAGTTGCCCATTTTAATGTAATAGTAGGATTTTTCATTTCTAGGTAGATAAGCTACAAGTGGGTTAATAACCAAAGAAAGTCTATCGTTTGATTTTAATTGGAAATATTTTTCTGAATTTAGTACTTTTACTAATGAATAGAACTTTACTTAAGTTAAAAAAACAGTAAAAATGTAAATATGCAAATAATTTCAATGTATTACGATAGAGGGTGTTATGCACAATATTTCTACCTATACATTACTGTGCAGCGTGATTTCTTCTGCTTCTGCTTTGGCGGCTAATACAGGTGAGGGCTTTCTTTTCCAGTGACCGATATAGCAATGAGAGCTCGTGACAGTATCAACCGTAGTCAACAAGTACAAGATAGTCGTTTAAAAGTCCTTTATGGTAGCGGCTCTAATGCCTCAGTGAATGGAAACCTGAATAAAGGTAAGCTCAATTACGCCCAAGTTGAAGAGCAGAGTGGCTTACATGCAGGAAAAGATGGCGTAGACGTTACCGTGCAGGGCAATACCCACCTTAAAGGTGGTGTAGTGGATAGCCAATCCACAGCGGATAAAAACCACTTTAGCACAGGTACGCTCACCACAGAAAATATCCATAACTATAGCGAAGTGAAGGTGGAGAATATAGGGGGAGGTTTTTCAACCGACATGTCTCAGAACATGGCCAATGGTGCTGCCGCAGGTCTGAGTGCGCTGGGTAATGTGAATCAATCCGATAGCTCTACCACCCAAAGTGCGGTAGGGGATAATATTCAGCTAACCGTCAACCAGGGAGAAGTCCCTACTGCTCTATCTCGTGATACGCAGAACGCTAATGCCAAGACAGAGCGTTTTGATATAACAGAGGCAAGAGAGCGTCAAGAGATGGCGCAGGTGATTGGTGAGATAGCCAATAATAGTGTGGAGATTGCCCTCAAACCTCGCTTGGATAAAGCAGAGCAGGATAAGAAAGATGCCCAACGGAGTTTAGATAAGAATCCTAATGATGCACAAGCGCAAGCTCAGCTTGCACAGGCTAATGCCGTCATTGCCCAATATGGACAAGGAAGTGATATTCAAATGGCAGTACGGGCAGTCACGGGGGTACTACAAGGCATTGCAACGGGTAATGTAGGACAAGCAGTGGTGGGAGGACTATCCCCTTATGCGAATAAGTTAATTAAAGAGGCAACGACCGACCAGAGCGGTCAGGTCAATGAAGAAGCTAACTTGATGGCGCATGCTTTACTTGGCGCTATAGAAGCCTATGCCACAGGTAATCATGCAGGAGCAGGAGCAGCTGGAGCGGTGACAGGAGAGTTAGCGGCAGGGCTGATTATTAAGCAACTGTATGACAAAGATAGCCCAGATGAGTTGACCGAAGCACAGAAACAAACCGTCACAGCATTGAGCCAACTTGCGAGTGGATTAGCAGGAGGCTTGGTGGGCGATAGCACCTCAAGTGCTATTAGTGCGGCAGAGATTGGAAAGCGGGCGGTGGAAGATAACTATCTATCTACTAAACAAGAACAAATGCTTGCTGAAGAAATCAAGAATTGCGGTGGTAAGTTCTCATGTGAACTGAAAGCTGAGGCTTACTGGAAAATGGTTAGTGCAGGACAAAATGCTAGTTTTGCCGCAGGAGTGTTAGCTGGAGTTCCTGAAAGTCTATACGATACTGTAAGTGATATTTTTTCTATGGTATCAAGTCCAGTGGAAACTATTGATGCGCTAATCACTCTGGTTTCACAAGATGGTATGTTTAGTCAAGTGGCGGAGGGTATTAAACAGGACTATATCGCTCGTTTAGAACATTTCCGACAGGAGTATGAGCGAGCGGGTGCAGGAGGTTCCTTTAATGCAGGCAGAGAAGTAGGAAAACTTGTGACTGAAGCAGCTTCAATGCTAACAGGAGGTGCGGGTATTACAAAGGCAAGTACAACTGCCTTGAGCAAAGGAATTAGCAAGAGTATCCAGATAGGTACGCACCAAGTTTACCGAGTAAAAAATTGGTCAACAATACGGGAGCTTGTGAATGATACAAATAGTATTGTAGAGGCGACAGAAAAGGGATTTATCAATGCTGGAAAAATCAAATCCTCAGCTTACGTATTAAAGCCAACCAGTGAGATGGAGAAGAAATTAATTGATGATATTGTTTCTTCGGGGGATTTGACGGGAAGTAAGACAGAACAGTTATTTAATAGTCTAGCGGAACGCTCAGGGTATAAAGTACTTAAAGGCGGTAAGTATAGAGCAAATAATGGCTTTGACCATGTGTGGCAAGCCAAAGATGGCTCTATTGTTATTGTGGATAGTAAACAATTAAAAAATGGGGCGTTACAGGTGAGTACTAAAGGAGCGAAACTTAATGATAAGTTTACTAACCAATTATCTGAGGACTGGATAACAGCTGTGGAGAAACAGTTGCCTAGGGATGGTGAAGTTAGACGAGCCTTTGATTTAGCTCGGAAAGCAGGCTCACCGATTAAAACTATAGTTGTTGCCGTGGATAAATCAGATAAGACTGTAAAAATTATTCCAGTCAAAATTCCAAATCAAATACAGTCAAAGTAATTTTTTAAGGATATACATATGTCAAGACGTAGAAAAAACCTTGTAATGGAAAAGTATAAAGTCTATTTAGGAAGTGTTGCAGAACGCAGTTATCAGGAGTCGGTAGATTTTTGTAAAGGGTATGCAAAGGAACTTAATTCTAATGATGGTGATTCTGAGGAGATTGCTAGCACACTAAGAATTATTGATAGTGGTGTGGGTGATCCTTTTGCTTGTATGATGATTCTTAGCTGGATGTACGAAGGACAAGCCTCAGTCGATTTGGTGGTTCATGGGGATGTTCAAGCCTTTAAGCAACATGCTTATGTGGCAGCTAAGTTGCAAATCTTATCGGAGAAAAAACCCGATTGGGGCTATTCGGGCTATAGTTCGATGTACTTTTTGCATTTACTTTCTGATAGTCCAGAAGTAAAAGAGTTTTTAATATCACAACAGGATATTATTTCAGGAAGCTTAGATCAACAGACTTATAAGGGAAATGATATATATCCCTATTTAAATCGCTCGGCATTATTGGCATTATCAGGAGATTGGGGATACCTAAAAGAGCGCAGTTTACGGTTTCTTAGTGACACCAAAAGACCAAAAAACATAGCCCACAGAGAACCTGACTTTAGGTTTTTTCTGGCATTAGCCAACCAAGATACAGAAGAAATGAAAAGAATATTAGAGGAAATGTTGGAGTATAGGTTATCAACAAGAGCAAAACAAGACATGAATGTTCATTTTGATTTTTATCTATGTATACCTGTACTGATCTATGCCAAAATTGCTGCCATTCACGGTTTCGACCTTGGAATAGATAGCCCTATTGCACCCAAAGAACTTATTGAGGTGAAACCTTTAGAATCCTATGAAGACCCTTATGACTTTATGAAAGAGTTTGATTTTCATCAACCACAACAGGTATGGATAGATAGATGGAAAGCAAAAATGGAAGCTGGTTTGGCATGGAGAGAGAGGGAATACAAGAAACTTAAGAATAGAATCCTAAGATTCTTTGGACGTGGCGGACGCCTAATAGATTTACAACCTAGCTCACCGATAGATAAGAAGTGATGCTTATGTGTAAGCAGTGAACCAAGTTTTTTAACTTTACTGTTCATGCTTTGTTAGGTGTAATAGAAGCCTATGCTACGGATGGTTATACATAGGCTGGCGCAAGGCGAGCCTACTAGAAAAAGGAATGGTGCTACTTAATAGAGAAGGACTCCCCTATTTAACCGTATTAGACCAGTACAGCACAGGTAAATTGGAAACGGTCTATAACATCAAAGTAGAGGATTTCAGCACTTACCATATCGGTCATTTAGGTGTCTGGGTACACAACGCAAATTGTTGTGACTTTGTAAATACCTATGGTGATATTGAAAAGAAATTTATTGAGGGTGGTTGGGTTGATAAAACCACAGGCAAAGTACAGTACCTTGATCCATTCGATGAGGTTCGCAAAGATTTTCCAGATGGTGCTAGTGCATCTGTTGACCATATTTTGCCAAAAAATGGGTTTGATAAGATTACGGGATTTGACCGCTTACCTAAAGAGGTTCAAGAAGCCTTTATCAATGACCCAATGAACTTACAACCGTTACCTAAAGAATTAAATTCATCAAAAGGCAAAAAGGTGGAGACAGGTACCGATGGTTGGAAAATGTATGTTAAAGAGGGCAAAGAGATTTCGCCTGAGTATCGTGCACATCTTAAAAAAGTTCAACAAGAAATTATACGACGAGGTTTACGATAATGTTTTTCTCAGAGAAAGATTTATACAATAATTTTAATCAGGTTTATACTGTACCCATCCCATTTTTAGTACAACTAAGAAGTAGAAACGGAATGCATTTGTTTGTACATTAGGGGTGTTAAACCTTTTAGTGCATCATGGGGTCTTTGCGTATTATAAACAGTTAACCACTCTTC
>NZ_JABGBO010000004.1 GCF_013133775.1 Pelistega europaea | reverse complement strand
ATGAATCATCTCTTTTGTTAAAAAGATGAGTGATAGCTATTGAGAAATAGGCCAACTGTCTGTAAGGATAGTTGGCTTATTACATTTCAACGGTAACTAATTGGTGTAAAATAGACTGCATCTTTTTTAGCGTTTTTAAAGGCTTAATCGTGAATACTTTACACCAGTCTAGTCTCAAATCCTTACCTTTACTTGCTCGCGGTAAAGTGCGTGATATGTATGCTGTGGGCGACGATAAACTACTGATTATCGCTAGTGACCGTATTTCTGCATTTGATGTCATTCTTGATGACCCTATCCCTGGCAAGGGACAGGTGTTGACAGAGCTCACTGAGTTTTGGTTAAAGAAACTTGCACATATCATTCCTAATCATGAGACAGGTATTCGTCCTGAGGATGTAGTGGCACCAGATGAAGTTGCTCAGGTTAAGGGGCGTGCTATGGTTGTCAAACGTCTTAAACCTGTGTTGGTTGAGGCGGTTGCTCGTGGTTATATCATTGGTTCTGGTTGGAAAGACTATCAAGCGACTGGTTCCGTATGTGGTGTGAAACTGCCAGCAGGTTTGAAACAAGCAAGTAAATTGCCTGAGCCTATTTTTACCCCCGCAGCTAAAGCAGAAATGGGTTCCCACGATGAAAATGTGAATTTCGATCATGTGGTTAATGCAGTAGGACGCGAGTTGGCTGAGCAAATCCGAGATGTGACATTGCGTCTTTACACTGAAGCAGCAGAATATGCGGCAACTAAAGGTATTATTATTGCTGATACCAAGTTTGAGTTTGGTCTAGATGAAGAGGGCAAGCTCTATTTGATGGATGAGGTGCTAACACCTGATTCGTCTCGTTTCTGGCCAGCCGACACTTATCAAGAGGGTACCAGCCCTGCTTCGTTTGATAAGCAATTTGTCCGTGATTGGTTGGAAACCCAAGTATGGGATAAAACGCCACCTGCGCCACGCTTACCAGCTGATGTCATTGAGAAAACAGCGGCTAAATATCGTGAAGCATTAGATCGTTTGCGTGGGTAATTTAAAAAGTAGATGTTGTGTTTGTTGGGGTGTATACCTCTAATTAATAGTAAAACGTTAAGGCTTAGACAATGACAGTAGCAAAAGTAGGCGTTATCATGGGTTCCTCTAGTGATTGGGACATTATGCAAAATGCCGTGCGTATGTTAAAAGATTTTGGTGTTCCTTATGAGGCAAAGGTTATCTCAGCACACCGTATGCCACATGATATGGCTGACTATGGTGCCAAAGCATATGAGGCAGGTATTCGTGCGATTATCGCTGGTGCTGGTGGGGCAGCACACTTGCCAGGTATGATGGCGGCATTGACTGAGGTGCCTGTGTTTGGGGTACCTGTCCCATCTCGCTATTTACGAGGAGAGGATTCTTTATTATCTATTGTACAAATGCCTAAGGGAGTGCCTGTTGCAACTTTTGCTATTGGTGAAGCAGGTGCGGCCAATGCAGCTTTACATGCGATTGCCACATTGGCGATGCATGATGAAGCCTTACGAGAAAAGCTGAAAGTATTTCGTGCTAAGCAGACAGAAGCTGCTCGTGCGATGCATTTACCAGAGGTGGAGTAGCTTATGTCATTACCTGATTCTACAGTGTTACAACCAGGTTCTACCCTTGGTATCATGGGTGGTGGTCAGCTAGGCCGTATGTTCTGTCATGCAGCACAAAGCATGGGGTATAAAGTGGTGGTTTTGGAGCCGACTGCTGGTAGTCCTGCTGGGCGAGTGGCTGAATATGAAGTAGTATCTGCGTATGACAATGAGCAAGGGCTTGCGCAGATGCTTAAACACACACAAGCAGTGACAACTGAATTTGAAAATGTTCCTGCTACTAGCCTTAAACTTTTATCTATGCAAGCACGTGTGAGTCCTTGTGCTGCTGCAGTGGCTGTGGTTCAGGATCGTATCGCAGAAAAAGCCTTTATCGCATCTCAAGGTATTCCTGTGGCGCCTTATGCGGAAATTCGTTCTATTGCTGATTTAGAGGCATTGGCTAATGAAGCAGGGGATAAGCTCTTTCCTGGTATTCTTAAGGCGGCACGTCTTGGTTATGATGGTAAGGGGCAGGCTCGAGTTAAAAGTGTTACAGAAGCAGTTGAAGCCTTTAAATCGTTTGGTGAGGTGCCTTGTGTATTGGAGGCACTATTACCACTTAAGCAAGAAGTTTCCGTAGTGATGGCACGAGGTTTTGATGGTAGTAGTGTGACATTCCCAGTGGGGGTCAATACCCATATTAATGGTATTTTATCTAGCTCTGTTGTCGGTATAGAACCGATTGACTCGCACATTGAAGCACAGGCTAAGCAAGCTGCTATTACTATTGCTAAGGGGCTAAATTACTTTGGTGTGATGTGCGTAGAGTTTTTCATCTTGACGGATGGACGTCTTGTAGCCAATGAAATTGCCCCTCGTCCTCACAATAGTGGTCACTATACAATGAATGCTTGTTTAACCAGTCAATTTGAGCAACAAGCACGTGTACTTGCAGGGATGCCATTAGGTTCTACAGAGTTGTTGGCGCCTACCATTATGCTGAATATCCTAGGTGATAGTTGGTTCGCTCATGGAGATATAGCCCAAGAGCCTGATTGGGCAAGTGTGCTAGCTTTGCCGGGAGTACATTTACATCTTTATGGCAAAGAGCAGGCTCGTAAAGGTCGTAAGATGGGGCATGTGAATATTGTGAATAAAGACCCGAATCTTGTGGTGAAATATGCACGTCAGGTAAGTGAAATTTTACATCTAGGCGCCAAGATTTAAGGGGTTATTCAAACCATCCAAAGCATCCGCTTTATTGTTAATTCAGAATAAAAACTGTAATTGTGTCTCACAGGGATGGACGCTGTGGTTGACATTGTTAATGAGGAATAGAGTGAACGATAAATCTCAATATCAGCAACAATTGCAGCTAGCTGCTCAGAAATTGTTGGACGGTGACTTAGTGGCATTTCCTACCGAGACGGTTTATGGTCTAGGAGCGGATGCTGAGAACTCAGCAGCGATTGCGAAGATTTATCAGACGAAAAACCGACCATCGAATCATCCTGTCATTGTTCATGTGGCTCCCGAGGCTGATTTGCATTATTGGGTGAGTGATATTCCTGCTGATGCACAGAAATTGATTCGACATTTCTGGCCCGGTCCATTGACTTTGATTCTGCCTAGGGCCTCCCATATCCCTGATACGGTGAGTGGCGGTCAAGCTAGTGTGGGTATTCGTTGTCCATCACATCCTGTTGCTCAAGATTTATTACGGGCATTTGCCGCATTAAAGCCTAATGGGCATGGAGGGGTGGCTGCTCCATCGGCCAATAAATTTGGTCAAGTATCTCCTACGGCTGCAACTCATGTACGAAGCGAGTTTCCCGAGGAAATTGCTCGTGGAGAATTGCTTGTCCTTGAGGGTGATGACTCTGATATTGGTATTGAATCCACTATTGTAGATTTGTCGCGTACGCAGGAAGGAGTAGGGGCTGTTGTACTTCGTCCTGGGCATATTACACGTCAACAACTCGCTGAGGTGTTGGGTTATATGCCTGCCAGTCCTGATAAGGCGGCTCCTCGGGTGTCTGGCTCTCTAAAAGCACATTATGCTCCGCGTACACCTTTGCAGATGTTTAAAGCAGAACAGCTACAAGAGTTACTGCAGGATATTCCTGTTGGAGAGAAGTGGGTGCTACTAGCTTTTGAGGCAACCTTGGTTAAACTAGATAAAATCACTATTAAGCCGTCAAACAATGAAAGTAGAGGCTCTGAGATTTTTACCGTCGATACAGGCTCACTACCAGCAAGGCATGGGGTGGTAGATTATCCATCCACTTCTGTACATACAACTAGTGTTGGGGTAGATAATATCGTTCATTTATCGGAACAATGTGATGCTTATATTGTGTCAGATAACCCTGTTCGCTATGCCCATGATATTTACGCTTTATTGCGACGGCTTGATGAGCGGGGGTATCAGCGTATTTGCGTACAATCTTTACCCCAAGATGATACTTGGGAAGGTCTAAATGATAGGCTTCAGCGTGCTGCCGCAGCGTTTGAATAAAATTCCATTGTCTATAAACGGGTCGTCAGGCTGAAATACTAAAAAACCGAGAAGAATCTGCTTCTGCAAAGTTATGTTTATTTTGAGATAGCAGATTCATAACGGTGAGATAAGGGGGCATGGCAGATTCTGCTCATTAATAACGATTATTGCATCAACGAAGAGAAAAACTCATCTGCTTTAAATAAGGTCAATAAGCCCATAACAGCAAAAATACCAGCAGAAATTGAGTGGATAACTTTTGGAGAAAAGCGTTGAGCAAATTTTTCACCTAAAAATACAGCAGGCACATTGGCGATTAACATTCCTAAAGTGGTTCCTATCACTACAAGTACAGGGGTATCAAAACGTGCTGCCATTGCGACCGTGGCTATTTGGGTTTTGTCTCCCATTTCAGCTAGGAAAAAGGTCACACAGGTTAAACCAAAAATACCTAAACGGGATGAGAAGCTGACCTCATCTTCTTCTAGCTTATCAGGAATTAACATCCAAATTGCCATTGCGATAAATGAACCACCCAGAATCCAACGCAACATATCAGGAGATAGAATGTGGGTAATCCATACACCAACAAGACCTGCTAAGGCATGATTGACAATTGTTGCTAGGGTGATGCCTAGTACAATAGGAAGAGGTTTCTGAAAACGAGCGGCAAGAAGAAAAGCAAGAAGTTGGGTCTTATCACCCATTTCAGCAAGGGCGACAACCCCTGTGGAGACTAAGAGAGCATTCATACAAATTCCTGATGCTGGGTAGACAAATGATTACATCTGCACCGCCCAGCAACGCGTGCAAACATAATCAAAGGTCTTGTCAAGTGATGAATGATGATAGTGGACTAGTGCAGTAATTACGATTTAAATTACAGCGTAGTATATGGAAAAACTACTTGTCCTGAACATCCATGCACCGTTTACGCCATGACTGAGAGAGTCAAGTATGTTGACGTAAACCTTCAGCAAAGAAGAGACTACTCCCCAATGAAAGTAGTCGCTATTGTATAGAATTCGTTGTGCCTAGTCAAGATATGCTTACCCCTCTTTGATTCCTTGCATTAGGAACATAGGGTAGGTTCTGCCATTGTCCCTTGTCAGTTGGTGAATTTCACAAAAGTTAATGTGTCTAAATCCAGCCTGTTGGGCAATTTGTGTTAACTCACTGGGATCAAAACCAAAGTGCTGTACCCCTTTGGCTTTATTATCACCATGAAAAGTACCATCTTCCTTAAATAAATCTATTAAAGCAATCTGTCCACCTACAACCAAGGCATCGGCAAATGACTGAAATAAACGCTGGGTATCAGCTACATGATGCATAGCCATAGAACTAACAATACAGTCATATTGTTCGGGGAGGCCTGTAAAAATATCTTTTTCTAATGTTTTAATATTAGGAATTCCTTTTTCATTGAGCACAGCTAACATATTGCTTGACATGTCTAATGCAGTGACTTGTTGTACATGTGGGGCTATAGCTGTAGCAAGTAGCCCTGTGCCCGTACCAAAATCTAGTACTTTATCCGTTATAGATAATTGTAATTTTGACAAGAGTTTAGTTGGCAGTGGTTGAAGTTGTATAGAAGTGGGACGAGTATCCCAATTTCTGGCACTTTCATTAAAATGTTTGTTGGATGCGGTGTTGACCATAGTGTCTCCTCTGGATTTTCCTGAAATGGTCTATTTGACATTTTACTAGTCATTGTATTTCTCAAATGCATACCCTTGGTTATACCATAAAATATATGATTATTGACTTTTGATTATAGCTTCTTATATGAACTATTGTGATTTTATAGCTCAGCTTCCCGAGGATACTGACAACCCCAATAAGTCCTACCATGATTGTGAATATGGTTTTCCTCTTGTAGAGGACAATGCATTGTTTGGTAGACTTTTATTAGAAATCAATCAGGCAGGCTTAAGTTGGACGCTGATACTTAAAAAACGAGAGAATTTCTACAATGCCTATGCTGGGTTTGATATTGCTTCAGTAGCTGCTTTTACGGACCAGGATTGTGAGCGTTTGCGCAATGATAAAGGAATTATTCGTAATCGACTTAAGATTAATGCAGCTATAGCCAATGCTCAACATATCCTCGAATTACAAAAAGAATATGGTTCTTTTAAAAACTGGCTAGACGCTCATCATCCGCAACCATTAGAGCAATGGGTGAAATTATTTAAAAAACATTTTAAATTTGTAGGGGGGGAGATTGTAAATGAGTTTCTGATGAGTACGGGCTATTTACCAGGAGCCCATCATCCCAACTGTCGTATTTATGCCAAAATCTTAGAAAAATCCCCTCCTTGGTGTTTGACTTCAGCAAAATAACACTAGAATGACCTTTTATTATTAAATATAATAAGCTAATATCTAAAAGTTTTATAAATGGTCTTTTTTTAGGAGTTGTCTATGCTAGCACTCTTTCCTGGCTTGCTGGTGACAGGGCTTGTTGTTGTTCTAGGCTTATTACTAGAGCATTTTGGTGTGGGTGCTAATCTAGGGTTAAGTGCTATTTCATTTGCTATATTGATTGGTATGATTTTTGGGAATACCTTTTACCCCAAGATAGCTGCTAAATGTGATAAAGGAGTGTTATTTTCCAAGGGTACACTTTTACGGACTGGGATTATTTTCTATGGCTTTAGATTGACACTTAACCAGCTTGTGGAACTAGGGTGGTCAGTGATTATTATCGATGCTTTTGTGGTGGCATCTACTTTTTTATTGACGTATTTTATCGGGCGACGTCTACTGAAGATGGATGAAAATACAGTCATTCTGACTGGTGCAGGATGCAGTATCTGTGGGGCTGCTGCAGTGATGGCTACTTCCTCTGTGGTCAAGGCTAAGCCAAGTGAAGTGACGCAAGCGATTGCTGTGGTCGTGTTATTTGGTACTTTGGCTATTTTTATTTATCCTTGGCTTTATCATGTGTTATTTACCCCTGACAAAGCAGTTGATTTTGGGATTGGTGTGGGGGCTTCGGTGCATGAGGTGGCACAGGTCGTGGCTGTGGGACGCCAAATCGGGGATGCTGCAATGGATATGGCGGTTATCACCAAGATGGTACGGGTTATGATGCTGGCTCCATTTTTATTCATCCTTATGCTTTTCTTATTAAGAGAGCAAGAGGAGGGTGGGCGTAAACAAAAAATCACTATTCCATGGTTTGCTGTCTGGTTTCTTGTTATGATTGTGGTAAATTCTGTGTTACCTATTCCTGATGAGGTAAGAAATATAATTGTCCGTCTGGATCAGATTGTCCTCACTATGGCCATGGCAGCATTGGGGTTGACTACGCATTTTTCTGCTTTCAAAACAGCAGGATACAAGGCGATAGTATTGGGGGCTGTTATTTTTGTATGGCTCATCGTAATTGGATGCAGTATTCCTCTTTTACTTTAGTGGAACAATATGAATTTATATCGTGAGATATTTGACTCTGATTTAGGTCAGATGGTTGTCGTTGCAAGCGATAATGGAGTCTGCTTTTTAGCTTTTGGCGATATGAGTGGGGTTGATAAAGAACAATTAATACTCCAAGAAATGTTTGATGCCAAAATCATTGATACGCCTAATGCATTTACTGCTCAAACCCGTCAAGAAATTGATGAGTATTTTAATAAGCAACGGACAGTCTTCGAGGTTCCTTTGGATATCCAAGGAACCTCTTTTCAATGTCAAGTATGGGAGCAGCTAAAGAAAATTCCTTATGGAGAAATCACTTATTATCAGGCATTGGCTGCTGCCGTAAATCGACCTAGTGCAATGCGAGCAGTAGCATTGGCTAATAAACACAACAGAATATCTATCATCATTCCTTGCCACCGCGTAATTGGCAAAAAAGGAGATTTGGTCGGATATAGCGGTGGTCTCTGGCGCAAGGAAAAACTGCTTTTATTGGAAAAGACTACAGTTGACGCAAACGCTCAATGCTAGGGGCAAAGTAATAGGCACCGGATACGGGTGTAGATAAGTGCTTAAGTAATAAATCCTTTTTGCCATCCGTGTCACCGAACATACTTAGTAGCTGAGTTTCGATATTATGCAGACAGTTGCAGTAGGCACAAAATAACAAGCCATGTTCGCCAGAAATCGTACCAAATGGCAGACTACGGCGTACGATTTCAAGTGTTTTGCCATTTTCCTTGAGGTTGACTCGTCCTAGATGAGAATCAGGTAGGCGTTTGTTCTGCTCGAATTCAATATTCTCTTGCTTGCTACGACCTACACAGTCTTCTTGCTGCTGAATACTGATACCTTCCCATTTTTTAAGATCATGCAAGTATTTTTGGATAAGCACATAACTGCCACCAGCATCAGGCTGTCCTTCAGGAATGACACCCACATTGATAATATCCTCCCCTTTAGGATTTTCAGTCCCGTCTATAAATCCTTCAATACCACGGTCTTCAAATAAACGATAGCCATGTATTTCTGTCTTGACAGTAATACAAGAACCAAAAGTCTCTAGTAATCTAAACGCAAGAGCAAAACAGGCTTTTTGTTGTAGGGATTGTATGTGAATGAGTAGGTCATGTTGTGTTGCTGGAGCCAAGCCACCGCCTAATGGGTGGAAAGGTTTAAGTTCTTTGGCCTCATCTGTGTGCTGGAATGCTTTCCAGGCCTTGTCCCCAAATGCAATAGTGAGCACCAGTTGTGCAGTAGGAAACTGCTCTTGTAGTTCTTTCAGAATATCTAGGCTCTTGCTACAAGCGTGCTTAATAGGATCGAGTGTTGGAGTAGCAAAATCTGCTTCAATAAAAAAACCTGACTGAGCATTTGCTAAAGTAATTCCACTTTGATAAGACATGATAATCCTTTTAACCTTGAAATGACATGTCTTATTGTAACGCAATGACTTTGATGATGTGATGAAAAATTTCTAAGAACCCTATTAGTAAATAGTTATTACTGCGGTGATGTTTGAATCTTATTTATTAACCACCTGACAGCATATGATGTGTTATCAGGCGATATGGGCTGCTGGTCAACGGGAAATTGGTATGGGAGTATCTTTGGGAAAATCGGATAGGTAAAGTACAAGACCAATAACAGGAAATTGGCTATGGGGGGGGAAGTTCACGATTAGGAGAATCTTCCCCATTGCAGTAATGATATTATTATCCAGTTGCTACTATATTACCCCCCCAGGGGGAATTTTCCTGTATATGTGGTAATGATATGAGTTACACCTCAATTTTTCCCAATACAAAGTCAATATCCTTGTCACCACGACCAGATAGATTGACTAATAGACGTTTGCTAGGGTCTAGTTGAGCTGCTCGACGTAAAGCATAAGCGACTGCATGTGAAGATTCTAGAGCGGGAATAATGCCTTCTTCACGAGAAAGAGCCAGGAAAGCCTCTAAACATTCTGCATCAGTAGCAACTTCATAACGTGCACGACCGATGTCTTTAAGATAACAATGTTGTGGACCTACACCAGGATAGTCTAAGCCAGAGGCAATAGAGTGTACTGCAGAAGGTGTACCATCTTCTTCTTGAAGGTAATAGCAATTAAATCCTTGAATGTTGCCAAACTTACCTAACGATAAGGTGGCAGCATGACGACCTGGCTTATCAAGACCTTCGCCAGCAGGTTCAACCCCTACAAGCTCCACTGATTTATCATCAATAAAGGCATTAAATAATCCCATAGCATTAGAACCGCCACCTACGCAAGCAATTACTTCGTCGGGTAAGCCGCCGTGTTGTGCTTCAAATTGTTCACGTGCCTCATGCCCAACGATAGATTGGAAATAAGCAACCATTTCTGGGTAAGGGGCAGGACCCACAACAGAGCCAATCGCAAACATACTATCTTTAATCTGACTCATATAGGAGGCAAAAGCACTATCTACTGCTTCTTTTAGTGTACCAGCACCTGCTGATACTGGTACAAGTTTGGCACCTAGAATTTTCATGCGAGAAACATTGGGATGTTCTTTGGCAATATCCACAACCCCCATATGAATTTCACATTCTAGACCGAGCAATGCAGCAGCCGTGGCCAATGCCACACCATGTTGCCCAGCACCTGTTTCGGCAATGACTTTTTTCTTGCCTAGTTTTTTTGCAAGTAAAACCTCGCCAATGCAATGGTTGATTTTATGAGCCCCTGTATGATTTAAGTCTTCGCGTTTAAGGAAAATCTGAGCTCCTCTTTTGGACAAGGAGCGAGCATGGTAAATAGGACTAGGGCGACCAACAAAGGTTGTTTGTAGGCGTTTCATCTCAGAAATAAAATCAGCATCTTTGATAATGTTATGAAAGCCTTGTTCAATTTCTGCAAGGGCATTAGCTAGGTCGGGGTGTCCAATTTTGCCGCCATGTTTACCAAAATTACCATTGTTATCAGGCATAACAAGGGTATTGAGTTTTTCTTGTGCCATAGGGAGGTGACTCCATCAAATGTTAAAAAATATAAATATTGGTAATATTATAGGCTAGCACAAGAAGATATGCATATATTTGTAAGCAAAGGGGAGGAAAATATGGAGCGGGAAACGAGTCTCGAACTCGCGACCTCAACCTTGGCAAGGTTGCGCTCTACCAACTGAGCTATTCCCGCATAGAAAGGGGTGTGTAAGCCAAAAGTGATGGAGCGGGAAACGAGTCTCGAACTCGCGACCTCAACCTTGGCAAGGTTGCGCTCTACCAACTGAGCTATTCCCGCGATATTTAGCTTACGCTAATCATGACAGTCACCAATAGTGATGGAGCGGGAAACGAGTCTCGAACTCGCGACCTCAACCTTGGCAAGGTTGCGCTCTACCAACTGAGCTATTCCCGCAACTTCATGAAAGAAATTAATATTAAAGTATTGTGATGTGACTGTCAATATGAATATTAGGTGAATTGTTAAATTTTTCGATTTTTGATGAAAAAGATGTTTTTTTACGACAGTCGCCGTGTAAGAAAATAAAGGAACATAGCCTATTATGAGGTAAGTTTTTTGAGTGGGTGGATTATAATTTAATGATTCGTTCTGATCGATGAGGGTATGGTAGGAAGTGGTGTTTATTAGTCATCTTCCAATCATTCTCTTTAGTAGATGCAGATAGGGCTGGTATTGTTGTTTACCAGTTAACTTCATCATAGGTAAAAGTCCGACTGGTTATGACACTTTTAACGACATTAAATACATTTGGGTTAGTGGCAGAGGCCGACCATTTTTTCTCCCTTGTTTCTGAATCTCAATTAGAGGATTTATTGGCACAGGTCCAACAGCATCAAAACTACTTTGTGCTAGGAGGGGGGAGTAATGTGATTCTTGGGGCACATGTGCATCGTTTGGTGATTCATAATCAAATTAAAGGGATTCATGTATTGCACACCTCGCCAGAATATACCTGGGTAGAGGTATCTGCTGGTGAAATATGGCATGAGTTTGTACAGTATAGCCTGACTCAGGGATGGTATGGGCTTGAAAATTTAGCCTTAATACCAGGGACAGTGGGAGCTGCTCCTGTACAAAATATTGGAGCCTATGGAAAAGAGGTCAAGGATTATATTGATAGCGTATATGCTGTGAGTCTACATACAGGAGAGTGCCGCTATTTTTCTCGCCAAGAATGTCGATTCGCATATAGAGACAGTGTTTTTAAACATGAAGCAGCAGATTATCTGATTTTGAGGGTGGTGTTTTGTTTTCCCAAACAATGGCACCCTGTCATTGCATACGCTGATTTAAGTCGTTATCCAGGTCTGGACTCACAAAGCTCTGCTCAATCTATTTTTGATGCGGTAGTAGCTATCCGTCAACAGAAACTCCCTGACCCTAAAGTCCTAGGTAATGCAGGTAGTTTCTTTAAAAATCCTATTGTGGCAAAGGATAAGTACCATGAACTTAAGGAGCGTTACCAAGAATTGGTAGCTTATCCACAAGAAAATGGTAGCTATAAGCTCGCGGCAGGATGGCTGATTGATCAATGTGGTTGGAAAGGAAAGTCTCTTGGACCTGTGGGAGTTCATGCACGCCAGGCATTAGTGTTGGTGAACCTTGGGGGGGCTACTGCTGATGATGTTAAGAAACTGGCAAAAACTATTCAGCAAGATGTTTGGCAACAATATGGTGTCAAGATTGAACCAGAGCCTATTTTTGTCGACTAGATGAATCGCATTAGAGGGTGGATGACTTAATTTTTGATGTCTTCTCCCTTGTCGGGTCGACAAGGGAGGAGATGTCTTAAAAAGTGAAAAGTTATGGAACTATTTCACCGCAATGACATCACTCATGCTGTATAGACCATTGGTTTTATCTTGTAAGAAAAGAGCCGCTTTGCAACTGCCTTGTGCATAGGTTGTTCGACTAGAGGACTTATGCGTAATTTCAATACGCTCACCTGTACCACAAAACATCACCGTATGCTCACCAATAATATCGCCCCCACGTACCACTGAGAAACCAATTTGGCCGTCTTTACGAACGCCAGTATGACCATGTCTAGCCCAATCAGCAATATCTTCAAGCGATTTGCCCCACTCATTTGCAATCACTTCACCCATGATGAGTGCTGTACCAGAAGGAGCGTCTACTTTGTTACGATGGTGGGCTTCAAAAATCTCCACATCATAACCAGTGTTGAGTAACTGAGCAGCTAAGGCAAGAAGTTTTAGTGTGGCATTAACACCTACACTCATGTTAGGGGCAAAAACGATAGCCACTTTTTGGGCTGCTGCTTTAATAGCCGCTTTACCAGCATCATCAAAGCCTGTTGTGCCGATAACCATTTTGGTCCCATGTTCTTGGCAGGCTTTTAGATAAGATAGGGTACCTTCAGGGCGAGTGAAATCAATCAGACAGTCAGCATCTTTGAGTGCCGCTGTGTCAGAGGTGATAATAACCCCTGTTTTTTGTCCGAGGAAAGCCCCTGCATCTTGTCCTAGACCAGCACTTTTGTCATGGTCAAGTGCTACAGCAAGTGTTAATGACGGATGGTTTAAAACAGCTTCGATGAGCATATGACCCATACGGCCACTTGCTCCAGAGATAGCAATACGCATTTGTACTTACCTATAGTTAAAAAAGGGGCGATGCCCGCCCCTATATAAAGTTCATATATACCAAAATAACGCTCGACAGTTGTCTATACGTAATAATCAATCTGGCAAAAGCTTATTTCAATGGGGTTGTAATAACACCACTACTTTCTGCTTCAGTAGATTCTTCGGACTCTTGCTTAGTAGATTGCCCCATCTCTGGACGCCAACGTTGTTGGGTCGCATAGTCTGAGGGTTGGAAGCTTGGTTGAGGATCTCCATCCCAATGACTCAGTAAACCCTTGTCATCAAACCATACTACAAATTTACGCAAGACAGGGTCACCATAACCAGGTTTGAAGTAATAAGAATAGTACCAACGATCCTTGTGGAACATGTCAATTAGTGTTGGTGAACCTAACGCATATTGTACTTGTGCAGGGGTCATACCAGGTTGGAGTAATGACACTTGTTCTTCAGTAATCCAGTTACCTTGTTGAACAGGAGCACGATAGGGGAATCCCCATTTACCTGACGTGCATGCTGTTAATAAAGTTACAGCCAGCAGAGACGATGCGATAAGGCCTTTGCGCAAGCGAAGAGTAGGATATTGGTTGTTCATAAGCTGTATGTCTTCCAGATAAAATCTTAGAAAAAGGTTATTATATATGGATAGTGGTAATTATAGGGTCTTTTGAGTAAAATAATCGCTACTATTGAGTTAATACACAAAATTTTTGAAAAGGGTGGCTTTATGAGTGATCAAAGCGAATTACAAAGTATGGGTCTAAAGGCTACATATCCCCGCCTAAAAATTCTTGATATTTTCCGTAATACCAAAGAGCGTCATCTCAGTGCAGAAGATGTTTATCGTTTGTTATTAAATGAAAATATTGAAATTGGTTTGGCAACTGTATATCGCGTGTTAACCCAGTTTGAACAAGCTGGTATTCTTACCCGTAGCCAATTTGACAATGGCAAAGCAATTTTTGAGTTGGATGATGGTGACCACCATGACCACTTGGTATGCAATGCATGCGGTAAAGTAGAGGAATTTACTGATAGTGTTATTGAAAAGCGTCAACATGAGATTGCTGAGGCAAGAGGATTTAAGCTAGCAACACATGCTTTGGTACTTTATGGTATTTGTGCAGATTGTGCTTCTAAAGCACGTAAATAGCCGTGTTCACAGAAGTGTATTTCATGCTTGAGTGACAGCTAGGTTGCTAGACCCCAGGACTACAGAGGTTCTGGGGTTTTTACTGGATAAACTAAAAGTTGTGTTGGTATCAGAAAGACATGATTAGTTTGCAGCATTATTTCCAGCGTTTTTTAGCATTTCATCAGCATGTTCACGACTAGTAGTGGTAATTTGAATACCCCCAAGCATACGAGCAATTTCTTCAACACGGGCAGTATAGTCCAAGACGGTAATATGGGAAAGTGTTTCCCCATTTTCTTGTACTTTGCATACCTCAAAATGATGGTGTCCACAAGCAGCCACTTGAGGTAAATGAGTGACGCAAAGAACTTGATGACTGTCTCCTAGTTGACGTAAAAGTTTTCCAACAACTTCAGCTACAGCCCCACCAATACCAGTATCCACTTCATCAAATATCAACGTTGGTACTTGATGTGCCTTATTGGCCATTACGGATAAGGCAAGGGAAATTCGAGCTAACTCCCCTCCTGATGCGACTTTAGCAAGGGCACGTGGCGTTGCACCAGCATGACCTGCTACATTAAATTGGACTGTTTCTAGCCCTTGTGCTGAAGGTTCGCAGGCTTGTAGCTCAATCTCAAACTGACCCCCTTGCATTGCCAGGGTCTGCATAGACTCTGTAACGGCCTTGGATAGAGTTTGTGCGGTTTTTGCACGAGCTTGGCTAAGTGATTTCGCTGAATTCATATAGTCTTCTTTTGCTTGATTAACCGCTAGTTGTAAGGCTTCTACATCAACAGATTGATTTAGAGTTGCTAATTCCTGAGACAGTTCTTGCTGCTTGTTGTAGAGTTCCTCTGGCTCAATGCGAAATTTCTTGGCCATGTCAAACATAGCCCGCATGCGTTGTTCTGTTTGTTCTAGACGTTGTGGATCTAAATCTACACGGTCTAGATAAGACGATAAATCTGATGCTGCTTCTACGCAAGCAATACGTGCGGATTCTAAAGACTCGTAAATAGTTTTAAGTCTATCGTCCTTGTTCATTAGCTGAGCAATACGTGCACTAGCATGAGCGAGCATAGTACATAGTGATTGTTGGTCGTTGTCTAGTTCATTGAGTGTTTGAGAGGCTCCTTCTAGTAGACTAGAGGCATGGGCAAGGCGAGTGTACTCACTATCAATCTCTGCCCACTCATTTTTGCCGGGCTTAAGTTGTTGTAACTCTTGTAGTTGCCAGTTCAGACGTTCTTGTAAGGCTTGCTGTTGTTCTTTGTTCATATTGGCTTGTTGCAAAGCATCTAGTGCTTTTTGCCAAGCCTTCCATTGTATTTGAACTGATTTAACCAAGCTCTGGTGGTTGCCGTGTGCATCTAACATGGCACGTTGAGCACTAGTTTTAAGAAGCTGTTGATGGGCATGTTGACCATGAATATCAACCAGTAACTCTGCTATTTCTCGCAACTGAGTTAATGTGGCAGGCGTGCCATTGATAAAGGCTTTGCTTTTACCTTGACGGTCGATAGTACGCCGTAAAATTAACTCATCAGCAATTTCGATGTCTTGGGCTTCTAACCATTGCTGTGCTGCTGCACTGGGAGAAAATATGGCACTAATATCTGCTTTATCGGCACCCTCACGAATAAAATGTGGTTCACTGCGCTGACCCAGGGTCAGAGAGAGGGCATCAATCAAAATGGATTTCCCTGCACCTGTTTCTCCAGAGAAAACCGTAAATCCTGCTTCAAAATAAATGTCTGATTGTGCAACAATGACAAAATTACGGATATGCAGTGACAGTAACATCGTGTTCTTTAACCCTTATTATTTGTTATTCGCCACATTCGGGCATGATATTCCAGTGTAATTTTTTGCGTAAAGTAGAGAAATAACTATACCCTACAGGATGCAAGAACTGTACCTGATGCGAGGCCTTTTTAATCATGATTTTGTCACCCATTTGTAAGTCAGACCATGTTTGCATATCAAAGTGAACACTTGCACCAGAGCCTGCACGGCTAGCATCAGATAAGGTCAGTGTTAATGTGCCAGATGTTGGGACAGCAATAGGGCGGTAGGAGAGTGTCTGTGGAGCGACAGGCACCAGTAAAAAAGCCTCTACCATGGGGTGAATAATAGGTCCATTGGCTGATAAAGAGTAGGCAGTAGAACCGGTCGGGGTGGAGACAATGAGGCCATCTGCTCGTTGATTGTACATATGTACACCGTCATAATCGACTGAAATCTCAATCATGCCGCCACGACCAGAACGGTTTAACACAATGTCATTGAGTGCTAAATCAGTAGCGAGGACTTTTTTATCACGGATAATGGAGCCTTCTAATAAGGCACGTTTCTCAGTGGTAAAACGACCATCAAGCACTGCTTTTACAGCTTGAATAGAGTCATGTACAGGAATGTCGGTAATAAATCCTAAACGGCCATGGTTAATGCCTAGTAGAGGTACACCATACTGGCACAGTCCACGAGCAGCCGCAAGCATGGTGCCATCACCTCCCATCACAATAGCTAGGTCTGCTAATTCTCCAATCTGATCAAGCGAACCTGTGTGATACTCATGCACACCCGTGTTGCGGGCTGTTTCTTTTTCAACAATAACTTTAATACCTGCTTGTTCAAGCACCTTGGCGAGTTCCCGTAAAGGGGTATCCATTCCAGAGTCTTGATAACGACCAATAAGGGCAACTATTGAAAAATGCATAGACAAACCATATAAAATAGAGGTGATTATATTACTTAATTATTATTTTACCGATTCTTTAGGAATTTTCCTAAAGGGTAAGATAAAAATGTCATATTAGTGTAGATGTGATGGTGATGGAAGAGCGAGCAAGTCATTTACTAACAGCCTTAATTGAACGATATATTCAAGATGGTCAACCTGTTGGCTCTAAGGTGCTGGCAGGTATGTTTCAATTATCCCCTGCCACTATTCGTAATGTGATGGCCGACCTAGAGGCTCAGGGATTGGTACAAAGTCCGCACACATCAGCAGGACGAGTGCCTACACCTAAAGGTTATCGCCTATTTGTTGATCGTTTACTGGCAGTAAACTCATTTAATACTGAACATTATGAACAGTTGGGACAAGAGTTTGAACAAAGCTCTCCTAGTGAAGCAATAAATACCGCTGCATCCTTGATGTCGCGGTTGACCCGTTTTGCGGGAGTAGTGGTAACCCCGCAACGTTCTCAAGTATTCCGTCATATTGAGTTTATCCGTCTGTCAGAGAGACGTGTTTTGCTGATTATTGTAACCCCTGAGGGGGATGTGCAGAACAGGATTTTGCTTGTGAATAAAGACTATTCTGACAGTGAGTTAGTGAGTGCAGCAAATTATTTTAATCAACATTTTTCAGGCAAGTCATTCCAATCTGTTCGTGAAGAGTTGAGTTCACAGTTAAAAGTTCTTAAAGAGGATATTTCTCGTCTTATGCAGGCGACAGTAGATTATGTAGGTGAGCTACGTAGTGAAGATGTTTTTGTCTCGGGAGAACGACATTTACTAGAGGTGGCAGATATTACCTCGGATATGAATCGTTTACGTCAGACTTTTTCTCTATTTGAACAGAAAACAGAGTTGATGCAGTTGTTGGATGTTTCTTCGCATTCACAAGGCGTGCAAATTTATATTGGCGGTGAATCACATCTAGTTCCTTTAGAGGATTTATCTGTAGTTACTGCTCCTTATGCAGTTAACGGTAAAATTGTAGGTTCATTGGGAGTGATTGGACCCAGTCGCATGTCATACGAACGTGTGATTCCTATTGTGGATATTACTGCCAAGCTATTATCAAATGCTTTGAGTCAATAAGCTTGAGATGACGGTGTCACCACCCAAGATACTATATAATGGCGGGGTGTTATTTTAGATAGCCGTAATATTTATATTTTGAAAAGAAAAATTTTGGTATGCTGGATTAAAACATACCATGTTATGTACAAAGTTTAGGGAGAAAAAATGTCGAATCCAATAGGTGTGTTACTGGTGAATTTAGGCACGCCGGCTAGTTATGAAGTCGCAGATATTCGACGTTATTTAAATGAGTTTTTATCAGACCCTCGTGTAGTTGAGCTTCCTAAACCTTTGTGGCAAGTGATTCTCAAGTGTATGGTATTGCCTTTTCGGGCCCCTAAATTAGTGGAAAAATATCGCGCTATTTGGTTAAAGGAGGGCTCTCCTTTACTGGTTTACACGCGTGCACAGGCAGATGGTTTAGCAGAGCGGTTGGCAGCAAATAACGTGATTGTTGATATGGCTATGCGTTATGGTGAGCCAGATTTAGAGCAGAAAATTATTGGTCTGCAACACCAAGGTTGTGAGCGCATGCTTATTGTGCCTATGTACCCTCAATATGCAGCTAGTACAACAGCAACTCTTTTTGACCGTGTGGCACAGATTTCTCGTAAAATGCGTAATCAACCAGACTACCGTTTTATTAAACGCTATGCAGAGCATCCTGCTTATATCTCCTGTCTTCAGCACAAAGTAGAGCGATTCTGGCAAGATTATGGTAAGCCAGAACGTTTATTACTAAGTTTTCATGGCTTGCCACAACGCAGTGTGGATTTGGGAGACCCTTATTATGATGATTGTCAGAAAACTGCAGCACTGTTAAGAGAAGTGTTACGGGAACATGGTGTGCCTATCGAAGTGAGTTTTCAGAGTCAATTTGGTCGGGCAAAGTGGGTAGGGCCAGCGACATTAAAGGTGCTAGAAGCCTATCCAGCCCAAGGGGTTACCCGTGTAGATGTTATGTGTCCAGGATTTGCGGCTGATTGTTTAGAGACATTAGAGGAAATTCGACTAGGTTGTGCCTCTGCATTTAAGACCAAAGGTGGTCAGCAATTTCGATATATTCCCTGTCTTAATGATGATGGAGAATGGATTGAAGCATTGGCAGAAATTGTGAAAAGTCGGCTAGAATCTTGGGACTAACCTATAGCAATAGAGATAATTTTAACAGAGGAAAAAGGAGCAAAAATGTTAAGAAAAAACCCCCGTGGTGACTACCCTGAGGTTCATGAAACGGCTTTTGTTGACCCTACTGCGGTGCTTTGTGGTTTAGTAAAAGTGGGGGCTAATGTCTTTATCGGCCCTTATGCTGTTATTCGTGCAGATGAGGTGGATGAGGACGGTAATATGGATCCTATAGTAATAGGGGCTAACTCTAATATTCAAGATGGTGTTGTTATCCATTCTAAAGATGGGGCTGCCGTCATTATTGGTGAAAATACTTCTATTGCCCATCGCTCTATTGTGCATGGTCCTTGTACAGTTGGCAATAATGTTTTTATTGGATTTAATACTGTTTTGTTTAATACCAAAGTAGGTGACAAAGCGGTGGTGCGTCATAACTGTGTAATCGATGGGCATGATATTCCTGCATCGTTCTACTTACCTTCTGCTACAGTGGTGCGTAAAGCAACGGATTTGAACCAATTACAAACTGTTCCAGAAGAAGCCCGCGAGTTTTCAGAGTCCGTGATGTTGACCAATGTCAGTTTTGCAGCAGCTTATCGTAAAGTACAAAATACGTTTTGATGGGGCTTGCCTAAGTTTAATAATAGGCAATATGAGTCATAAACAAGGCTTTGGCTGTAATCTCTTTTTTGGGAGAAGGGCATAGACTATCTTTTTGTGTTCTGCGGTTGAGGAATAAAAATAAACAAGGATTGCAAAGAGCAATAAACTTTTCTCTTGAAAAATAAACCATCTATCCCCACATAAATAGGCGATATACATTTCATATAGAGGAAATCATGACACAAGCGTCAAATATACCAGAACAAGAAAACATTCAGCCTGGAAACTCAACGGAAGAAGTCGCAGTGGATGAAGTGATGGCTGAGGTAGCTGCTGATGAGGGTTCTGAAGAACAAAAACTCATTGGTGAGTTACAAGAACAAGTGCTTGAACTTAAAGATCAGTTATTACGTGCTCACGCTGAGATGGAAAATGTGCGTCGCCGTGCTCAAGAGGAAGTGGCTAAAGCCCGTAAGTTTGGTACAGAGTCTTTTTCAGAAAGTCTTATTCCTGTCAAAGATAGTTTGGAGGCCGCTTTAGCATCAGAAAATCAAACACTTGAAGTCCTTAAAGAGGGTATGGAGACAACTTTACGTCAGCTCGTCTCTGCTTTTGAGCGTAACCAGCTTAAAGAAATTGCTCCAGTAGTAGGCGATAAATTTGATCCCAATATGCACCAAGCAATTTCATCTGTGCCTCATCCAGAGGTGGCAGCAAACTGTGTTTCACAAACTCTTCAAAAAGGTTATACCATTGCTGATCGTGTATTGCGCCCAGCTTTGGTGATTGTTTCAGCAGGGCAAAATTAATGATGCTTTGCAAGTGCATGAAAAGGCTTTAATCATCTATTTCCTTGTTTTTTAAGGTTAATTTGATGTTTTTAAAGTCTTTTTAGCTTGAGGGTTTGGCTTGTTGCAAAAAAATTGAAGTTTACTCAAAAAAATTTAAAAAAACCTCTTGAAAAAGAAATAAGTAATCCTATATAGGGTTCATGAATGAATAAAGACTGGGTGGGATACATCCAGTACAAAGGGATAAAGGTAAATAATATGTCTAAAATTATTGGTATTGACTTAGGTACAACTAACAGCTGTGTTGCTGTATTAGATGGTGATCAAGTAAAAGTAATTGAGAACTCTGAGGGTGCACGTACCACACCTTCCATCGTTGCTTATGTGCAAGATGGTGAAGTTCTTGTAGGTGCTCCTGCAAAACGTCAGGCAGTAACTAATCCTAAAAATACTATTTTTGCGGTTAAACGTTTAATTGGTCGTAAATTCTCTGATAAAGAAGTTCAGAAAGATCTTGATTTGATGCCTTATGGTATTGTTGCTGCTGATAACGGCGATGCGTGGGTAGAAGCTCAAGGCAAGAAACTCGCTCCTCAACAAGTGTCTGCTGATATTCTTCGCAAGATGAAGAAAACCGCTGAAGATTTTCTTGGTGAAGAAGTCACAGAAGCGGTGATTACAGTGCCTGCTTACTTCAACGATAGTCAACGTCAAGCAACTAAAGATGCAGGTAAAATTGCAGGTCTTGAGGTTAAACGTATTATTAATGAACCTACTGCAGCGGCTTTAGCTTTCGGTTTGGATAAGTCTGATAAAGCCGATCGTAAGATTGCGGTATTTGACTTGGGTGGTGGTACTTTTGACGTATCTATCATCGAGATTGCAGATGTGGACGGTGATAAGCAGTTTGAAGTGCTTTCTACCAATGGGGATACATTCCTAGGTGGTGAGGACTTTGACCAACGTATTATCGACTATATCATTGAAGAATTTAAGAAAGAGCAAGGTGTTGATCTCTCTAAAGACGTGCTTGCATTGCAACGTCTAAAAGAAGCCGCAGAGAAAGCTAAGATTGAGCTTTCTTCTAGCACTCAAACAGAGATTAACTTGCCTTACATTACAGCAGATGCTTCAGGTCCTAAACACCTTAACTTGAAGATTACTCGTGCTAAATTAGAGGCACTTGTTGAAGATTTAATCGAACGTACTATTGAACCTTGCCGTATTGCTGTGAAAGATGCTGGCATTAAGATTACCGACATCGATGATGTTATTCTTGTTGGTGGTATGACTCGTATGCCTAAGGTTCAAGAAAAGGTTAAAGAGTACTTTGGTAAAGATCCTCGTAAAGATGTAAATCCTGATGAAGCAGTAGCATTTGGTGCTGCTATCCAAGGTTCTGTACTTTCAGGTGACCGTAAGGATGTGTTGTTGTTAGACGTGACACCACTTTCTCTAGGTATTGAAACACTAGGTGGTGTAATGACTAAGATGATTAAGAAAAACACCACTATTCCTACTAAATTCTCACAAGTATTCTCTACAGCAGAGGATAACCAACCAGCGGTGACTATTAAAGTTTACCAAGGCGAACGTGAGATGGCGGTACACAACAAAGCACTAGGTGAGTTTAACCTTGAAGGTATTCCACCAGCACCACGTGGTCTACCTCAAATCGAAGTAACTTTCGATATTGATGCTAACGGTATTCTTCATGTATCTGCTAAGGATAAAGGTACTGGTAAAGAAAACCAAATCACTATTAAGGCAAACTCAGGTTTGTCTGATGCTGAAATTGAACGTATGGTGAAAGATGCAGAAGCGAATGCAGCTGAGGATAAACGCCTTGCTGAGCTTGCTCAAGCACGTAACCAAGCAGATGCACTTGTTCATGCAACCCGTAAGTCGTTGACTGAATATGGTGATAAATTAGAAGCATCAGAAAAAGAAGCTATTGAAGCGGCTATTAAGGATGTAGAAGAAGCGATTAAATCCGACGATAAAGCGGCTATTGACGCCAAAGTTGAAGCACTTGGTGCAGCTTCTCAAAAATTAGGTGAGAAGATGTATGCTGACATGCAACAACAAGCAGCACAACAAGGAGGTGCTGAGGCTAAATCAGCTGACGATAACGTAGTAGATGCCGACTTTAAAGAAGTTAAAAAAGAAGACTAATACATAGCCGTGTGTTTAGTCCTATACCCGAGCAGGCATCTCTGTTCGGGTATATTTTTAGAAAAGATTATTGAGAGGCGTAATCATTCATGGCAAAACGTGATTATTATGAAGTGTTAGGTGTGAGCAAAGGTGCTAGCGAAGATGAGATTAAAAAGGCTTATCGTAAGTTAGCAATGAAATATCACCCTGACCGTAACCCAGACAATAAAGAAGCTGAAGAAAAATTTAAAGAAGCTAACGAGGCCTATGAAACCCTGTCTGATCCATCCAAACGTCAGGCATATGATCAGTTTGGTCATGCTGGTGTTGACCCTAATCAAGGTATGGGAGGTATGGGTGGTGGCGCTAATTTTGGCGACATTTTCGGTGATATCTTTGGCGATATGTTTGGTGGTGGTCGTCGTTCTAGTGGTCCACAAGTGTTCCGTGGAGCAGATCTTAAATACAGTTTAGACATCACACTAGAGCAAGCGGCCAAGGGTTACCAAACAGAAATTCGTATCCCTAGTTATGATGAGTGTGATGCTTGTCATGGCACAGGTGCCAAGGCGGGTACTGAGCCTGTTACTTGCCACACTTGCGGTGGTTCAGGACAGGTTTTCATGCAGCAAGGTCCATTCCGCGTTAGACAGACATGTCATACCTGTCATGGTACTGGTAAAGAAATTAAAGAGCCTTGCCCTAAATGTCATGGTGAAGGACATATTCGCCGTAATAAGACTTTAGAGGTAAAAATTCCTGCAGGTATTGATGATGGTATGCGTATTCGTTCAGCAGGTAATGGTGAGCCTGGTATGAACGGAGGTCCTCGTGGTGACTTATATGTAGAAGTTCACATTAAGAAACATCCTATCTTTGAACGAGACGGGGATGATTTGCATTGTGAAGTTCCTGTTCCTTTCGCAACAGCTGCTCTCGGAGGCAAGCTAGAGGTTCCTACATTAGGTGGAGCGGGCGAGATTGATATTCCAGAAGGTACTCAGACAGGTAAAGTATTCCGTTTACGTGGTAAGGGTATTAAGGGTATTCATTCAGCTTATCCTGGCGATTTATACTGCCATGTCTTTATTGAGACACCAGTTAAGTTGACAGCTAAACAGAAAGAACTGCTACAGGAATTCCAAAAATCACTTGATGAAAATTCAGGTAAGCATTCTCCACAGAATAAGAGCTTTACCGATAGACTAAAGGATATATTTAAATAATCCCTTCATTTAAAGGCACTGTATATACAGTGCTTTTTTTATGTACATACTCGTTGTAGTAGTGTTGTCTATAAGTGTGGCCTATCTAGTGTAGGGATAAGCGATTTAATTGAACATTGAAATAGAGACTTGTTTTTAATGACTGATAATATTAATTCTAAAAGTCTTTTTTTTGATTGTTTTGAGACAATTAGTATTAGTAAAAATGCTGATTGTATTAGGTCTTATATAAGACTAAAATAACCCTAACTACAACATAGCATTTTTACTTTTATTGGACGGACTCAGTATGAATACGCAATTTCGTAAGTCACTTCCCGGTACAAATCTCCACTATTATGACGCACGAGCAGCAGTCAATGCCTTACAAGATGGGGCGTGGGAGAAACTGCCTTATACCTCTAAGATTCACGCTGAGAATTTGGTGAATCGTGCTACGGATGTTGATGCAGATACGCTCAACAGTTGGTTATTACAACTGATTAACCGTAAGCAGGAGTTAGATTTTCCTTGGTTTCCTGCTCGTGTTGTCTGTCATGATATTCTAGGTCAAACTGCGTTAGTGGATTTGGCTGGTTTGCGTGATGCGATTGCAGAGAAAGGCGGTGACCCGGCTAAAGTCAATCCAGTAGTCCAAACGCAACTTATTGTAGACCACTCTTTGGCCGTAGAATGTGGTGGTTATGACCCAGATGCTTTCCGCAAGAATCGAGAGATTGAAGATCGTCGCAATGAAGACCGCTTTCATTTTATTAACTGGACCAAGACTGCCTTTGAAAATGTAGATGTCATTCCTGCCGGCAACGGTATTATGCACCAAATTAACTTGGAGAAAATGTCTCCTGTAATTCAAGTGCGTGATGGTGTGGCATTTCCTGATACCTGTGTGGGCACAGATAGCCACACGCCTCATGTGGATGCTCTCGGTGTGATTTCTGTAGGGGTTGGTGGCTTAGAAGCTGAGACGGTGATGTTGGGACGTGCGTCTATGATGCGTCTTCCTGATATTGTTGGTGTAGAGTTGACAGGTAAACGTCAGCCAGGTATTACCGCTACAGATATTGTATTAGCATTGACAGAGTTCTTGCGTAAAGAGCGTGTGGTAGGTGCTTATGTTGAATTCTTTGGTGAGGGGGCTGCTAGTCTTAGTATCGGTGACCGTGCGACGATTTCTAACATGACACCAGAGTATGGTGCGACAGCTGCTTTGTTCTATATTGACCAACAAACCATTGATTATTTAAAACTTACAGGCCGTGACCCAGAGCAAGTCGATTTGGTGGAAAAATACGCTAAGCATACAGGTTTATGGGCTGATGGTATGCGTAATGCGGTGTACGAGCGTGTATTGAAGTTTGATTTATCGACAGTTGGTCGTAATATGGCTGGCCCTTCTAACCCTCATGCCCGTTTCTCTACCACTGATTTAGCTGCCAAGGGTCTTGCCAAACCTTTTGATATTCCCGCAGATGGCAAAATGCCAGACGGTGCAGTGATTATTGCGGCGATTACTAGCTGTACCAACACTTCTAACCCACGCAATGTAGTAGCTGCTGCATTATTGGCACGTAATGCCAATAGACTAGGGTTGGTGCGTAAACCTTGGGTAAAGACTTCATTTGCTCCAGGTTCTAAAGTCGCTGAAGTTTATTTAAAAGAAGCAGGTTTATTACCTGAGTTGGAAAAATTAGGGTTTGGTATCGTGGCATTTGCTTGTACCACCTGTAACGGTATGAGCGGTGCTTTAGATCCTGTATTACAACAAGAAATTATTGACCGTGATTTATATACTACAGCTGTGTTGTCAGGTAACCGTAACTTTGATGGACGTATTCATCCTTATGCTAAACAAGCCTTCCTTGCATCACCTCCGTTAGTGGTAGCATACGCGATTGCTGGTTCTATTCGTTTTGATATTGAAAATGATGTTCTCGGTGTGCATGAGGGTAAAGAAATTCGTCTAAAGGATATTTGGCCAACTGACGAAGAAATTGATGCGATTGTAGATAAATTTGTTAAACCGGAACAGTTCCGTGCAGTTTACATTCCTATGTTTGCACGAGGCGAAACAGAAAAGGCTAAAAGTCCACTTTATGATTGGCGACCAATGTCAACCTATATTCGTCGTCCTCCATATTGGGAGGGAGCTTTAGCAGGTGAGCGTACTCTCAAAGGTATGCGCCCATTAGCTATCTTGCCAGACAATATTACCACTGACCACTTGTCCCCATCCAATGCGATTTTACCAAGTAGTGCGGCTGGTGAATATTTGGCGAAAATGGGTTTGCCACCAGAAGACTTTAACTCTTATGCAACTCACCGCGGCGATCATCTCACTGCACAACGTGCAACATTGGCTAATCCTAAACTCTTTAATGAGATGGTTCGCAACGAAGATGGCTCTGTGCGTCAAGGATCATTGGCTCGTATTGAACCAGAAGGCAAGGTTACCCGTATGTGGGAAGCTATTGAGACCTATATGGAGCGCAAGCAACCTTTAATTATTGTGGCTGGTGCGGATTATGGCCAGGGCTCTAGCCGTGACTGGGCCGCTAAAGGCGTGCGTCTTGCAGGTGTTGAAGCGATTGTGGCAGAGGGTTTTGAGCGTATTCACCGAACTAACTTAATCGGTATGGGGGTATTACCATTGCAATTTAAACCTGGTGTTAATCGTAAGACTTTGGAACTTGATGGTACCGAGACTTATGATGTGGTAGGTGAGCGTAAACCCCGCACTGATTTGACCTTGGTGATTCATCGTAAAAATGGGGAAACCGTTGAGGTACCAGTGACTTGTCGTTTAGATACTGCTGAAGAAGTGAGTATTTATGAGGCTGGTGGGGTATTACAACGCTTTGCTCAGGATTTCTTGGAAGGCAAGGCTTAATAGTTGATAAAGGCCCATCATTCATGAGGATTGATGGGCTTTTTGTTGTACTCTTGTGCACAGGTACGGGAAACTTGAGCAGTCATGAATTCCAAAGCATGCTGATGTTAGTATGGACTGCTAAGAAACCGGTTGGCAGCATTCAACATAGAGTGTTTTTTGATAGCCCAAAAGATTTAATATATTTTTAATAGAGAGATGAGATATGGCATTTGCTCCACAAATAAAAATTCCCGCTACATATTATCGTGGCGGTACATCCAAAGGTGTTTTTTTTAGTTTGACTGATTTACCGGAAGCTGCTCAAAAACCTGGTAAGGTGCGTGATGCGATTTTATTGCGCGTCTTAGGTAGTCCTGACCCTTATGGAAAACAAATTGATGGTATGGGTAATGCTTCATCTTCGACCAGTAAGGCTGTGATTATTAGTAAGTCAACAAAAGAAGGTCATGATGTTGACTATTTATTTGGTCAAGTTTCTATCGATAAACCCTTTGTTGATTGGAGTGGTAATTGCGGTAACTTGACATCAGCAGTAGGGGCTTTTGCTATTAAGGCAGGTTTGATTGATGTTGCTAAAATTCCAGAAAATGGGCATTGTGTTGTAAAAATCTGGCAAGCAAATATACAGAAAACGATTGTTTCACATATTCCTATTACCAATGGACAAGTACAAGAAACTGGTGATTTTGAGTTGGATGGTGTGACTTTCCCTGCGGCAGAAATTCAACTGGAGTTCATGGATCCTGCCGATGATGGCGAAGAGGGAGGATCTATGTTCCCAACAGGGAATATTGTGGATGATCTTGAGGTACCAGGCGTGGGAGTCTTAAAAGCAACAATGATTAATGCGGGCATTCCAACGATTTTTGTCAATGCAGATGCTATTGGGTATGCTGGTACAGAGTTGCAAGAAGATATTAATAGTAATCCAGAAGCTTTGGCAATGTTTGAAACCATTCGTGCACATGGAGCGGTACGTATGGGATTAATTAAAGACATTAGTGAAGCGGCTACACGTCAACATACGCCTAAGGTTGCGTTTGTTGCTCCTGCGAAAACCTATACAGCATCTAGTGGTAAAGAGGTGAGGGCGGAGGATATTGATTTGCTTGTGCGTGCTTTGTCTATGGGTAAGTTACACCATGCTATGATGGGCACAGCGGCGGTTGCTATTGGTACAGCAGCTGCCATTCCTGGTACTTTAGTTAATCTTGCTGCAGGTGGTGGTGAGAGAGAGGCTGTACGTTTTGGTCACCCTTCAGGGACGTTGCGTGTAGGTGCTCAAGCAGGGCAAGAAAATGGTCAATGGGTGGTTAAAAAGGCTATCATGAGTCGTAGTGCTCGCATTATTATGGATGGGTGGGTATATATACCGGGAGATATACTTAAGGCTTAATCATTTTGTGCTGCGTATCCTTTTGACAATAAAGGGATACGCGGTTGGATATAGCTATAAAATTGGACGGTGGTAACTTAACTTTTTGGGAGAGAAGTAAGGATGACCATGCTCAGAATATCGTCTGGCTATGATGCCTGTTTGTGGAGAGATGGTTGGGCGGTAAGCCCTGATGAATTACCCATACCTTCTGCACTTAGAGAGAAGATTAAAAAATTTACTAAAGAAAGTACACTTCATACCTTGAGAGGGGCAGATGTCACTTTTGATAGTTGGTTAGAACAACATCGTTTGGAAGAAATCGAAATAGCATTGGCTTTGAAAAAGGCGATTCCATATGCTACGGTAAGTTTGTGGAAATGGAATGGTTGGCTTGAGATAGAAGATTGTCAATTTCGAATTGATATGGTGGACGGCATTGTTGTTGGGGAGTATTTTTGGATTGGTCCTACGCCAGATACCAAAGATGGGTATCATATTTTACGCAAGAAAAGAATTGGTATCACACTCCATGAAAAATTGTTTTTTATCGTTTTGTTTTTCTTGAAGGGCTATGTAACTCCTTATCAACAACAGCGTTTTCAGTTCAGAGAAGAAGGGGCAGTCTGGTATGGTGAGGATTATGTGAGTTATGGTGATATAGCCAAGATGTTATGTGACATAGAGAACATAATTAAATTACTCAAGTATCAGCTTAATAGTCCTAAGCTAGAGCCTTTCTTACATTGTGCTAAACGTGCTTTTGATTTTCTTCTCCCAGACTTTGTTCAAGCCTCCTATTATTACGATATATGGCTGACAATGTCTGATACTGAGAAGTATCATTTTGCCAAAAGGCGTAGCTATGTTTTTATAGATTTTTATGAGCGCTTAATACCAAAAATTCAGGCGCTGATGGTACAGAACCCGCAGGATAAATATATCTGTTTTGCAGGATATATGAAGTAACCAGTTTTTGAGATGGTAGGGCTTAAAGGTTTTCTGCGTCAAACAAAGTAGGAGGAATATTTTCGGACTGGGTGTAGCAAATTATCCATTTATAAATAGAGCAGAGTAAAGATTCCTTTAATGCCAAATCTTCCTACCTAAATAAGCCCCTTGATTTGCATCAGAAGATTCATCGGCACGATATTCCTCATCTTCATTGTTGTCATCATCAAACTCGCCATAATCTTCCATAGCATCTTGGCGCTCCATCTCTGCAATCATATCATCATCGTCTAACCCAAAAGGTAATAACATCGTTAAGTCTTCAGACCAATCAACCTCATCACCTTGGTAGTCGATGCGAGTAAAGCGTAGAGGGGCTTCTCCAATCTGAATTCCCCATAAAAACTCGCATTCATAGACAGCTTGGTTAAAGTCTTCCAACAGACTAGAGGCTCCAACGAGTCGAGCAGCAGGTCCTCCCATTGTCATGATAACAGCGTCTTCGTCTATATCTTTGCCTACTTCTAATGGTGTGCCAAAAGCTACCCATTCATAGCCTTCTTCGGTCGTATCAACCTCTGCTAATACAGGTTTGCCTACATATGCACTTAATGCATCAGCAGTTTTGGCAAGTAATTCTAATTCGTCTTGAGAAAATTTTTGGCTCATAGATATAGGAACAATAGAGAAAGAATGAAAGTTAATTTTAGCGAATATTTTTTTATAACGCACGAGCAATGAAAGTGTAGAGTTGTTTTTGTTAAAACTCCTTGACTTGATAATAGTGTCTGCTCGGGTAAATGGACATAGACTATAGGCGGTATTTGACCTTATGATGTCATTAATTTTTGCTAAAATATCAGTCATTAAAATTATTATTCTCGTATTCCTCTATTCAATAGGACATCATGGCTCAATACGTTTTTACAATGAATCGTGTCGGCAAAATTGTGCCGCCAAAACGTCAAATTTTACGTGACATTTCTTTATCATTTTTTCCTGGTGCCAAGATTGGTGTGCTTGGTCTTAATGGATCTGGTAAATCCACTTTGCTTAAAATTATGGCTGGTTTGGATAAGGAAATTGAAGGAGAGGCAATTCCAATGCCTAATTTGCATATTGGATACCTTCCTCAAGAGCCTCAACTTAATCCAGATCACACGGTACGTCAGGCAGTAGAGCAAGGTCTTGGAGCTGTTTTTGCGGCACGCCAACGTTTAGAAGAGGTTTATGCAGAATATGCGGAGCCTGATGCGGATTTTGATAAATTAGCAGCAGAACAGGCGGAGCTTGAAGCTATTATCGCAGCGGCTGCTTCTAGTGGCTCGGATGATATTGAACATCAAATGGAGATTGCAGCAGATGCTTTACGTTTACCGCCTTGGGATGCTGTTATCGGTAATTTATCTGGTGGAGAGAAGCGCCGTGTAGCTTTATGTGCTTTATTGCTTTCTAAGCCTGATATGCTCCTGCTAGATGAGCCGACCAACCACCTTGATGCAGAGAGTGTGGATTGGTTGGAGCAGTTCTTACAAAAGTTCCCTGGTACTGTTGTCGCTGTGACCCATGATCGTTATTTCTTGGATAATGCGGCAGAATGGATTCTAGAGCTAGACCGTGGTCATGGTATCCCTTGGAAGGGAAATTACAGTTCTTGGCTAGAACAGAAAGAAAATCGTCTAAAACTGGAAGAAAACCAAGAGTCAGCACGTCAACGTACGATTAAAAAAGAGTTAGAGTGGGTGCGCCAAAATCCCAAGGGCCGTCAAGCTAAATCTAAAGCACGCTTGGCACGCTTTGAAGAACTTTCTTCTTATGAATACCAAAAACGCAATGAAACACAGGAGATTTTTATTCCTGTTGCAGAACGTTTAGGTAATGAGGTGATTGAATTTAAAAATGTCACTAAATCCTTTGGGAATCGTGTATTGATTGACAATTTAAGTTTTAAGGTGCCTCCAGGTGCTATTGTCGGTATCATAGGTCCCAATGGTGCTGGTAAATCGACACTTTTCCGCATGATTACAGGTAAAGAACAGCCTGATTCAGGAGAGGTGATTATTGGTAAAACAGCAAACATTGCTTTTGTTGACCAATCACGTGACGGTATGGACAATGATAAAACTGTTTTTGACTATATTTCAGATGGTGCTGATTTACTGACTGTGGGTAAGTTTGAAATGCCTGCACGTGCTTATTTAGGACGTTTTAACTTTAAAGGATCAGACCAAAATAAACAAGTTGGTATGTTGTCTGGTGGGGAGCGTGGTCGTCTACATATGGCAAAGACCTTAATCAAAGGGGGTAATGTATTACTTCTGGATGAGCCATCCAATGATCTTGATGTAGAGACATTGCGTGCATTAGAAGATGCATTGCTAGAGTTTGCGGGTAGTATCATGGTTATTAGTCATGACCGTTGGTTCCTAGATCGTATTGCCACACATATCTTGGCATTTGAAGGAGATTCTCAGGTTGTTTTCTTTGATGGTAACTACCAAGAATATGAAGCTGATAAAAAACGTCGTTTAGGCGAGGAGGGGGCTCAACCTAAGCGCATTCGTTATAAGGCATTGAAATAGGTCGTGTTAGGATTTGGTATGAATAGAGAGCTTGCCTACTGTTCAGAAGAGCAAAGTCTGAGATGGTTTTAGGAAAATATTCATACCAAATGTAAGTCTCTCTATAACCCGATGGATACTAGTTCTACAGAATATTTATAGAGAATTTATTTTATTAATGAAATTATCTGACACAAAAAAACTGCAATTATACTAGCTGTTTTTATGCTTCTTTGGTATGCTGAATATACAGACTTCTTATGTGTAGTCGCTTTAAAGGAGTTAACGATGAAAACATTAACTAAACTCATGATGGTATCGGCAATTGCGGTTAGCCTTTCAGCTTGTGGTAACCTGAATACACGAGACAAGAGTACAATTGCTGGTGCAGGTATTGGTGCTGTCGCTGGAGCCGTGTTATCTGGTGGTAGTGGTTGGGGGACTGCTGGTGGTGCTGCTGTAGGTGGTGTTATCGGCAATCAAGTTGGCAAATAATTCTTTCATCTGTTACTTATTTCTCCGTAGATACGAGGACCCACCGCCAATTTGGCGAGTGGGTCTTTTTCATGTGAGCATGATATAATAAGCTGAATCAGAAAAGGGGGATTTATGCGTTATATTGTTTGGGCTTTACGCTTGATTATTTTTATTTTGGTGGTGTTGTTTGCTATTAAAAATATGGAAGCGGTAACTGTACGCTTCTATGGGGATACGAGTTTGGCAGATATCCCTCTTATTGTAGTCATTCTTGTAAGCTTTGCTCTGGGAGCGGTTTATATGTATTTGTTAAGTTTGCCTACACGCTTTGCAAAAGGGCGTCAGATTAGTCGCCTCAAAGGTGAGGTGCGTCACTTACAAAGTGATTTACAATACGCCCAAAAAGTTCAGGCAGAGGTACGTCCTGAGAGCAATGCTGTAGCAGCTCCATTAGATGGTTTTGTGGCTACCAAATAGGAGTATATGTTGGATTTAGAAGAAAGCTGGTGGTTGATTTTATTCCCTATTGTATTTGGTTTAGGGTGGTTGGCCTCACGATACGATTTGCGACAAATGATGTCGGAGTCGCGTTCCTTGCCTAATTCCTATTTTAAAGGATTAAATTTTTTATTAAATGAGGATCACGATAAGGCGATTGATGCTTTTGTAGAAGTCGCTAAACTAGACACAGAGACAACAGAGTTACATTTTGCTTTAGGCAGTTTATTTCGTCGTCGTGGTGAAATAGAGAGAGCAATTCGTGTGCACCAGAGCTTGTTAAATCGGGCAGATTTACCTCCCAAAGACCAGGAGCAAGCACGTTTTGAATTAGCTCAGGACTATTTGAAAGCAGGCATGTTTGATCGTGCAGAAGAGGCTTTCCATCAGACATTGCAGGGTACTTATGCTTTAGCGTCTACACGGGCGCTGATTCGTATTTATGAGGCAACACATGACTGGACTAGGGCTATTGAGACAGTTAAACATTTACAGGGTTTGTTATCTGAACCAGTACCACAGGTTGTACATTACTATTGTGAGCGTGTTGATGCATTTTTGTCGACTAAACCTCCTCAATTAGCCAAGGCTCAGCAAGAGCTTGAGCATGCAGAATATGCATTGACACAGCTTCCTGATGTGCCTAAACAGACTGCGGTACATGCACGTATTGCTATGTTACGAGCCAAAATGGCCACCTTAGAGGGAGATGCATTAAGTACTCGGCATCATCTGGAAAGTATCTTTCAGCAAGCTCCTGAATATGTTGGTTTGATTGCCCAGCCTTTATTGGAGAACTATATTCAAAGCCATGAAGGTGAGCAAGGTATCCAGTTACTACGTCAACATTACCGTCAATACCCTTCCTTAGATTTGTTTAACGTGATTTTTAAGTATTTGCGTACACAGGTAGGGGCTGCTTCTGCTTGGGATTTTGCACGTGAGTCTTTGGTTGTGTCACCATCATTGCTTGGTTTAGATAAATTACTTGAGGTTGAGCTTAAAGCAGAGGCTGGTGAGCATAATAAGACGCCAGAAAAACCACAAGTGTTACCAGAAATTGATTTGGATTTATTGCATAAAATGATTCATAAGCATACTCAGCGTTTGGATCGTTATGCTTGCCAGCATTGTGGTTTCCAGGCACGAGCATTTTACTGGCAGTGTCCAGGATGTAACTACTGGGATACCTATGCTCCCAAACGCTTAGAAGAACAGTAATTTTGTGAGTAGAAACTCAATTGAGGAATTGTATGCAGCATTTTCCATTAGAGGTTATCCAAACTAAAAAAATTCTTGTCATCGGTGATTTGATGCTAGATCGCTATTGGTTTGGAGAGGTTGACCGGATTTCACCAGAGGCTCCTGTTCCTGTGGTTCATGTGGCTCGTCGAGAGGATAGATTAGGAGGGGCTGCCAATGTAGCACGTAATATTACGGCTTTGGGGGCTCAGGCTTCTTTGTTGGGGATTGTTGGTGATGATGAAGCAGGTAGGAGAATTCATTCTCTTTGTACCGAAGCAGGTATTCAGCCTCATTTGGTAGTAGATTTCAATATTGATACCACTTTGAAAATGCGTGTATTGGGCCGTCAACAGCAACTTTTACGCATTGACTTTGAGTATCCCCCAAGTACTGATGCACTTGTCCAACTAGACCATCAAATAAAAAACCTAGTGGAGCAACATGATGTATTGGTCTTATCGGACTATAACAAGGGCGTATTAACACATATTCAAGCAATGATTGCTTATGCTAAGGAAAAAGGAATTCCTGTGTTGGTGGATCCTAAAGGTACTGATTATCAACGTTATAAAGGTGCTAGTCTGGTTACGCCTAACCGCTCTGAAATGATGCAAGCAGTTGGTGCTTGGTCTGATGAAGAGGGGTTAACAACTAAAGCGAACCAACTACGACAACAGCTAGATTTAGAGGCTTTATTAGTCACTCGTTCAGAGCAAGGGATGACTTTGTTTATTGAAAATGGTCGTTTTCATGTCGATGCACAAGCACATGAAGTATATGATGTATCAGGTGCAGGAGATACGGTGTTAGCTACTTTAGCAGTGACTCGTGCTACTGGTATGCCTTGGCAAGAAGCAATTCTTTGGGCGAACAAAGCTGGTGGTATTGTTGTGGGTAAACTAGGTACATCTATAGTGACTGCCGAAGAATTAAGTGCTTAATGTGTAATGAAAGCATGTAGGTAATGAATGGGTGGATTAAGTTTTTAGATGGTTTTAACTTGATAATCTTCATCAAACCAAAAGTGCTACTTTATTAGGGAATTTAAACATTATTCTGGTAGTTGATGAGAAAACAGAATAAATTCAGATTGGAATAAGAGGTGAAAACATGATTGTGGTGACTGGCGCAGCGGGTTTTATTGGCAGCAATATTGTTAAAGGATTGAACAACAGAGGTATCACCGATATTATTTGTGTCGATGATTTAAGTGATGGTCCTAAATTTGTGAATTTGGTGGACTGTCAGATTGCCGATTACCTTGATAAAGATGACTTTCGTGCACGTGTACGTGAAGGGCGTTTGCCAGCGCTACAAGCGATTATCCATCAAGGAGCTTGCTCTGATACGACTGAACAAGATGGTCGTTATATGATGGATAACAACTATCGCGTCACTTTGGAGTTGTTTGAATATTGTCAAACACATCGAACTCCATTTTTGTATGCATCAAGTGCAGCGGTTTACGGAGCATCAGAACAATATTCTGAAGACCTTAAAAATGAGCGTCCACTCAATGTATATGGCTATTCCAAGTTTCTATTCGACCAAGTTGTACGTCGTCGCTTTAATGAATTGACTGCTCAGGTGGTGGGTTTACGCTACTTCAATGTATATGGTCCTCGTGAGCAACACAAAGGTCGTATGGCTTCAGTAGCTTTTCACAATATGGGCCAGTTCCAGCGTGATGGCTTCCTTAAATTATTTGGAGGGTATGATGGCTGGGGGAATGGTGAGCAAAGTCGGGACTTTATTTCAGTAGAAGATGTTGTTAAAGTCAATTTATTCTTTCTTGATCATCCAGAAAAATCGGGTATTTTTAACTGTGGTACTGGTCGTGCTCAACCTTTTAATGATGTGGCACGTGCAGTTATTTCTCATTTGGGTGGTAAAGAGCAGAGCCTAGAGAAAATTGTTGCGGATGGTAAGTTGCGTTATATTGATTTTCCAGAGGATTTAAAAGGTCGCTATCAAAGCTTTACACAGGCAGATTTAACACAACTGCGTGCTGCAGGATATACCGAGGAATTCTTGGATGTGTACACTGGCATTGGGCGTTATATTGAGGAATTAAAACGTCAAAATAGATTACCTACCTAGGTTTTTCTTAAAAATAGTCAGATAAGCTATGGTTCATGTATCAAACCTATAATGCTAACATAACGAGGTCTATGAGCTATCCATTATGTTGTTCTAACTACTTGTAAAAGCACTGATTTATCAGTGCTTTTACTTTGGGTAATGACTAAAATAGCGTCTCTTATCTATTGTTCTTGAAAAATACCTATGGCAAAAATATCTTTTTGTCAACCTATTTGTACGTAGCTTTACGTATGGATAAAATCCCTCCTCTCTTCTAGTCAAAAAGTATCTTGATTATTAGCATAATGTCAAAGGCAATTTGGAATTGCTATTTGGTGTAATGATTTTAACTAGGAGACATACAAATGACTTATTTACGTATCATGCAATGGATGGTGGCTAGTTTAGCTATGAGTATGGCAGTGGCACAAGCTGCTATAGAACCAGAAGAATCTCAAGCTGTGATGAAACCAACAGCTGCTGTGTTAACACCTAGCAAGCAAGTGAATACATTATCAAAAGAAACTTTGATGAAAGTCTTTCCCCCCACTAATGAAAAGTATTATCAGGAGGGGGCACAACAAACGACAGTCAAGAAGCAATACTATCGTGTGGGATTGACTCATACCGTATCACAAATACAAACTGTTGATGTTAATACGGCTTCTTTACAACAGCTTATTTCTATTAAAGGAATCGGCAAAAAAACTGCTGAACGTATTATTGCAGAGCGTCAGCGTGCTGGGATATTTATTTCTTTTGATGATTTAAGTGCTCGTGTCAAAGGAATGAATAAGAAGAAGCTGCTGAAACTACACATGTTAGGTCTACGAGTGGGCAATAGTCCATTTAGTAATGAGACATTAGATTTGCAAAATAGTCAGTTTCCTGCTCCTATCCATGAGAATTTTATAAAACGTGTAGAACCCGTGAGAGAAGATATTATTCGACGAACAGGTCCGCGCATAGCAGAGGGGCAGATTTTACAGATTAAAAATAAATAGCAGGGTCTGTTTGTCAATTATTGTTGCATTTGCCAGTAGGGGAATTTAGAAGAGGAGAAAAGGGATTTGCTACAATAACGGCACTTACTAATAGGGATGATGATAACACCTATTGAGTGTGGATTAATGTGCTTGATAATGTCAACCTGTAGAGAGTCTTGATGATGGTGGTTGACAAAGAACAGAGCGGCATTTTATGGTGATTTATTAAGATGATGAATACCTATCCTACGATAGAAAATACCATTGGTCACACCCCTTTGGTGCGGTTGCAAAGAATAGCTGCCGAAGTTTGTACCCAGAACAATAATATTATTCTGGCTAAATTAGAGGGGAATAATCCTGCTGGATCAGTCAAAGACCGTGCTGCTATATCGATGATTCGACAAGCAGAAGCTGACGGTAAGATTCACCCCGGAGACACCTTAATTGAGGCAACTAGCGGTAATACAGGCATTGCCCTAGCTATGGCTGCTGCGATTCGTGGGTATAAGATGATTCTCATTATGCCAGACAATCTATCGCGAGAGCGTTGGCAAGCGATGCAGGTGTATGGGGCAGAAGTGATTCTTACTCCTGCTTCTGCTGGTGGTATGGAGTACGCACGTGACTTAGCTTTGCAGATGCAAGCCGAGGGCAAGGGCTTGGTACTCAATCAGTTTGCCAATAGTGCCAATCCGCTTGCTCATCTCCAGACTACTGGCCCTGAAATTTGGCAACAAACCTGTGGTCAGGTTACGCATTTTGTTTCTGCTATGGGGACAACAGGTACTATTACTGGGGTGGCAACTTATCTGAAATCTCAAAACCCTCAAGTGCAAATTATTGGTGCTCAACCAGCACCAGGAGCCTCTATTCCTGGTATTCGTAAATGGTCAGAGGCCTATCTACCAGCTATTTTCAAGCCTGAGCTTGTGGATGCTTATGAGTTAATTGCTCAGGATGAAGCAGAGGAAATGGCGAAAAAATTAGCTAAAGAAGAGGGCATTTTTGCTGGGATTTCCTCTGGGGGAGCTTTAGTGGCGGCAGTTCGTATGGCTGAGCGTGTTAAAAATGCCACGATTGTTTTTGTCGTATGTGATAGAGGTGATCGTTACTTGTCGCTAAATATATTTTAATATGGGCTGATTTTCATTTATTTGTGGTTAAAAATTTTATTTCTGAGAATTCTTATCAGAAAATGGGCGGGAAACATCAAAAAATTAGGGTTAATCCGTAATAATTTGTTCTGTTTTTGTGTTGAGTGCTTTATAATAATGAAAATCCATTTTTGTAGTATGGATATATTTGGAACATTATGAAACCAGTTTCTATCTTTGCAGTACCACCAGACTTGCCCCAAGAGGAGCGCATCAAACGTCGCCAGATGTTGGCTCGTTTGGGTTTGGCGTGGCTTGTGATGATGCAGGTGATGATGTTTGCATTTCCAGGCTATATTCGCAATGACTATATTCATAGTGATAGCTTAGAAACTTTGGATACAGCCATCATTGTCTTGAATTGGATTAGTCTTGCATTGACTTTCCCTGCGGTGTTTTACTGTGCTAGTCCCGTGTGGGAGGGGTTGTTCCGTAAGTCTAGTTATGGTTCTTGGATTAATATGAACTGGCCTGTGGCACTTGGCATCCTTGTAGCTTTTGTTCCCAGTGTTATAGTAACTTGGACTCACAATGGTGAGGTTTATTTTGAGTCCATTGCGATGTTTATCGCTTTTCTTCTCACCGCACGTTATCTTGAATTCGCTGCCAATCAATCAGCTCGTTTCAATCGAGGTCGTTCTAATCCCTTAGTAGAACAAATTCGTTTGGAGCTTAGTAAGAAAGCAGACAAGATGGCTTTTTTCTTTATCTCTATTCAGATTATTCTTGCAGTGGTGACAGCGTTGGTGTGGTATTTCTTTATTGATGCCCATCATTCTGTGCCAGTGCTTGTTTCTTTATTTGTTATGAGCTGTCCTTGTGCTATGGCAATGGCTGTGCCTACTGCGACATCTGCAGCACAAGCGGTTTTCCTTAATAGCTCATCTATTTCACCTGAACAAGAACAATTTATTACACAAAAAACTGTTCAGTGTGCTCATCAGAATTTATATGGGTCTTTGGTGTGGCATCTTTTGATGACTCCACTAGCCATGATAGGTATTGTTGCTCCTTGGTTAGCGGCTATCACTATGTTGATATCCTCTCTCTTTGTGGCATGGAATGCCTATCATCTTTATAAAAAATTACTCAAAAACACAGAGGAAGGGCTATTTCAAGCCTCTATGGTGAGCTGATGGATGGTTTTTTTCTGCTCATAGCCTTGGCTGTGGTTTTTGTGATTTTTATTGGCGTTGCTCTTTATTGGGCGATTGTTTCTGGACAGTTTGATGATATCCAGAAGAACGCTCGCTCCATATTAGAGGATGACGACTCAGTAAATTCTGAAAAACATGATTAAGTTTATAACCGTTGCTTGTTTATTTTGAGCATGTTTTTCAGGTAAGTTTTTTGCTTGCTGATGTGGGTCTTATTGGGACGAGGCTTTACTGAAAGTCTGCAAAAAAAGGGAAATAAGTTGTTTTTTTAATAAGAGGAAGGTCCTATGCGTACTTTTAACGCTAACGAAACCGAAACCTTTAACTATAAAGTGGTTCGGCAATTCGCGATCATGACTGTGATCTGGGGGATTGTGGGTATGTTAGCTGGGGTGTTCGTTGCTGCTCAGCTAGTGTGGCCTCAATTAAACTTTGTAGACTTTTTAAGCTATGGTCGTCTACGTCCATTACACACTAACGCGGTAATTTTCGCATTTGGTGGTAGTGCCTTGTTTGCGACTTCATACTACGTTGTTCAACGTACCTGTCATACTCGCCTATTTGCGAGCGGTTTGGCCACCTTTACTTTCTGGGGCTGGCAATTAGTTATCGTACTTGCTGCGATTACTTTACCTGCTGGTTTCACAAGTTCAAAAGAATATGCCGAACTTGAATGGCCGATTGATATTCTTATCACCTTGGTATGGGTAGCTTATGCGATTGTGTTCTTTGGCACTATCTTTAAACGTCGTGTTAAACACATCTATGTAGCTAACTGGTTCTATGGTTCTTTCATCATTACCATTGCTATTCTTCATATCTTCAATAACATCGAACTTCCTGTTGCTGGTGAGTGGTTCAAATCTTACTCTGCTTATGCTGGTGTACAAGATGCGATGGTTCAATGGTGGTATGGCCACAATGCAGTAGGTTTCTTCTTGACTACCAGCTTCCTAGGTATGATGTACTACTATGTACCTAAACAAGCTGGTCGCCCTGTGTTCTCATATCGTTTATCTATCGTTCACTTCTGGGCGCTAGCGTTTACTTATATGTGGGCAGGTCCTCACCATTTGTTATACACAGCTTTACCTGACTGGACTCAAAGTTTAGGTATGGCGTTCTCATTAATCCTATTGGCTCCATCTTGGGGTGGTATGGTTAATGGTATCATGACATTGTCTGGTGCATGGCATAGACTTCGTGACGACCCAATTCTTAAATTCTTAGTAGTAGCATTATCTTTCTATGGTATGTCTACTTTCGAGGGTTCTATGATGTCTATTCGTACAGTGAACGCATTGTCTCACTACACTGAATGGACTGTTGCTCACGTACACTCTGGTGCGTTGGGTTGGGTATCTATGATTACTATTGGTAGCTTGTACTACACCATTCCACGTCTATGGGGTCGTACTGAAATGGCTAGCAAAGGCTTAGTAGAATTACACTTCTGGATTGCTACTATTGGTGTGGTGTTATACATTGCATCTATGTGGGTAGCTGGTGTAATGGAAGGTTTGATGTGGCGTTCAGTTGAAGTTGACGGTACATTGACTTACTCTTTCGTTCAAGCACTTGAATCTAAAAAGCCATTGTTAATGATTCGTTTCTTTGGTGGTTCACTAGTATTAACTGGTATCGTGTTAATGTTCATTAACGTTATCATGACTATCAAAGGTCAAAAAGTAGTTAACCCTGTAGTTCCTGCTCCAGCTGAGCATGAACCACAAAAAGTGGCAGCTGTTTAAGGAGAACGAGAATGGCTAGTAATAATAAATTTTTCTCACATGCAACAATTGAGAAAAACGTTGGTATTTTGATTATCCTCTCTATCCTAGTGGTGTCATTTGCCGGTTTAGTACAAATTGTTCCATTATTCTTCCAACACTCTACTATGCAAGCCGCTCCAGGTGTTAAGCCTTTGAATGCCTTGCAGTTAGTAGGTCGTGACGTGTTTATTAAAGAGGGCTGCTATGGCTGCCACAGCCAACAAGTTCGTGTGTTGGCTTCTGATGTTCAACGTTACGGTCCTTACTCTGTAGCAGGGGAGAGTGTTTACGAATATCCATTCTTATGGGGTTCTCGCCGTATGGGTCCAGATCTTGCTCGTGTAGGCGGTCGTTACTCTGACGATTGGCACCGCATTCACTTGCGTGACCCTCGTGCTGTTGTAAAACAATCTAATATGCCTGGCTATTACTGGTTACAACACAAGGATATCTCTAACGAGAATATCCAAAACCGTATGCGTGCACTTAATAAACTTAACGAATTCCATCACAGTAAAGACGAAGGTTACAAACCTATGTACACTGAAGAGGAAATCGCTAAGGCACCTGAAATGTTAAAAGGCAAGACAGAAGAAGATGCTGTTGTGGCTTATTTACAAAATCTAGGTGTCGGCTATGTGAACGCATTGCGTGAAGCCGAGCAACAAAGCAAGTAGGAGTACCAAAATGGCTTTCTTGAATGGTCTTTCGACCATTATCTCGATGGCGGTATTCTTAGGTATCGTCTGGTGGGCTTGGTCAAAGGGTAGAGCCAAGGCCAATGAAGAGGCGGCTCAGTTGCCGTTCTCCCTACCCGACGAGGAAGATTTAGATGTTAAAAACAGAGAGGTTAAATCATGAGTGATTTCTTAAGTAGCGGTTGGAGTTACTGGATCACCATTATTGCATTAGGTGGTGTCGCCTTTTGTATATGGCTATTATTCTCACAACGTTCATTCTTGGGTAAGTCTCCAGACATGACTGACACAGGTCACGAATGGGATGGTATTACAGAGTATAACTACCCTGTACCTGCATGGTGGACAGTAATGTACCTTGGTTTATGTGCTGTAGGTCTTGGTATCATGTTCTTGTACCCAGCCTTAGGTTCTAACCCAGGTAAAGTAGGCTACACTTCTGCTAAACAAGCTGAAGCTGAGAAACAAGCTTACCTAGAAAGTTTGAAACCTGTTTATGCTAAGTTTGATGGTATGTCTATCGAACAACTCGCAGAGAACCAAGATGCACGTAGCATCGGTGAACGTTTGTTCTTAAATAACTGTGCACAATGTCACGGTTCTGATGCTAAAGGTTCACCTAACTTCCCTAACTTGAGTGACAGTGATTGGTTGTATGGTGGTTCCCCAGACAAGATCCTTGAAACTATCACTAATGGTCGTCACGGTATCATGGCTCCTTTAGGTGCTGTGCTTAAACCTGATGAAGCAAAACAAGTTGCTAACTATGTACGTTCACTTTCTGGTTTGAGTAGTGATGCTACATTGGTGCCATTAGGTGAAGTAAAATTCAAACAAATTTGTGCAGCCTGCCATGGAGCAGATGCTAAGGGTAACCAACTTCTTGGTGCTCCTAACTTGACTGACAATATTTGGTTGAACAGCTCTTCAGTAGATGTTATCCAAAAAACAATTTTGGAAGGTCGTCAAGGTACTATGCCAGCCCACAAAAACATCTTAACACCTGAACAAATTAAGATGTTGGCAGCATATGTATGGGGCTTGTCTAACGTTAAAAAATAAGCAATAGCTTATTTTTGAGGTGACACAAATAAGCGATTGCTTGTTTTGGCTGAGCCAGAATAGGTAATCGCTTTTTTACTTTGTAATTTAATTGTAAATGAATATCCTTTATATGATATTAGTAGGGGTATTCTTGAGTGCTATAAAAAACAGGTATATGCTGTCTTGGGATAGTATGATTATAGGTTTTAGTTGCATGTTGGGATAGTTAGTTATCTTAAGGATTCCAAAAAGGAACTACATCTTAGCGGACTGAGTAAGCATATATCTGTTTTCTAGGTAGTAAAGGGAAATTTAACATGAGTAATGAAAACTCAAAGCCAGAACAGGACGATAACATTCCGGATTGGCAACCAGTCACATTAAAAATCTCAGAAGAAGAAAGTGCTCGTCTTGTCAAAGAGGCAACTTCTAAGATTTATGCCCGTTCGGTCAAGGGGCATTTTGCTAGCTGGCGTATTGTCATGCTGCTTTTTACACAGATTATTTATTACGGCCTACCTTGGCTGCAATGGAATGATCGTCAGGCATTTTTATTGGATTTAAGTGCACGTAAGTTTTATATCTTTGGCTTAGTGTTGTGGCCTCAAGACGTGTTCTACATGGCGATTATCTTAATTGTATCTGCCTATGGGTTATTCCTGTTTACCGCATTGGCAGGGCGTTTGTTCTGTGGCTATGCCTGTCCTCAGACTGTTTATACTGAGATCTTTATGTGGATTGAGCGCTGGGTAGAGGGCGACCGTGCCCAACGTATGCGTTTAGATGAATCTCCCTGGGGCTTTCATAAATTCCGCATTAAAGCGACTAAACAGTTGCTTTGGATTTTGACAGCGGCGTGGACTGGTTTTACTTTTATCGGTTATTTTGCTCCAATCCGTGACTTGCCTATGCAAGTTTGGCATTTGGATTTGAGTACTGCCCAGTGGTTCTGGTTTATCTTCTATGGGTTTATGACCTGGATGATGGCGGGTGTGTTACGTGAGTCTGTCTGTAAATTCATGTGCCCATATGCTCGTTTCCAAAGTGTGATGGTGGATCAAGATACCTTTGTAGTAACTTATGATAAGCTACGTGGCGAGCCTCGTGGCAAGCGTTCTAAGAAGGTAGATCCTAAGACCCAAGGGTTAGGGGATTGTATTGACTGTACCATGTGTGTACAAGTATGCCCGACAGGTATTGATATTCGTAACGGTCTACAATACATGTGTATTGGTTGTGGTGCCTGTATTGATGCCTGTAATGATATTATGGATAAAATGAATTACCCTCGTGGTTTGATTCGTTATACTTCCGAATATGGAATGCTACATGGGCTAGATAGCAAACAAACTCGTCGTCGCTTATACCGTCCACGCGTATTTGTGTATGTGGGTTTATTGTGTGTCTTTATCCTTGGCTTGATTATCTCACTTGCAATGCGTACACCACTTAAAGTGGATATCGTACGTGACCGTAGCTCTCTTGGTCGAGAAATTCCAGGTGATTTAATTGAAAACGTTTATCGTATTCAGGTCATCAATATGATGGATAAACCTGAACGTGTCCACATCAAGGCTGAGGGTCGTGATGGTGATATGAAAAATCTCCAAGTAGTGCTAGAAAATTCTGATGATGCTACTGTGGAAGTAAAACCATTTACCAATCAGTGGATTCCTATGATTATCCGTGCTCCATTGAGTGGTTTAAAACGTGGTGAAATCTACAAGATTAAGGTCGAAGCGGAAGCCATGAGTGATGAAAACAAGGGCGTTGAAGCAAGCAACGAAGATAGCTTCTACGTACCTAACTAATAGGATTGAAAAATGGAAAAACGCGATTTAGATAAAAATCCTAATCCTTGGTATAAAGAGCCATGGCCATGGATTCTAATGTCAGGCCCATTGCTTGCTGTGGTGGGTTGTATCGTGACGATGTATCTTGCTTTTAATGATAATCCTGATGCTGAGGTGCACATTCAGGCTTATCAACAGGGTAAGTTTGTCAGTCGTGATGGTAAAGACATTCCCAATGTTTTTGGTAAAGACCATACTGCGACGGCAGAATCTAAATAGTCAGTAGTAATAATATTGATTCAATACAGAATGGCACTTTCACTTAGAAGGTGCCGTTTTGTATTGTAACTCTCCTATATCAAACGAAGATTTAGTCACTATGAAAAAGATTAAGTTGGAATGTATCTCAGAAGCAGTAGGGAAATTTCATGGGAAGGTTAAGGAGAATCATCGTTATTTATCATGGGAGCATTGTTATCGTGTTTTTCATGATGCACGCAAGCAATCAGAGCATACAAAGGCTGAAATTGATACCTTATGCCTTCACCTAGCCTTTTATTTGGCAAGTTGGGGAATGTATCGGGGCTCTTCTTTCTTATTGCAACGTGACTATAAAGTTCATGTGCCTATTGTTAAGGAAATTTTAAATCGAGACTATGATGTTTTGTTGGGTTTGAAGTGTAAAGATTTTTTAGATAAAGCAGAGATAAGGGAACGACTTAAAAAACTGAATCAACACTTAGATAAGCGTTATAGTGAGATTCGTGCGTCAGTTGTCGAAGAGAAGCATCAGGCAAGTATTGATGCACAGGCAAATAAGGAAAAAAGTATTTCTACTGTGTTGATTACCAAGGTATTATTGGGGACACTTGCTTGTACCCCAGCTTATGACCGATTCTTTGTGGATGCGGTAAGAAAGTATAACGTCACGACAGGTAATTATAATAATGATTCTTTAAAAAAATTAGCTGAGTTTTACCAGAATCATAGTGAAATATTTAAAAAGTACGAGACATTAACATTGCAAAACAGTAATCTTTGTTATCCTCAGATGAAGTTGTTAGATATGGCTTTTTGGCAGATTGGGGGTGATGACAGGGTTTGATATTAATCAAATAGCACATCATCTAAATTGATGATTAGACAGATTTAAGCATTATTGCATTAAACTGATATGGCTAGGCTATATGCTGATGGTTAGCTTCCCTTACAGCATAAACTAATACCACAAAGAGGGTTTTGTTCATCTTTAGTGGATGGATGTATTTCTGTCACGATATTTGCTGAATTATCACTATGATTACTTAGTGGCTCTGCGGATGAATGTTGTGCAGATGGTGGCAGAGGTGATGTAAATGCTGTATCAGGGGTAGATGCTGTTGCAAAAGTTGATAGCCTAGAATCAGGGGAGGATTTAAAGGGGGAGAGGGTTATTTTAGGTTGGATGTTATCCCTACACCAGATACCACGAGAGCAGGCAGAGAGGGAAGATGCCATAGAAGACGTATTTGTGTGCATGCTAACTGGGGAGGAATTCCACTGCATCACCACTCTACCATCCCCTAGACTAGGCCACTCTACAGGATGGGATTGCATAGAGATGGACAGACGTTGGGTAATAGGTAAGAATCCCTGTGCAAATAATTGTTTGGCATAATCATCATGGGCAAAATGCTGCAAGGCTCGAAATAGGGTTTTAACCCCAGGGAGCATGGGTTCATAGGCATAAGTGATTTTCATCGATAGGGTATTCGCCTCATAAATGGATTCCAGCGATAGCAATCCAGTGCCTTTACGCTGATGCTGCTCATATTGGTAATTGTTATCAATAGCTAATAAACCTGTTTGGTGTGCAATGTCCAAATCATCCCTGTGAAAATCCACAAAATGAGAGTGCTTGGGATTATCAACAACAATACGCCATGCAGGAACTTGGGTTTGTTGTAAAACCTGTAGGAAATACTTCTGCTGGCGAGAGAGGGCCATTGATGAAGAGTGAGAGTGGGGGTGACCTGATAAATCGTCAAAGGATGATGTATTAGAAGTGCGAGAGGATGCAGCAGTAAATAAGGGAAGTAATGCCTGCTCAAAGGCTGTAGCTATTTGCAAAGGATGAGCATGTGTAACTGAGGCTTGACGGGCAGCTTCTACCAGGGCAACATTGACCAAATGACGTGTCTGATACCATTGGGTCATTTCAATACCTCCCAAGCCTAGGAGTAATATGGGTACGGCACTGATAATAAAACCAACACTACTCATTCCTATGTTATGAGCAAGCGGAGAGATGAAATCTTTATTCATTAGTTATGGGTTCCAGATGTCTGCCTTGTATGAAAACAAGAAATGGAATAAGTGGAGAATAAATCCAATATAAAACGCACTTTTTTCTTTAAGGAAGAACAGTGTGCCAAGATTTAGACAAAAATAAAATAGGAAGATTACGTATATTTTGTTAAGTAAAGATTTAACTCTTTGATATTATTTGGATTTTGGAAATATATAAAAATACACCGACTTTATTATAGGAGGAGAAAGTTGGTGTATGTTACACCTGCTTTGTTAAATAAAGATTTAACTCTTTGATATTATTTGTATTTTTGAAATGTATAAAAATACACCAACTTTTTTATAGGAGGATAAAGCTGGTGTATAGTTTTTGGGAAAATTATGCTCTTCAGTGATTATGGCTTCTTCATGGGTTAAGAGGGAATCCCTCAAAGGCTAGCAAGTAACATCTGCAATGAATTAATTAGTGCAACTGTTTGTCTGCTTTTTCATTGCCTGTAGCAACGAAAAGTCCAGCACAATCAATAGCATCAAAAACATAAGGTTTTCCGCAGAAATCACAATTAACTGTGATGTTAGGACGTTCGGAAAGAATGCTTTCAACCTCAGAAGAGCCTAACATTTTAAGCATATCTGCAACACGCTCACGAGAGCAACTACAGAACCAGGAAACTGATTGAGGTTCATAAGCGATAAGATTTTCTTCCCAGAATAAACGATGAATCAAGGTGTCCTCGTCAACTTGAAGTTGTTCGCTTGGCTTAATGGTACGGCCAAGATGTAAGGCACGCTCCCAGGCTTGATGAGCCACTTCACTATCAACTTCTTGACCTCCGCTATAGGGGAGACGTTGCAATAAAAGTCCTGTTGCTTTATGTTCATCCGCAGCGAGATATAACTGAGTATCCAGCTGCTCAGAATGTTGCATATAGGAAGCCAAGGCTTCTCCAACAGAATTGCCCACAAGTGGTACGATACCCTGGTAGGCTTGTTGTCCTTTGGGGCGGTTGGCTGGGTCGAGTATTACCACAAAGCGTCCTTGTCCATTGGCATTAAGTAGGGTCTGTAAGGTATCAGTATCTTTGACAACAAATTCCTGACGAGTTTTAATTGTAGCCCTGACTTGTAAATGCTGATTGCACTCTACCACAATAAGAGCAATCGGACCGTCCCCTTGGAGTTGTAGTACCAAAGAACCCTCAAATTTAATATTGGAGGCAAGTAGCACTGCCGCTGCACTTAGTTCTCCAAGTAGGTTGCGAAGGACAGGATGATAGGTCTGGTGGGTAAGCATCTCATGCCAGGTTTGGGTGAGATTGACCGTCTGGATACGTACACTGCGGTCTTCAAAGAGATATTTTTTAAGAGAATCTTTCATGAGAATTGAGGCAAAGAATAATTCAATGCCTCTGTAAATGGAGGTGAAAATGTAGAAAACAAGAGGGTAATAGTCTCTAAACTATTAAGCAATCCTCTTTAATTGCTGTTGGTAAAACTTGCCTTGTTCTACATAATGTGCCGTACCCTCGTGAACCCGATGCAAATCTTCATCAGTCAAAGTGCGTACAATTTTTGCTACCCCGATGACCAAAGAGTTATCAGGAATGACTTTCCCCTCTGGAACAATAGCTCCAGCACCAATAATACAGTTTTTGCCAATAACAGCATTATTTAATATGATAGCTTGCATACCGATAAGGCTACCATCGCCAATGGTACAGCCATGTAGCATGGCTTGATGCCCTACAGTGACGTTTTTACCAATATACATAGGGGTACCAACATCAATATGTAATACACTGCCTTCTTGAATATTACTATTTTCATCGATGACAATGCTATCATTATCTGCACGAATAGAGACATTGGCCCAGATACTCACATTAGCCTTGAGCGTAACATCGCCGATAACAACAGCGTTGTCAAAGATATAGGCACTAGGGTCAATGGAAGGGGTGAGATTACCGATTTGATAAATAGCCATAGATTGCTCCTCGCTGCTCCCTATGGCTATCACTCGTTATGCCGTAGGGAATGTGATTGTATTATCTCGCCAAAAATAGCCATCGCTATCTTGTGAGGCTCTAATACCAGTGTTATACCAATTTTGTGCCAAAGGTGCAACCTCATGTAGGTGTCCTTGTGCCCAAAATTGTAAAGCGATAGATGGATCAAAGTCTTCAGGGTGGTTTTCACGGTTAACACATAAGAAACCCACTTTACCAGTAGGCACAGGCTGACCTTGCTCATCAAGGATGGTTACTTTATGCCCTGGAATAGCCCGCCCCATACTGCCTAACTTACTTTCCCATTTCTCTGCTGATTCACCAACAACATAAGAGAATCCAAAAGGTAAGCAGACGCTATTAAGAGCAAAGCCGAAACGTTCTTGTACCCAAGTGGCTAGCTCAGGGGAATTGTCTTCATCAGGGCAGGTAATGCAACGCACTTCTAACTCAAAAGAATCTAACGGTTCTTGATAGTCACGAATGCGTTGTAGCTCCTTGCCAGAGGCGAGGATGTTGCTGACAGGATAATGTTCAAGCAAGGTAAACAAGCGTGGGATAGTGCGTCCACTAGGGCAACCGACCATCGTACGCCCAAAATAAAGTGTAGGTAATAAGCCACCGAGTAAACCTAACTGAGTACTCCAGTCATAGGTTGTATAGAAGATATCGGATTTTTTAGGAAACCAATTTTGAGAAGATACAAAGCCAGGAAGAGTTCCAATCAATGCCTTATGGGTAACCACAGTAGCACGTAAAGAGTCAGAGGAATCATCATAGAACATAATCGCTGGTGCATCAGGACTTGCTGGAATAACGCTAAACTCACTGGGTTGGCGAGCAAGCAAGGTACGCCAAGGAATAACTCGCTCGTCTTCTGTATGAATACCAATAAGTTGTTTTAAACTCTGACGTAAAGCTGGATTATGATCAATCGCATGGGTTACTGGGGCAATAGTATACTTGTCTACAATTACAATGCGAGGCGCAATATCAACAAGGCGCTTATCATACTCAGGACTAGTAAACCCAGCCTTAAGAGGTACTGCGACAGCTCCAACAGTAATTGCCGCTAGAATGGTAATAGCAGTCTCTGCAGAGTGCTGGAGGGCAATGGCAATACGGTCTTGTGGGTGTATCCCCATGCGAATAAAGCCGTTTGCAAGTTTATTAACCTTTTCAGAGAGTTGTCCATATGAAAGGCTAGTGAGCTGTCCGACTTGATCCTCAAAGTAAATCGCCGCTTGCCTTGCTTCATGAGGACTTTGAGCCCACCGATGACAGCATGCATTAGCAATATTAAAGTTATTCGGGACGAACCATTCAAAAGTATCGTACAGGAATGTATATTGATTAGTGTTCTTAGGCGACATAATGACTTGAAAATGCTGAATTCTTTTACCCCGTTATTATAGTTTCTCTATTGAATAAATGCTAGTTTTTTGAGCAAGCAATTCAGTCCATTTTGAATTTTGCATGCAATAGACAGCAGTTAAACTACTTAATGACCCTTTATATGAGGTATTACGGAGTAGTTATTGTGCTAGGAAGAGGTTTAAACCGATTCTTTATCAAGAGAGGGTATGGGGGCATGGAAGTTCTAGGGTGTATGAGGAATGTTAAGGAAAGCTAGGGGAGTTATGGGGAGCATGGAAGTCTAGGATGCATAAGGAGTGTTAAGGAAAGCTAGGGGAGTTATGGAAATAATGGAAAACGACAGAATTTATGACATCAATTAAGATAGTAAGTGGTATAGTGTTAGTATTTGATTTTGGTGAGTTATGACATTAGGAATTATTGCAGCCTTACCACAAGAGATAGCTGATTTATTAAAGTTGATGAAAGGGCAGATGCAAACCCATACTGTAGGGATGAGGACTTTTTATCAAGGAAAAATCGGTGGGCAAAGCTGTGTTCTTGTACTAGCTAGAGTAGGGAAAGTAGCAGCTAGTGCTACATGTGTGACCCTAATACAAAAATTTGGGGTTGACCGTATTATATTCACTGGATTGGCTGGTGGAGTAAGTGCAGAAGTTAATGTCGGAGACATTGTGATAGGGACCTCGTTTTGTCAGCATGATATGAATGCAGAACCCCTTTTCCCTCGCTATGAAATTCCTTTGTTAGGTAAACAATATTTTGTATCGGATAGTGAACTAAATGCTGCTCTTATTGTAGGGACAACACAGTTCTTGCAAGGAGAAGGGCAATACAGTTTACAAAGGATGTTACCCAAAGAGAACATTGACTTATTTGGGCTTACTAATATGAAAATTCACCAAGGATTAATACTCAGTGGAGACCAATTTATCGGTAGTGCAGAAGCTGTTTTGGAGTTGCGGAATAACTTTCCAGATGCGTTGTGTACAGAGATGGAGGGAGCTGCTGTGGCACAAGTGTGTTATGAATATGGAACTCCTTTCGCAGTGCTGCGAGTAATATCAGATAAGGCCAATAATAGCGCTGGCTACGATTTTACCCGTTTTTTGAATGAAGTAGCTCCTGTTGTCTCTTCAGGGATATTGCTAAACTTCTTATTGAGTTAAACACATTGATTCTCTCTAATGAGTGAATATGCATTTTTCTTGTCGGAGAAAGTTATCGTTTATGACTCATTAGGTAACAAGGGCGGATACTTAAATTTTGTACTTAAGAATACAAAAGTGATTATAAATTTTTTGCAAAATAATAAAAAATCATAGTATAATGGCAGACTTTCCCCCTATAGCTCAGTTGGTTAGAGCAGAGGACTCATAATCCTTTGGTCACTGGTTCAAGTCCAGTTGGGGGGACCAAGATTTTGTTTTAAAAAATGGGTTAGGCTAATTTGTCTAACCCATTTGATTTTTGTACTTCTTGACAATATCTAGTACTTGACTAGGAACATCTTTGCTAAAGCAATCAATTTTAAGTCGCTCGGGTTGGCTGCGTAGCCAAGTGATTTGTCGTTTGGCAAGCTGGCGAGTGGCTGCAATGCCTTGCTCAATAGCTGTCTCTAAATCTATTTCTCCTGCGATATGTTTCCATAGTTGTCGGTAACCTACACAACGAATAGAGGGGAGGTTTTCATGTAGGTCACCGCGTTGGTAAAGTGAGTGAACTTCTTCCAGAAAACCTTTTGCCATCATCTGCATAAATCGTTCTGCAATGCGAGCATGTAATTTAGCTCTATCTTCTGTTTCTAGGCTAATTGTGATAAATCGGTAGGGACTATTGCTTGTTTTTTGTTCTGCAAATAGGCTAGAAAGCGGTTTTCCAGTCAAGATGATGACTTCTAATGCACGTTGGATGCGTTGGCTATCGTTGGGTGCAAGTCTATCAGCAGTGATAGCATCTAAAGTGCGTAGTTTTTCATGCATTGCAGGCCAACCTATCTTGGCAGCTTCTGTTTCTAATTCTGCTCGCAATATTTCATTAGCTGCTGGTAAATCATGTAAGCCTTCACGTAGTGTTTTGTAGTACATCATTGTACCCCCTGCTAGGATAGGGATATGTTGACGAGATTGTATTTCACTGATGAGGCGTATAGTATCTTGATAAAAATCAGCAGCACTATAGCTTTCGCTTGGGTCTTTGATGTCTAGTAGGTGCTGGGGTACAAGGGCTTGTTCCTCTTTGCTGGGTTTTGCCGTGCCAATATTCATACTGCGATAGATAGTAGCAGAATCGACATTGATAATTTCGATGGGGAGATGCTCAGCTAGTGTTAGCACGGAAGCGGACTTTCCTGAGGCGGTAGGCCCTGCAATGCATATGATGGGAGTTGTTTTCGGCGTCATGCTTTATTGCCCCCGCATAAAGAGTTTATCTAAATCTGCCAGTGACCAGGTAAACCATGTTGGACGTCCATGATTACACTGGTTGGCTCGTTCAGTCTGCTCCATTTGACGGAGTAAATTGTTCATCTCCGTTAGGCTCAATAAACGGTTGGCACGTACTGAACCATGGCATGCCATGGTTGCTAGTAACTCATTGCGTTGTTCAGTGATGAGGTTGGAAATCCCTACCTTTTCTAAATCATGCAAAATACGCCGGACCATGGTTTCAATATCGCCTTTAGCTAGTAAGCTAGGAACAGCACGTACTGCGATAGAATTTGGGCCTGCAGGGCTTAATGCTAATCCTAAATCCGTTAATGTCTGTGCGTATTCTTCTAATAGGGCAACTTGTGTTTCGGAAGTATGAAAAACAATTGGCACCAGTAGTTCTTGTACTGATACTGCTTTTTGGTCAAAGAGTTGTTTAAGTCTCTCGTAGGTGACACGTTCGTGGGCAGCATGCATATCAATAAGGACAAGTCCTTCTTTATTCTGGGCAAGAATATAAATTCCATGGAGTTGACCAATAGCCATACCAAGAGGAAAATCTTGAGTTTGATTTGATGTCGTGCTGACATCAGTATCTATTGAAAATGTGTTCGTCTGATAGGTGTTGGTATAGTCACCCAAAGCACCACCAAATGAGCTTCCTATGACGATGGGTGTCGTCTCATTAGAGGGTGAGCTTGTTAATGGAGCATAAGCTGTTTTCCATGCATCCATATGGTTGATATTTAAACTGCCTTGTTGAGGGCGGTAGTTTGTATTAGGTTTTGCCCCGATAGCAGGGTTAGCACGATTGCCAGTAGGACTAGTCGTGCTAGGTAATGTGTTATAAGGTGAAGTCTCTGGTGTTCCCATCCCTTTAGAGAAATCATGACCTTGTGTGAGTCCTGATAATTCCGAGTGGGTGGATGGATTTAGAGTGCCTGATGTTGGAGTAGACATCCCTTCAGGCATGGTGAGAGTAGTATATGGTGAAGCAAAAGAAGAGGTATGGTTATCTTCACTATTTTTCTGATGTGCTGCACCTTGACCACCTAGTTTAGCCAGTGCTTGTGAGACACTTTGTTGAATAAAGCGATATAGAGCCCCACTATCACGAAAACGTACCTCGCTTTTTGCAGGATGCACATTGACATCTACCAGAGCGGGGTCAATAGAGAGGAATAATACATAGGCAGGTTGCCTATCACCATGTAGAACATCGGCATAGGCGCTACGAATTGCATGCGAGATAGTGCGGTCACGCACAAAACGTCCATTTACAAAAAGATATTGTTTATCTGCCTTAGCCCGTGCTGCACTTGGCTGAATTATCAGTCCATGTATATGGCTGACGGCGGTACTGCTATCAACAGTAAGACCTGCGTCTACAAACTCTGCACCGAGTACATCTTGAATACGACCTAGTGCATCATTGACGGGCCAATGTTTGTAGGGTTTATCATTGTGAAAAACTCGAAAACTGATGCTTGGGTAGGCGAGGGCAATACGCTCAATGGCATCTACACAGTGAGAAAACTCTGTTTGCTCTGTTTTAAGAAATTTACGACGAGCAGGAATTTCGTCAAATAATTGACGAACATCGACTGTTGTGCCTTGCAAGCCTGAAGAGGGTTCAATAACCCCATGACGACCATCAATAGACCAAGCATGCTTCTGTCCTTCTGTACGTGAGCTTAGGGTTAGTCTTGCTACTGAAGCAATAGAGGCTAATGCTTCACCACGAAAACCCATAGAGCGTACAGATTCTAATTCTGCTAATGAACGCACTTTGCTTGTAGCATGCCGTGTTAGGGCAAGAGCCAATTCATCTTTGGGGATGCCAGATCCATTATCAATTACACATAAGCGACGTATGCCACCCCCATCAAGACGTAGCTCAATTTGTGTTGCCCCTGCATCAATGGCATTTTCAACCAGTTCTTTGAGTACCGATGATGGTCGTTCAATGACCTCTCCAGCGGCAATTTGACTAATAAGCTGATCGGGTAAAAGGTGAATATGGCGGCGTTCAGACATAGTTGAAATGGACTATCACTAAAGAATAAACAAAGAAGAGTATAACATTTTCGTTATACTCTCCAATTGAGTGGATGCTTGTTAATGACTCGTAAGCCAGATACATTGCCCCAATAGCATTGAAATTGCGTCTATTCCTAGTGAGCTTTACATTAAGAATATTTAATAAACTGTGGTGTAGTTTAGCCTCTGCTAGCAAGAGGAGGATTTGTTGCTAAATAGCCATTTAGACCTGATACGATAGCATTGGCTACAAGGCGATGGTTAGAATAATCACGTAAGAATCTTTCTTCTTGAGGGTTGGAAATAAATGCCACCTCAATAAGAATGGATGGAATGTCAGGGGCTTTCAATACTGCAAACCCAGCCTGTTCAACACGGCGGCTTTGTAATCCATTAATGCGAGATAATGCCTCTAAAACACGGTGACCAATCTTTAGTGAGTCATTAATCTGTGCAGTAGTTGACATGTCTAATAATACGCTAGCAGTGGTGCGGTCATGCACGCTAATATCTAAACCACCAATTGCATCAGCAGCATTTTCTTTAGTTGCTAGCCAGCGAGCAGCAGCACTAGAAGCACCTTTACGAGAGAGTGCAAATACAGAAGTACCACGTGAGTTAGGGTTGGTAAAGGCGTCTGCATGGATAGAAACAAAGATATCAGCTTTTACACGGCGAGCTTTTTGGACACGTACTTGCAAAGGGACAAAGAAGTCAGCATCTCTTGTCATATAAGCACGCATATTAGGTTGAGCGTTAATGATGTCGCGTAATTGTTTGCCAATAGATAGTACCACATCTTTTTCATGAGTACCACGGGGACCTGTGGCTCCAGGATCTTCACCGCCATGACCTGGGTCGATAGCGATAAGAATAGGACGACGACCGCCACGAGATGGACGAGGTGTGTTGTCTACAATTGGACTAGATACTTTAGGAGCAACCTGTCCTTGAACACGTGGTGCTTCTACTGTTGCACGGTTATTATTAATCTGATTGATAATACCAGCGAGAGGGTCATCTCCCATGTTGGCACTATTAGTCAATGCGACTAAAGGGTCTTTGGCTACTTTAGGGTACAAGTCTAATACTAAACGGTAGCGGTAATTACCAACAGGTTTTAACGTAAATACCTGAGGGACAATACTTTGTTTTAAGTCAATTACAAGGCGTACAACATCAGCACGATTTTGTGCAACACGGACGCGAGAGATATAGGGGTCATTGGGTTTGATTTTAGAAATCAGGGAGTTAAGTGCTGCATTCATGCTAAGCCCCTGTAAATCTACCACTAGGCGATCTGGGCCATCAAGAACAAAATGCTCATGTTTAATAGGAGAGCTTAACTCCAATGTCACGCGCGTATACTCATCTGCTGGCCATGTACGCACAGCCAGAATTTGGCTACTTGCGGCATAAGCCACTTTAGAGACGACAGGCAGTGACAACATCGCAATACCTGAGCCAAGTATTTGACGTCGTGTTATGCGGCGGGGACTAAATTCTGTTGATTCTTGAGTTGTGCTATCCATGCCATTCCCTTGTCTGTATAAGCGTGAAGTTCCGCTATTCTACCAGTTTGGTGATAATGAAGCTGCAACAATACGTCAGGCTGAGGGAGCGATTTATCCGCTTTCTCAGGCCATTCAATCAGAACAACTGCATTTTCGAGTAAATGTTCTCGGAAACCTGCTTCTTGCCACTCGGTAGATTCGTTAAACCTATAAAAATCAAAGTGATATAAGTATAATCTAGAAACTTTATAGGTTTCAACTAAGGTATAGGTTGGACTCTTAATTCGTCCAGTAACCCCTAAAGCACGTAAAAATGCTCGGCAAAAAGCGGTTTTGCCAGCCCCTAAATCTCCTTGCAAATGTAAATGATAACTACTAGCAAGGCCATGCTTCTGGCCGTAACTACTTGATAATTCGGAGGATATGGGCGATGCCATGGCTTGTGCAAGGGCTTCGGTAGCAGCTTCATTAGCAAGAAAGAAACGGGAGAGAAGTGGTGTTGTTTGCATCATAAAAGGTGTTTTTTGTATTAAGAAAATAGGAAAATTTAAAAAGGAAAAATTGTAAACAAATATTGCTTATAAGGGTTTTGCTTATTTTAATGGAGTATAGGACGAGTGTCATAGCACTATGGATGTATTTTTTCGATATGTCTATATTGACATTCTCCTCTTGTTAATGCAAGAGCATTTCTATAGAGATTAATGATATTGTCTATTAGCTTGTGAGTTCGTATTACTGATTGTATGACTGGTTGGGTGAATATAGAAAAATAATTTTTATCTGAGTCGACTAATAATCTTGCAGTGAAATTTCATTTGTTTTTTAATGATCAACCAGGTAAGATAAGGATGCAGGTGAGTAGAATGAGTAGAGTGTCAAACATATTTTTAAACTTAAAAAACTGGTTCAATAAATAGTTTAAGTTTAAAAGAACACATTTGAACTGAATTGCTAGCAATGAATAATGAAGAAATGATAGCTTCTTTCCTTGATACGCTTTGGTTAGAAGATGGCTTGTCTAAAAATACTTTAAGTGCCTATCGTCAGGATTTAAAAAACCTTGTGGATTATTTACAACGACATCATTTAAACCTAAGAGATATAGATGCTGATGTTGCACAGTCATGGTTTATTGATATGGGGGCAGAGACCAAGGCGAGTACGGCCAATCGTCGGCTAGTAACATTAAAGCGGTTTGCTGTATGGGCATTACGTATGGGATTCTGGCTAGAAGATCCTACTTTGTCGCTCAGTGCTGCTAAACAGGGTATGCGTTTTCCCAAAACCGTGAGTGAGACACAGGTAGAAGAGTTATTAAATGCTCCTGATTTACGCACTCCAGCAGGTATTCGAGATAGGGCGATGTTAGAGACTTTATATGCGACAGGTTTGCGTGTATCGGAGTTGGTTTCATTAAAGACGCTACATCTCAATTTAGATGAAGGGGTGGTTCGTGTCATTATGGGTAAAGGTGGCAAAGATCGTATTGTGCCTATTGGGGAGGTCGCAGAACAATACTTGCGAGAGTATATGCAGAGTGTACGTCCTGTTTTGTTGGGGCATAAAGTCAACGACGATTTGTTTTTATCGCGGTTTGGTGAGGCGATGACACGACAGGCCTTTTGGCAGTTGATTAAAAAATATGCCACAATGACAAGCATCAAAATTCCTTTATCCCCACATGTGTTGCGCCATGCTTTTGCAACGCATCTATTAAATCATGGTGCTGATTTACGTGTAGTACAGATGTTACTGGGTCATGCCGACATATCGACCACGCAGATTTACACTCATGTGGCGAGGGAACGATTAAAACAATTACATCAAAAACATCACCCAAGGGCCTGAGGAATGTTCTCTGCTTTTTTGAGTAGATTGTTCTACATTTAATAGTTGATTGTTCTACATTTAATATATGGTGGTTCTAGGAAGCAAATAGGATGTTCTAAAACATCAATAGGTAATCAGCTGATTGCAAGGACTAAACCTAGGCAAATGATAAAAGTGAGATTTAGGGTTGACTAACATAGAATAGTTAACCATCGTTATAAGAAATAAGGCAGTTAGAATGAGTAAAGCAAAACATGTATCTGAAACACCAGCAACACAGTTTCTTAAGAAAAACAAAGTGATTTATGAAGAACATACTTATGATTATGTGGAACATGGAGGTACAGCAGAGACCTCTAAACAATTAGGAGTTGGGGAGCATCAAATTGTTAAGACCCTAATTTTTGAGGATGATAGCGGTAAACCTCACGTGGTATTGATGCATGGGGATTGCGAAGTTTCTGCTAAAAATTTAGCACGTCAGGTGGGGGTGAAGAAAATGCAAATTGTGGCAGCAACTGAGGCACCCAAACATTCAGGTTATCAGATAGGTGGAACCTCTCCTTTTGGTACACGTAAGCATATGCCTGTATGGATAGAAAAAACTATTTTAGATTATGACAAGATTTACATTAATGGTGGGCGTAGAGGCTATATTTTGAGCCTAAACCCACAAGTGATTGTGGATTTGTTAGGGGCAAAAGCAGTAGAAGTAGCAAATGAGCATGGGGCTTAATATGTATAAAGACTAGTTTAACAAAAAAGAACGCCGCATTTTTGGCAATACACTACTCGACTAACAATGCTTGTTAATTTTCCCGTATAATGTCAGCCTTTAGTCTCTCCATAGTTCAATTGGATAGAACGAACCCCTCCTAAGGGTTAAATGCTGGTTCAATTCCGGCTGGAGAGGCCATTTATTCTATCTTTTTTCCCTTCTTTAGCTTCTCAAGAATATCTAGTGCCTTTAGTTGAAAGGTCTCCTATATATACCAAGTAGTCTTCATTTTTCATGGAAAATCATTGTTTTTAGCACTTTTTCCTTGTAACGGAACTTATCTATACCCGACTAAGTTACCAAATATTTATTGACATTCATTCTTATTTAGAATAATCTAGCAAAACTCTACATGAGATTCATTATCATTTACATTCCTAAAGAGGGAGATTTTATGTTCAGTTTGAAAAAACTCGCATTGGTAGCAGGTGTGTCTTCAGCTGCTTTATTGGCTAACACCGCTTTTGCAGCCGTTGATTTATCTAAAGAAACTAAGGCTTACCAAGCATTTGTGGTTGAGCAAATTGATGCACTTGAAAAAGGTACAGCTCAATTCGTTGCTGACTTAAAAGCGGGCAAACTTGAAGAAGCTAAGAAAGTATACCCTCTAGTACGTATGTACTACGAGCGTTCTGAGCCTATCGCTGAGAGCTTTGGTGATTTAGACCCACGTATTGATGCACGTGAAGCAGATTTAGAAAAAGACCAAATCTGGTCTGGTTTCCATAAAATTGAGAAAATCTTATGGACAGAAAATACAACTAAAGGTACAGAGAAGATTGCTGACCAGTTGTTAAACGATATTAAAGAGCTTCGTGCTAAAGTGCCTACAGTAGAAGTAACTGGTGAGTTGATGGTTCAAGGGGCAGTAGACTTATTAAACGAAGTGTCAACTAGTAAAATTACAGGTGAAGAAGAGATTTTCTCTCACACAGACCTTTATGACTTTAAAGCTAACGTAGAGGGTGCAGAGAAAATTTTTGAAATTCTTAAACCTCAACTTGAGAAGAAAGATGCTAAGTTGGTTAAAGAGCTAGAAAAGCAATTCTCAACTGTTAACGGGTTATTGGATAAATACAAAGTAGGTGAAAAAGACTACAAGTTGTACACAGATCTCTCTAAAGACGATACTCGTGCTTTAGGGGAGGCTGTAAACAAACTTGGTGAACCTTTAGCACAAATGGGCGTTATTCTCGAAGGTAATTAATTTTGTTTCATTTCACTTGATATTTGATATTATTAGCCACTGTTGTTTACAGCAACAGTGGTTTTTGCCATTTTAAAATTCCAATCATTAAATGTCATCAAAAATGATACTGGGGGAGGGTAAGTGGTTTTAAGGATGTTATAGGGGAGTGTATTTATTTTAATAGTTTTACCTCATATGGATAGTAAGGTATTTTTTGAAATGAGGTAATTATGACAGTGTATTTATTTTAATAGTTTTACCTCATATGAGTAGACTATTTAGATAAGTACGTTTAATGCAAAAAGAACTAAATTTTTTGGGTGAGTGTTGTACTTACCTTTTCCCATTTATCAGGAGTCAGTCATGACAGATTTTACAAAAACTAACCGTCGTCAATTTTTAAAGAAAACAGGATTGGTACTTGGTGGCGGTTTAGCGGGTTTGCATATTACTAGCCAAACTGCTTTTGCAGCAGATAAACACTGCCTTTCTGATGTGGAGTATCCTTTTTTTGGTGAACATCAACAAGGTATTCTTACTCCTCAGCAAACCTATGTATATTTTCTAGTGATGGATTTGGCAACTCATGACTTAAATGAAATCCGTGAGGTATTTAAGACATGGACGGATTATTCAGCCAAATTAGTAAAAGGCAAGAATGTTAGAGAATATTCAAGTAATCATTTTGTTCCGCCTACTGATACAGGTGAAGCAGATGATTTATCGGCTTATGGTTTATCTCTGACTTTTGGTGTGTCGCCTTCTTTCTTGAAAAAACTCGGTTTAGAAGATAAGGCACCAGCAGAATTTAAAGATTTACCTCTTTTCCCTCGCGATCAGATTCGTCCGGAGTTTAGTGGTGGCGATATTTGCATTCAATCTTGCGCCAATGATGCACAAGTCGCTTTCCATGCGGTGCGTCAATTAGTGCGTGTGGCACGCTCAAATATTACAATGAAATGGAGCCAAGCGGGCTTTATTTCTGCAGATAAATCAACGGATACCCCTCGTAATCTTTTTGGCTTTAAAGATGGTACGGCTAATGCGGATACCTTGAAAGATAAAAATGGTCAAATTTGGGTAGATCAGCCAGGTTGGTTACATGGCGGTAGTTATATGATTGTGCGAAAGATTGTAATGCACTTGGAAACTTGGGATCGTACTAGTTATAAAGAGCAAGAGCGTACTTTCGGTCGTCATCGTATTACAGGTGCTCCTATAGGATCTAAGAATGAGTTTGATCCTTTAGACTTAGCGGCGAAAAATCATCACGGTAAACCTATGATTCCTGATGATTCTCATTCAGCATTAGCGCATAAGACAGGCTTGCACATTTTACGTCGTGCATATTCTTATTCTGATGGCATTAATCCTAAGACGGGTCAGTTTGATAGTGGTTTATTATTTATCTGCTATCAAAAGAATCCAGCCCAATTTATCACTATCCAGAATTCATTGGGTAATACCGATAAAATGAACGAATATATTACACATATTGGTAGTGGTTTGTTTGCTTGCTTCCCAGGTGCAAAAGAGGGAGAGTTTATTGGGCAGGCCTTGTTAGGAGCATAATGACTTGGTCAGTACCATGGTAACTTGGTCGGTACCACGACTGTTAAAGTTTCTACAGGGAAGGACTAATGATACCGTTAGATAGAGTGCATCACCTAGTTATTTGAAGGATATACACGGATGACCAAGGACTGGACCGTCAATAGAAGTAAATAAAGGTGCTATATTCTGATTGCTTCTATTGGTGGTTTGCTAACTAACGGTAATCATAATGAAGACATATATAGGATGAAACAATATGATGACAAAAATAAGTGCTAAGCAAGATTTTATCGCTATGTTGCGCATTAGCTTTATGCTGCTATTGATAAGTATTAGTTTAGGTTTAGCACAGTTGGTATTTGCAGCAGAAAAGATTAATTTAAGTCCCTTATTTATTCAGTTATCTGATGCGATGGGAGCTGTTAAAGAGGGTAATGCTGAACAAGCCAAACAAGATGTTGAGCAAATTCAACAACAGTTTTTAGCAATAGAACAGCGTACATCCACAGCAGGCCAAGCTGTACAAGCCCAACTGCAAAAGACATTAGAGACTACAGATTTAGAACAGCTTACAGCCTTGTCATCTGCATTACTGGCATTTGATAAGGAGCAACATCCATTAGATGTTAATGAACAAAAGAGCTTATTTAAAAAGCGCATCATGCCAGCCTTTAAACATTGGGAGCAAGTGATTACAGATAATCAAGTTCAACCTGATGTGGAAATGCTTAAGCAGCAATATCGCTTGTTTAACGGTATCTGGACTAAGAATGAACGTACTGTGCGTAATGTAGATATGAACCACTACGGACGTATTGAGACTTCATTGGCACTATTGCGAGTAGCCATTGAAACAGAACCATTGGATTATTCACGAGTCACTCAACTGACTCAGAAAATTGCTTCACAGTTTGATGATTTCTTGACTGGTAAACAAGCTGAAGCAGCGACTGGCAACTATAAGTTAAGTGATGGCATTAAGTTATTAAAAGATGGTTTGGTTGCATTTCAACAAAATGATAGTGCTACAGCTCAGGAAAAACTGACTACTTTTATTGAAATTTGGCCAATGATTGAGGGTGATGTAAGTACACGTAATGGTTCACTTTATACCCGTGTTGAGAGTGATATTCCTGTTATCCTTGCCAAAGGTAGTGCTGAGAAATATCAAACTGAACTACAGCAAATTATTGATGAGTTGTCAGCAATTAATCCTACTGCTAGCTATACTGCAGTGGATGCCATGCTTATCTTGCTACGAGAGGGTTTAGAGGCTTTATTAGTAGTGATGGCTTTAATCAGTGCGTTACGTGTAGCACAACGTCCAGAAGGTTATAAATGGGTTTGGGGTGGTGTTATTGTTGGGGTGGTATTAAGCCTAGTCGCTGCGGTTGCTCTACAGCAACTATTCCCAGCAGCATCATCTGGTACGAATCGAGAGATGATCGAGGGTGGGGTAGGTATCCTTGCTGTATTAATGATTCTTACTATTGGAGCGTGGTTACATAGTAAATCTTCAGTGAAAGCATGGCAGGCCTATATTAAGAAACATATGGGTAAAGCACTCACCACAGGTAGTTTTGTGTCTTTATTTGGTTTGAGCTTCTTATCCGTATTCCGAGAAGGGGCAGAGACCATTTTATTCTATGTGGGTATTTTACCTAACATCAGTATGGAGTCCTTTGGCTTAGGGGTTGCGATTGCTATTGCAATTTTAATTGTGTTGGCATTTGTAATTCTCAAGAGCTCAGTTAAGTTGCCTGTACCAACGATGTTTAAAATTCTCACATGGGTTTTATATGTACTTGGCTTTAAGATTCTCGGTGTGAGTGTCCATGCTTTACAATTAACAGGCGTATTGCCGACTTCTATTGTTGATGGCATTAGCAATGTAGATTTAATAGGGTTTTATGCTACTGTTGAGACAATTGCCGCACAACTTGTTTATATTATTCTTATCTTATTGCTTCAACGCTGGATGCAAAAGAATGAGGCTTAATGAGCCAAGGGGGCAGATGTAAGCAACAGTCCTCATCGATTCGATAACATATAGAAAAAAGCTGATTTCTGAGGCGAGCTAAATAAAGATACGTTGTGCAGTATGCACGGGTAACTGGGAGGGTTATCTAATAATGATGCTTTGCCTAGTAAGTCAAAAAAAGAAAGCCTGAAAGTGATTTCAGGCTTTCTGTTTGCTTAGGTGAATGAAGCCATTATTTCATTGAAATAGTGGTGTTGACACTACGCTCATGATGAGTCCAACGTGCAGTAATAGATTTTGTTTGGGTCCAGAAGGATACTGCTTGCTTACCATTAGGACCAAGCACACCAAGTTTAGAGCCACGAGAACCCGTGAAACTAAACCATGCAACAGGCACAGGAATAGGGATGTTAATACCGATTTGGCCAACATCAATATTGTTTTGAAAGTATCGAGCGTCTCCACCATTTTGCGTAAAGATAGCAACACCATTACCATTGGGGTTGGCATTAATAAACTCAACGGCTTCTTCGATGGTATCGACACACACAATGCATAACACAGGACCAAAAATCTCCTCACGGTAAATCTGCATATCTGCTTTTACGTTCTTAAAGATAGTTGGACCAATAAAGTTTCCTTTTTCATAGCCTGGCACTACAATATCACTACCGTCTAATAGTAAATCAGCTCCTTCTTCCACTCCCGACTTAATTAAACCACGAACACGAGCCTGTGCTTGAGGAGACACAAGAGGCCCCAAGTCTGCTTTACGGTCAGTGCCAACATTCACTTTAAGAAGTTTCGATTTCTCGACAAACTCATCAATCCATTCTTGGGACTTACCCACAAATACTGCTACTGAAGTCGCCATACAACGTTGACCAGCAGCACCAAAAGCTGCTCCTACTAGTTGGTTAAGAGCAACTTCTTTATCTGCATCAGGCATGATAACACAGTGATTCTTGGCTCCCATCATAGCTTGACAACGTTTACCATGATTAGATGCACGACGGTAGATTTCAGTACCGACACGAGTAGAGCCAATAAAGGAGACGGCTTGAATATCTGGGTGCTCACATAAACGGTTAGCTACATCAGCACCACCGTGAACTACATTTAATACGCCAGGAGGCAGACCTGCCTGATGTGCAAGTTCGACAAGGAAGAGAGAGGCACTTGGATCTTGTTCAGAAGGTTTAAGAACAAAGGTATTACCTGCTGCAATGGCTAGTGGGAACATAAAGCAAGGGAGCATTACAGGGAAGTTGAAGGCAGTGATACCAGCACATACTCCTAGCGGTTGGATAAGCGTGTAAACATCAATACCAGAAGCTGCATTTTCAGCATACTCACCGAGTTGTAGACTTACAATAGCGCAAGCGTGTTCAATCACTTCTAAACCACGACCGACTTCACCTTCGGCATCGGGTAGGGTTTTGCCATGTTCTAGAGTAATCAGTTCAGCAATTTTGCTGGCATTCTCACGAACCAATTGTTGGAACTTAAGCATCACACGCATACGAGTGCCTTGCCCTACATTACGCCATGTTTTGTAGGCCTTTTTCGCACTAGCAATGGCAGCATCTACTTCAGATAGTTCGCAAAATGGTACTTTGGCTACTACTTCTTGAGTGGCGGGATTTAATACATCAATCCAAGTAGAAGATTTGGATTGAATTTTTTCGTTGTCAATAATGTAGGGAATATGAGGTATGCTCATGTTGTTGTCTCCTATATTTGTTATTTGGCTTTTATAGCCGATGTCTTAAAAAGTTATTTTATAGTTTGATATGTGACAAAGTTAAATACAATACGATATAACCCTAATATGAAAGTATTATTTTTGTAAAAAAGATGACAAAGTGGTGGTTTAGATTGAACTTGTGAATAAGAGAAGGGGGTAAAAATTTCTGTCTGGAGTAGCAAACTACCCCCTACTTTGAGAAAAATTGCTCTTTGGGTGGGGCTAAAAAGGAATCATCCCTGTGTGATTTACTCGGTTTAGCATAAACCTAGGGATGATGGGTTGTGGTGAAAAAGGAATTATTCATTCTTAATGGGACACAGGGGTAAGCAAGGATGGATGTTTTACCCAAAATAATGTGAACTAAGAAACTGTACAGGCACAGGAAGGAGTAAGCAAAAATTAGAGTTATTTTCTTACTGAATAGGATTCTGTAGAAAGATTAAATAAGCCTCCTACATATTCAGCAATAGCTAATGAGGAGGTTAACCCAGGTGATTCAATACCAAATAAATTAACTAAATTTGGGATGCCATGCTCACTAGCGGTACTAATCTTAAAGTCAGCTGCAACCTCATTAGGCCCTACAATCTTGGGGCGGATACCAGTATAACCAGGTTGTAATGCACCATCTGGCAAATCTCTCCAATATTGACGGACGGCCTGGTAGAAATTCTCACTGCGACTTATATCTAACGAGTAATCCTCGCTGTCAATCCATTGAGTATCTGGCCCAAATTTGGCTTGACCCCCTAGGTCTAGGGTGAGATGCACCCCCAGACCAGATTCATTAGGCATAGGATAAATAAGGTGAGAGAAAGGGGCTTTACCCGATAAGGTGAAGTAACTGCCTTTACAGTAATAAGCAGAAGGAACAAAGGATGGATTCAAACCATTAAACTTTTGAGCTAATAAGGGGGCGTGAAGTCCTGCTGCATTGATAAGGATGTTGCAACTTAATTCTATGCTTTCAGTACCACCAAAGCGACAATAGAATAGCCCATCTTGAATAGTGACAGACTCTAAAGGGGAGAGAAATACACACTGTGTTCCGTGATTTTCTGCATCACCCTGTAATGCCAGCATGAGTTCATGGCTATCGACAATGCCCGTAGAGGGGGATAAAAGTGCCTTGATACAATGTAAATTAGGCTCTAGTGCAATGGCTTCATCTGCTGAGAGATAACGCAAATCAGTAACGCCATTCGTTTCCGCAGTGTTTTTAATTTTTTCTAATTTAGCAAGTTGGGATTCTTCTGTTGCAACTAGAATCTTACCTATGCGTCGATGATTTATCCCTTTGTCATGACAGTATTGGTAGAGTAGCTCCTTGCCTCGTACACAGAATTTCGCTTTTAGACTACCTGGGGCATAGTAAAGTCCAGCGTGAATGACTTCGGAGTTGCGTGAACTAATTCCCATGCCAATCGCTTCTTGTTCCTCAGCCACCAGCACCTCATAACCTTTCATGGACATCTGACGCGCAATAGCTAGACCTACAACACCAGCACCAACAACGACACATTGGATATCTGCCTGTTTCATTTTTTAAATCCCTTATTTACCTTTAGAAGGTGTAAGACTAAATGATCCAGCATGGTAAACCAGTGGCATATCATCAGTATGAGAACAACGCTCAACTTGTCCAACCATGATATGGTGGTCTCCTTCAGGATATTGGCTTTTGTTATAACACTCAAAATAGGCAGCACAACAGGTGTCATCAAGTTTTGGGATACCAAACTCATTTAGCGTAAAAGATACCTTGGAAAATCGTTCTTCTTGATTGCCCTTGGAAAAATCAATAGCCAGCAACATCTGCTCTGCTGTTAGTACATGGATATTGTAGCGATCAGTTTTTAGGAATGTATCCAATAGGGTAGATGAGTTCTGTAAGCTCCATAGTACTAGAGGAGGGGTCATGGAGACAGAGTTAAAAGAACTAATTGTCAAGCCTAGAGGGGTTTTAGTATGAGGGTCTATCGTTGTGACGATAGCAACCCCCGTAGCAAACCGCCCTAATGCCTGACGAAATGCCATAGCATCAAAATTGGCTTCTCTAACACTCATCTTCTATCCATTAAGGTGATAAACGAGTAAAGTGCCATTGACCTGATGCATCTTTAGTAAACTTAATGCGGTCATGTAAACGAGAGGGGCGACCTTGCCAGAATTCAATGCTCTCGGGAATAACACGGTAACCACCCCAATGAGGAGGTTTTGGTACATCATCACCATATTGAGCCGTATAGTCTTGAACACGTTGATCTAACTCTTCACGGGTAATAGGTTGGCTTTGTTTAGATGCCCAGGCACCAATTTGTGAACTAATGGGGCGTGACTTAAAGTATTCTGTGGATTCAGCCTCAGAGATTTTTTCTACCCGACCATTAATGTGAACTTGGCGTTGTTGTACCATCCAGAAAAATAACAAGCTAGCATAAGGATGAGTAGCGAGTGCCTGACCTTTAGCTGAGGTGTAGTTGGTAAAGAAGACAAACCCATTTTCATTGAAATCTTTGAGTAAACAGATACGCGAACTTGGTTTTCCGTCAGCTCCTACGGTAGATACAGTCATTGCATTAGGTTCTAGGCCACCTTCAACACGTGCTTGTTCAAACCATTTAGCAAATTGTTGAAATGGATTGGGATCCACATTGCTTTCTAACAGAACATCTTTGTCATAGTTTTGACGTAGGTCAGCAATAGACATAATCATTCCTAAATAATAAAAACAAGGATAAGTATAAGCCTAAAGGAATTAAATGTCAGCTTGCGATTGAGCTCGCACAGAAATTGATTGTCCTTATTTGCTTGTTTAAAACATGCAAGGACATCATAGGCTATCTATTTTGCCAAGCGTGCTTTAATTAGCTTAGACAGATATACAAGATAGTCATCGTGAATCCCTGATTTAGTTAGTGCATCAGTGGTTTCGGTAACATATTCATGACATGGACCATAGGTACCCGAAGCATTTAATACAATTTCTAGGGTTTCTTCTTCGCTGAGTTCGCCAATATAGGCTTTGGATTGGTTATCCATGACAAACACCAGTGCTTTGACTGGGCCCTCAGGTGTCTGGCAAGGTAGCCACATAGGGATATAGGACTCCGAGGGCATTTCGCGTTTCCAAAGCTGGCGGAATTGCTCTAGAATATTTTCGTTGGGAATGCGAAAAACACGCCCTTCACAGATACCTCCTTGTTTGAGACCAAAGACTAAGCCAGGTTGTTCTGGTGTACCTCGGTTGACACAAGACCACAAGCATAGAGCTCTGCTGTATCCGTCTAGACTTGCATGACGAGACTCTTCAAAAACAAATTCAGGTCGCCACACAAGAGAACCATAACCAAAAATCCAAATATTCTTCTGTTCCTCAAGTTCATTGAGGGTTTTTAACATAGATGCTTCACGTTCTTCATCAGACCAAAGACGAAAGGTGCGAAGATGTTCCTGAGCTTTATTAATGGCAAGAGTAAGAGGAGACACGGTAGTACAAATATAAACTGCTACAATGATAGGCAACATTATAGTCAATTCTTAGAATGATGAAAAACGAAACAACCTCAATAACACGCCGCTTTAACAGTTTGCAACGATTATATGGTGAAAAAGCAACAGAACAGTTAGCCCAATCTCATGTTTTTATCGCTGGTATTGGAGGGGTGGGCTCATGGGCAGTAGAGGCTTTGGCTCGTTCTGGTGTGGGAGAACTCACTCTAGCCGATTTAGATCATGTGGCAGAATCGAATATTAATCGCCAGGTACATGCGCTAAGTTCAACTATAGGAAAAGCAAAAATTGAGGCGATGGCTGAACGCATCTATGAAATCAACCCGCTGTGTAAAGTGAATTTAATAGATGATTTCGTGGATGCAGACAATATTGAGAGTTATCTAAATCAATATAAAGCAGATGTATTACTAGATTGTACAGATCAAGTAAAAGCAAAAGTGGCTATGTTACTGGCTGCTAGGTCTAAGAATATTCCTTTCTTTATGTGTGGTGGAGCGGGAGGAAAAACAGATGTTTTTAGTCTGCAATACACTGATTTGGCCTATGTGAAGCAAGATAATTTGTTAGGGCGTATTCGTCAGATATTACGTAAAGAATATGACTATCCTAAAGGTTCTGATAAACGAGGAAAAGCTTTAAAAAATCCTCCTAAGATGGGAGTTAAGTGTGTATGGTTTGATCAAAAAGCTCGGCTACCAGATTTATGGATTAATCCAGATCAGGCTCCCCAAGGATTGTCTTGTGCAGGGTATGGCTCTAGTGTAGTAGTAACCTCGAGTATGGGGATGGCGGTGGCTAATTTGGCCATCGCAATATTACTGTCTAATAGTGATTAACTATGGGTATAATTTTCCATTAAAAAACTAGTTCTATATTTGAACAGTCAAAGAAATTTAAAGAAGTTTTCCCTACACATATTCAATGATCTTTTACCAAGGGATTAGGCTGGAGACAAGAGACCTAGATTTGAGTTGTTTAGAAAGAGAGGATGTTGATGTTTTCTACATATAAAGAAGATAGGTTTTTCTTAAGTAAAGTGTTACCTGCATTAATTGTAATGGCTGCTATTTATGGTGGACTGGTTGCTTTATCAGTTCCAATTAATGCCGTAGTGCTGTGTATTTTGCTTATGGTGGCCTTTTGTTTGTTACGGATTCCCGTAGCAGTAGCGATTGTATTAGCAGCTTTGTTAGGTGGTTTACATGCAGGAATGGACTTTTCTGCGGTACTTGCTGCATTAAATGATAATTTGTTAAGTGGGGCACAAGTAGGGGTAACTTATGTAATGGTGGGGGCATTTGCTGTTGCTTTAGCACGTAGTGGTCTTTTAGAGTGGTGGTCTCAGAAAATTGCACAACGTTTGAACTTGAAAGGATTACAAGTTCAGAAACAAATGAAGTGGACACTTTTTATTATCTTCATTGTAGCGTCGTTGCTCTCACAGAACCTTGTGCCTGTTCATATTGCCTTTATTCCTGTGCTGATTCCTCCTTTATTGGGAGTGATGAATAAATTGAATATCGACCGTAGGGCTGTGGTATGTATTTTGGCATGTTGTATGAGTGCCAGTTATTTACTCTTACCTTTCGGTTTTGGTGCGATTTATTTGAATGATATTTTGCTCAGCAACTTTAATTCCATAGGAGCCGGGCTAGGGCTTAATGGTACAGCGGATATGGCACCTAAAGCCATGTTTTGGCCTGTTATGGGGATTATTGCGGGTATGCTATTTGGCGTTTTTGTGAGTTACCGTAAGCCTAGGGTTTATAAAATAGTTGAAACTTCAGAGACGAGTCTTAATGAGGTCGTGAAAATTAAGTGGCAACAGCTATTATTCACATTGCTTGCCATTGTAGCGACTGTACTATGCCAAGTATTTTTTGATTCTCTTTTTATTGGTGCTTTAATCGGTTTTGTAATTCTAGGTTTTTCTGGTATTTACCGCTGGCAAGAGCAAGATGATGTGTTCACACAAGGTGTTCGTTTGATGGCAGAAATTGCTATTATTATTACCATTGCCTCAGGCTTTGCTGGTGTATTGAATGCTACAGGAGATATTGAACCACTGGTGAAATCAGCCACAGCTATGTTTGGAGATAGTAAAGTGTTGGGCGTCTTTACGATGCTTGTAGTAGGGCTCTTTATTACCATTGGATTTGGGGATTCTTTTGCTTCGGTGCCTATTTTGGCACCTATCTACATTCCTTTAAGTGTTGCGTTAGGTTTATCTCCACTGGCAACAATGAGTATGTTGGGAGCCGCAGCAGCATTGGGAGATGCTGGTTCTCCTGCTTCCACTATTACGTTAGGCGCAACAGCTGGACTGAATGCAGATGGGCAGCACAATCATGTTAAAGATAGTGTAATTCCTGCTTTCCTGCATGCTAATGTGGGTATGTTGCTGTTTGCTTTTGTGGCCATACTCTATATGTAATTTACCTCAAAGATGCATCTTAGCCTACCGAGAATTAGTAGTGGGAGGCTAAGGTGCAATCTGAACAGAATTTCAATTGGGTGCACCAAAAAAGAACAAATTTTACTTCAATTTATTAATAAGAATCATTATTGTTTACTTTGTGAAGAATTTCCTGCATGATAGAACTATCATTGTTAGCGGAGTCATGTGTTTACGATGACTCATCAATTATGAGGAAAAAAATGGAGATTTCACAAAGTATTATTGATGAAGCCATTGCATGGCGTCAACACTTACATGCCTATCCAGAATTAGGTTTTAACGAATATAGAACTTCACAATTAGTCGCTGATGTATTAAGTCAGTTAGGCATGGAGGTTTATACAGGTATTGCAGAAACAGGTGTTGTGGGTATTTTGAAACGAGGTAGCAGTACTCGTAGCATAGGATTAAGAGCAGATATGGATGCACTTCCTATGAAAGAGTTGAATACCTTCTCTCATTGTTCTAAAGAACATGGGTGTATGCATGCTTGTGGGCATGATGGACATACTGCTATGTTATTAGGAGCAGCTAAACATTTGGCGCTACATGGGGACTTTGATGGATGCATTTATTTTATCTTCCAACCAGCAGAAGAAAATATGGGAGGGGGTAAAAAAATGGTGGAAGAAGGTCTTTTTGAACGATTTGCAATAGATGAAATTTATGGGCTCCATAACATGCCTGGTAAGCCCCTTGGTGATTTTTGTGTCAACGATGGGGCGATGATGGCCTCACTAGATATCTTCGATATCACTTTACAAGGGAAAGGGGCACATGCAGCGATGCCAGAAAAGGGGCATGATCCCATTGTTGCTGCTGCTGAGCTTATTACGAGTATACAGTCTATTGTTTCCAGAGAAATTTCTCCACTAGAAGCAGGAGTTGTTAGTGTCACTCAAATTGTTGGCGGAGATACCTATAACATTATTCCTGATGCTGTGTTATTAAAGGGCACTGTGCGTGCGTTGAGTGAAAATGTTAGGGGCACTTTAAAGCATCAATTGATAGAAAGAGTTCGTCTTATCTCAGCCCTGCATCAGATGGAGGGAACAATTGATTATCAAGAACGTTATCCTGCAACAGTGAATGATGCTATCTGCGCGAGGAAAATGCGGGAGGTGATTGCCTCTACATTTGGTCAGGATAAGGTCTTTGAGAATGTATTGCCTATCATGGCATCAGAAGATTTTTCTTTCATGTTGAATGAGAAACAGGGGGCCTATGCATGGATGGGGACAGACGAAGAGGGTTTGCCAACCATTAACTTGCATAATCCACATTATGATTTTAATGATCATGCCATTCCCATTGGTATTCAATTTTGGGTGTCATTAGCAGAAATGCAGCTAGCAAAACAATAGGCATAGGAGGAAGTAATGCAGACAGTTAAGCTATGGGATGTGCGACTCTACATTATTGTATTGATATTGTCACTTTGTGCAGAGTATATTGGGATAGTTAAGGTTCCTATTTTAATAGGGACGGTTGTATTGCTTCCCCTTTTGTATGCCTTTGTCTTAGCCTTGTTTTTTAATCCTAATATCACACGATTAGGAAAGTTGGTGGGTGAGAATGGCCATAAAGTGTCTAGTCAGTGGATTCTTATTTGTTTGATGCCGTTTATTGCAAAGGCATCTGTGATGGTAGGTCCCCGCATACATGATATCGTTGCGGCTGGACCAGCTTTGTTGTTGCAAGAGGTGGGGAATGTTGCTACGGTGTTATTTGCCCTCCCTATTGCAGTACTTTGTTTTGGAATGGGCAGAGAGACCATTGGCGCAACACACTCAATTGCACGAGAAGCCAATGTGGCGTTAATCGCTGATAGATTTGGGCTCAAGTCTCCAGAAGGGATGGGTGTGATGGGAGTATATGTAACAGGCACTTTACTGGGGGCTATTTATTTTTCCATGATGGCAGGTGTGGTAGGATCTTGGGAGATTTTTGATATTCGAGCTTTGTCTATGGCGTGTGGAGTTGGTTCAGGTAGCATGATGGGGGCGTGTGCCGCCGCTTTGGCTGAGATTTTCCCCATGAGAAAAGACGATATTATGGCTTTTGCTGCCTCCAGTAATTTCTTAACCACTGCGACAGGTATGTTTGTGTCTCTTTTTATAGCACTCCCATTTGCAGAGTGGTTGTATAAGAGATTGTCGCAATGGAGAAAGAAGGGGGAGCAAGTAGACAAAAGTATCTCTGTAAATCAAATGGTGTTTTCTGATAATGAGGATGTTACTGTAAGTACTTGGCAGACTATATGGGCGCTTGTTCCTGTCAGTGTGATACTGTTGCTGGTGAACTGGGTTGGAACGCAGCATAACCCAATAGAAGCATTGCCTGGTTTGCTGGTTTTATGTGCGATTTGTGTTGTGGGTATTGTAATGAAACGTGTTATCCCTTTACGGATACCTTGTGTTGCTTGGGTAGCTGTTGCAGCAATGCTGTCTGCTCTGCCTGTCATGCCTATATCGACTTATGTACTAGAAACCACACAACAGTTAGGATTGTTATCCCTGATTACACCAGCATTGGCCTATGCAGGCATAGCTATTTCTCAGACAGAAATAACCTTATTTAGACAGTCAGGATTAAAAATCATTATTGTTGCCTTGCTGACATTCACTGGCACCTTTGTCGGGTCGTTAGTTATTGCTCAGGCCTTATTATAAAGAGTATGGCAGAGGTGCTTTTAGCATGGTAAAGTGATAACTGATGGTGTCATAGGTATTATTGAAATTCCTTCAAAAGGTCATGCATAACGTCTTTAGTTAAAACATATTCATGGTTTTTTATAATGCGTTGAATCATTACTTTTTGAAAGGATAAGATGAAACTCACACAATGTATTTTGGGGCTAGGTCTTTGCTTAAGCATCTCTAATAGTTTGGCTGCCAAGCCCCCCTTTCCATTGCAGAGCAAGGTTCATTTTCAGTTGGGGAATCCTATATTACTCACCCAAGCACTTTTCATCAAGACGCTTTCCTGAATCCTGATGGACAACGTGCCTATGGTGATTTTGCCTATGTGACATATCAGGAACCTGAGCATCCTAACCCATGGCTACTGATTTTTCAGCTGAGCCATTGGATAATGATTTGAATGCCAAGGTGCTTGCACAATTGGTTGAGCAAGTGAAGGGGGCTATCCTAGTTACGCACTCCATGGGCGGAACCATAGGGTAGCGGTCAGCCAGGCAAACCCATCTTGTCAATGCCATTGTTGCTTGGGGGCCGGGGGAACTGAATGAGCAACTTGCTTATTGGATACATGGCTAAAATCCAAGGGACTAGCTAGGTAGTCTATTGTTATCCTAAAATTTTGTGCTGTATGAAAATCGTACAGCACAAAATTCGTTTTAAAAAGCCTGTAATCCAACGCTTTGAAATGCTTTCATCCTCTTATACCGATTATTGTTTTGGGTGCTTGCCCATAAAATCGGCAAGTACAGCTCCTGTATGTGAGGAGTCTTTTTGCTGGATTAGCGTTTCAGGATTCCCACTGGCAACCAGTAGTCCGCCACCTGTTCCTCCCTCTGGTCCCATATCAAGTATCCAGTCTGCTTCTGCCATAATATCTAAATTATGCTCAATAACTACAACAGTATTACCAGCATCTACAAGACGATGAAGAACATGGATTAATTTTTCTACATCTGCCATAGATAGACCAACAGTTGGTTCATCTAATACATAAAGGGTATGGGGTTGTCGAGAGACTCGACCAGTTTTGATAATACCTTCGTCTAATTTAGCTTTTACTAATTCAGATACCAACTTAATGCGTTGTGCTTCCCCTCCAGATAGGGTAGGAGAGGCTTGTCCAAGGGTAAGATAGCCTAGACCAACATCTTGTAGCAGTTGTAATGATCGTAGTACTTTGGGATGGTTGGCGAAATAAGGGATAGCATCATCAATTTCCATGCGTAGTACTTCGCCTACCGACTTGTCACGCAATTTGACGCTTAAGGTTTCAGGGTTAAAACGATTCCCATGACATGCTTCACAAGGCACTTTCATATCAGGTAAGAAACTCATTTCCACTGTACGCATACCTTGCCCCTCGCAGACAGGGCAACGTCCAGCACCTGTATTGAAAGAAAAACGAGAAGCAGTCCAACCGTGCATTTTGGCTTCATGTGTTTGTGCGAATTGTTGGCGTACATCGTCCCAGAAGCCAATATATGTGGCAGGACAAGAACGAGGGGTTTTGCCAATAGGGGTCTGATCCACTTCAAGTACACGGTCAAGAAATTCCCATCCCTCAATAGATGTACAACCTTGCCATGTTGGAGTACCTTTGCTGCCAACGACTCTTTTGAGATTATGGAGAAGCACATCACGTGCAAGGCTTGATTTACCTGAACCTGATACACCAGTAATCACACTGAGTTTGCCTAGAGGAATTTGGGCATCTACTGATTGTAGATTATGTAAATTCGCCCCCTTAATCTGTATCCATTGCTGATTTTTATTGATGAGGCGGCGTGGCTTCATTGGGTGGGCAATCGGGTGAGCGAGGAATTTACCAGTGAGAGATTGAGGGTTTTTTACGATGTCTTTATAACTGCCTTGTGCTACTACGGTACCACCACGTACGCCCGCTCCAGGACCAATATCAATAATATGTTCTGCTTTACGGATGGTGTCTTCATCATGTTCTACCACAACCAGGGTATTACCATTGCCCTCAAGTTTACTTAACGCATTGAGTAAAATACGGTTATCCCGTGGATGCAGACCGATAGTAGGCTCATCCAAAATATAGCAAACACCTTGTAGGTTGGAACCAAGCTGTGCTGCTAGACGGATACGTTGTGCCTCACCACCAGACAGAGTGGGAGAAGAACGGTCTAATGTGAGATAGTTTAGACCCACAGATTGCATAAAGTTGAGACGGTTTTTAATCTCAACTAGAATATCGCGAGCAATTTCAGCTGAACGTTTATCGAGTTTCAATCCAGTGAAGAATTCTGATGCCTCTTGGACAGACATAGCACTGATTTCAGTGATGGATTTGCCCTCCCACTCAAAAGCACGCGCTACAGGGTTTAGACGTGTGCCGGAGCAAGCGGTACATGTACCAAGGTATTCCTCTTCTTCGTTAGATAACCAGTGGCTCTCTTCACCTGTTTGTTCCGCATCGAATCCCTCAATATGTAGGCCTGTACCAAAACAAGCAGGACACCAGCCATGTTTAGAGTTATAGGAGAATAAACGTGGATCAGGGTCAGGGTAACTTGTGTGGCAACTGGGGCAGACACGTTTACTAGAGAAATGTCGTTGTTTGGTATGAGACTGCTCGGCTAAGGATGCCTTTTTATCTAATCCATGCAAAATACTCATTACCCCTTGACCATGTTGTAGGCTAAGATGAATTCCCTCCAATAGAGATTTTTCATTGGCTCTGCTGACTGATGTATCTAGCACAGGGAGTTCAATGGTATGTTCCTTATAGCGATCAAGACGAGGCCATGGAGAGACAGGAATAAACTCTCCATCGACTCGTAGATGGGTATAGCCAGCTTTCTCTGCCCACTTGGCAAGGTCGGTATAGTAACCTTTACGTGCAGTGACTAGAGGGGCTAATAAGGCAATACGCTCGTTTTTATGCTCGTGCATAATTTGTTCCAAAATCTGTTCTGGACTATAGGGAACAACAGGAATATGGCAAGTAGGACAATACTGAGTTCCAAGTTTTACATAGAGTAAACGTAGGAAATGATGAATTTCTGTCATCGTGCCAACAGTGGACTTGCGTCCGCCACGACTCGTCCTTTGCTCAATAGCGACGGTAGGGGCAATACCATAAATGGCATCTACTTCTGGTTTGCCTGCTGGTTGGACAACAGCCCGTGCGTAGGCATTAAGGGATTCAAGATAACGGCGTTGACCCTCATTAAATAGAATATCAAAGGCGAGTGTTGATTTGCCTGAGCCAGATACCCCTGTAATCACGGTAAATTTATTATGAGGGATATTCACCGAGATATTTTTAAGATTATGCTCACGAGCATTAAGAATTTCAATTTGGCGTGGCATATCGTGTTGGATTTGATATTCAGGAGATTGGTCATGTAATGTCATTGTGGTTTTGAGGATAATATTTTTCTCATAATCCGCAAGTGCCAATCCTGTCAGTGACTTCTTATTTTTACGTAAATCAGCAGGAGTTCCCTCCGCGACGATTTCCCCCCCATGTAAGCCACCTTGAGGTCCTAAGTCGATAATCCAATCTGCTGCTCGAATAACATCCATATTATGTTCAATAATAATGAGTGAATGTCCAGCTTCCAGGAGTTTACGAAAAGCACGCATTAGGCGAGAAATATCATCGAAGTGTAAGCCTGTGGTAGGTTCGTCGAATAGGAACAGATTGCCTTTGTAGGCGAGCTTTTTCGCTTTGGCACCAAGTTTTGCAGCCTCAACTAGATGCCCTGCCAATTTTAGTCGTTGGGCTTCACCCCCTGATAATGTAGGAACAGGTTGACCTAAACTGACGTATTCCAGTCCAACATCAACAAGAGGTTGTAAACTAGTCTTAACATCTTTTAGGCCTTTAAAGAAATCTAATGCCTCACTGACGGTCATATTGAGTACGTCTGCGATATTCGCTTTGCGGCCAAGGTGTTCAACTTCAACCTCAAGGATTTCTGGTTTGAAACGTTTACCATCGCAATCAGGACAGCGCAGATAAACATCCGATAAGAACTGCATCTCAATATGTTCAAAACCTGTACCACCACAAGTAGGGCAACGTCCATCGCCACTATTAAAACTGAATGTTCCTGCTGTATAGCCACGTTCTTTGGCAATAGGTGTTTGGGCAAATATTTTACGGATTGCATCAAAAGCTCCCACATAGCTGGCAGGGTTAGAGCGTGCTGTTTTGCCAATAGGGGACTGATCTACCATAATGACTTCAGCGATTTGCTCTGCTCCGAGTAATTGTTGATATTTTCCAGGGGCTTCTGTGGGTTTATTGAAATATTTTAATAAAGCAGGATAAAGCACATCTTGGATTAAAGTGGATTTTCCTGATCCTGATACTCCAGTGATACACACTAAGCGATTCAGAGGAAAAGCAACATCAATATTTTTTAAATTATGTTCGCTGGCTCCTTGAAGTAGTAGTTTAGGGGTATTGGGTTTTACTGGCATTGGTAGCGGAGCCTCAACATGTAGACGACCACCGAGATATTCTCCTGTCAGTGTAGTAGCATGCCGTAGCTTTTCGGGGGGGCCATCAAAGATAATCTCGCCCCCTCGTTCCCCAGGACCAGGGCCTATGTCAAGAATACGATCAGCCGCCACCATGACTTGGGGATCATGCTCTACGACAACAAGAGTATTGCCTGCTCGGCGTAGTCGCTGCATGACTTGGATAATTTGGCTCATATCATGAGGATGCAACCCAATCGAGGGTTCATCTAATACAAAAAGTGTATTTGTGAGTGAGGTACCAAGTGCTGTGGTCAGGTTGATTCGTTGAATTTCTCCTCCTGATAAGGTTCGGCTCTGTCTATCGAGACTGAGGTAAGAAAGCCCAACATCGTTCAGATAGTTCAGACGCGTTTTAATCTCGGTGAGTACAAGCTCTATAGCACTATCTTGCTGGAAATTTTCATCAATAAAGAATTGTTTCACATCAGCAAGCGATAAACGCATCAAATCATGGATGGAGAGTCCAGGTAATTGATTAAGTTGTGTGATACTCCATTTTGTACCAACGGGCATAAAACGTTGATAGTGAGGAAGATGCTCTGCTGTTTGCTTACCAATACGCCAAAGGTTAGCATCGGGTTTTAAGCGAGAGCCTTGGCAAGCATAACATTGGCGGTAACTACGGTATTTAGAAAGCATAACGCGGATATGCATCTTATAAGATTTACTTTCTAAATAATCAAAAAAACGAGATGCTCCATACCACTGATTTTTCCAGCCTTGGTGAGTATCCTTGAAGTCGGGAACCCCTTGGATTACCCAGTCTTTTTCTTCTTCGGTCAAATCTTTCCATGGGGTATTAATACGGATATGGGCTTTTTTTGCATGACGGATTAAGTCGTCTTGGCATTCCGCATAGGTGGGTGTTTGCCAAGGTTTAATGGCTCCTTCAGCTAGTGTTTTGTTTTCGTCAGGGACGACTAAACCATAGTCAATACCCATAGTACGTCCAAAACCGCGACAAACTTCACAGGCACCTAGTGGTGAGTTAAAGGAAAAAGTACTAGGCAGGGCTTCATGATAGGTAATATCACAGTTAGCACAGTGTAAATGTTGGCTAAAATTCCACTGATAGGCATTTTCACCTTCAGCATTGAGGGCGTAGACACGGAGCTTCCCTTGACCATAATTCAGAGTTGCCTCAATCGCTTCTATGACACGTTCTCTTTCGGCTTTACTAAAACGGAAGCGATCCTGTACGACATATAAAGTCCGATAGGTTTCTGTGGTGGTTTTCTTAGTGCGTTTTTTGGATGTTCCTGTGGCATTAGTGTTGCTATCGGCTATTTCTTCTTTATTGGGGGAAGTACTATTTGTTGTAGCAGTTTTTGCAGACGAATGATGAGTTGTAGCTGGGTTAGATAATGTTTCCTCTGCGTGAATACGTGTATAACCTTGTTGTTCTAGAAATTGCTTAACTTCATCTTCTGTGTAGTTGTTGGGGACTTTAACTGCAAAAGTGATAATCAAACGAGGATCATTGGCAGCTTGGCTTAATGCTTTGAGTTGTTGATAGATAGTTTCATGATTATCTTTATGCACAGGCTTAGCACATTGTCGACAATAGAGTGTCGCAGTACGGGCAAATAGCAGTTTAAGGTGGTCATTCAGCTCGGTCATTGTGCCAACAGAGCTACGAGAGTTGCGAACAGGATTTGTTTGATCGATGGCAATAGCAGGAAGAATGCCTTCAATATGATCAACCTGAGGCTTATCCATGCGGTCAAGGAATTGGCGTGCATAGGGGGAGAAAGTCTCTACATACTTGCGTTGTCCCTCAGCGTAAAGAGTGTCAAAAGCAAGAGAGCTTTTGCCAGAACCCGATACACCGGTAAGTACCGTAATTTCGCCTGTATTAAAAGATACATTGAGATTTTTAAGATTATTTTGTTTTGCACCAAAAATACGAATTTGTGAAGACATAATTTGCACTAAAAAAAGGATGAAGTGCTACACTGATAGCTAACTTCTTTGAAATCAAAAATGATGTTCTTTACCGCAAACTCCAGACAATGACCTATGCTGTGATGCATGTTGATGCGGCAAGTGTTATTGCGATAAAAAACGTCTCTAGCCAGAGGATAAAAATGTACGCTAATGATTGTAAACCTATCGGCATCACAATGGGAGATGCAGCAGGGATTGGACCAGAATTAATTGTAAAGTTATTTCAACAAGGCTTGCCTACCCCAGCAGTGGTTTATGGTGATGTGTTCAGTTTGCAGAGAGCAATGGAAATGCTGCGTCATCAACATAGAGTGTCAGATGTTTCTACTGCTTTTAAAGAACTAAAAATTGTAGCGTGCCAAACCCCCATGGAAGCCCTAGCAATGCCAGTAGGGGTAATTCCTGTCATTAGCTGTGGTATTGCCCTTGATGAGTCTGTGGTAATGGGTGAGGTGAGTGCTGCAGCAGGAGAGGGAAGTTATCGATTTTTAGTCACAGCTATTGAACATGCTATGCAAGGCGATATTGATGCCATTGTGACCGCTCCCCTACATAAAGTGTCACTAAAAAAAGCCGGATATGATTTTCCTGGACATACAGAGATTCTGGCAGAGAAAGCTGGTGTAGACCATGTGGGCATGATGTTGCTCAATGATGAGTTGAGAGTGATTTTGGTGACCATTCATATGGCTTTAGCTGAAGTGCCTCAGCATATTACACTAGATAATGAAAAGATGACCATTCGTTTAGCTGCCAAAGCCTGTGACCAATTAGGGTTAAAGCAAGCACGCATTGCGGTAGCAGGATTAAATCCACATGCTGGTGAGGAGGGGCGTTTTGGGAATGAGGATAGAGATATTATTCGTCCGGCGATTGAGATGATGCAACAAGAAGGAGTTAATGTGAGTGGTCCATACCCTGGCGATACCGTTTTTATGCGTGCTAGGAGAGGGGAGTTTGATATTGTTGTTGCTCAATATCACGATCAAGGGTTGATTCCTGTGAAATATCTTGGTGTAGATACGGGAGTAAACGTGACTGTTGGGTTGCCTTTTATCAGAACAAGTGTTGATCATGGAACGGCATTTGATATAGCAGGCAAGGGTATTGCAGATCCCTCTTCTTTACGAGAGGCTTTTGTTTTGGCTATGAAGATGCTAGCAGGCAAGGGATAGTTTTTCATCAGTAGTCAAGCACATGAAATCTGGTGTAGACTAGAACTTTAGCTTTAAAAACAACACCTTTCTTAGAAAAATAGGGTGAATTGCCCCTTTTGCTTTAAAAATAAGGTAAACTAGCGGATTCAATTGATTGAATTTTTCCGGAGAATAACATGGCAGAAATCAAACGCACTCGCCGCAATACTCTAGAGCGTCGTTGCTTAGGTAAATACTTTAAGCGTTTATTTGTAGGTGCTCCTAAAGGCACATTTAAAATGCTTGAAAAAGTAAAACGCGTGTAGTTGACAGGTGTTATTACTTACTAACTTGCTAATCAAGTTACCCATTATCAAGAGCCAAGATTCATAAGAATCTTGGCTTTTTTAGTGGGCTAGTGACAAAGCCTAACTGTCTTACACTAAAAAATGCCAAGCAGGCACAGGTCTTGCATGCTATGGTTTCATATCAAATTTCCTTAGTCTATTCTAATTATCCGGGCTATCTTAGTAAATTCTTATTCCATGCCAGTGTACATTCTACAATAGAAAAAGCCCCTCCAAATTGAGAGGGGCTTTATTATTTATCTAATCGCTGTAGAGGAGAGAGCGATTATTTTTGGTAAGCTTGCTCACCGTGAGAAGTGATGTCAAGACCTTGACGTTCATTATCAGCATCGGTACGAACACCACCGCAAAGTACACCAGCGATCTTAATAGCGATAAATGAAACCACACCACTGATTACTGCTGCAATAATCATACCTTCTACTTGCAACCATAATTGGTGAGGAATATCAGCAAGTGATTCTAAACCAGGTCCACCAAGAGGTTTTGCGTTAAATACACCAGTTAACACACCACCTACAATACCACCTACACCATGGATGCCGAATACATCAAGAGTGTCATCTGCTTTGAGTAGGCGTTTAAGACCGTTAACACCCCATACGCACACCATACCAGTGATGAAACCGATAATTAAAGCACCAACAGGGCCTACAAGAGCTGCTGCAGGAGTAACACCTACAAGACCAGCAACTGCACCAGATGCTCCACCCAATAGAGAGGCTTTACCACGAAGAAGGGCTTCACATAACATCCAGCCTAACACACCAGCAGCTGTTGCGATAATAGTGTTGAAGAAAGCAAGAGCAAGAGCGTTGTTAGCACCAAGTGAAGAACCTGCGTTAAAACCAAACCAACCAATCCAGAGTAAGCAAGCACCAATGTAAGTCATAGGAAGATTATGTGGTTGCATTGCATCTTTACCGTAGCCAATACGTGGACCAACAACGTAGGCAGCAACAAGGGCAGCAATACCGGCATTAATATGAACAACAGTACCACCAGCAAAGTCTAATGCTTCACCTGCTAAGAAACCACCACTACCCCAAATCATATGAGCAACAGGGACATAAGCAAAAGTCATCCAGATTGCAATGAAGATAAGCACCGCTTTAAATTTCATACGTTCAGCAAAACCACCAATAACAAGGGCGCAAGTAATCCCTGCAAAAGAGGCTTGGAACGAAGCGAAAGTTAGCTCAGGAATAGTACCAGATAGCTCATACGTATCATTAGGAACGCTAAACATACCAGAGAAGAAAGCACGCGAGAAGTTACCAAAGAAGGCTGTGCTCTCTGTAAATGCTAACGAGTAACCGTAGATAAACCAGAGTACGAGGACAAGAGAAAGTACGCCAATTACTTGAGCAAGTACTGAAAGAACGTTTTTCGCACGGACTAGACCACCGTAGAATAGTGCTACACCAGGGACAATCATCAGTAGAACTAGGATAGTCGAGACACTAACCCATACTAAATCTGCTGCATTCATAATTAAATTCCTTTCAATTTAAACTATTTACTAGAAGAGAAGTGTTTAGAGGGCGGTTTCACCAGTTTCGCCAGTACGAATACGAATGACTTGCTCTAAATTGCTTACAAAAATTTTGCCATCTCCGATTTTGCCAGTAGAACCTGATTGGCAGATTGCTTCAATCGCACTTTCAACCTGATCATCACGAATAGCGATTTCAAGTTTTACTTTAGGCAAAAAGTCTACGACATATTCAGCACCACGATAAAGTTCAGTATGTCCTTTTTGACGACCAAAGCCTTTGACTTCTGTGATAGTAAGACCTTGAACACCAATATCAGCTAAGGCTGTGCGTACATCGTCAAGTTTGAACGGTTTGATAATTGCGGTAACGAGTTTCATTGTTTCCCCCTGAGAAAAAACGATAAAAGATTGAACTTGTTTTTACTCAAGCAAAAAGCGTGCCAACTTTTTTATGAAAATAAAGGGAAATATTGCACTTTAATGGAGCATATGTGTTTGTGTTGTGCATTTTTGCACCATATTTGTGCTAAATGGTAGTGAAATGATGCATTGGATATAGATGAATTTATAATCGTTAATGATAATTGTTTTTATTCAGGGAAATATTGTATATAATACGCTTGGTATGAACGCTCTGGGGCGTTTTTTATTTTTGCTTTTGATTTATGTACAAATTTACATACGCTAGTACGAAGACACTTTTATCAGATCGCATTGTTGCTGGAATAGGAGCAGTGGGGTTGGTCATTGGTGTGGGGGTGCTGTTAGGCATGAAGAGTGACCCTGTAGCCGTACAGATACGTGATGAGCAGGCTGTGTTTGTTTCCCTTATTGATGATGTGGTAGAAGAGCCCCCAAAAGGCGAGCAGACAGAAAGCTTACCTGCTCCTGATTCTATAGCGGAATCTGAACCAGAGGTAAAACCGGAACCTGAACCCGAGTCAGAGGTAAAATCGGAGCCTGAGCCTGAACCAGAGGTAAAACCAGAGCCTGAGCCTGTAGTAGAGCCAGAGCCTGAACCTCCTATTGTAGAGGAGCCACCGCCTCCTCCTCCTAAGCCTAAACCTAAACCTAAACCAAAGCCAAGGCCACCTAAAGAGGTGAAAAAAACTGTGACGGTTAAACAACAAAAAACGGATCCCAATGCAACTACAACAAAGGCATTTGGCATTCCAACCGGCAAGGAAAATGCACCTGCTGGTGGTAGTGCAAATTTGGGACCTGTGCGGGTCACTTCGGTAAGTTATTTAGTGCGACCTAAGCCAGTGACTCCTCGTTCTTCATTAATCCGTGGTGAGCGTGGTCTTGTCATTATACGGGTGGTTATTTCCACCAATGGGTCCGTCAAGAGCGCTTCTATCCAGAAGGCAAGCCCTTATAGTGCTTTGAATAATGAGGCATTGCGTGCTGTACAAAGAGCACGATTCAGACCTTATACTGAAAATGGTGTACCTAGAGAATCTATGGCAGATGTGCCTATTGAGTTTAAATAGAATAGTTTTTATAGGAAGAAAGTATGTTATCAGAAATGACGGATATGGCTATGCAATTTGTTGGTGGCATAATGCTACAAGTTGCTGATGCAACTCATACAGCGGCTCAGGCGGCTGGGACAGTGACTGATGTGGCAAATACAGCCATGCAGACAGCAGGTTCTGTGGCAGGAGCGGCGGCAGATGCTGCCCAAGCGGTTTCTCAAGCAGCTGGTGCTGTTACCGATGCGTCTAACACTGCAACTGCTATGGATGCGGCTGGTACTTTGGCACAGGGAATGAGTAATACTCCAGAACAACAAAGTAATTTCCTACATTTCGTACAGCAATCTGATGTTGTAGGTAAGAGTCTTTTTGGTATTCTAGTGCTTATGTCCATTTTGACCTGGTATATTATTATCGTAAAAACCTTGACTAATATTCGTCAGGGGGCACGCACTGGTAAGTTTCTGCACCGTTTTTGGAATGCATCTTCACTCCAACAAGTATATAAAGATTTACATCAATATGGCGTGCATGATCCATTTTCTCGCCTAGCAAATGAAGCCCTTCATGCTAATGATCATTATCAACGTTATGGTTCAAGCAAACTTTCTGAAGCTGGGACTAATGGTGAATTTATCACGCGCACCATTCGCAAAGTGATTGACGAGGAAACCGCACGAGTGGAAAATGGTCTTACTATCCTAGGATCTGTTGGTTCTACGGCTCCTTTTGTGGGGCTATTTGGTACGGTATGGGGTGTATACCATGCCCTTATTGGTATTGGTCTATCAGATGGTGTTTCTATTAATAAGATTGCTGGCCCAGTGGGGGAAGCATTGATTATGACAGGTTTAGGTCTAGCTGTAGCGATTCCTGCTGTATTGGCTTTTAACGCATTTGTTCGTCATAATCGTGTAGTGTTGAGCCAACTGGATGGTTTTGCATATGATTTATTTGCTTTCTTAACTACAGGACAGCAGGTGGATAGCGATAAAGTAGCAACACCTAGTGTAGAACATAAGGCGTAAAAGGATTAAAAGATGGCTTTTGGTAGCTTCAACTCTAATGGTTCAAAAGGTGGCGGTACAGTATCAGAAATTAATATGGTACCGCTCATTGATGTGATGCTGGTGTTATTGGTAATCTTTATGATTACTGCACCATTATTGGCACATTCTATTAAAATTGATGTGCCTAAGGTCAACAGTCAACCCGTAGCAGAAAATCCTAAAGCTGTTGATGTTGCTGTAGATGAAAAGGGAACCATCTTTGTTGATGGCACAGCAATGGAGCTAGAAAACCTTAAGGAGTTTTTCATCAATACGGTCAAACTAAATCCTGAGGCAGATATTCGTATTCGTGCGGATGCAAATGCTCGTTATGAAATCATTGCACAGATTATGGCAGCAGCCAAAGGGTCAGGAGTAAAACGGTTGGGGTTCATTACTGCTCCTGCCTCTGTGCCTCCTACAACTCCTACCAAGAATCCTTAATTCTTGGCATCATACTCTAACAATGTACTGTGATTGGGGGGAGCTATTGTTTCTCGTTGGAATAAAATTTCACGCCGATTTCGATACGCTCACGACCTTGGCTTTGGCGATGACGGTTAGTGTCACGTAGAGAGTATACGCAACCGCAGTATTCTTGCTGATAGAACTCCTCGCGTTTACTAATCTCAATCATACGAGCCGAGCCACCCCCTTTGCGCCAGTTGTATGTCCAATAGGCTAGATCAGGATAGCGACTAGCGGCATTAACCCCACAGCCATTAATCTGGTTCATATCTTTCCAGCGAGAGATTCCTAGTGAACTAGTGATGCAATCAAATCCATGTTCATGGGCATAGAGTGCCGTACGCTCAAAACGCATATCAAAACATTTTGTGCAACGTTCTCCTCTCTCTGGTGCCATCTCTAGACCCTTGACACGGGTAAACCAGTTATCTACATCATAATCCGCATCAATAAACTCAATACCATGCTTTTGTGCAAAGCGGATATTTTCCTGCTTGCGAATTTCGTATTCTTTAACAGGATGGATGTTAGGATTATAGAAAAAAATCGAATAATCAATGCCAGACGCCAATAAGGCCTCCATCACCTCTCCAGAACAGGGGGCACAACAAGAGTGTAAAAGTAATTTCTTGCGACCATCAGGTAAGGATAATTTAGGACGCTCTACATTACATACTTCAACCATGGCATTACCGTAAATAAAGAAAAATATTATTTTAACAATAATAGGATGTATTTCAATGCATTCAGTATTGCTTCTTGTTAAGTGATGTGAATTCCTTAATGTTTGAGCGTCTACTCCTACATAGGGACTAGGTGTTGATGTAGATATTTCTGGTTAATACTCACTATCAGGAAACACATACAACCACAAAGCACGGACAACTTCACTCTCTTGTGCTACTGTTTCTACAGGTACACGAGCCTTTTCTTGACCTTGTAGACGAATTTCATGCTGTGTTTTACGGTATACGCGATAAGCGTCTGCCACTTGCACAGCTAACTTTTCGGGAATTAACTGGGCTTGTGCGGCAATTTGTAGTAGGGCAATATTGCCAAGATTTTCTAACAACTTAGGATGGTCTTTACTATGGGCAAGAACCAGATATTGAGTAATAAATTCAATATCCACCATGCCGCCAACACTGTGTTTCAAGTCAAATAGGTCCGTTGGGTTCGGATGACCATCGCACATCTTAATTCGCATATCCACAATATCTTTACGTAGCTGTGTCAAATCACGTTCTTTTAATAGAATCTCGCGGCGAATCTGCTCAAATTTTTCACCCACACGAGCATCACCAGCACAGAAACGCCCACGCGTCAATGCTTGATGTTCCCATACCCATGCCATTTCTTGCTGATATTTGCGAAAACCATCAATAGAGACAGCTAATAAGCCAGCATCACCATCAGGGCGCAGACGCAAATCAATTTCGTACATGCGTCCAGAAGAAGTCATGGTGGATAACCAAGTACTGAGACGACGACCGAGCTTAATATAGGTTTCAGCAGCATAGTCATGCTCGTCGTCAAATATCAATACTAAATCGAGGTCTGAAGAGTAGCCAAGTTCCTTGCCTCCCAATTTTCCATAGGCGATAATGGCAAAATGTGGTGCTTCGGGTAGGTCATACTTGCTGTTTTCTCGCAGTTGAGACCATGTTCTAAAGAGACTTTCTTCTAGTAACATATCGGCTAGGGCAGACAGATAATCAGCGAGATGTTCAACACTTAGCTGGTTTTCTAAATCCTGTGCCAATAATTGGAATTCAACAATTTTTTGTGTGTCTCGCATCAAATTCATCTGACGTTCTATGTCGACAGCACCTTCATGAATGAGGCAAGCACTCAAATCCTTGTGGAGTTGTTCTGCAATGGCTTTTAGGTCAATGGGCAACAACAAAGAACGCCAATCAATCAAACTGTCCAATAAAATAGGATTCTTAACCAGTAACTGTGCTGCAAATGGACTGGCGGTCATAATGCGTGCAACACGCTGCACGATTTCAGGGTATTCAATTAACAAAGCTAAATAAGAGCTGCGTTGTGCAATGGTCTCCATCAGGTCAGCAAGATGGTGACAAGCGGCTAATGGGTTTTTAGTTTTACTTGCAGCTTCAATCATTACAGGGATTAAGCTCTCTAAACGCTTACGACTGCTACTAGTAAGCTGTTGGATGCGATGGTTACTCATCATTAGTTCAATACGATGATGAATTTGCACGCGAGTTTCTTCCTCGTTAATTAAAGACAAAGTTAAATCTTCAAGACGAGAGGTATTATCGTCTTCTTGACTGTCATGCTCATCTTCTTGCATCCCAAGTAAGCGGAATACATTACGAAAGGTCTCGGCAACGAAAGTGCGGTGATTTGCCAAAACAGCATCGAATTCACTACGTGATAATCCCATCGCTGCTGCTATGGAATTTAATCCCTCATTGTCGTTGGGTAGCAAATGTGTCTGGGCATCGTCTTGGTATTGAATAATATGTTCTAAACGACGTAAGAAGCGGTAGGCTTGTTCTAGCTTATCAGCAATGTCTTTGTTTAATAAAGCAGCTTCTTGCTCAGCATGCAACGCTGTTAATAAATGACGCTGCTGCAAACTAGGCATGCGACCTCCACGAATAAGCTGAATGAGTTGAACAATAAATTCAATCTCTCGAATACCTCCCTCGCCAAGTTTGACATTCTGGTCAGAGGCTAACCCTTCACGGGAGTTGACCTTACGTACCCACTCTTGGCGAATTTGTTCACGTAATTTACGTAGTGAAGCCAAGGCATCAAAATCAAAATATTTACGATAGACAAACGGTTTGCGTAGGCTCTCAAGGATGTGAATATCTTTATCCGGTTGACTTTCTTCAAAGTATTTCACAGGAATTACACGTGCTTTTAACCATGCATAGCGTTCCCATTCACGGCCTTGAGTAATTAAATAATTTTCTAGTGCATCTAAACTCCAGGCTAGAGGACTACCATCGCCGTCAGGACGAAGCCGCAAATCGGTACGAAAGACAAAACCATCGGCGTCGGGTTCAGAAATAATGGGCATCATGCGCTGGGTGAGACGCCCATAAAACTCATGATGACTTAGTGAGCGTCGCCCACCTACGGTATCTCCCTCATCCCCATAGAGCATGATTAAGTCAATATCAGAGGAAACATTGAGTTCTTGTCCCCCTAACTTACCCATCCCCAGAATAATCATCTCCATAGGTAATCCTGTTGTGGGATCAATAGGACGTCCAAACTGTGCAACTAAATCATGCATCACCGTGCGATATGCCATTTGCACCGATAAGTCTGCTAGAAAGCTCATGCAACTGACTACTTCTTCAAGAGAAGCAAGTTGATTAATATCACGCACAATGAGTGTTTGTAGAATACGCATCCGCAATTGACGTAGCTGGGTACGACAGACACTATTCTCTGGGGGAGGGAAGGCAGTGAGAGAGCCACCCAATTCGGCTAACCAAACCAGAATTTTCTCAGGAGTCAATGGTGATTGTGCATCGTCATATAATTGAGCTGTAATTTCTGGGCGTGCGTCTAATCGACGCTTAAGAAAACGGGACCATGTCACTGCTGTTGAAATAATATCTGACATTTTATATAACCACCAGAGAATATAAATAGAATCTTATTGAAAACTATATAATACTACGCTAATGGTAGGTATTTTTATAAAAGAGCGGCTGTGGTTATTTTTTGGAAATTAATAAAGACGGTGATATGGATAGTCATCGTACTTGCATTGGGTTTGGTGGGAGTTTTATTGGCAGCGAAATATGTCATTACCCCTCAACTGGAACAATGGCGTCCTGACCTAGAGCAGTGGGTGGCAACAAAGATTCAGCTGCCCTTTCAGGTGGATAACATGGCAGTACAATGGCAGGATTTAGCCCCACAGCTTAATTTGAGTGGTGTTGTATTGGGAGAAGATGATGACCACAAAATTCAAGTACAAAATCTTGCGGTTGAGCTTGATCCGGCTTCATTAATCACTCTGAATCCTAAAGTAAAATCCCTTTCGCTTGATGGATTACAAATGTTTGTTGAACGTAGTGCGACGGGGGAAATTTCTATTTTAAACAAGGTGTTGAATGCCGATAAGGGTAAGCTAATAGCTCAAATGCCACAGTACCAAGAACAACTACAAAAAACTGTGGAAAATTGGTTGTCTTGGGCTTTTGAACAACTGCCGACCCAAATTCATATTAAAAATGCCCATGTGGTGTGGAGAGATCAGCGTCGTAAGAATCTTCCTGATTTAGAATTTAATCCAGTATCAGTTTCTCTTACCCATGATAATCAGCGATTGAGTGCTTCTGTACAAATTAGTCCTCCAGCACAGGCAGGGAGTACCTTACAGCTTAATGCCAATTTTACGCGTGATGGAGATGGTCATGTTCAGCTTACTTGGCATGATTGGAAACCCAATTATTTTAAAGAGTGGTTTTATTTTCCTCTTGTGATGCAACAAGGGATAATTAAGAAAGCAGAGGGTAATTTTGAATTTAAATCTTCTACATTGAGTCGATTCTCAGTACAGACAGCACTCAATGATTTTGTTTTCATGGAAAAAGAGGCACGTGATAATCATGCCTTTGTGGTGCAGGGTGATGCAGCAGATTTGACTATTGCCTCTGATACAGGATTGCAGCACCCTTATCATTTTGATATTAAAGCACAAAAAATCTATGTACAGGCAGATGATTATTTCCGTCATCCGATGGATTTTACCAATATCCATATGCGAGGTGTTTATGAATTAAATGCTGAACAGCATACTCGGTTGAGGTTTGAACAATTTACCACGCAATTACCCTATGGTGCGGTGAATTTATCTGGTTCATGGGAGGCGGACCCCAACAGTGATAATGGAATTGTGGATTTGCAGGGTAGTATCCCACAGTTGGCCTTGAACAAGTTGCCAGATTATTTGCCCAAGACTATTAATGCTGACTCATTGGATTGGCTTGAAAGTGCATTTCTTACTGGGACATTGGAAAATGCCTCGGTAAAGGTGCAAGGGGTAGTTGACCATATTCCATTTGGACTTCGACCACAGTCTGGCGAATTTCATATTCAAGGAGATGTTAAGGATTTAGCACTACATTATCACCAATATGCTAAAGAGGATGAATCTTACTGGCCTGATATTGTTGTGCCTTTTGCTCAAGTAGATTTTAATCGTCAAAACATCCACATCAAGGGAAAACAATTTACTTTAGCGGGTGCTTTGGGAGAGAGTGCGGTGCAAATCTATGAGGCTGATGTCCGTGTGAATAACATCGAAAAGGACTCCTATGTGGATATTCAAGCCTCATTGGGTATGAGTGGTGAGGCTTTGTTTGATTTTTACCAAACCTCCCCATTACAGCGAATTTTGTCACATTCATTGGATAAAAGTAAGATAACAGGGAATCTGGAAGGTACCTTGTCGGTACATATTCCCCTTTTAAATACAGATGCTTCCACTATAAGAGGAGAGTTTACCGTACAGGATACATCGTTCCAATTAAGTCCAGACTACCCTATGTTGACACGGGCCAATGGTTCGGTGGTAGTTACAGAGCAACATGTGGTGTTGAATCAAATTAAAGGAAAACTGTTGGGAGCTGATGCTCAACTTGATGGGGCAATTGGGGCTAGAGGAGATAGTTTATCTATACAAGGCACTATGACGGATAAAGGTCTGTATGATTATTTAGAACTATCAGGGAAGAAGAAATCCCGTCTTAAAGGACAATCTGCATATACTGTGCAAGTAGATTTTCTTGGTGGTAAGAATATTGATGTGACATTGCAAAGCAATCTTAAAGGTCTGACATTAAATTTACCTGAGCCTTTGGCTAAAAAAGCAGAGCAAGAGTCTCCTTTAGAAATTCATTTGTTGGCACCTCAGACAGCTATCAATCCTGTGCGGTCAGAGAAAACGGTTTCAGATAAGACATCGTATAAGCGTGCTAAGAATGCAGATAAGCTGATGCTGGACTATAAGAATTTGCATTTACTATTTGAGCGTAATAATCGTGGTGCAGCTCGCTTTAATCGAGGGGTGATAGCGCTTGGTCAGGTCAATGCGATAATGCCTGTTGAGCATCTACGTATTGAGGCTAGAGAAACAGCATTAGATATTGGTAATTGGTTAGATATTATTGATGAGTTTAGTTCAAAATCTTCTGGTGAAAGCAAAATATTTCCCGAAACTAGATGGCTGGATATAGAGGCAGATCGTCTCTCTTTACATGGTGCTTATATTGAGCAAGCAAAATTGCAAGGCAAACGGGAGGGTAGTGAATGGCGTTTAAACATAGATTCACCTGATGCCAAGGGAGATGTCAATCTTGCATTGAAAAACGGGGTGTTGGATAAGGTAACATTGGCGTTAGATAAATTTACTTTTAAAAAGCAAGACACTGCACCAATGGATGAGGCCTCTTTGAAGAAGTCTGCTACAAAAGAGAGTGAAGTGAAGCAAAAAGCAGCAGAGCCATCATTGTCTTCCCATACTCCTACAAGAGTAGATTTACCCAGTATTCAAGGGAGGGTGAAACGTCTATTTTTACCTAATCATCTCCTTGGTCAGCTAGAAATCAATAGTCAGCAAAAAGACAAAAATACATGGCAGCTCAACTCATTAAGCTTGACCAATGATGTTGGTAGTCTTTATGCGACAGGAGAATTAAAGAGCAGCCGAACACAAACACAAGGCAATATTAACCTAAACATTAATGCCATCAATACAGGAAAGTTCTTGCAGTATTTTGGTTATGCTAAAGATTTGAAAGCAGGCAAAGGATTTATTAACGCACAGCTTAATCTGGATGATGTCAGCACTTGGGATTTAGAACATCTCAAAGCGACAGGAAAAGTACAGGTGAATAATGGCGCTTTATTGCAGGTCAATTCTAATTCAATGAAAGTATTGGCATTGGTGTCACTACAGTCTTTTGCTGGTTTAAGTAGTTTTGCAGGGCGTTCACCAAGTGTGTTGAGTAAGGGATTACCATTTGATTATATGCGTAGTTCTTTTACCTTGGACCAAGGGGCGCTTGTCTTACACGACTTCCGTCTTAATGGTCCTTTAGTCGCTATCGTAGCAGCAGGTAAAACACATTTAAAAGATGAAATGTTGGATATTGAAATTGCCGCAATTCCCAAAATTGAAATGAGTGGTGCAGCTGTGCTAGCGGGGGTTATTGTGAATCCTGTAGTTGGGGTAGGTGCATTCTTATCGCAGTGGTTACTGACAACACCACTTAATAGAGCACTGACGGCGTATTATCATGTGACTGGTACTTGGGATGAACCACAAATTCAGGACAAGTCTCTTCCGACAGAGCATGAACTCAAAGAACGTCAAGCAGACTCCACGGAAAAATAATATGACATATTTTTCCTATAGGAATAAGAGCTAGCAAAGAATGCTAGATGATGAAGTAATGATTCGGGATATACTTATACTATAAATTGTTCTTTTTGAGACAAAAAAACAACTCTTTAGACTGATGAGGGTTTGCATCTATTGCATATACTAAAGTGTAGTGGCAATATGTGGACGCTTACGAGATACCTAACAATAATAGCCAAAGGTAGAGAAAATGACGTTAAGTGTTTTTGATATATTCAAAGTTGGGGTGGGACCCTCTAGCTCACATACAGTAGGTCCCATGATTGCAGCAGTACGTTTTGTTCGCCGTTTAGAAGAGGCTAATTTGCTGGATAGAGTAGCCAAGCTACATATTGAGCTTTTTGGTTCTTTGGGTGCGACAGGTTATGGTCATGCGAGTGATACCGCAGTGATTGTAGGATTATTTGGACACTTACCAGATGAAGTGGATCCTGATTTAATACCTATACTGATTCAGCAAGTCCGTGATGAACATAAAGTACGGTTGCTTGATCAGTATGAAGTGGTTTTTAATCCAGATAAAGATTTGATCTTTAACCTTACCGAGACGCTTCCTCAGCATCCTAATGGTATGCGCTTTAAAGCTTTCGATGCAGATGGCAAGCAACTGATGAAAAAAGAGTATTACTCTATTGGTGGTGGTTTTGTCATGAATTGTGATGGACTTAAAGTCAATTTAAGTCCTGATGAGCCAGTTCCTTACCCGTTTAAGACAGGTGATGATTTGCTTGTTTTAACGAAAAAACACGGCTTAAGCATTGCTCAGCTGATGATGGCAAATGAGTTAGTTTATCAATCTGAACAAGAGGTACGTGCCAAGATTCTGCATATTTGGCATGTGATGCAGGCTTGTGTTAAACGTGGTTGCTCACAAGAAGGGCTATTGCCAGGCGGTTATAAAGTGAAGCGTCGAGCGCCTGCTTTATATCAGCGTTTGCGTGATCGCCCAGAGGAGTCTCTACGCGACCCACTTTCCATGCTGGATTGGGTCAACTTATATGCTATGGCAGTCAATGAAGAAAATGCCTCTGGTGGTCGAGTGGTGACCGCTCCGACCAATGGGGCAGCAGGTATTATTCCTGCAGTATTGCACTACTATGAGCGTTTTATTACTCATGCCAATGAACAGGGTATTATTGATTTCTTATTGACGGCAGCTGCTATTGGTATTCTTTACAAGGAGAATGCTTCTATTTCAGGGGCAGAAGTTGGTTGTCAGGGAGAGGTTGGTGTGGCTTGCTCTATGGCTGCAGGGGCTCTTGCTGCTGTGTTGGGAGGGACTCCTCAGCAAGTTGAAAATGCTGCTGAAATCGGTATGGAGCATAACTTGGGCATGACTTGTGACCCAGTCGGTGGTTTGGTGCAGGTGCCTTGTATTGAGCGTAATGCTATGGGGGCTGTTAAAGCAATTAATGCAGCCCGTTTAGCTCTACGAGGAGATGGGCAGCATTTGGTTTCTTTGGACAAAGTGATTATCACCATGAAGCAGACAGGGGCGGATATGATGTCTACGTATAAAGAGACTTCCCGTGCTGGTTTGGCAGTAAATGTGCCTGAATGTTGATACAGGCATCACTTGTTAAAGAGAGTTTTTTGAAAGTTAAAGGCTAGGTATTGACCTAGCCTTTAGTGTTTAAAAATATACAGTTTAATCTGATGGCTTGGATTGCTGGTAAAGAGTGATTAGCTTGCTTTAATCTTAAATTCAAAACCCACCGATTGCCATTCTTTTGCTTCTAGCTCTAAGCTATAGCGAGTAAGGGGGCGTTCATTAAGCCATGCTTTACTAATTTGTACCGTAATCGTGCGATGATTGTCTGTACTGAGTGAGACAATACGCCCTGCTTTAGGATTTTGACGATTACGCAAGAAGAGGGTGGCCAGACGCAAGCAGAGAATAGCTTGCCATTTATCACTACTCAAACCTTGAATATGGGTCTTATTAAGACGACCTTGTTGTACTAAGGTTAGTACGGCAAGACGACGTTGGTCATCTTGTGAAAAACCAGGCATATCAGCATTTTCAAGCACATAAGAGGTGTGTTTATGAAAAGAACTTTGGGAGATACTAAGCCCAATTTCATGTAAGTCAGCCGCCCAGCCTAATGCACGGCGAATATCCTCTTTATTGGCAGGATTGATACTATCATAAAAGTCTAGAGCAAGATTTTTAACACGTTGTGCTTGTTTTCCATCAATATGGTAGCGACGCATAAAAATCTTTACGGTTTCATCACGCTTATCAGACGCTTCATGACGTCCTAGCATATCGTAAAGGACGCCTACACGTAGCGCACCTTCACCTTGTAGCATGTTGTCCACTTTAAGGGAGCGGAATATCGCAATCATAATAGCCAAGCCAGCCGGTAATACCTCAATGCGATCCACTTTTAGACCACGTAGCTCTGGGGCTTTGGCTGAACCATGCTTGATAAGAATGCGTTTTAGTTTAAGCATACCCTCCAGAGTGATGGCACGAGTAGGCACAAGACCTGATTCAAACAATACGGCAATAATTGCTTTAGCCGTACCCGATGAGCCGTAAGCCTGCTCCCATCCCATCTTACGATAAGGTTTGCTGATGACCTCAAGCTCCTTGCTAGCGGCCAGTTCAGCTTTTTCAAAGGCTTTTTCGGTCACTGCTCCACCTGGGAAATAGGCTTTTGTGTAGCTAACACAACCCATATGTAGTGATTTCATCAGCTTAGGCTCAAGCCCTTTACCAATAATAAATTCTGTTGAACCCCCACCTATATCAACAACAAGGCGTTCTTTTTTTGATGGAGGAAGTTCGTGTACAACTCCAGAGAAAACCAGACGAGCTTCCTCTTGGCCAGAAATTACCTCAATGGGAAAACCTAAAGCAGCTTCTGCACGAGGTAGCAATTCGTCAATGTTTTTTGCCACACGGAAAGTGTTGGTGGCTACTGCACGCACATGACTGGGATGAAAGTCGCGGATGCGCTCACCGAAACGCTGTAGCACGGTTACTGCACGTTGAATAGCATCCTCACTTAATATACGATTTTCATCTAGTCCTGCGGCAAGACGTACGGTTTCTTTGAGCCTATCAATAGAGAAAATTTGAGCAATACCGTCGTGTTGTACCACGCGTCCCACTGAAAGACGGAAACTATTAGATCCTAGATCAATAGAAGCGAGAAGATGATTCATTTCCATAGCAGTTGCCTTTTTTGTCTTATAACAATTATTGTAGTAGATAACAAAAGCCTATTTTAGCGTGAATATCAGTGTAATAAGGGGAGGGGATTTTCATTTTAAATAAAATCCTGTTCAGTACCATAAGGATGGAGGATTTTTAAATAAAATCATGTGAGTTTCTGCAATATAGTCCATTGGTATATAGCGATAATAGATAATCCCAAAGAAGTGGTTGAGAAACCGTGTGGATTTCTTTCTACTTTACTCGCTTAATATGGCATTGTCATCAAACAGTCACTATACTATGTTGTAGTAACAAGTTTAGACAAAATTTTAAGAAATAGGTGACCAATGACAACAGAATCTCGCTACCCACTGACGAACTTTATTAATCGTGAAATCTCGCTAATGCGATTTAATGAACGTGTGTTGGCTATGGCAGCTAATCCTAAAACGCCGTTGTTAGAGCGTTTGCGCTATGTGTGTATTGTGAGTTCTAATTTGGATGAGTTCTTTGAAATTCGTATTGCTAGCCTGAAAAAGCAAATCGTTCATGACCCTAAGTCTGTAGGGGCTGATGGTCTTACTCCAGCGCAGGCATTAGACCAAGTACAACGACAAGTGCATGAATTGGTGGAGCACCAGTATCAATTACTTAATGATGAGATTCTGCCTCAGTTGCGCAAGTATGGCGTACGTATTTTTAAACAGGCAGACTACAATGATAAGATTCATGCTTGGGCACAACAAGTGTTCATGGAAGAAATTTATCCTCTATTGACCCCTATTGGTTTAGACCCTGCTCACCCATTTCCTCGTATCTTAAATAAAAGTTTGAACTTTATTGTGCCACTTGAGGGACAGGATGCTTTTGGGCGTAATGCTTCCATTGCCATTGTTCAGGCTCCACGAGCACTGCCTCGGCTTATAAAAATTCCACCAGAAGTCTGTGGAGAGCCTCATGGTTATACCTTGCTATCTTCGTTGATGCAGGTTTTTGTGCATGAAATTTTTCCTGGATTAAGTATCAAGGGGATTTATCAGTGGCGTGTAACTCGTAACAGTGATTTATATTTAGAAGAAGAGGTTGAGGACTTACGTCGTGCATTACAAGGTGAGTTATCTCAACGTAATTTTGGAAATGCCGTACGTCTAGAAGTGGCAAAGGATATGCCGTCACAACTTGTGCATTTCTTACAAAAAGAGTTTGGTCTACGTGATGCTGATACCTATTATACGAATGGTTCAGTTAATCTTACCCGCATCATGCCACTTGCAGATGTGGATGCCGGTGCTGAGTTAAATTTTTCTCCTTATACAGCTCCTATTCCTGCACCGTTTAATCGTATGACTGGCAAGCCAGAGGAGATGTTTGCTGCAATAGCTAAACAGGACTTGTTATTACATCATCCCTACCAGTCTTTCCAACCCGTCTTGGATTTTCTGACAGCGGCTGCTTATGATCCTGATGTAGTTGCAATTAAACAGACGATTTACCGCACAGGGGAAGACTCTGAATTAATGAACTTACTCCTAAAAGCTGCACGTTCAGGAAAAGAAGTGACTGTGGTGGTGGAATTAATGGCTCGTTTTGATGAGCAAACCAACATTAATTGGGCGGCAAAATTAGAGGAGGTTGGTGCTCATGTAGTGTATGGTGTAGTGGGACACAAGACCCATGCCAAGATGGCATTAGTACTTCGTCGAGAACACAAGAAAATTGTACGTTATGGTCATATTGGTACTGGGAATTACCATCCACGTACTGCACGACTATACACAGATTTTGGCTTATTGACGAGCGACAAAGAAATTACTGAAGATATGGATAAGGTGTTCTCTTTACTGACAGGATTGGGAGCACGCCGTCCATTAAAACAGTTATTACAATCCCCCTTTACGCTTCATGAGACCATGATTAAGCATATTCATCATGAGATTGAGCAGGCTAAACAAGGCAAAAAAGCAAAAATCATGTTAAAGATGAATTCCTTGATTGAACCTCAGGCGATTGGTGCTTTATATGAAGCTAGCCAAGCAGGGGTAGAAATTGACCTTGTAGTGCGTGGTGTGTGCAGTCTTAAAGCCGGTGTAGAGGGATTGTCAGAGAATATCCGATTAATCTCTATCGTAGGGCGTTTCTTAGAGCACTCACGAGTGTTTTATTTCTATAATGAGGGCCAAGAGACGGTTTACCTTTCCTCAGCAGATTGGATGGATAGAAACTTCTTTCGCCGAGTGGAAATTGCTTGTCCGATTAAAGATAATAGCCTGAAGAAACGCGTTATTAATGAGGCCTTTACGATGGCGTTCAAGGATAACCAATTAGCGTGGAAAGGGTTGCCAGATGGACAATATGAACCTATTCGCAATCGTCGTCGAGCATTTAATTTGCATGAGCAATTAATGAAATTATTAGGCTAAACAATCGGCAATCATAATCTATTAAGGTGGAATGCTGTCTTTCTGTAAGCATGTCTTGGTAACTGTCTTACGCTGAACTTTATCATGCCAAACGAAACAGCCCCCAAAGTTAGTCTTAACATTGAGGGCTGTTTGGTTAAATCTTAAAAAACAAGGGAGATTGTTTAGTTGCCTAATTGCTGTAAAGCACGAATGCGACTTTCAATAGGTGGGTGGGTAGAGAATAGCGCCATTACATTCATTTTGTCACTGATTCCCATAGCTTGCATCCCTTTAGCAAGTTCGCCAGGTTCTAAATTTCCCAAACGAGCAAGTGCTTTCTGCATGGGTTGGGTAGAGCCGAGTAATTGGGCAGAGCCTGCATCAGCACGGTACTCCCGTTGGCGCGAGAACCATGCCACAATGATAGAAGCAAGAATACCAAAAACAATCTCACAGACCATTGTAGTGATATAGTAACCGATACCAACACCATCACGGTCATCACCACGAGATAATGCTCGGTCGATAAAAGTTGCAGCGATACGAGCAAAAAACACAACGAAAGTATTAACTACCCCTTGAATAAGAGTTAATGTGACCATATCGCCATTGGCGACGTGAGCAACTTCATGGCCAAGCACAGCAGTGACTTCCTCTTCGTCCATACTTTGGAGTAAACCTGTCGAGACAGCAACCAGAGCTTCATTTTTAAAAGCACCAGTGGCAAAAGCATTAGGGGCTCCTTCGTATATACCAACATCAGGGCGACCAATACCTGCACGGTCAGCTAATTGGTGAACTGTATCGACTAGCCAGGCTTCGGTATTGTTAGCGGGTGCACTAGGATTGATGATGCGTACTCCCATGCTCATAATGGCCATACGTTTACTCATAAAGAGCGAAATGATGGAACCAGTAAAGCCAACAATGACAGAAAAAATCATCAAGGCACTGTAATCAATGCCATTTGCTGTTAGATAGCGGTTAGCTCCTGTCAAAGTAAGTGTGATATTTAAAACGAGCATCACAGCAAGGTTGGTAAGTATGAATAAAAAAATACGTTTCATCAAAAATCCTTCAAATAGATAAATGTAGGAAAACAAGTCTCTGTGAAAAGTAAAAGGGAACCTCTTCATCAACAATATGGGGGTTATTTTTTTCTTTTACAGATGTTGCATATTAAAAGATTTATTTGTGGAACTCCATAAGATACTTCAGTGTGTAACGATTATTTTATTGACGTGGCGACGATAACGGCTACAATAATGGTGTATCTCAATTACATCGTGAATTTATTATGCAGTCGCTTTGGATGTTAGTCGCCTCTCTTATGTTTGCATGTATGGGGGCGAGCATTAAATTTGTCCTAGAAAATGGAGCCTCTTTATCTTCGGTCGTGCTTTTCCGAGCCTTACCTTCAGTAGTATGTATTTTAATGTGGGCTATCCTGACCAAACATAGCCTGAAAACGCAGCACTTTTCATCTCATTTTAAACGTAATGTTTCAGGGGTGACTTCGCTCTGGTTGAGTTTTTATGCTTTTGGTATTTTACCGTTAGCAACAGCCGCGAGTCTAAATTATACCTCCTCACTTTATATCGGTTTATATGTAGTGTTTGCTGCACATTGTATTAAACAAAATATAGGCAGATTGATGGCTGTTTTACTGGGGTTTGCAGGCGTTATTTTGGTGTTGCGTCCCAGTATTAATGAAAATCAATGGATGGGTATTGTCGCTGCTTTATTGGCAGGGCTTTGTGCTGCTTTTGCCATGTTTCAAGTGAAATCCTTAGGGCGTTTGGGAGAACCTGTATGGAGGACGGTATTTTATTTTTCGGCAGTAGGTACATTGACAGGTCTACTGTTTGTGCGATTAGAGGATTTTGATGGACTGTCTTTACAAACATGGATTGTTCTAGTGATGACAGGTGTGTTTGGTATGTTCGGTCAACTCTGTATGACACAGGCTTATGGGGCGGGTTCACCCATTATCGCAGCGGTGCTTCAGTATGCAAACCTTATTTATTCCGTATTTTTAGGTATTTTGTTTTGGAATAATATACCGGATTTATTGGCATGGGTAGGCATGTCTATGATTGTATTAGCCGGAGTCAGTATTGTGGTAATAGACCAAAGAAATGCGATTACTGCTAAACTAGAGGCCATCATTCACAAGAAACACTAGCATCTTTAGGAGATAATAATGTCAAAAGTTTTAATCAATGCGGCAGAGTTACTGGCCACACCTTCTGTTTCACGTCAATTCATTGATGTGCGGCATGATTTGGGGAATCATCAGCTCGGGGCTCAGCAATATGCAGAAGGGCATATCCCTGGGGCAGTATTTTTTGATCATGAGACCGATTTATGTTCTCCCAAAACAGGCACAAACGGTCGTCATCCTTTGCCTAATCGAGGCGATTTTGCTGCTTTATTGGCAAAAAGGGGCATTGATATTGCCAAGGAAACAGTTGTTTATGATGCCGATAGCATGATGTTTGCTGCCCATATGTGGTGGATGTTACGTTGGGTTGGTTTTACTAATGTTCGTGTACTTAATGGGGGTATCAAGGCATGGAAAGCGGCAGGTGGTTCTATTGAAAGTGGAGTTGCAGCTCCCTTGCCAGCTGTATCGTGGACTATGCCTGCTAGCCCTATGAGAGTATTTACAGCGGATCAGGTACTGGCGAATATTACTGACCCACAATTTACTTTAATAGATGCTCGTGCTCCTGAGCGTTACCGTGGCGATGTAGAACCTATGGATCCTGTAGCTGGACATATTCCTGGGGCGATTAACCATCCGTTTGCACAAAACCTCAATGCAGAGGGGTTGATGAAATCGCCTGAGGAATTGCGCGAGATTTTTGCTCAATATAATCAACACAGTCTTATTGTGCATCAGTGTGGTTCAGGCGTCACTGCTTGCCATAATATTCTTGCTATGGAAGAGGCTGGTTTGCACAACTATGCATTGTATGCTGGTTCTTGGAGTGAATGGGTGGCAGATGCTAGTCATCCTGTAGCAACAGGGGCAGCTTAATGCTGGGCTTATTTTTCTATGCACAGCTTTTTTTGGGATTGTACATTGCTTGGCGGATTGTTTATCCACTGCCAGTGACTAAAGGGGTGAGGATATTTTTCTTCCTTTTAGTACTGATGGTATCCATGCTATTGGTGATTGAACAACGGATATTGGGACGAGCATTTATTTCTGCGCAGCCCTTGTGGTTTTCATGGGTAGCAGGTTGTGCCTATGTTGCTTTTATCCTATTAGGTGTACTGACCTTATTTAGCGATGCTATCTTCCTTGTTAAACGTTGGCTTTTTCGACGCCCCCGCATGTGGGGGCAACATTGGCGCTTAGGGATATTATTGGTGACTGCGATTTTGACAACAGTGGGGGTGCAGCAAGCGACTAAAATTCCTGAGACACGTCATGTGGAGATTACTATCCGTGATTTACCAGAGTCACTTAATGGTTTTACCATTGTGCAGTTAACAGATTTGCATGTTAGCTTTATGATGAGAGGGGCATGGCTACGTCAGATTGTAGATAAAGTGAATGCATTAAAGCCTGATGTTATCTTATTAACAGGTGATATGGTCGATGGCTATGTGCCTGATAAAATTCAAGATATTGCTCCATTGGCCGACCTTAAGGCACTTTATGGTGTATATGGTATCACAGGTAATCATGAGTATTATTTTGATGCACCAGCCTGGGTGGAACACTTTCAGCGGCTAGGAGTGACAATGTTAAACAATGCTCATGTGGTATTGAATTATCATGGCACCCCTTTAAAAATAGCTGGGGTAAATGACCCGGCGGCGTTGCAATTTGGTTTGGAGGGACCAGATCTTGATAAGGCCTTGCACCATGCTGTGGGAATGTATGTGTTGGCAGAGGACATGCAATCCATGACCACTATTCTTATGGATCATCGTCCCATAAATGCCTATGATAATATTGCCAAAGGCGTTGATTTGCAATTATCAGGGCATACGCATGGCGGATCGGTATGGGGGTTAACTGAAATTGTTAAACAAGTAAATAACGGTTTTGTCTCTGGTTTATACAATCTTGATGATAAAGGATGGATGTACTTAAGTAACGGGGCAGGTCTGTGGAATGGTTTTCCAGTCAGATTGGGGGTTCCATCGGAGATTTCTGTGATTGTGTTAAGACACTAGGATAAGGGGCATCAATAGTTTATGATGCCCCCAGTTTTTTGATAAAAGAATAATTAATACTTACTCTTCTTTAATACCTAATGGTTATCCATCAAGGGTTGCTTCCCATAATGCGGTGATACCATTCGTGGAAGTGTTGCATACCGTCTTCCATTGGGGATTGATAAGGACCGACCTCATTATCTCCACGTTCAAAGAGCGCCAAGCGACCTGCATCCATACGTTCAGCAATTTCATCATCTTCAATGGCTGTTTCCATATAAGCAGCTCGTTGGGCTTCCACAAAATCGCGTTCAAATGCGGCGATTTCTTCAGGATAGTAGAATTCTACGATATTCACTGTCTTTTGCGGACTGACAGGGTAAAGAGTGGAAAGTACCAATACATGAGGGTATAGCTCAATCATATGGGTAGGGTAGTAAGTGACCCATACTGCACCGAAGTCTGGCGCTTCACCACCACGGAATTGAAGCAATTCATCATGCCAACGTTGGTATACTTTAGAACCTGGGTTTGCTAAGGCTTGGTGTACACCTACACGTTGTGCGCTGAACCAATCCTCAAACTCCCAGGATAGGTCAGAGCAAGTAACAAACTTACCCAAACCAGGATGGAATGGCTCTACATGGTAGTCTTCAAGATAGACTTCAATAAAAGTCTTCCAGTTATAATTACACTCGTGAACCTCTACATGATCTAAGACATAGTCCGAGAAATCAAAGTTTGGTAACTTGAATAGGGTTGCCATATCCTGTGCAGGATTGCGAGGCCCCTCGAAAAGCAAACCATGACAGTTTTGGAGAGGAAATTTCTTGAGATTTTTACAGGGATTCTCATCGAAATGAGGGGCACCAAGAAGCTCTCCCTTATTGTCATAAGTCCAACGGTGAAGAGGGCAAACAATATTGCCACCGGTATGGCGTAAATTGCCGTGATTATTATTAGGATCAGTCACATTACCTGCTTGACCGCCAAGCATAATGGCTTGACGATGGCGACAAACATTTGAGATGAGTTCAACACCATTTTCATTGCGGACAAGGATGCGTCCGGCATTGTCTTGAGGTAAAGCACGCCAATCACCGAGTTCTGGTACAGTTTTCTCGTGACCAACGTAGATTGAAGCATTTTTGAAGATGCGCTCTTGCTCTAGCGCAAAGATTTCTTCATCGAAGTAGGCACTAACTGCTAATTGAGTTTTGCCTGGAGTGACATGCGATTTTTTAGCAATGTCTGACATAATGGAGAGCCCCCCGCTTTAAAAAGATTAATAAAAAACGACTTACCAAGGGTCATAAGTCGTGCGTTAAAAAAACACATTATAGCCTAGATGGGGGTGAAAAGGCTTTTGTTAAACCTTATTGAGAAATCTTTTTGTTAAAATACCCATAAAGACATTACAAGTGCATAGAAATGTCATAACAGCAGGCATAGAGGATGTCAATTAACCAAAAGGAAATATGATGGCGAACACTAAAAGTGCAGCAAAACAAGATTTACCCACAACATTTGAAGAAGCACTAGCAGAGCTTGAGCAAATTGTTCAAAGTATGGAAGATGAGATGTTTACTTTGGAAGAAAGTCTTAAGGCTTATGAGAGAGGGGTGTTGTTGACTAAAGTGTGTCAAGAGAAACTTGATGCTGCCAATCAACAAGTACAAGTATTACAGAATAATTTGCTCCGTCCTATGGATAATAATGAAGAGGATCAGCAAGATATAGAAGATACTGATTCTTTTATTGATGATACACCGTTTTAATAAAGTTTTTGTTTTTAGGACAAAGATTGGTGGGTGAGTGCATTCAGAAAAAAGAAGTGGTATTAAAGAAGAAGTAGTAGTTGGCCACCAACAAGGTTCCTGACATGGCTCTTGATGAATTCAGAAAAAGCTGGAGCCTCTATGGTTGAAGAATAATCGTAAATGATGTGGAAAAACAACGAATATATCCCCTTTTTTTCTTTATGGCTTGCGTTTTTTTTGAAAGATTGGCATAATTTTAAGTCTTGATGCTTGCCTAGTAGCTCAGCGGTAGAGCAGCGGACTGTTAATCCGTTGGTCACTGGTTCGATCCCAGTCTGGGCAGCCAGAATTTATAGCCTCTTATGTTTTTTACATAAGAGGCTTTTTCGTTTTCTTAAAAAATTAAATAAATACTATTCGAATCACAAATAAACGCTATACTTGTGATTTCATTAAATTGTCATATTTTTATGGTAGCCATTTGCGGTTTTTGTTTGAGTCCTTTGTACTAAACAGTAGCGATTGGAGGCCGATAAGGGATATTTTATGGCACTACATTTCCCTAAACATATCATCAAGTATGTTTCTCTCTTGTTGATACTGATAGCACTTAGCATCAGTTTTGGGTTTAGTGAGGCTTGGTTACAGCTTTGCTATGGCCTAGCACTCTTTTTATTCGGTATGCAATGTATCGAAGAGGGTTTAAATAATGCAGCGGGTGGGATGCTTGAGCAATTAATGACGAAAAGTACTGCGACTCCTGTGAGAAGTATGCTATTTGGGATGGTGGCAACTTTTATCCTCCAATCAACTACTCTTGTTTCTTTATTGACAATAGCTTTTCTTGGAACAGGGTTGATTAGTCTGGCGGGCGGTATTGCTATTATTTTGGGGACCAATTTAGGAGCGACTAGTGGTATTTGGTTGCTGGCCTTAGTGGGTAAGAGTGTTAGCCTAGCACCATTAGCAGTTCCCATGTTTATTTTTGGGATTATCGCGTCTTTTTTTAAAGGTCGTGTGAAGTCTATTGGTCGTATATTTATTGGTATTTCACTTATCTTTCTTGGAATTGATACATTAAAAACAGGATTTAATACGGTAGGGGATGCCATTGATTTTAGATCCTACCAGTTAGAGGGTGCGTTAGGTGTTGCTGCTTTTGTGCTTATTGGTTTGCTACTAACGGTCATATTGCAATCAACTCATGCAACATTAATTTTGACATTGGCAGCATTAGGTGGTGGGCAGATTAGTATTGAGCAATCTTTTGCTATTGCAATTGGCTCTAATGTGGGTTCTAGTTTATCAACAGCTTTGGTTGGTTTTCTAGGTAGTGCTAGAAGTGGGCAGCGATTGGCTCTAGCTCATCTTTCCTTTAACGTGGTAACAGCTGTGCTATCGTTAATTATATGGATTCCTCTGACTCGACTAACAGAGTGGGTTGGGCAGTGGGCAGGATTTAATAGCTTGTTACAATTATCTTTGTTCCATACCTTGTTTAATGTTTTAGGGGTGATTGTATTCTGGCCTATGCAAGAGCAACTGGCAAATCTACTCAGGAAATGGTTGCCTAGCCAATCGCAACAAAGTATGTTGCCTCAAGGGGCAAAGCCTGATGCAGAAGAATCTGTTACGGCATCAGAGCCAACTGAGGTTCCTACGGTTAAAGCCCGTTATTTAGACAAAAATATGTTGTTATCTGGGGATACTGCAGTACGAGCCATTTTCTGGGAAACCAAGCATCTGATGACGCTGTGTTTAGAAGTGCTTTGCCGTTCAGCTTATATTCCTATCGAACGTTTGCGTGATTTACAAAATCATGAGCCTTTGCCAGCACCTGAGTTGCCATTAGTACTTGATGTGAAAGGGCTTTATGAAGAGCAAATCAAGCAACTTTATAGTGAAATTCTTGATTTTAATAGTCAAATGAACGTAACAGACTCTCAGGTGCGAGACCGTCTGTTTCAGCTTTATTTGGCAGGCTCACATTTGCTTGATGCAGTCAAAGAAGCCAAGGGTCTCCAAAAGCATATGTTTACTGCCTTGTCATCCACAGAGTCCAATGTTTTTGAATCTCGTATGCAACTACGTCAACATTTGTTTGTGACCTTGCAATACTTTGTGCGTTTATCGCTTTTTTCTCCTAAATCTACTGATTGGTATCACCAGTTTGATGCATTTCGTCACCATGCTCATGGTTTTGACGTTAGTTTCCAAAATGAATATTTGGATAAATTGCGTGAAAAGGCGATTGACCGTGCAGCATTTAAGACATTAATTAATGATGGGGGGCGTATTCGTCGCATTGATCGTAAGTTAATTGAAATTTTGCAGATTAGTGCAGAGAGTTTGCCAGATGACTTGTTGCTTATTTCTCCTGATGATATGGAGGGATTGATCCCTATGCCAACATAGCTGGTTTCTCTTTTGTTTCTTTGGTGAGTCTCTTTTGCTTCTTTGGTGAGTTATTGAGACCTAGATATTATTCGGAACTTAGGCATGCTATCTGGAGTCTAAATATATGGTTGCAGTGAAAATGCAATATTTAGGTAATGACTTGAGAGAAATTGTGCAATAGCTATATGGACAGAGAGGGTAGGGTATTTAAAACTTATGCTCTTTAGAGGCGGCCTTTTCCACCAAAAAATCAATAAATGCTCGTACTTTAGCACTTAGGAACTTACGATCAGCATAGACCGCGTAAATAGTGGGGGATTGCATCTCACTCTCATCCTCATCTAGTACCTGCACTAGTCGACCGCTCTGAATATATTCATCAGTCAACCAATGAGGTAAGAAAGCAATTCCCATGCCTGCGAGTGCCATTTCCCTAGTCATTAGCGTATTATTGGAGTCTGCAATCACCTGAAGGGGGAGATGTAGCTGGGTATAATTAGGCATTATTCCATAGTGATTTTTTAAGTCCTGAAAATCTTGGGGCTTGCCATGACGCATAATATAGCTAGGGCTAGCCACTAAATGAAATCTGACTTTGGTCAATGGCTTGGCAATAATACCTGGTTCAAGAGAGCGTGTTACTCGCAATGCTAAGTCAAACCCTTCTGCAACAAGATTGGTGTGCTTGTTTTCTAAGTAGATAGATAGTTGGATGTCGCGGTATTGCTCTCTAAAGGCATTGAGAATATTGGCAAAATAAGGGGTGCAACAAATAAGTGGGATAGTAATCTTTAAGGTTCCCTTGGGAGTGATAGTGCCTTGTTGCATCTCTAATAAAGCACTGTCTAGGGTGTCAAGTGCACTGAGGCATTGTTGATAGTAATGCTCGCCAAGTTCTGTTAGGCTCAATTTGCGACTGGTGCGATTGAGTAGTTTGGTTTGTACATGTTGTTCTAGACTATTGATGTGTTTACTTGCCATAGCGGTAGAGATGCCTAGAAACTCTGCTGCAGCAGTAAAACTTCCTAGTCTGACGACTTGACAAAAAACACGAATACTTTGCAAAGAGTCCATAGTTTAAAATTGCACTACCAGTCGGTGAATGTTAAATACATAACCTGCTTTATCAAAATAAGGTATTTACTACTTAATAAAAACAGTTGATTTTCATTATTGTGTATAAAAGACGCAAAAAAAGCAACCCAATGAGAATTGGGTTGCCTTGTTTTATCAAAGCCCTTTAAAGAATCATTGTATTCTCACAAGGGCTTGTATAGCTAGGATTGCTTAATTAAAAGCCTGAGCTTCTATGCAATCATTAGGCTTCAGAAGCCTTTTTAAGCAATATGTAAAGTTGATCCTTAATTGCTAATTTTTGTTTTTTTAACACATCAATCTCATCAGAGTTGCTAGAAGCTGGGTTTTGCTCTAGACGGATGATTTTGTGATCTAGTTCGTTGTGTTCCTCAAATAAACGAGCAAAGTGTGCATCTTCGTTTTTAAGACGAGAAATCAAGTCACGGTATTCTGGAAACATAGAAACTCCTTTGTTTTATGGTTATGACTAAATTAAGTGAATAATCTTAACTCTCTGTATCTATTATAAAGGATATCTGAATTTCCTACTTAACTTTATGACGTTGAGGTATGAAAACTTTAGTGAGAGTATGGTTTTTATAGGTTAGAATAGGGGCTGTCATAATTATGGAAAATAATCATGCTAGGAACTTTTTTATCTAGTTTGACCAAAATAATGATTGGTGCTTATCCTTATTGGCGACATAGTAAGCCATCAACAGCACAAAGAGTGTATTTTGCCAATCATTCCAGTCATCTAGATACGATGACGATTTGGTCTTCTTTGGATGCTGATTTACGCCGTGTGACTCGCCCTGTGGCAGCTAAAGATTACTGGGGCAAGGGTGGAATTCGTGGCATTATTGCAAGAGATGCATTAAATGTTGTGTTGATTGAGCGTTCAGGGCAGGGAGAGGAAGATCCACTTGCTCCTTTGTATGAGGCTTTGGATCAAGGAGACTCGTTGATTATCTTTCCCGAGGGGACGCGTCGTTATGAGGCAGAGCCTGCTGCATTTAAATCAGGGCTTTATCATCTTTCACGTAAATACCCTCACATTGAGTATATCCCTGTCTATTTGGATAATACACGACGTAGTTTACCAAAGGGGGCATTATTGCCTTTGCCTGTGAGCTGTATGGCAACATTTGGAGCTCCACTAGAAATTGATTTGTCCGAGTCTAAAGAGCACTTTTTAGAGCGTGCTCGACAGGCTGTTATTGATTTATCTAAACCTGAAGGGGCTTTGCCACAAGATTTTCAGTACAAAAAGGAAAAAGCTGCTGATAAGAAAGAAAAAACGCTAGAACAGACAGAGCTTGGGCAATTAGCAGAGCAAGAGGTAACAGCATCGATTCCAATACAACCAGTAGTGGAAGAGTCATCGCCAGCTACCTTATCAGAGTCTTCACAGCCAATAACATCGAAAAAAGGAGGGGAACATGTTTGATTTTTGGCAACAGTTATTTGTCAATATCCCTGATAAGTTTTGGTGGGGGATGCTGGGCTTGTTGGTGGTTTTGTCGGTGATAACGCTTATCGGGTATCGTTTATCCCACAAGCATCCTACTTCAAGTATGGTGGATAACCTTAATCGTCGCATTAATGCCTGGTGGGCGATGCTTGCAGTGTTGGTGGTCTGCTTTATTTTTGGCAAAATCATTACCTTGTTGTTGTTTGCTATGATGTCTTTTTTTGCTTTGCGCGAGTTTATGACATTGACTCCGACAGAGCGTTCAGATTATTGGGCATTAGTGTTGTGTTTCTATGTTGCTATTCCAGTTCAATATATTTTGATTGGTACGGATTGGTACAGCATGTTTGTGATTGGTTTGCCAGTATACGGATTTATTGTTTTGCCTACGATACAAGCGCTGTCTGGTGATACAGAAAAATTCTTTGAGCGGACAGCTAAATTACAGTGGGGGATGATGTTAACCATCTACTGCTTAAGTTATGCTCCTGCTTTATTGTTGTTGACAAATATTGAGTATGATGGGCAAGGGTTAATGTTGTTGCTTTACCTGCTTATTGTGGCACAGTTGAGTGATTTCTTCCAATATGTAATTGGTAAATTGATTGGTAAGCGTCCTATTGCTCCCAATGTAAATCCTAAAATTACGGTTGAGGGTTTTATTGGAGGGAGTATTATGGCGATTGCGATAGGGACAGCGTTGTGGTGGATTACCCCCTTTAGTGTGGGATATGCCGCTTTGTTCTCATTTATCATTGTAATCTGTGGTTTTTTTGGAGGGTTATCTTTGTCTGCGGTAAAACGCAGTTTGGGTGCCAAGGATTGGGGACGTATGGTATCTGGTTATGGTGGTGTGATGAATAGAATTGATTCTGTCTTGTTTGCTGCCCCTGTGTTTTTCCATGTGGTGAGATATACTTATTTTTGATATAGAATGTCCCACTGTTTAAAATTTTTTTTGTTATAATTGTACTTTCCTACTAAGCCCGTACTGGGCATGAATCCCATGACAAAATATGTTTTCGTTACCGGTGGTGTTGTTTCTTCTCTAGGCAAGGGAATCGCCGCCGCGTCTTTAGCTGCTATTTTAGAGTCTCGCGGTCTTAAAGTGACAATGTTAAAGTTGGATCCTTATATTAATGTGGATCCAGGCACCATGAGCCCATTACAACACGGTGAGGTTTTTGTCACCGAAGATGGTGCAGAGACTGATCTTGATTTAGGGCATTACGAGCGTTTTATCTCGGCTCGCATGCACAAGGCAAACAACTTTACCACAGGTCAGATTTATGAATCTGTACTGCGCAAGGAGCGCCGTGGTGACTATCTAGGCAAAACTGTTCAAGTCATTCCACATATCACCAATGAAATTCAGGATTTTATCGTACGAGGTGCGAGTAAAGCCTACGATGGTCATGCTGATGTGGCTATTGTAGAAATCGGTGGTACGGTAGGGGACATTGAATCTCTTCCATTTTTGGAGGCAGCTCGTCAGATGAGTTTGCGTGTTGGTCGTCAAAACACCGCTTTTATTCACCTGACATTAGTGCCATTTATTGCTTCAGCAGGTGAGTTGAAGACCAAACCGACACAGCATTCTGTACAAAAACTACGTGAAATAGGTATCTATCCTAATGCGTTGTTATGTCGTGCTGACCGTCCAATTCCTGATGATGAGCGAGCAAAGATTTCCCTTTTCTCTAATGTTCCTCTCGATGCTGTGATTTCTGTATGGGATGCCGATACTATTTACAAGATTCCTAAGATGTTGCATGAACAAGGTTTAGACCAGCTGATTTGTGACGCTTTAGGTATCAATCCTCCTGAGGCAGACTTGTCAGCTTGGGACAAGATTATCTATGATTTAGAGCATCCAGAGCATGAGATTACTATCGGTATGGTCGGTAAATATGTGGACCTTACAGAATCTTATAAGTCTCTTATTGAAGCCTTAAACCATGCAGGTATCCATAACAAGACCAAGGTCAACATTGAGTATATTGATTCTGAAGAAATTGAGTCCAAGGGTACTGACATACTTAAAAATCTTGATGCAATTTTAGTACCAGGCGGTTTTGGTAAGCGCGGTACAGAAGGTAAAATTAAAGCAATTCGCTATGCCCGCGAACACAATGTACCTTACCTTGGTATTTGTTTGGGTATGCAGTTAGCTACAATTGAATTTGCACGTCATGTAGCACAATTAGGTGGAGCCAATAGTACGGAATTCGATCCTGCTACACCTCATCCCGTTGTGGCCTTGATTACTGAGTGGGTAGACCATGAGGGCAAGGTAGAAGTTCGCACTGAGAGCTCAGACCTTGGGGGTACTATGCGTAAAGGTGCTCAGACAGTACCTATTAAAGCGGGTACCTTAGCTCATCGTGTATATGGAGACCAAGTGACAGAGCGTCACCGCCATCGTTATGAAGTAAATAATGTTTATGTTCCTCGATTAGAGCAGGCTGGCTTGGTGATTAGTGCCCGTACCCCGACAGAAAACCTTCCTGAAATTATGGAGATTCCTAATCATCGTTGGTTTATGGGGGTTCAATTCCATCCTGAGTTTACTTCTACTCCACGTAGTCGCCACCCATTGTTTGATAGCTATGTGAAGGCTGCTTTAGATTATCAAGCGGAAAAATAGTATGAAACTCACGCATTTTGAGGTCGGGCTAGACAAACCATTCTTTCTTATCGCAGGGACTTGTGTTATTGAATCTCGCGATATGGTGTTTGACGTTTGTGGCCAGTTGCTGGAAATTACACATGAGCTTGGTATTCCCTTTATCTATAAAAGCTCTTTTGATAAAGCAAACCGTAGCTCTAGTAAGTCTTTCCGTGGTTTAGGAATGGATAAAGGCTTACAGATTCTTGCTGATGTACGCCAGCATTTTAATGTGCCTGTATTGACTGATGTGCATGAGACTGCACAGGTAGCAGAAGTGGCTAGTGTTGTGGATGTACTGCAAACCCCTGCTTTTTTATGTCGTCAGACTGATTTCATTCAGGCTTGTGCAGCGACATTAAAACCAGTCAATATCAAGAAAGGGCAATTCCTAGCACCACATGATATGGTACAGGTTGTGAATAAAGCACGTGAGGCGGCAATAGCAGCTGGTGGTGACGGTTCCAACATTATGGTGTGTGAGCGTGGTGCATCATTTGGCTATAATAACCTTGTTTCTGATATGAGATCATTGGCTATTATGCGAGAAACAGGTTGTCCTGTCGTGTTCGATGCAACACATTCTGTGCAGTTGCCTGGTGGGCAAGGTGCTTCATCTGGTGGGCAGCGAGAGTTTGTGCCGGTCTTGTCGAGAGCAGCTGTAGCAGTGGGTGTGGCTGGGTTGTTTATGGAAACTCACCCTAATCCAAGTCAAGCCTTGTCAGATGGCCCCAATGCAGTTCCTTTACATCATATGTCAGCATTGTTGCGCACATTGAAGACGATAGATGGAATCGTAAAAGCACAACCTTTTTTGGAAAATACGTTTAACACATAATGACTTTTAAGTCCTAAGGAGGCAATATGTCAGCTTATATGGTAATTCACGTTGATGTGACAAATCCTGCACAATACGAGCAGTATAAGGCTTTATCTACACTAGCAATGCGAGCTTATGATGCAAAATTATTAGTACGCGGCGGTGAAGAGGTTGTTTTAGAGGGCAAAGGTTTTAAACGTACTGTTATTATTGAGTTTCCTAGTGTAAAGGCAGCTCAAAACTATTACAATTCACCGCAGTATCGCCGTGCACGTAATGCACGCGAGGGGGCTGCTAAAGTGGATGCCATTATTGTTCCTGGTGTGTAAAACCTATGATGTGTGTATCCGTCATTTGATATGAATATAGTGCGGTGAGTTTACCAACTTATTGATTTTTATCTTAGATTTTTAGGAATTTATTCATGAGTGCAATCGTTGATATTATTGGTCGTGAAATTTTAGACTCACGTGGCAATCCTACGGTAGAGTGTGATGTATTGCTTGAGTCGGGTGCCATGGGGCGTGCAGCAGTGCCATCAGGAGCTTCTACTGGTTCACGTGAAGCGATTGAGTTACGTGATGGTGATAAATCACGCTATCTCGGTAAAGGCGTGTTGAAAGCAGTGGAAAACATTAACACTGAAATTTCCGAAGCATTAATCGGTTTAGATGCTCAGGAGCAAACTTTTATTGACCGTACACTTATTGACTTAGATGGTACAGATAATAAAGAGCGTCTTGGTGCTAATGCTATTTTAGCAGTTAGTATGGCGGTAGCACGTGCAGCAGCAGACGAGGCAGGGTTATCTTTGTATCGCTATTTTGGTGGTAGTGGCCCTATGAGCATGCCAGTTCCTATGATGAATGTGATTAATGGAGGTGCGCATGCTAACAATACCCTTGATCTGCAAGAGTTCATGATTTTACCTGTGGGAGCATCTAGCTTCCGTGAGGCATTGCGCATGGGGGCGGAAGTGTTCCATGCCTTGAAAAAAATTATTAATGATGCAGGTATGTCAACAGCTGTAGGGGATGAGGGTGGTTTTGCCCCCAACGTTGAAAACCACGAAGCTGCTATTCAGTTAATTTTACGTGCTATTGAGAAAGCAGGTTATGTTGCAGGCCAAGATGTTGTACTAGGTTTAGACTGCGCAAGTTCTGAATTCTATAAAGATGGCAAATATCATTTAGCTGGTGAGGGCGGTATTTCTTTGACCTCAACCGAGTTTGCAAATTTACTTGCTTCTTGGTGCGATAAATATCCTATCGTGACTATTGAGGATGGTATGGCAGAAAACGATTGGGAAGGTTGGAAAATCCTCACAGATTTATTGGGAGACCGCGTCCAATTAGTGGGTGATGATTTATTTGTGACCAATACTAAAATTCTTAAAGAAGGCATCAAACAAGGTATTGCTAACTCTATTCTTATTAAGATTAACCAAATCGGTACCTTGACAGAGACTTTTGCTGCTATCGAAATGGCTAAACGTGCTGGCTATACTGCGGTTATTTCTCATCGTTCAGGAGAGACTGAGGACTCTACCATTGCTGATATTGCGGTAGCAACCAATGCTATGCAAATCAAGACAGGTTCATTGTCTCGTTCTGACCGTATGGCGAAATACAATCAGTTATTACGCATTGAGGAAGAATTAGCTGATATTGCTGAGTATCCTGGCCGTGATGCCTTTTACAATTTGGCTTAATTAAGCAGTTAGGTCATCATGCGCTGGGTTTGGTTACTTCTGATTTTGGCTTGTGTAGCGATTCAATATCCATTACGCTTGGGTAACTCAGGTTACAAACGAGTAGATGAGTTGAATCAGCAGTTAGCACAACAAAAAGAGACCAATAAAGCCATGATGGCCCGTAACGCTGCCATGCAAGCGGAAATTGATGACCTGAAGTCAGGTACTCAGGCTCTAGAGGACTACGCCCGAGAAGAGATGAATATGGTAGAACCCAATGAATATCTGGTGCGTATTCTTACCCCTAATGAGCGAGCACCAGTAGCCCCTATCCGCATCGGCCCTAGTGCCAGTTCACAAGCTCTCACAGGGGTTAATCCAGCAGAAAGCTCTGCAATGAAAAAAAGTGAGGCAAACAAAAAATCTAGTGCTACTGGCCGCACAGCAACTGCAACCAAGAAAACTAACTAACTAGCGTTGCACTATAGATTTTTGCTAAACGATATAACTTATCTCTTTTTAAAATTTCTTCAATCGAATAAGTAGGCATTTCAAGAGTGATATAGTCCTGTTGCCCGAGTACGAAGAGTTCTTTGAGTAATTCCGATTTTGTTGGCCAAAGTTCAGTGAGGTATTGGTCTGGTGTTGCAAGTGTAATACCTTGGTCACGAAGCTCTTTCTTATGAAAATCCTTGATATTCCACGTTAATAGAGTGCTGGTGTAGGAGCCTAGCGATTGTTGTCCTACAAAAGCACAGAGGGCAACATGGCGGTCTTTCTTGTCAATACGTTTAAAACGTAGCGGGTATTTTTCCATATCAACAGCAATAAGAGAATGGGGAAATCGAGTTTGCATCATTTGCCATTCGTTTTCTACAACGCTATCTTCTACCTTCCAGATACGAGGAGCATTGCGTAGCCATTCCGCATGAATTTCTTCACTCCACAAAGGGATACAGATTCCGTTTTCTCCTAATCTTAATAATAAATTACGCGTGAAAGTATGCATAAGCACGCAGGTATCTAGGACAAGAGGAACAGGGGTATTCATGGTAGTACTAATTCAAAGGAATAGGTATAGAGTAAGATTGCATGTTAATGGAAATACCTTACTAAGGGACAACCAGCGTCGGCATCATAACATATATTAATTACACTGACTATGTAAGAGGCTATCAATAATGGGTAAATATTAAGTAGAGGAATGGGTAATCTTGGCAGGCTGTAGTACCTGCATCCCATATTTTGCCATGGGGTATAACACTTTATCCCTAAAAAATTTAATTAATCCTCTTGAAAAACATCATCTGTCCCCAATATATGCAACATCAGAATACGGATAGTATTCGACAGTAAAGGATAGAAGATTATGAGATTTGACAAACTAACAACAAAGTTCCAGCAATCTTTGGGTGATGCTCAAAGCTTGGCGGCACGAAATGATAACCAGTATATTGAGCCAGCCCATGTACTGGCTGTAATGTTGGCAGATGCTGACTCTGGTGTAGCTAGCTTGTTGGCAAGATCAGGAGTACAGGTCGCCAATTTGCAAAACAAACTAAAAACAGTCATTAATAACTTTCCCAAAGTGGAAGGGGCAGATGAAGTACAGATTAGCCGTACTTTGAACCAGATTTTGTTGCGTACTGACAAAGAAGCAGCCAAACGAGGTGATAATTTTATTGCCAGTGAGCTTTTCTTATTAGCATTGGCTGAGGATAAGACAGATGTTGGTCAACTTTTACGCGAATGTGGTTTACAAAAAGCGGCACTTGAAAAAGCCATTGAGGATGTACGTGGAGGTAGTAGTGTGACCGAACAAGAGGGCGAATCTAATCGAGAGGCGTTGAAAAAATACACTACTGATTTGACTGAGCGTGCACGTCAAGGCAAGTTAGACCCAGTGATTGGACGAGACGATGAAATTCGTCGTGCTATTCAGATTTTACAGCGCCGTAGTAAAAACAATCCTGTGCTAATTGGTGAACCTGGAGTGGGTAAAACCGCTATTGTTGAGGGTTTAGCACAACGTATCGTGAATGATGAAGTTCCAGAGACTTTGCGTGGTAAACGTGTATTAGCCTTGGATTTGGCATCTTTACTTGCTGGCGCTAAATACCGTGGTGAGTTTGAAGAGCGTCTAAAAGCTGTGCTTAAAGAACTTGCTCAAGATGAGGGGCAAAATATTGTCTTCATTGACGAAATTCACACTATGGTTGGTGCTGGTAAGGCAGAGGGTGCAATGGATGCAGGTAATATGCTTAAACCAGCTTTATCTCGCGGTGAGTTACATTGTATTGGTGCGACAACTTTAGATGAGTACCGTAAGTATATTGAGAAAGATGCAGCACTTGAGCGTCGTTTCCAAAAGGTATTGGTTGATGAGCCTGATGTAGAGTCTACTATTGCGATTTTACGTGGTTTGAAGGAACGTTATGAAATTCATCATGGTGTTGAGATTACTGACCCTGCAATTGTGGCTGCAGCTGAATTAAGTAATCGTTATATTACCGACCGTTTCTTGCCTGATAAAGCTATTGACCTGATCGATGAAGCGGCAGCACGTATCCGTATGGAAATCGACTCTAAACCAGAAGTGATGGATAAATTAGACCGTCGTATTATCCAACTCAAGATTGAGCGTGAGGCAGTACGCAAAGAGGACGATGATGCCTCTAAACGCCGTCTCCAACATATTGAGGATGAGCTTGCTAAATTGCAACGTGAGTACGATGATTATGAACAAGTGTGGAAAGCTGAAAAAGCGTCTGTACAAGGGGCACAATCTATTAAGGAAGAGATTGACCGTGTGCGGGCACAAATGGCAGATTATCAACGCAAGGGAGATTTTGGTAAATTATCTGAGTTGCAATATGGTAAATTGCCTGAGCTTGAACAACGCTTAAAATCGGCAGAGAAATCTGAGGGTGAGAATAAGCTGCTTCGTACTGAGGTAGGCACTGAGGAAATTGCTGAAGTAGTCTCTCGTGCGACAGGTATTCCTGTGGCCAAGATGATGCAAGGTGAACGTGCCAAACTGCTTGCGATGGAGGATGAGCTTCACAAACGCGTAGTTGGTCAAGATGAAGCAGTGCGCTTGGTATCTGATGCAATTCGTCGTTCCCGTGCTGGATTATCAGATCCTAGCAAACCTTATGGTTCGTTCTTATTCCTAGGTCCGACTGGTGTGGGTAAGACAGAGCTAACTAAAGCCCTTGCAAACTTCTTATTTGACTCAGAAGACCATTTGGTTCGTATTGATATGAGTGAGTTTATGGAGAAACACTCTGTAGCTCGTCTTATTGGCGCACCTCCAGGATATGTGGGTTATGAAGAGGGCGGTTATTTGACTGAGGCGGTACGTCGTAAACCTTACAGTGTCATCTTGCTTGATGAGATTGAAAAGGCACATCCTGATGTGTTTAACATCTTATTGCAAGTATTGGATGATGGCCGTTTGACTGATGGTCAAGGTCGTACAGTAGATTTCCGCAATACAGTAATTGTCATGACCTCAAATATTGGTTCAACTCAAATTCAGGGTTTAAGCGGTGAGCCTTATGAAACTGTGAAGACTGTAGTATGGGAAGAGTTAAAACAATCTTTCCGTCCTGAGTTCTTGAACCGTATTGATGAGGTAGTGGTATTCCACGGCTTGGATAATAAGCATATTGCTAATATTGCTCGTATTCAATTGGCTCGTCTAGAACAACGTCTTGCAGCCAATGAAATGCATCTTGAGGTGAGTGATGCAGCATTGGCCAAGATTGCTGAGAGTGGTTTTGATCCTGTTTTTGGTGCGCGTCCACTTAAACGTGCTATCCAACAACTTATCGAAAACCCATTATCGAAATGCCTCTTAGAGGGAGACTTTGGCCCTAACGACACAATTATGGTTGATGTAAAAGAGGATAAGTTCAGCTTCACTAAGAAAGCCTAATGATAATTATCCGAGGATAGCTTACGTCTTTGCTACAGACAGGTTGGGTGTGTTTTGCATACCCAATCTGTTTTTTTATGTGCTCTGCAATAATGTAATTTTCTGGATTGAATAAGTATCTATACAACAGTTTTTATTGCTGATGGTATGATTGTATAGGGATTAGCGATATTTAAGTGATTATCTTATGAAAACGATGAGGTGTTATTGTGGCTATGTCTATTTTGTCATTATTAAAAGACGATTTTGCGTTATGATAGTAACCTGATTAGTTTGAGAGGTATAGCATGATTAAACCTAACGAAATGTTTGAAGAGTTCCAACGCAATGTCCAAGAACTTATCGCCAAAAGTCCTGCTGCAGATATTGAGAAAAATGTCAAAGCATTTATGGCTCAGGGGTTTGCTAAGATGGATTTGGTCACCCGTGAGGAGTTGGATATTCAGCGTGCATTGGTGGATAGCCTACGTGAACGTGTAGAGACACTAGAAACTGCAGTTAAGGCACTTGAAGAACAACTCAACAACAAATAAGGCTTATAGTAGTCATAGTGTAGTTGACAGATCATTTCTATGTTGCCTAAAGTGATAGGCATGCTGAATTACCGATTGTAAAGGATGGAATTTTCTTCATTAGAAGGAAATTCCATCCCTCTCTGAGTAAAAAAAAGGTAAAATAGCAGGCGTTGTATACTATAAATCCACAACGGTAGTGAGTATATCTTTGCTGACAGTTGCAGATTGTGGAATGATAAGCGTATCACTAGATTTTTGTAGCACATTCGTCTAAGCATTAAATAGCACATCATCTAGTGAGAGTAGAGGTCTCTTGTAGACAGAATTTCTTCAATTTTATTTTTTCTAAGCATTTACCATGAGTGATATTATTAAACACGCAACTACTGAGAGCTTTGATGCTGATGTATTGCAAGCAGATAAACCTGTATTAGTAGATTACTGGGCACCTTGGTGTGGTCCTTGTAAGATGATTGCTCCTATTTTGGATGATGTCGCTAGCGAGTTTGCCGATAAGGTACAAGTGGTCAAGGTTGATGTTGATCAGAACCCTGATATTGCTACTAAGTTTGGTATTCGTGGCATTCCTACTTTGATGCTTTTCAACAAAGGGCAATCCGTTGCTACCAAAGTGGGTGCTGTTAACAAAACACAACTTGTCCAATTCATTGAAAGTAATATTTAATAATCATCGCGCGGGTTAGTTCTAACCCGCCATTTTTCCTTTCCTAATAATAATGCATTTAAACGAATTAAAAACACTTCACGTGTCTGCTTTACTGGATATTGCAGCAGGCCTAGAAATTGAAAACGCTAACCGTTTCCGCAAACAAGAATTAATGTTCCAAATTATGAAGCGTCGTGCTAAGATGGGCGAGCAAATTTTTGGGGACGGTGTTCTTGAAGTTCTACCTGATGGTTTTGGTTTTTTACGCTCTCCCGACTCTTCTTATCTAGCCAGTACCGATGACATTTATATCTCTCCCTCACAAATTCGTCGTTTTAACCTTTTGACAGGAGATTCTATCGAGGGTGAAGTGCGGGTGCCTAAAGACGGAGAGCGATATTTTGCTCTTGTAAAAGTAGAAAAAGTCAACGGTGTTGCTCCCGAAGCAATGAAGCACCGTATTATGTTTGAAAACTTGACTCCCTTGCACCCAGACGAACCTTTAATCCTTGAGCGAGATATTCGCAGTGATGAGAATCGTACGGGCCGTATTTTGGATATTTTTGCACCTATGGGTAAAGGGCAGCGGGCATTGATTGTAGCCAGTCCTAAATCGGGTAAGACAGTGATGATGCAGCAGATTGCGAATTCGTTGACGACTAATTATCCTGATGCAATTCTCATGGTGTTATTGGTTGATGAGCGTCCAGAAGAAGTAACAGAGATGCAGCGTACTGTACGCGGTGAAGTGATAGCTTCTACTTTTGATGAACCAGCTACACGTCATGTACAAGTAGCTGAAATGGTGATTGAAAAGGCAAAACGTCTTGTTGAATTGAAAAAAGATGTGATTATTTTATTAGACTCGATTACTCGTCTAGCTCGTGCCTATAACACCGTGGTTCCCTCATCAGGTAAAGTATTGACAGGCGGTGTTGATGCCAATGCATTGCAACGTCCTAAGCGCTTTTTCGGGGCTGCACGCAATATCGAAGAGGGAGGGTCTCTCACTATCATTGGTACGGCATTGATTGAGACAGGTAGTCGTATGGATGAAGTGATTTATGAGGAATTCAAGGGAACGGGTAACTCTGAAGTTCATCTAGAACGTCGTTTAGCGGAAAAACGCCTCTATCCAGCTATTAATTTGAATAAGTCTGGTACTCGCCGTGAAGAGTTGCTTATGAAGCCAGAAACTCTCCAAAAAACATGGGTGCTTCGTAAGTTTATCCATGAGATGGATGAGGTAGAGGCAATGGAGTTTATCTTGGATAAGATTCGCTCTACCAAGACTAATGAGGAGTTTTTTGAGCTGATGAAACGCTAAAACTCCATAGATAAGAGTGATATTGTCACTATTGTGGGAGGTCTTGTATAGATTCTCATCGCCAAAGGCGAGATTAATAATATATGAGAATATTCCCCTATCTGAAACAGGTGCTTCACTAAACTGAAGTGCCTGTTTTTCTTTTGGAGGTATGTGTTTGGACTCCTTTGAAATTGTCAGTAGATTAGTCTTTAATTTTAGCTCAGCAATCCAAATCCAAATATGAATAGGAGCTAGTCGCATTTACGAGATGTACTATTGATGCGGTTTTGCAACCTTTTTGAGTTGACTTCACTGTAAAATAACAACGTTGAAAATTTTTGCAAATAGGAGAATGTCATGAAAGGCAGTCAAAAAGTTGTTGATTATTTTAATTTCCTTATCGCGGGTGAGTTAGCTGCACGTGACCAGTACTTTATCCATTCTCGTATGTATGCTGAGTGGGGTTACTCAAAACTCTTTGAGCGTCTTAACCACGAGATGGGAGAAGAAACAGAGCATGCTGAAGATTTAATCCGTCGTGTATTGTTGCTTGAGGGTACTCCTAATATGCGTCCAGAGCCTTTAAAAGTAGGTAAGGATGTTCCTAGTATGCTTAAAGCTGATTTAGAGGTAGAATTAACTGTACGTGAAAACCTCAAAAAAGGTATCAAACTTTGTGAAGAAGAGGGCGATTATGTAAGTCGCGAAATCTTGGTTTCTCAATTAGTTGATACCGAAGAGGATCATGCTCACTGGTTAGAACAACAACTTGGTCTTATCGAGAAAATGGGCTTGGAAAATTACTTACAATCTCAACAATAAGACTGATTGGCAAATAGGAGCTATCTTGCGCATATTTATCACAGGTGCAAGTAGCGGCTTGGGGCGAGCTTTAGCGCACGCCTATGCGAAAGCAGGAGCCACATTGGGACTAGTAGGGCGTCGTGAAGACGCCCTACGTGCTTTAGAGGCAGAGTTACCTGGCGAACATAAAATTTATGTGCTAGATGTTGCTGACAGAGATGCTTTGCATGCCGCTGCTTATGATTTTCAGACATTGGGGCCTACAGATATTGTATTAGCCTGCGCTGGCATTAGCGTAGGTACTGTTACTGAGTATCTAGAGGATTTTGAAACTTTTAAACGAGTCTATGAAACCAATGTATTTGGTTTGGTAGCTACTTTTGAACCCTTTATCGCCAATATGAAAAAGTGTGGTAAGGGAACACTGGTCGGTATTAGCAGTGTGGCAGGTGTTAGAGGATTACCAGGAGCTAGTGCTTATTGCTCCTCTAAATCAGCGGTACGAACTTACTGTGAGAGCCTTCGTGTGGATTTATATGGTACAGGTGTGCAAGTGGTTACTATTGCACCAGGCTTTATTGATACACCTATGACCAAGGTTAATCCGTATAAGATGCCATTTCTGATGCCAGTCGATGATTTTGCCCGTGAGGCGGTCAAGGTGATTGCTAGAGGAAATTCATACAAGGTGATTCCTTGGCAGATGGGGATAGTGGGTAAGTTATTACGTTTGGTGCCTAACTCACTATATGATTATTTTGTGTCTAAGCGAGGTCGTAAGCCTCGTGCCCATGAGATGCCTCCACGGTAGATAATTTCTTAATTTTTCTGTGTGCGGAGGATATTATGGGAGGTATTGCAGCAAACGTTTTTACAAAAAATTCGACAAGCGTGATTTTGTGGTTTCTGGGGTAAGCGGCAGTTATTGCAGCACATGTTTTTATAAAAAACTCAACTGCTGCGTTACAGCGTGATCTTCACGAATATAGCGAAAGATCAATGTGCCCTCATAATTTTTACGCTTGCCGACTTCAACGGTTAGTTGCCAAGTGGGGATGAATGCCTCTTGTTCTAACTGCTTAATAAAGGTTGGCAACTCTCCACTCTCGCGTAACTGGTGAATATAGCGTTCTTGAGCTGTCCATAGTGCACCATCTTCAGGCCCCTCTTTGGATTCATCATAGGTAAAGCCTGCATAACGAATGGCGTAGCCGTTTTTAATCTTATCACAGGAGGGGACTGCAACTTCTGCTTGCAGAATATGTTCTAAGGCCTGTTTAGAAGGACGAATACTGGGAGTCTTGGAATTACCTGCACGCAGAGCAAGCAACTCATCACAGATTGCCATAATATCTGCAGGATTGACGAGTGCGAGAAAACGTTGCAAAGAAGCCCAGCTACGATCTAAATCGGCTAATTTGGCATTATCACGAAGTAATTTAAGCTGTTCAGTATTCATGATATTGATTAAAAAGAAAGCAGTGGCATTGTAACATAAAGCCCATTCATTGTTTCCAAAGGGGTGTTCAATAGTAAAAACCATACTGAACCTAGGGTTTTCCATGATATTAGGGTAATTCTTAATATTTCGCTAGTGACTTTTTCTAAATGTTAGGTCTATCATAGTGAGAACTAGAGCTTATTTTTTTACTATATTATGGAGGTCTCATGGCAGACTATGATACAGGTCTGGGTAAAAACTCAGCGAATTATACTCCTCTGACACCTATTGATTTTATTCGCCGTTCTGCTGACGTTTATGGTAAGCGTACGGCGATTATTCATGGTGACTATCGTCAGACATGGAGAGAGACGTTTGACCGTTGCCGTCGTTTGGCTGCAGCCTTACGTCAACGCGGTATTAAGCGTAATTCTACGGTGGCAGTTCTTCTCTATAATACCCCTGCGATGGTAGAAGCCCACTTTGGCGTTCCTATGTCAGGCGGTGTTTTATGTTCACTTAATGTGCGCCTTGATACTGAAGCATTAATTTTCTGTTTGCAACATGGTGAGGCAGAAATTTTATTGGTGGATAGTGAGTTCCACTATCATATACCGCAAATTAAGAAGGCTTGTCCTAATCTCACGATTATTCAGGTTAATGACTACCTTGGCCCCAAAGATGTAGAGCCATTTTCTGAATTGACATATGAAAGTTTATTGGATGAGGCCAAAGACTTAGATAACTGGGTTATGCCAGAAGATGAGTGGGACTCTATTGCACTTAACTATACTTCTGGTACAACTGGAAATCCTAAAGGAGTAGTTTATCACCACCGTGGAGCTGCACTTAATGCAATTTCTCAGATTCTTGAGTGGGATATGCCCAAATTTCCTATTTACCTATGGACATTACCGCTTTTCCACTGTAATGGTTGGTGTGTCGCTTGGACAATAGCTGCTCGTGCAGGGGTTAATGTCTGCTTGCGAAAATTTGATCCAAAACTTTGTTTTGATTTAATCCGTGAACATAAGATTACACACTATTGTGCAGCTCCTGTAGTCCATGCAGCTCTGGCAAATGCTCCTGATGCACTTAAGGTGGGTATTGAACATAGTGTCAAGGGGCTTGTAGCCGGTGCAGCACCTCCAGAAGCGGTTCTTGCTAATATGGAGAAGATGGGGTTTGAAATTACCCATGTATATGGTCTTACTGAAGTGTATGGTCCGTCAGCGGTTTGTGCAGAGCAAGAGGAGTGGGCGGATATGGACATTAGTGAGCGAGCCGCTATGAAAGCTCGTCAAGGTGTTCGGTACCATCTCCAAGGTGATGTAGATGTTCTTGACCCCGCTACTATGGAGCCTGTCAAAGCAGACGGTCAGACTTTTGGTGAGATTATGTTCCGCGGCAATATTGTTATGAAGGGATATTTGAAAAACCCCAAGACAACGGATGAGTCTTTTGCTGGTGGTTGGTACCATACAGGTGACTTGGCGGTGAAATATCCTGATGGCTACGTTCAGATTAAGGATCGTTCTAAGGATATTATCATTTCCGGCGGTGAAAATATCTCCTCTTTAGAGGTAGAAGATGTCATCTATAAATACCCTGGAGTGGCAACTTGTGCAGTAGTAGCACTCAATGATGAGAAGTGGGGAGAAGTTCCTGTTGCTTTTGTTGAGCTTAAAGACGATGCACCAGAAGTGACAGAAGCTGAAATTATTGCTTATTGTCGTGAAAAGATGGCACACTTTAAAGCACCAAAGAAAGTGGTTTTTGGAGAACTTCAAAAAACAGCAACAGGTAAAATTCAAAAGTTTGAATTACGCCGTCAGGCTGCTGAGTTGTTTGGAGAGTCTTAGTCTTCATTAGTCGACTGACATTATTATCTTTTTCTTTTAGGACACAACAAGGCTGTTGTGTCCTTTTTTTTGTGTGCTCGGCATGAGCATGTTTTAACGGGGGGCCCGAGGGAGGGGAAGCATCAAATTGGGTAATTTCCTCGTATTAAGTAAGTAACTGCATAGAAAGTTAAGTTATGCCGTGAAGGACAAAAAAAGACAATCTAAAATCATCATCGGGTATGATGTTGGATATATAAACAGGTGAGGATTTTATATGTTCAAAAGTATCACATTTGAGCAATTGTTTAATTTGCCATCATTGCAAACACTAGTGTTGACAGCGAATAACCGTTTGTCTGTTTTCATTAAGAGTCAATACCTAGAATATGATAGAAAGCAACGCAAGACAGTGTCTTTGCCAGATGTTGTTCCTTATAAAGCATGGTTGATGCAACTTGGTCAGCAGATGAGCTTCTATTATCCCAATATGTCTTTGATACTTAATGAAACAGCTCAACAATGGTATTGGCGACAAACCTTGGGGCAGGTGTTATCGGATGAACAGAAAAAAAGTTTTAATATCTCTGCTACTGCTGCAATGTTAAGCCAAGCAAGGCATTTACAAAATGAGTGGGATATCCAAGTTTACGAAAATGAGCGTAATCCAGAATATGATGTTTTTGAACAATGGTTAGAGGCGTACCAACATACGTTAAGGCAGCAACAAGTTTGGGATAGTGCGGATATGAATGATGCTTTGCTTGACGCTGTTCAGCAAGGTTGCCTCCGTGTTCCCCGTTGGATTGTGCTGGTAGGTTTTTACGGGTGGAGTCCATATCAGCAAAAGCTACTACAAGCCTTTATGTCACAAGGAACCCAAGTAGTGACATTAGATGTTCAGCGTCCTCAGGCACGACAAATCAGTATTTGTCAGGCAGAGGATGCTTATCAAGAAGTGCAAGGAGCATTGGAATGGTTGTTGCATCAAGCAGAGAACTCCTCTTATGGCAAGCCAGCTAGACTCGCTCTCGTTGTCCCCAATTTACAGCAAGAGGCACCTCGCTTGCAGCGTATCATTCGTCGGTCGTTAAGAGGTACTGTCTTAGAAAATCATTGGCATATGGCAGTAGGGCGTCCATTGACTGAATGGGGATTGGTACGTTCAATTGTGAAGTGGTTTACTTTGATTGTTGCTTTTCGTCAACCTCAAGGGGTATCAGTTGAGCTAGTGGGAGAAGCATTGCTTAATGCGGAATTCGCTTTCACTTCTGTGCAACGTGATGCATTAGCCTTGTGGGATAGTCAACTGCGAGAATTCGGTCCTACAATAATTACATTAACAGTGTTTTGTGAACATCTAAAAAAAATTGCTCCAGAACGGGCTGAGACTTTTAAGCAGGCGGTAGAAACCTGGTTTACTTACCGTCGTCGTTGTGCTGATTGGATACAGTTATACCGTGATACTTTGTTGGCATTTGCTTTTCCTGGAGAACAATTAAGCAGCGTCAATTATCAACTTTGTCACGCATTTGAGCAGGCTTTAAAAAGTTTTTCTGTGCTGGATGAGATGTTGCCAAGTATGAATGCTGAAGAAGCATTGCAGTTATTTTGTCAACATCTTGCTTCTCGGACTTTCCAAGCTAAACGACAAGCCGATGTACGTTTAGATATTATTGGTCTTTATGAGTTAGAAGGTGGTAAGTGGGATGCAGTATGGACTTTGGGATTGACAGATGATGTGTTACCCCAACGTCCAAGTCCTAACCCTTATATCCCTATTCAGAGTCAGCGCAGAGTGCAAGTTACCCATTCTACTCCAGAGAGTGAAATGCAGTGGGCAAAGCAAATTTTTGATGCTATTTTATGCTGTGCTCCAATTCTGCAACTGAGCTATCCTAAGACTAACAATGATGTTATTTTACGTCCTAGTAGCCTGCTTAAACCTTATCTAGTTAATCAGAAAGTCTTGCAAACTACCCCCTTTATGGCAAAACAGAATCCACAAATGGAATTTATTGAAGATAAGCAAGGGCTTCCTAAACAGGGGATGATGCAAGGAGGGTATGGGTTGCTTGAGCGTCAGTCTCGTAATCCTTTATGGGCGTATGCAGTTGCCCGTTTAGGTCTGAAAGCCTTGGCAGCCTATCCAGAAACAGATTTGACGGTTTTTGTAAAAGGTAATTTTTTGCATAAAGTAATGGAGCTTTTTTATGCACAATTATGCTCACAGGATTTACTGTATGATGATGTGCTAGTTGTGCAAACCTTGAATCAAGCCTTGGAGCAAGCAAGTGAGATAGAGTTACGTAATGTTCGCTCGCCAGCGTTGAGATCATTGATAATAGATAGGACACGAGAGTTAGTGCAACGATTTATTGCTTTTGATAGAGATGCTCGTCGCCCATTTGATGTATTTGCACGGGAAAGTACTTATTCGTTTGATGCTCATGGCATCTATTTGAATTTCAAGGTAGACCGTATTGATAAGGTGAATGATGGGGCTTGGTTGTTTATTGACTATAAATCAGGCAAAATTCCTACGCTTAAAGAGTGCTACGAACGCTGGGTAGGACGCGAGCGGTTAATTGACTTGCAACTTCCCTTGTATGCCTCAGTTCTAGAGGTTGCTGAACACCATGAAGTTGAAGGGGTGACTTTTGCCAGTTTAGCTCGTGGTAATGTGTTTTACGAAGGCTTGTGGCAAAGCGAGCAGTATGATGGACAGAAGCCAGAAAGTATTCTTCCCTCTCATGATTGGCTTAATTTAAACCAAATATGGCAGACCAAGATAGATAGGTTGTTTGCTGAATTGGCACAAGGTGAAGCAAGTAATCGATATTATCAAGAGGATGATATGGACTATTGTGAAATACGTCCCTTTTTGCGTTTGCATGCAGTGATGGAAGAGGAGGGTGAAGAATGAGCAAAGTTGCTATTGACCATATTGCGCGTACAAGAGCAGTAGATCCTCGTTATTCCTACATTGTACAGGCACCAGCAGGTTCAGGTAAAACAGAATTATTGACCGATAGGATTTTGGCTTTGTTGACAACAGTACAGCGCCCAGAAGAGATTCTAGCGATTACGTTTACTCGCAAAGCTGCTGCTGAAATGCATGATAGGGTGCTTCAGAAACTTGAAAGCGCCCGAGAAGCAGCCCCAGCAGAAGATTATTTACTTGCTTCTTGGCAAAAAGCCAGAGAGGTTTTAGCAAGAGATCAGGCTATGGGTTGGAATTTATTAGACAACCCTAATCGCTTACGTATCCAGACCATTGATGCCTTTTGTCAGGCCTTAGTTCGTCTTGCCCCAAGTTTGTCAGGATCAGGGGCCGCCCTTAATACAACAGAGGCAGATCGAGCCCTAATGCAAAAAGCCGCTCAGAAATTATTGAATAATATCGATAAATATGATTGTGTAAAAGAAGTGCTGGCACATATTGATGTGAATACCGATAGATTTCAGTCTTTGTTGGTTGAGATGTTATCAAAACGACAAAGTTGGTTAGAGCTTGCACAAAGTCCCGATGTAGCATTACGTCGTGTGGTGATGACTTTATCTAACATCGTGAAACTGCATCTTGAAAAGGTGCAGCAACTCCTTCCTATTAATTGGTTTGATACTTTGCAGCCTATTTTATTGGAGGGGGCAATAGGCAAACGAGACTATTTACTTAGTAAAGATAAAGATCCAGAGTTGAATGAATTCAAAATGTTCTTGGACTGGGATGGAAAAAGTTTTGCCCCTACTATGGACGATATCAAGTATTGGAAGGGGTTGTCCTGCTTGTTGACAACTAATGATGGCACGTTACGCAAATCAGTTACTGTGTTGAATACTGGTTTAGGCCCCAAATCATCCAATAAAACACGTTTAGTAGAATGGATTAGCAGTCTGGATTTGACAGTAGAGCAGATGAGACTGATTGGAGACATTAAGACATTACCTAGTGAGTTAATTAATCCAGACAACCTCCCTGTGTTGAAAAATTTCTTTGCTTGCTTGGCGTTGGCAGAAAGTGCATTGCAGGAAGTATTCCAAGAAGAGGGAAGTGTAGATTTTACCGAGGTTGCACAACGTGCATTAGCATGTCTTGGTGATAGTTTAGAACCGACAAATATACTACTCAAACTAGATAATGATTTACAGCATATTCTTATTGATGAGTTCCAAGATACCAGCTTTAGTCAAATGAGTTTATTGACCAAGATAACCTCAGGATGGGAAAAAGATAAAGGCAAGACTCTGTTTTTGGTTGGGGATCCTATGCAGTCCATTTATCGTTTCCGGAATGCAGAGGTGAGTTTGTTCTTAGATATTGCACATAAAGCGGCTAAAAACGCCGATAAACCATCCCACAAAAAAGAGGTGGTGATTGGTAATGTGGTTATGGATTTGCTATTGCTGCAGGAAAATTTCCGTTCGGATGCAGGTGTGGTTAATTGGGTCAATAATACCTTTACTAAGATTTTTCCTGCACAGGATAACCCATCATTAGGGGCTATACGTTATACTCCATCACATCCTTTCAATGAGGGTAAGGCAGAGCCTGCTGTGCAGTATTATCCATTTAAGTACCAGAAGGATGTGGAGGGTAGCCAACAAGAAGCCTTATTAGCTTCCCAACAGCAGGTAGTTAGCTTGGTACAGCAAGCCTTGCAACGGCATCCCAATAGTAAAAATGCAGTGGCTATTTTAGTCAGGTCTCGTTCCCATTTGGACAAGGTTGCAGATGCATTAACAGCTGCTAATATTCCTGTACAGGCAGTAAAAATGGTGCCTTTGGGGCAGACAGAAGAAGTTGTAGATTTGGTACAACTTATTCGAGCATTGCATCATGCAGCCGATAGATTGGCATGGATGTCTTTATTGCGCTCACCTTTTTGTGGTTTAAAACTAGTTAGCCTGACGCGCTTATTTGAAGATAAGAATACACAGACCGTGCCTGCAATGTTGGCACATCATATGCAATTTCCAGAGCAACTACAAACGTTAATAGGCAAGGATGAGGCTGCTCGATTAATGTTTGTAGCACATGCTCTTTTGGACAAAGCATATTTGCACGGAGAGACAACTTTTAGTGCGCATGTGGAGCAAGTTTGGCATCAATTAGGTGGACATGATTTATATGCAACACCGGCAGCACAAGAAAACATTAGAACTGTATTAGATGTGGTAGATACCTTGGCCCCTTATGGTGGATTGGATTTGGCCCAGTTTGATGAACGTATTCGTGAACTCTATGCAGCTCCTACCAGTGAGCAAAATGCTGTTCAAATTATGACTATGCATAGTTCCAAAGGGTTGGAGTTTGAAGAGGTGATTTTATACGGTTTAGAACGCAAACCCAAAGGTAACCCACCTGCATTATTAGAGATAGAAAGTGAACAAGGGAATCTCTTACTAGGACCTATTGCCCATGTGAATAGTGAGGCAGATGACCCTCTATCTAAACTCATTCGCCAACGCAATAATGAGCGTCAAGAAAATGAGACTGACCGCTTATTATATGTAGCATGCACGCGCGCAAGAGAAAAACTCCATCTTGTATATGTAGTGCAAGAAGAGCAGGGAGCTAAACGTTCTATGCTGGCACGTCTGGATAGAGCAATTAGCAGTGAAGAACTCTATCCACTTACAGAGCCTGGTCAAGTAATCGATAGTATGTCTGTCGCACCAAGTGATAGCCCCGATACATGGGCGTTTGATAATAGTCTGTTAAAACGTTATACCTTGGATACTATACATCAATTAGAACCAGCTACCTCACAGGTGAGTGGTGATATATACAATATTACCGGTGGCACATGGATATTCCAAGATAAAGAAGAGGCTTCTGTGGGGACTGTGACGCATACATGGCTAGAGCAAATGGGGCGTGATAAGTTACAGAACTGGTCAACACAACGCATTGAACAATCAAAAATATTAATTCAACGACAGTTACGTCAACTAGGTGTTCATGCAGATAGTTTGGAAAATGCGAGTCACCGAGTTATACAGTTATTGCAAGCAGTCCTTGCTGATGATACAGGATGTTGGTTATTAAGTCACCCTAATGCACATCAAGAATGGGCTTTATTCAATGAGGACAATCAACTGCGCGTTGTGGATTGTGTCATGAGTGATGAGCAAGGTTGGTTAGTTGTGGATTATAAGACGGATAAGCGTCGTATGGGTGAAAGTGAACAGGAGTTTTGTGAGCGATTACGTGGCTACTATACCGATCAGTTAACAGAATATGCTGATTATCTACAGGGGATTGATGGCCGTCCTACCAAAATGGCGATTTATGCCTTAGATGGTTGTTTGTGGATTGCACTAAACTGATGTGGGGATATGGTTTCTTCGCAATGATTTGCTTGGTATAGGCTTGAATTAAACTAATTCTATGCTACAATGCTTGGCGGTGGGCCCCTTCGCATGGGTCGGCAGTGAATCTGGTCAGGTCGGGAACGAAGCAGCCATAGCTGTGCAGATCTAGTGCCGAAGTAAGGCTCACTTTTTATTTCTACTTAAGTGGATTGACATGTCTGATAATTATCTCGTTCTCGCACGCAAATGGCGTCCTCGTACCTTTGAGACTCTCGTGGGACAAGACCACGTTGTTAAGGCACTGTCTAATGCACTGAGTACCCAACGTCTTCATCATGCATGGTTATTTACTGGAACCCGTGGTGTTGGTAAAACGACGTTGGCACGTATTCTGGCTAAATCATTAAATTGCGAACAAGGTATTAGTCCGCATCCGTGTGGAGTATGTCAAGCGTGTACGGAGATTGACCAAGGGCGATTCGTTGATTATTTGGAGTTTGATGCAGCCTCTAATCGTCGTGTCGAAGAGATGACACAGTTATTAGAGCAAGCGATTTATGCCCCTTCAGTAGGTCGTTTTAAGATTTACACCATTGACGAGGTTCATATGCTCACGGGGCATGCGTTTAACGCCATGCTTAAGACCCTTGAAGAACCTCCTCCTCATGTGAAGTTTATTCTTGCAACAACAGACCCTCAGAAAATCCCAGTGACAGTATTGTCACGTTGTCTACAATTTAATCTTAAACAGATGACTCCAGAGGCAATCGTAGGGCATTTACAAAATATTTTGACGCAGGAGTCTGTGCAGTTTGATAAAGAAGGTTTGCGTTTATTGGCGCAAGCTGCTGCTGGTTCTATGCGAGATGCCCTATCATTGACAGATCAGGCGATTGCTTATTCTGGGGGGAATATCACGGCGGATGCTACGCGTGATATGTTGGGTACCATTGACCAACGTTATTTAGTGCGTTTCTTACAACAGTTGCTTGCTGGCAGTGCACAAGGATTGATGGAAGTTGCTTCAGAATTAACAACAAGAGGATTTTCATTCTCGCGTGCCCTAGAGGATTTGGCTTCATTACTCTCTAAAATTGCGATAGAGCAACGCATCCCAGGAACTATTGGTGCTGAAGATGTTGCTCACGAGGATGTTGTGCAGCTTGCACAGTCAATCCATCCTGATGTATTGCAACTGTTTTATAGTATTGCTATTCATAGTCGTGCAGAGTTAGCGCTTTCTCCTGATGAGTATACTGGTTTCATTATGGCTGGTTTACGTATGCTGTCACTTGTCTCTCCTGCACAGATGATGAGTGGGGGCTTGGCAAGCCCTCAAACGGGGCATGATGTGTCAACATCAAGTGTTGCACCAGGTCAGATGGCAAGTGCTATGCCAAATCAGCCTGTAGAGGCTGTGTCTAACACAGTGAATTCAGCTACGACAGTAGTGGCAGATACTCAAAAAAAAACACTGAAATCAGTAGATGATTTTGTGCCTGCCTGGGAAGAAGTAGCTTCCCCAGCAGATAAGTCTAACTCGGGGGAAGCTACCAGGCATAATCAAGGGTTGACTAGTGCACCTGTAACTACACCGATTGATGCCTCTATGGCTGCACCAGCTGATGCCTCTATGGCTGCACCAGCGGATGCCTCTGTACCTGCACCAGCGGATACTTCTGGGGCTGCACCAGCTGATGCGACTGTTGCTGTGCTGACTAATGCACCCACTTCAGTATCTACCGATTTACATGTCCCGGCTTTTGATGATATTCCTCCACCTACAGATGAAGATATTGCTTTCCTTCCTGCTTCGATGAGTGATGATGACATCAATCAGATGGTTGATACAGATCCTTCATGGGTACCACAACAAGGCAAGCAGACTTATACATTGGCTGAGATGGATGCAGAAAAGTGGATTCAGTTAATGCAATCTTTTCACCTAACAGGAATGGTAGGGGAGCTGGCAAAACATACAGAATGGGTGGGTGTTCACGATAATACCATCACGTTGCGATTATTAATTCGTATTCCTGATAACTCAAGTGCCAAAGCAAAGTTAGCAACCTTATTAACTGAATACTTTAAGGTGATTGTGAAGTTACAAGTTGAGTTCGGTGCGACAGATCATACGGCTTTTGTGATGGAACAGGCAGAGCAACAAAGACGGCAGCACCAAGCAGAGCAGGCAGTACAAGCTAGTCCGCTAGTGCAGGCTTTGCAACGCGATTTTCAGGCAGTAGTGGTGCCAGACTCTATTCGACCTTATCAGGGTTAAATGTGGTTTAAAGCAAGATAAGCAATTCTTGTGGTTGGGTCTTGTCTGTGGCTTTCACCATAGTATCAATGATTATCTACGTATAATATGTATATAATAACCACCTAGAAAAATATAAATAGTGATGCTGTTTCTGATAAAAATCATCAAAATGTTTTCGATGAGATAATGCAGAAATGTCATAGTAACTTTAGCTGTTTTATATTGATAAGATTATCTTTTTGCTTTTAAAAGGAATTTTTTATTATGATGAAAAATCAACTTGCAGGGCTAATGAAGCAAGCACAACAAATGCAAGAAAACATGAAAAAAGCCCAAGAGTCTTTGGGTGAAATCGTGGTAGAGGGGGCTGCTGGGGGTGGTCTTGTAAAAGTATCAATGACTTGCCGTCATGATGTAAAACGCATTACTATTGATTCTTCATTATTAGCTGATGCTGAAGAGAAAGAGTTTCTTGAGGATTTAATTGCTGCAGCGGTCAACGATGCTTTACGTAAAGTAGATAGCACTACTCAAGAGAAGATGTCTGCTGTAACGGCTGGGATGCCATTACCTGGCGGATTTAAGTTTCCATTCTAAGTACCTGTATTGACACAAAAAAGAGCTCTGATTTAATGAGTTAATGATTAGGGCTCATTTTTAGGTAAATAACAGCGGGTATCACGTCATGAGTATACTTCCAGAACCAGAGCCATTACATGAGTTGATTGAGGCACTAACTAAGTTGCCTGGTGTGGGTAAGCGTACTGCTCGGCGTATGGCTTATCACTTATTGCAATACGATCGTGAATCAGCACAACGCATTAGTCAGGCAATTGACAGTGCATTGACTGATTTAAAACATTGCAAGATGTGCAACTCTTTTACTAAAGAGGATGTCTGTGCCATTTGTTCTAGTCCTCGTCGTGATCATTCTTTGCTTTGCGTGGTAGAGACGGCAGCCGATTTAAATATGATTGAGGCAAGTCACAGCTATCATGGACTTTATTATGTATTAATGGGCAAACTTTCTCCTCTAGAGGGGGTGGGAGGAGATACCTTGGGGTTTGAACGTCTACTTAAACGAGTGTTTGATTATCCTGTGCAGGAGGTTATCTTAGCGAATAACTTTACAGCAGAGGGAGAAACCACCGCACATTATCTCGGTAATGTTTTACGCGAACAAGGCATAAAGGTATCACGTATTGCTAGAGGGGTACCTAGCGGTAGTGAACTAGAATATGTAGATGCTGGTACTATTGCTTGGGCATTAACTGAACGTAGAAGTGATTAATTTATTTAAATTTCTTTAAATAATAGATTAAATGGTTTGTTTGGTGTTCTCCAATGCGTCGCCATCACTCTTAAAAAATAGCAGTTAAGCCATCATAAAGATGGTAATTATTTTCCTTAAAACCTCGGGTTTTCCAGTATAAAAACAGATAAAAGGGTATAATCAGAAAGTTTACTTACTGAATTTTAACTATCTGGGGTTTTATGGCGCTGTCATCTTTACTTAAGGGAAATCAGAACTTTCCTACAGCAATTTTGGCCCTTGCCGATGGTACGATTTTTAAAGGTCTATCTATCGGTGCTTCTGGTCATACTGTTGCTGAAATCGTTTTTAATACTTCCATGACGGGTTATCAAGAGATTCTTACTGATCCAAGTTACACCCAACAAATCGTTACTCTCACTTATCCACATATTGGTAATACTGGTGTTAACCCAGAAGATGTGGAGTCTTCTCATATCCATGCAGCAGGTTTGGTGATTCGTAACTGCCCAACTTTGTTATCTAATTTCCGTGCTACTCAATCTTTGCCTGATTACCTACGTGACCACGGTATTGTAGCGATTGCGGAAATTGATACTCGTAAATTGACACGTATCCTTCGTGAAGGTGGTGCACAGGGTGCATGTATCCTAGTGGGAGATGATGAACAGAAAGCTCTTGAATTAGCTCGTTCATACCCTGGTATGGTGGGACAGGATTTAGCTACTCAAGTTAGTGTGAAAGCAGAACAAGAATGGACTCAAGGCACCTGGCAATTAGGTACAGGCTACACCAAGCCAGCACAGGATAAATACCATGTTGTAGCGTATGATTTCGGTGTGAAATCTAATATTCTACGTTTATTGGCTGATAGAGGTTGTCGTGTGACTTTAGTACCATCACAAACACCAGCAGAACAAGTATTAGCCTTGAACCCAGATGGTGTTTTCCTCGCCAATGGTCCAGGAGACCCACAAGCTGTAGAATACGCTATTGAGACAGCCAAACAAATTCTTGATAAGAAAATTCCGCTTTTTGGTATCTGTTTAGGTCATCAAATTATGGGTCTAGCATTAGGCGCTAAGACAGTGAAGATGAAAACAGGTCATCATGGTGCTAACCACCCAGTTAAAGATTTAACCACTGGTCGTGTATATATCACTAGTCAAAACCATGGTTTTGCGGTAGATGCTGATACTTTGCCTAGCAATGCACGTATGACGCATATTTCTTTATTTGATGGCACATTACAAGGGTTTGAATTGACGGATCGTCCAGCATTCTGCTTCCAAGGACACCCAGAAGCTAGTCCTGGCCCTCACGATATTATCGAACTGTTTGACAAATTTATTAGCCTTATGGCGAAGTAGGGAACTATGCCTAAACGTACCGACATAAAAAGTATTTTGATTATTGGCGCTGGACCTATTGTGATTGGTCAGGCGTGTGAGTTTGACTATTCTGGTGCTCAAGCATGTAAAGCACTCAAAGCAGAGGGGTATCGAACTATTTTGGTCAATAGCAATCCTGCGACCATTATGACAGACCCTGACACAGCAGATGTGACTTATATTGAGCCGATTACATGGCAAGCATTGGAAAAAATTATTGAGGCTGAACAGCCTGATGCGTTACTCCCTACAATGGGGGGGCAAACAGCACTCAACTGTGCATTAGATTTAGCGCGTCATGGTGTATTAGCTAAACATAAGGTAGAGCTTATTGGGGCCAATGAAAAAGCCATTGAAAAAGCAGAAGATCGTTTGAAGTTTAAAGAAGCTATGACTTCCATTGGACTGGAGTCTGCCAAATCTGGCGTAGCACACTCTATGGAAGAAGCGTGGGAAGTTCAACAACGCATTGCTAGTGAAATTGGCACTTCTGGGTTCCCTGTAGTGATTCGTCCTAGCTTTACCCTAGGTGGTTCAGGTGGTGGTATTGCGTATAACCCAGAAGAGTTTGAGACTATCTGCCGTCGTGGTTTAGAAGCCTCTCCTACCAGTGAGCTCTTGATTGAAGAGTCTATGTTGGGGTGGAAAGAGTTTGAGATGGAAGTCGTACGTGATAAGGCGGATAACTGCATTATCGTATGTTCTATTGAAAACTTAGACCCTATGGGTGTACACACAGGTGACTCTATCACCGTAGCACCAGCACAAACATTGACCGATAAAGAATACCAAATCATGCGTGACGCTTCTATCGCTGTATTGCGTGAGATTGGTGTGGACACAGGCGGTTCTAACGTACAGTTTGCTGTCAATCCGGCTAATGGTCGTATGATTGTGATTGAGATGAACCCTCGTGTGTCACGCTCATCTGCCTTAGCCTCTAAAGCGACTGGTTTCCCTATCGCCAAGGTGGCTGCTCGTCTTGCGGTAGGTTACACGCTTGATGAATTGAAAAATGAAATCACCGGTGGTGCAACACCAGCCTCTTTTGAGCCAACCATCGACTACGTGGTGACCAAGGTGCCTCGTTTTGCTTTTGAAAAATTCCCACAAGCCGATTCTCGTTTGACCACTCAAATGAAATCGGTAGGTGAGGTAATGGCAATTGGTCGTACCTTTAAAGAGTCTTTCCAAAAAGCATTACGTGGTTTGGAAGTCGGTGTGGATGGTTTGAATCAGAAGACCATTGACCGTGAAACATTGCAGGTGGAGTTAGCTGAGCCTGGCCCAGAACGTATCTGGTATGTGGGTGATGCATTTGACAAAGGTTTCACACTTGAGGAAGTACATCAGCTCACGAAGATTGACCCTTGGTTCTTACAACAAATCAAAGAAATCGTGGACATCGAATTGGCATTAGAGCAGAAAACGCTAGCTGATTTAGATGCTGATACATTACGTGAAATAAAACGTGCTGGTTTCTCTGATCGACGCTTGGCATACTTGCTAGACACTTCAGAGACGGAAGTACGCAAGACACGTCACCAATATGGTATTCGTCCTGTGTATAAGCGTGTGGATACTTGTGCAGCAGAGTTTGCAACTAACACTGCTTATATGTACTCCACTTACGAAGAAGAATGTGAAGCACAACCGACAGACAAAAAGAAAATCATTGTTCTTGGTGGCGGCCCTAACCGAATTGGCCAAGGTATTGAGTTTGACTATTGTTGTGTGCATGCTGCCATGGCATTGCGCGAGGACGGTTATGAAACTATCATGGTGAATTGCAACCCAGAGACTGTTTCTACTGACTACGATACCTCTGACCGTCTATATTTTGAGCCACTCACATTAGAAGATGTGCTTGAAATCGTGAATGTAGAGAAACCTATCGGCATGATTGTGCAATATGGTGGTCAAACACCGCTTAAATTGGCTCGTGCACTAGAAGCTAATGGAGTACCTATCATTGGTACAAGTCCAGAGTCTATTGATATTGCCGAAGACCGTGAGCGTTTCCAAAAACTGCTCCAAAAACTTGGTTTACAACAACCACCTAATCGTACAGCTCGCACGGAGGCAGAGGCGATTGCTCATGCCGAGGATATTGGCTATCCACTCGTAGTACGCCCATCTTATGTATTGGGTGGACGTGCTATGGAAATTGTTCATGAACAAGCCGATTTAGAGCGTTATATGCGTGAAGCGGTTAAGGTGAGCAACGATTCTCCTGTGCTGCTAGATCGCTTCTTAAATGATGCAACAGAGATTGATGTAGATTGTATCTCTGATGGAGAAACCGTCTTTATTGGCGGTGTGATGGAGCATATAGAACAAGCAGGTGTTCACTCTGGTGACTCGGCTTGCAGTTTACCTCCTTACTCTTTATCACCAGCGATTGTTGAAGAAATCAAACGTCAAACTCGTGTGATGGCTAAGGCATTGAATGTGAAAGGCTTGATGAACGTACAGTTTGCCGTACAACAAGATAAAGTGTTTGTACTAGAAGTTAACCCACGTGCATCTCGTACTGTGCCTTATGTCTCCAAAGCAACAGGTTTGCAATTAGCCAAGATTTCTGCTCGTGTAATGGCAGGTAAGTCTTTAGCTGAGCAGGGTATCACCAAGGAAATCTCTCCTCGCTACTACTGCGTAAAAGAGGCTGTATTCCCATTTGTGAAGTTCCCTGGTGTAGATACCATCCTTGGCCCAGAGATGAAGTCAACAGGTGAAGTGATGGGAATTGGTGAGACATTTGGTGAAGCATTTGTCAAATCACAAATTGCGGCAGGAGTGACTCTACCTGAATCGGGTTTAGTATTTATTAGTGTTAAAGCACAAGATAAACACAAAGCGATTCCGGTGGCTCAGGGTTTAGTGAAGCTAGGCTTTAAGATTGCCGCAACACGCGGTACTGCTGCAACTTTATCTGAGGCAGGTATTCCTGTTCAAATCGTGAATAAAGTTACTGAGGGTCGCCCACATATCGTGGATATGTTGAAAAATGGCGAAATCAACTTAGTGATTAATACCGTTGAAGAGCGTCGTAATGCGATTAATGACTCTCGTGCAATTCGTACTCATGCATTAGCTGCCCGCGTGACTTTCTATACGACGATTGCAGGTGCTCGTGCAGCAGTGGAAGGTATGCAGTATCTGCGTGAATCTCAAGGGATTAAGGTTTATCCTCTCCAAGAGATGCATAATAAGTAGGAGTTCCCCTGCATTGTTAATTACTCTCTACACCCAAGAGGCTACTTTAGCCTCCTGGGTGATGTGAGAGAATAGACCAGTCTGACTTATCTTTTTATCTGATTAGGTTTTTGAGTGTCATATTAGTGAAGAAGTACTACTTCTTTATTCCAATCCCCAAACATAACCAACCTAGCAAAAAGCACAAACCGCCGATTGGTGTAATGATACCAAGCTTACCCAAGCCAACTAGTACTAGGGCATAAAGACTGCCTGAGAACAAGACAATCCCCAACATAAAGAATACCATGCTGCGTCTTTGCCACTGTGGATGTAACCATTGAGATAAACAAACTGTTCCTAATAACGCCAAGGTGTGAAAAAACTGATAAAGCACTCCTGTGTGCCATACAGCTAATAGTTCTGGAGTAAGAGTACCTCTCAAAGCATGGGCACCAAATGCACCAAGAGCAACAGCAAGAAAGCCTGATAAGGCAGTAAAAATAAGAGAAAAGCGTAACATGACATTCCTTCAAAAAGAATTTATTCGCATTGTATCGCTATTTGTATTCTCTATAAAGGTATTATCAAGGGAGAGTTTTTTTATCCATGATAAGCGGTTTATAATAAGCGTTTTATACATGTAAGGAAATTGTGTCATGTCAGGAACTGTTACTAACACTCGCTTATCACAGTTGCGTCAATCAATGCGTGAGCATCAGATTAGTGCGTGGATTGTGCCTTCTGCTGATCCACATTTGTCTGAATATTTACCAGAGTATTGGCAACAACGCGTATGGTTAAGTGGGTTTACTGGTTCTGTTGGAACTGTTGTAGTGACAGCAGATTTTGCTGGTTTATGGGTAGATAGCCGCTATTGGGAACAAGCGACAGTACAGTTAGCAAATACGGATATTGTATTAATGAAAGTAGGTGAACCTGATGTGCCTACTGTGGATACTTGGCTTGCGACACATTTATCATCTCAGTCTGTTGTTGGTTTTAATAGCAGCATGATGGCATTAAAACAATATCGACATATGACACAAGTTCTTGCTAATTTACAGGTGCAGTTCTATACACAGACGGATTTAGTGGCTGGTTTGTGGAAGGACCGTCCGGCCTTACCATGTGCTGCGATTTATGAGCATAAAGCCCCATTCATTAGCCAAACACGCATTGAGAAATTGGTGATGGTGCGTGATAGCATGCGAGTCGTAGGAGCTGATTGGCACTTTATTTCTTCATTAGATGATATTGCATGGATATTAAATCTACGTGGTGCTGATGTCGATTACAATCCTGTTTTTTTAGGTCATTTATTACTGTCTGCTGAGCGTGCAGTGCTGTTTGTACATCAAAATAAGATAGATATGGCATTAGCCGGGACATTGGCGGCTGATGGTGTGGAAATTGCTGATTATGATACAGTTGCTGATGTATTAACTTCCTTGCCGGCAGATACAACCATGTTAATTGATCCCGATAGGATGACTTTAGCATTAAGTCAATCAGCTTGTGAAAAAGTGATTGAACAAGTTAATCCTTCGCGTTTATTAAAATCTCAGAAAACAGCAGCCGACCTAGCTAATGTGCGTACTGCAATGGAGCAAGATGGGGCCGCACTTTGTGAGTTTTTTGCCTGGTTGGAAAAGGCACAGGAAAGTGGAGAGAATATTAGTGAACTGACGATTGATGAGAAAATCTGTGCAGCCCGTGCACGTCAACCACATTATGTGAGTCCAAGTTTTGCTACGATTGCTGGTTTTAATGCCAACGGTGCGATGCCGCATTATCGTGCAACACCAGAGTCCTTTTCTTATATCAAAGGGGATGGTCTATTATTAATTGACTCTGGTGGGCAGTACTTAAACGGTACGACTGATATTACTCGTGTAGTGCCTATTGGAACCCCGAGTATTGAACAAAAATTTGACTACACCGTGGTACTTAAAGGAATGATTCAGCTTTCTCTGGCAGTATTTCCTCGTGATTATCCATCAGCTTTACTCGATACCTTGGCACGTACCCCCTTGTGGCAAAATGGTTTAGATTATGGTCATGGCACAGGACATGGGGTGGGGTATTTCTTAAATGTCCATGAGGGTCCTCAAGTCATTTCTCACCGTGCCTATCAATTCCCTCATACAGCGATGAAGGAGGGGATGATTACTTCTAATGAGCCAGGCGTTTATCGTCCAGGTAAATGGGGAGTGCGGATTGAAAACTTGGTAGCGGCCGTCCCTGCTCATAAGACAGAGTTTGTGGATGCCTTACGCTTTGAAACGTTGACACTTTGTCCTATTGATACGCGTTGTATTACTGTTGCGTTACTTTCCAATGAGGAGCGTCAATGGTTGAATGCTTACCATGCAGAGGTATTGGCACGCTTGCATCCTTATGTAAGTGGGGATGCACTGGAGTGGTTAGAGCGTAGAACACAACCCATCTAGCCACTATAATAGATTCATCATTTGAAAGGGCAGTAAATAAGGTGTATCATGCTGCCCTTTATTATTGCCTTTCAAGTGATGAAAGGTTGCGATGATATTTAGAAAAGCTCCTGTGTTTTATGCGGAACTTTGAGTCCAAAATGCTCCCATGCGTTAGGTGTGGCAATACGACCACGAGGAGTGCGTTGAATAAAACCATGTTGGATAAGATAGGGCTCAATCACTTCCTCAATGGTATCGCTTTCTTCACCAATAGCTGCGGCAAGGTTATCTACTCCGACAGGACCACCATCAAACTTGTGAATAATAGTCTCTAGTAGTTTACGATCCATTAAATCCAAACCATGTGGATCAACTTCTAGCATACTGAGTGCTTCACTGGCACAGCGGTCGGAGATAATGCCATCAAAACGTACATCAGCATAGTCACGTACACGGCGTAACAGGCGGTTGGCGATACGTGGGGTACCTCGTGAACGACGAGCAATCTCAAGAGCTCCTTCAGGAGTAATAGTACAGTTGAGTAATCTGGCACTACGAGTAATAATCTTGGCTAGGTCTTCAGTGCTATAGAACTCTAAGCGGGCAGTGATGCCGAAACGATCGCGCAGAGGGTTTGTCAGCATCCCTGCACGAGTGGTTGCTCCTACCAGCGTAAATGGTTGTAAATCAATTTTAATGCTACGTGCAGCAGGTCCCTCACCAATCATAATATCAATTTGAAAATCCTCTAAAGCAGGGTAGAGAATCTCTTCTACCACGGGTGAGAGACGGTGAATTTCATCAATAAACAGCACATCATTGGGCTGTAAATTGGTAAGGATAGAGGCAAGATCACCTGGTTTTTCTAGGACAGGTCCTGAAGTCTGACGCATCTGTGATCCCATCTCGTTGGCGATAATATGGGCGAGCGTGGTTTTTCCCAGCCCTGGAGGACCAAATAACAACACATGGTCAAGAGGTTCCCCACGTTTACGAGCAGCTTTGATAAAGATTTCTAGTTGAGTGCATACTTTCTCCTGACCCGTATAGTCGCGTAGTACTTTGGGACGCAAAGCTCTCTCGAGCGATTCTTCTTTAGAATGGGTAAGCTCTGGGCTGATGATGCCACGAGGGGCGGAGAGGTTATCAGGGACAATAGGCATAATCACAGTTGTGCAAAGAATAACTGGATTATTATACAGTTTTAGATTGCAAGTGTGATTTTACATAGTAAGGAATAACAAACAAGTCATCACCCTTGGTTTTAGATTAGCTGTATTTTTAACATTGGCTACAAATAAAGAGTAAAGCGTATCCCCACTATGTTGAATAATATGGAACTAATGCTTCTGGTAGGAATGAGCGATAAAGTATTGTTGTGGTAAATGAAATAATGTATATGGGTGAATAAAAGTCTACAAATAATACCTATTGTCGTTATGAATACATGTTGCCGTTATGTCAAAAGCTGTTGGTGAAATATTACTGTCACAAAACCTCTGTAATATTTCGTCCTAAATAAGGAGACTTTGTTCTATGTACAGTTGATTCGAGAATGAACAAAGTCGGTATTTCAATCTTTTATTTAGTACGAACTTTTCAACCAAGAGGATTCTCTTATGTTAAAACTAGCTTTTAAACGTGTTTCATTGGCTGTTGCTTTAGGCGTAGCCTCATTCTCTGTACAAGCCGCTGTGACAGTAACAGGCGCTGGGGCATCTTTCCCATATCCTATTTATGCAAAATGGGCATCTGAGTTTGCAACAGCAACAGGCAATAAAATCAATTATCAATCTATTGGTTCTGGTGGCGGTCAAAAGCAAATTATTGCTAAAACAGTAGATTTTGGTGCTTCTGACGATCCATTAAATCAAGAGAAACTAGATAAAAATGCATTATTGCAGTTCCCAGCAGTTATTGGTGGTACTGTACCTGTAGTGAATTTAGCGGGAGTTAAACCAGGTCAACTAAAACTTTCTGGTGAAGTACTTGCTGACATCTTTTTAGGCAAAATTACTAAGTGGAATGATGCCAAGATTCGTGCATTAAACGAGAACCTTGTATTGCCTGGTGCAGACATCATTGTGGTACACCGTTCTGATGGTTCTGGTACGACTTTTGGCTGGACAAACTATCTTTCTAAAGTATCTTCTGAGTGGAAAGAAAAAGTGGGTGAAGGTAAGTCTGTAAAATGGCCTGTTGGTCAAGGTGGTAAAGGTAACGAAGGTGTAGCTGCTTATGTGGGTCAGCTAGCTAATTCTATTGGCTATGTGGAATACGCCTACGCTAAGCAAAATAATCTTGCATGGACATCACTACAAAATGCAGCAGGAAAATTTGTACAACCAGAGCAAAAATCATTTGCTGCTGCAGCCGCAAATGCTGACTGGAAAGGTACTCCAGGTATGGGAGTTGTCTTGACTAATGAAAAAGGTGATGATAGCTGGCCAGTGACTGCAGCAACTTTTATCCTTCTTAACAAAGAAGTAGCAAAGCCAGCTGAAGTGAAGACAGCTTTGGAATTCTTTGACTGGGCATGGAAAAACGGTGCTGATATGGCAACTAAATTAGACTATGTACCACTTCCAAAAGAAGTGACAGATACGATTCGTGCTACCTGGTCTAAAGAGTTAAAAACAGCAGACGGTAAAGCTATCTGGTAATATTGATGCCAGATTGTTCTAATCAGTAGAATCCTATTGGGTTCTCTAAGATTAGAAAAGGGATTGGTGCATGGATAAGGTTTCATGCACCATTATCTAAATCCATCGCATGGTGTTTAAGATGTTTGTGGTATTGTTAAACATCTAGGGTGGCGATAGATTAAGATACAAGAAGTATCTTTAATAAGCCTGTTGGCTAACTTTCAAGTATTATGACGACGACAACATCTTCTCCTAAGCGTAGTGGTTTGCCTGATAAAATTTTTGCAGGGACGACTCGCTTTTTTGCTTTTTTTGTGTTCATTTTGCTACTGGGGATCTTAGTCTCATTGGTCTACGGTAGTCGCGATACGATTGCTGAGTTTGGTTGGGGATTTTTGACCACAAATGATTGGGATCCTGGTAATGATATTTATGGAGCTGTAGTGCCTATTATAGGTACAGTGATTACAGCAGGGATTGCTTTGTTGATTGCTGTGCCTGTATCTTTTGGTATTGCCATGTTTTTGACTGAGTTAGCCCCGATGTGGATGCGTCGTCCATTAGGCACTGCTGTGGAGATGTTGGCTGCCGTGCCTTCCATTATTTATGGCATGTGGGGGTTGTTTGTCTTCGTACCTATTTTTCAGAAGTATATCCAACCTTGGTTAATTGATGTATTGGGGAGTATTCCTGGAATTGGTGAGCTATTTCAAGGAGCACCTTTTGGTGTTGGTTTATTTACCGCAGGATTAATTCTCTCTATTATGATTACACCTTTTATCGCTTCCGTGATGCGCGATGTATTTGAGGTGGTGCCACCTATGTATAAAGAATCTGCCTATGGCTTAGGCTCTACCACATGGGAAGTTATGTGGAAAGTGGTATTACCTTATACCAAGAACGGTGTTGTTGGTGGAATTATGCTGGGGTTAGGGCGTGCTTTAGGGGAAACCATGGCAGTGACCTTTGTGATTGGTAACGCTTTCCGCTTGCCAAGTAGCATTTTTGATCCAGCGAACTCAATTGCTTCTGCTATTGCAAATGAATTTAATGAGGCCGATGGCTTACAAAAATCATCGTTAATGGAACTCGGATTAATTCTATTCCTCATTACTACTGTGGTACTCGCGTTATCACGTTTATTAGTAGCCCGTATGAATAAGAAAGAAGGGAAAAAGGCGTAGAAATGACCAAAGATACCTCTTTAAATAATCAGAGTACAGCAGCAAACACAAACTCTCTACATACTATAGAACAACATGCCTCTACAAGAGGTGTTTTGGTGGATAAAACAATGGTAGATAAGACAGGACTTGCAGCGAATAATACCTCTTTATCGACAAGTGATGGAGGGCATAATGCCGTTGCTAATTCAGCTATTCACACAGGCAATCCTGTGTATCGTCGTCGCAGTGGACTTAATAAAGTCATGATGTCGCTGTCTATCGTAACTATTGTGTTTGGGCTGTTTTGGCTGTTTTGGATTATTTTGACACTCATCACTAAAGGGGCGAGTGCCTTATCATGGACATTATTCACTGAAATTACACCAGGACCTGGTGCTTCAGGTGGTTTGCAAAATGCGATTCTGGGTTCATTGCTGATGTCTGCAGTGGGGACTGCTATTGGCACACCGATTGGGATTCTTGCGGGGACTTATTTGGCTGAGTATGGCCAACGAGGTTGGTTGGCCCCTATGACACGCTTTCTGAATGATGTATTGCTTTCTGCACCTTCTATTGTGATTGGTTTGTTTATCTATGCTCTTGTGGTTGCACAGCAGGGGCACTATTCAGGTTGGGCGGGTTCTCTGGCTTTAGCTGTGTTGGTTATCCCTGTGGTGGTACGCACAACTGATAATATGCTAGGACTCATTCCCAATGGTTTACGCGAGGCAGCTGTTGCTTTGGGTTGTCCTAAATGGCGCATGATTACAATGATTTGCTACCGATCTGCTCGTGCAGGGATTATTACCGGTGTGTTATTGGCGATTGCTCGTATTCTTGGGGAAACAGCACCACTGCTCTTTACCGCTTTATCAAATCAGTTTATGTCATGGAATATGAATGCACCAATGGCTAACTTACCCGTAGTAATTTTCCAATATGCTGCAAGTCCATTTAAGGATTGGAACGAGTTGGCATGGGCAGGGGCAACGCTAATTACATTGTTTGTTCTTGGCATTAATGTATTGGCAAGGAATATGTTTAAGAAGTAGGCAGGGTTGTTATACCTTATCAACGATTAATCCTGCTGGCAAAGATTAGAAAAGAAGGTTTTAAGATGAGTGAACTAATTGCACTAGAAGATACCAAAATTCAAGTAAACAATTTGGACTTTTACTATGGTGGTTTCCACGCCATTAAAAATGTGAATATGCGTATTCCACGCAATAAAGTCACTGCCTTTATCGGTCCTTCTGGTTGTGGTAAATCGACCTTGTTGCGGACCTTTAATCGTATGTATGAGTTATACCCTGGGCAACGAGCAGAGGGGGAAATCCTTATGGATGGGGAAAATCTACTTACCACAAAGATGGATGTCTCCTTATTGCGAGCTAAAGTAGGGATGGTGTTCCAAAAACCAACACCTTTCCCCATGAGTATTTATGATAATGTGGCATTTGGGGTGCGTTTATTCGAAAAACTGAGTAAGGCTGAAATGGATGAGCGAGTAGAGTGGGCCTTGACCAAAGCTGCTTTATGGAATGAGGTCAAGGATAAGTTAAATCAAAATGGTAATGGCTTATCAGGTGGTCAACAACAGCGTCTTTGTATCGCTCGTGGTGTAGCGGTAAAACCAGAAGTGTTACTCCTAGATGAACCTTGTTCTGCTTTAGATCCAATCTCTACTGTCAAAATTGAAGAGTTGATTTCAGAGTTAAAGCACGATTATACCGTGGCAATCGTAACGCATAATATGCAACAAGCAGCACGTTGTTCTGACTATACTGCCTATATGTATTTAGGGGAGTTGGTTGAATTTGGTGAGACTAAACAGATGTTTATTAAACCTGCCAAGAAAGAGACACAGGACTATATTACGGGTCGTTTTGGTTAGTGACTGCCTGCTTAAAAAGTGAGCAGCACCAAGCCGTCCTATTTATCAAAATCGTAATTGATTGAAAAATAAAGAGGATTAGGAGTTATTCTTTCTTGTGCGATACCTTCCCACAAACTTATCCACAAAATTGTTGGATAAGTTTTTTTATGGGTGGCTTTGTATGCTAACTGATAGATTATGGGTAAGAAGTAACATAATCATGAAAGTTATCTAACACGACGCAACGATGTTTAGAGGCAATGAGAAGGCTATCTATTCAAAATCTTGGTGATAAAGAGCGTCTTATAAGAAAGCGCTCAAAAAATGAGCAAAACCAATTCGCCACATTTATCAAAATCGTAATTGATTGAAAAATAAAGAGGATTAGGAGTTATTCTTTCTTGTGCGATACCTTCCCACAAACTTATCCACAAAATTGTTGGATAAATGCTTATGATGGCTTTGCTGGAAAAGTTTTGGGAAAGAATGGGGATAATAGTGTGGATAAGTAGCTAACTATTCGTTTTGTTGGATAAATTAGTGCATTGTTAAAAATAATTCTCAGGCAAGAACAAGAAAGTAAATAACCATCCTGTGGAAACGGCAAACCCTAATGGGGAAAATATCAATGTCAACACAAAGGAATTTTTCTATAGAAAGACAAGGAAATAATTCTTTGATACTGAACTGATAGGCAAAGAAAGGAGGTTTGCTATAATCGGCAAAGATTCTTTAGTGGAGCATAAATATGAAATTTTCACGAACGTTAATGGTTCTTCCATTTTTTGTTGTTTTAGCTGCTTGCCAAACCACAGGTTCAGCATCTAAAAATACTACAGCAGCTAGTACTAATTCATCACCTGTTGCTAGTACTGCAACTAGCACTACTACACAACCAACACAGGCTGCTACGGTAGAGGTTTTTGCAGCTTCAGCAAAAAAAGTAGCTAATTATCGTCCAGTACCTTTGGATGAAACACATACCATTTATGTTTCCCCTCATCCAATCTTTAGACGTACAAGCGTTGCTTCTGTTGGCGCGCCAGTTCAGGATGCACAAAAGAATGTGTATGTCCGTCTGAATCTCAAAGAGCATGGTATCACTGCACTTAAATCAGTTCCCAAAGGGCAAGGATTTGTGACAGTAATAGGTGGCCAAGTCGCTTCTTTGCGTGGATTCCGCAAGGATGATGGTTTTTATTTCCAAGTGCGTGACGAAGCAGCCGCACAAGCCATTACTGAAGCTATTGTAGGTCAAAAAACACAGTAATTTTTAGCAAAGATACACAGCATTAAACGAGGTTATTTTACGAAAATGCGTTACAATACCGCTCATGAATACTTCTCTTAAAAAACCTCGTGTTGTCATCGGTTTATCAGGTGGCGTAGATTCCTCTGTCAGTGCTTGGCTCCTCAAAGAGCAGGGTTATGACGTGGTCGGTCTGTTTATGAAAAACTGGGAAGATGACGATGATTCGGAATATTGTTCATCCCGTCAAGACTGGATTGATGCTGCAAGTGTTGCTGATGTTATCGGTATTGATATTGAAGCGGTGAACTTTGCTGCAGAGTACAAAGATCGTGTGTTTGCCGAGTTTTTACGTGAATACTCGGCAGGCCGTACCCCTAATCCTGATGTGCTTTGTAACGCAGAAATTAAGTTTAAGGCTTTCCTTGACCATGCAATGACTTTGGGCGCAGATTATATTGCTACTGGGCACTATGCACGTGTGCGTTCGATAGAAATTGCAGGGCGTACTGAGTACCAGCTACTCAAGGGATTAGATCCCGCTAAAGATCAAAGCTATTTTTTACATCGGCTTAATCAAGCACAACTAAGTAAAGCTATTTTCCCTTTGGGGGAAATTTGCAAGACAGAGGTTCGCCAACTTGCTGAAAAACTAAAATTGCCCAATGCACGTAAAAAAGACTCTACGGGAATTTGTTTTATTGGAGAACGCCCTTTTAGAGAATTCCTGAACCGTTATTTACCTACCAAACCAGGGCCTATTCTTACTGATGAGGGCAAGGAAATCGGTCAGCATGTGGGTTTGGCATTTTATACCTTGGGTCAACGTAAGGGGTTAGGTATTGGAGGTATCAAAGGGTACCAATCTGCGGATGGTACTGCTGATGCCTGGTATGTAGCTCGTAAGGATATTCAAAATAATATTCTTTATGTGGTGAGTGGTCATAATCACCCATGGTTATTGAAACCTGAGCTTGTGGCCGATGATGCAAGTTGGATTGCTGGTTATGCACCAGCATTAGGTACTTATGCTGCCAAGACACGTTATCGCCAGCAAGATGCTGCTTGTGAATTGGTTGAAGCAAATACTACTCACCTGAGATTGCATTTTGAGCAAGCCCAATGGGCAGTTACACCAGGGCAATCAGCCGTATTGTATGATGGTGATGTCTGTCTAGGTGGAGGTATTATTACCGTTTAGACCTTGTTTTGTCCATAAAATAGTAGTGACTTATTGGGACTGTATAAGAAAGGTGTAGTGGTGTTTAAATTGGCTGCACAATGAAGGGCACACATGACAGAGTCATCGTGTGAGGAATCTAGGCTAGACCTAGGTGGTGGATTATTAATTGATATTTTTTTGATGAAGACTATGAAAATTGCTAAAGAACTTACTGTATTAAATGCTGTGTCACCACTGGATGGTCGCTATGCTTCTCGCTGTCATGATTTGCGTCCTTATCTTTCAGAAGCTGGTTTTATGGCGCATCGAGTAGAGGTGGAAATTGCTTGGTTAGTAGCTCTTTCTGAGGCTGGTTTACCTGAGCTACGTAAGTTTGGTGTGAAATCAAAACAGCTTCTTTCCAAAATTGTACAGCAGTTCTCTGAAGAAGATGCACAACGCATTAAGGAAATTGAACGTACTACTAATCATGATGTGAAAGCAGTAGAGTATTTCCTCAAGGAAAAAATCGCCAAAGATAAAACGCTTGCTAAAGCAGCGGAGTTTATTCATTTTGCATGTACTTCTGAAGATATTAACAATACGTCTCATGCCTTGATGTTGACACGTGTACGTGACCATATCATCGTACCTCGCCTTAAAGAAATTCTTGCACGTATTAGTGCTTATGCTAAAGAATTCGCTCATCAGCCTTTATTATCTCGTACGCATGGTCAACCTGCTAGTCCAAGTACTATGGGCAAGGAGTTCGCCAATGTGGCCGCACGTCTTAAAAATGCAATTATTGCTATTGAGCAAGTAGAACCGTTAGCCAAACTTAATGGTGCGACAGGTAATTACAATGCCCACCTTAGTGCTTATCCAGAAATTAATTGGCCCGCATTTAGTAAGAAAGTACTTAAATCCCTAGGTCTTAAACAAAACGAATATACTATTCAGATTGAGCCTCATGATTGGATGTCCGCACTGTTTGATGCGATTGCACGTGCTAACGTGATTTTGTTGGATTTTAATCGCGATGTATGGGGTTATATTTCTTTGGGTTATTTCAAACAAAAACTCAAAGAGGGAGAAGTGGGGTCATCAACAATGCCTCATAAAGTGAACCCTATTGATTTTGAAAACTCAGAGGGTAATATTGGTTTAGCGAATGCAGTGCTTCGTCATTTATCGGAAAAACTTCCAGTCTCTCGTTGGCAACGAGACCTTACTGACTCGACTGTATTGCGTAACCTTGGGGTAGCATTAGGCTATTGCTTGGTGGCTTACGATTCTCATCTTAAAGGTCTTGGTAAACTAGAGCTAAATGCTGCAGCAATTGATGCAGATATTGATGCTTGCTGGGAAGTATTGGCAGAGCCTATCCAGACTGTGATGCGTCGTTACGGTTTACCACAACCGTATGAGCAACTTAAAGCGTTGACTCGTGGTCGTGGTATTACAGAGGAGGCGTTGCGTGAGTTTATTACTCAATTAGATTTACCTAAAGAGCCTAAACAACGCTTACTCAAGATGACTCCTCGTTCTTATATTGGACAAGCAGCTAAATTAGCCAAGGCATTTAAATAATGTCATGATGAGCGGTAGACATAGGAATCTACCGCTTATTACTATATAAAATGGTTTTACTCTGAGCTCACTTAGGGTGGATAGAACTAATTTTTATTTAACCAATCAGCCTATAAATAGTGGGCTAGTTTTTCAATAAGGGTTGTTGACTGGCTTTACTAATGAGATTTAAATGGACTGGTTGATTTTTTGAAGCGTTGAATAAAATGCGTAAAATATACTTTACAAGTGCAGTATTGCTTAGTGCGATACTTTCTGCTTGCGGCACAGTGACTAATTTAAAATACAAGTCTATTGACCATCGCAAGCGTCCGCAGGTGGAGCGTGTGGCGTTTAATCCCTCGGATATTCAAAAAGCAAGCGGTGAGGTGCATTTGGTTGGGCGTGTGTACTTGCGTGACTCTCACACTAATGAAGAGCGTGTTGGTAATAATGTTGATGTTGTATTAAACCCAGTCTCTAGCGTGAGTACACAATGGTTTAATGAAGTTTGTCGCAAAGGTAAGGTGCTTATTGGAGAGGTGGATCCATTGTATGAACATGCAATGGATATGGTAAAAACTAACTCTTATGGACAGTTTGCCTTCCCAAATGTTTCTCCTGGAGAGTATTACCTTTCTACTCGTCTTTATTGGCATGATACTGCCCCATTTTCTGGACCAGTGGAATATGGAGGGCTCCTTGCTAAAAAGGTTAAGCTGGTGGGAGATGCCGTAGCAATAGATTTAAACCAACAAGATCGTTGTCCAGGTTACTATCGTTAATAGTGAGCTAGTAACGTACTTTTCTACCTCCTTTATAGATAAAGAAGAGTATCTAGGGATTAAGATAGCAATGATAATTTAGATGAGGTTCTGTTTCTATCCTATTGATAGTGCTGAATTCTTTTATTACTTCTAAGTTGTTGTTTAAAAGGTAAAGAGACTTACTTTATATAGCCATTTATTATATAATGCCAAGCACTTCTAGCAATATTTTCTAAGAAAATTGAAATTCTTTGATGACTATTCTGAATAAATTCATTATAGTATCGCACAATTGCTAATGCATTGTTATCGTGTGGATTTTCTGAGCATTTAATCAGAAAGTCTAAACTACGATTAAGGGGAGGCGGCATAGTATCTGTTGCATGACGCTTCTGCTTTATTTTCATTTATTGACATTTTATTCACTATGAAAATTTCTCGTATTCTTATTGGTTCTTTGTTAGCTACAGGTTTGTCTGGTTGCTTTCTTACTGGTTCATCTCCATCTACTCCTGATTCTGTGGTAGTAGTCCCTCACAAGAGCAAGGCAGCTAACGCTAATACCTTTAATCTTTATGTGGGTTCTACTCAGAAGGGCGATCTCAAACTCACCTCTAAGAAAAAGGGTAAGAAAAAGGCAAGCACCGCTGTCATTAAGCAAAATGTTGAGGTGAAGTCTGGTGATGTGACTTATTACACAACAGGTCCTATCGTTCACCGTGAGGACATACGTAATGTTTTTGTAGCTAAAACCGTTGCTGGCGAACCAGCACTAGGCGTGCGCTTAAGTCAAGCTGCAAACCAACGTCTAGATCAAGCACTCTCTAACAACAAAGTGGGCACTGTACTAGCTAGCCTTAATGACTCTGTTTTCTCAAAGGTGAATAATGCAGGTGCCAAGCTTGAAGATGGTGTATTGTTATTGCCTATGCGTTCTTTAAATGAGGCGCGTGATGTGGCAGAGCTTCTTCGCAAGAAATAATTTTTTCTTTTCATTTAATTAAAATCTCCTTTCCTCCCCCTATAAGTCCAAGTAGGATTTATAGGGGTTTTTCTATAGACCCAATTTGCACTAGTACAGAAAGTTAGACAGTATGAAAGCAGCTATTTAATTGGGTTATAGGAGAAGGGTAGAGCGTAGCTCTAATAAACGCCAAAAAGCACACCCCATATAGGGTGTGCTTTCTAGTTGTTTTGCTTGTTTCGTAAACTCGTTAGAAATGACTCTGTTAAAAGAGTTATTTGCGAGCTAATTGGGTCATCGGTAAACGACGGGCTCCATTGTAGCGTTTGTTCCAGTAATCATCCATTTTTTCGACACGGACAGGTTTGCCCGTACGGGGAGCGTGCAGGAACTCATTGTTGCCTAAATAGATGCCTACATGAGAGTTGCGGAATCCACGGGTATTGAAGAATACCAAATCACCAGGCTGAAGCTTATCGCGAGAGACAGAAGTGCCGACCTTTGCCATAGAAGCACTAGAGCGAGGCAATTCTACACCCATGTGCTTACTAGCTGTGTAGTAAATGAGTCCCGAACAATCAAAGCCTTGGGGGGTGGTGCCGCCAAAACGGTACCGTACACCGCGGTAGTTAAGGGCTGCTTGTGCAAGCTCACTACCAGGGCTGGAAGACATCGAGCTGATAGAGGCATCTAAATTGGAACGGTCGAGTTTAGCCTGATTAATCAAATCACCGATAGGGTCAGAAATCTTGGGTGACCAAGTGGTGTTAAGACCTTCTGGCTTATAACCTTGGGATTGCAACAGAGATCCAATAGGATCTGTTGAGTTTTGCGCTTGTGCTGTTGCAAACACAAGAGGCAGGCCTAATAAAGCCCCACCCAGAAGTAAGCGCCGAAAAGAAGCGCACACTCCCGCTGAGAGTGATAAAAGTCGATTGTGCATAGCCGTGTATATATAAGTTGTAATAGGGTTAACGTGCTGCATGACTCTTTGTTTAAGAGTCACTTGCGATTCTAACCGAAAAAAGGTCAATGACTCAAGGCAATCATGGGTTTTTTTAAGAAAATAATTCTTTTTTTTGTAACAATATCGCGTTAAGTCTAATCTTTGTTGTTTTATTGCATAAAAAACCGCTGAAATCTCAAAGGGATACAGCGGTCATTAAAAGTATTTTATGAAAACTATTTACATTTAGAGAAGTCTAATGGAATACCAGTTTTGCTTTGGATAAATTCACGGCTCACTTCTGGTGCAAGTTCAAGAACATAAAGACCATCGTTGCCAACTTCCATGACACCTAAATCAGTAATAATCATATCGACGACACCAAGACCAGTAAGTGGTAAAGTGCATTCAGGTAAGATTTTCATATCTTCAGTGCCGTCCTTTTTACGAGCGACATGTTCCATTAGCACAATCACCCGTCCAACGCCAGCTACTAAGTCCATTGCCCCCCCCATACCTTTAACCATCTTGCCGGGAATCATCCAGTTGGCGAGGTCGCCTTTAGCAGAGACTTGCATAGCACCTAAAATAGCCAAGTTAATTTTACCAGCACGGATCATGCCAAAAGAATCTGCTGAAGAAAAGATAGAAGAACCAGGGAGAGTAGTCACTGTTTGCTTACCTGCATTAATCATATCTGCATCAACCTCATCCTCTGTTGGGAAAGGTCCAATGCCAAGTAGACCATTTTCAGATTGGAGCCATACCTCAATACCTTCTGGTACATGGTTAGCAACAAGCGTAGGTAAACCAATGCCTAAATTTACATAAAAACCGTCTTGCAATTCACGTGCTGCACGTGCTGCCATTTCATCACGAGTCCATGCCATTTGTCTTCTCCTTAAGCTTCACGAGTAGTACGTTGTTCAATACGTTTTTCAGGATGTGCATTGAGCACGATGCGGTGTACAAAAATACCAGGTAAGTGAATGGCATCAGGATCAAGCTCGCCCAACTCAACGATTTTTTCCACTTCAACGACAGTAATCTTACCAGCCATTGCTACATTAGGATTAAAGTTACGTGCTGTTTTGCGGAAAACAAGATTGCCACTTTTGTCTGCCATATAGGCTTTGACAAGAGAAATATCAGGAATAATAGCTTGTTCCATAACATAAGTTTTGCCGTCAAACTCGCGGGTTTCTTTGCCTTCAGCGACCACAGTTCCCACTCCTGTACGGGTAAAAAAGGCAGGAATACCAGCACCACCTGCTCGTAAACGCTCAGCTAAGGTGCCTTGTGGTGTAAATTCTAGTTCTAGTTCGCCAGAAAGGTATTGACGCTCAAACTCTTTATTTTCACCAACATAAGAAGCAATCATTTTCTTGATTTGGCGAGTTTCAAGGAGTTGTCCTAGACCAAAACCATCGACGCCAGCATTGTTACTAACGCAAGTCAGATTCTTGACACCTGAATCGCGTAAAGCCGCAATAAGCGCTTCTGGAATACCGCAAAGCCCAAAACCACCCACACCGATTGTTTGGCCATCAGCCACAATGTCTCTCAACGCTTCAGCAGCGCTTGCATAGAGCTTATTCATTAAAGTTGTCTCCTTATAGGAAAAGATAAATGTATGATTATCTTAACAAATCTAATAGGGAAAAAGCGTATTTCTTTCATACCCAATAGCATTTCCTATCAGTTGTTAAAAATACAATTTGCCATAAGTATAGGGAAAAAGTTGACGTTAAGGTAAAATAAGTTGACGTATTGGTAAAAACACTGAGAGAACAATGTAAGCTAGTTTTTCTATATATTAAGTTTTAAAATGTTGTCATATTGTTAATAAATCATTATGTGCACATAGTAGCATCGTAGATGATTAAGCGTAGGAGTATGGTATAAATGGCTGAACGCGAGTCAATGGAATATGATGTCGTAATTGTAGGTGCAGGTCCAGCTGGCTTGTCTACTGCGATTCGTCTTAAACAATTAGCCCAGCAGGCAGGGACAGAGGTGAGCGTCTGTATCCTAGAAAAGGGTAGTGAAGTAGGGGCTCATATCCTATCAGGTGCCGTGATGGATCCGCGAGCATTAAATGAGTTAATCCCTGATTGGAAAGAAAAGGGGGCTCCATTAAATACTGCAGTGACAGAAGACGAATTCTTGTTTTTATCAGAGACAGGTGTTCGTAAGACGCCACATTGGTTATTGCCGGACTGTTTTAAAAATGAGGGCAATTATATTGTCCGTCTAGGTTATGTTACCCGTTGGTTGGGTGAACAGGCCGAGGCATTAGGGGTGGAAATATTTCCTGGTTTTGCAGCAGTAGAAGTCCTTTATGATGAGCATGGTGCAGTTAAAGGGGTGGCTACTGGTGATATGGGGGTGAAGCGTGATGGTACCCACTCGCCACACTATCAACCAGGTATGGAATTACATGCCAAATACACTATCTTTGCCGAAGGTGCTCGTGGTCAACTCGGTCGTGAGCTTATTGACCATTTTAAATTAGATACAGGACGTGACCCTCAAAGCTATGGTATTGGTATCAAGGAAATGTGGGAAATTGATCCGGCAAAGTCCAAACCTGGTCTAGTTATTCATACGGCAGGTTGGCCCTTAGATAGTGATACTTACGGAGGGACTTTTTTATATCACTTAGAGGATAATCTCGTTGTAGTAGGGATGGTGGTAGGTTTGGATTATGCTAACCCATGGTTATCACCGTTTGAAGAGTTTCAACGCTATAAGACACACCCTAGCATTCGCCCCTATTTTGAGGGGGGCAAGCGGATTGCTTATGGAGCTCGTGCAATTACGGCTGGTGGTTTATTATCTTTGCCTAAATTAGTCTTCCCTGGAGGGGCTATGGTAGGCTGTGAAGCAGGTTTTTTAAATGCATCGCGTATTAAGGGTAGTCATGCTGCTATTAAGTCAGGCATGATGGCAGCAGATGCATTGTTTGACGCCTTGAAGTCAGAGCGGTCTCGCGATGAATTAAGTGCTTATCCAGAGGCTTTTGAGAAATCATGGTTATATGAGGAGCTTAATAAAGCCCGTAACTTTAAACAATGGTTCAAAAAAGGTCGAACTGTCGCGACTATCATGACAGGTATTGAGCAGAAATTATTTGGTGGCAAGATGCCGTGGACTATTCATCGTACAAAAGCGGATTATGAATGCTTGCGTCCTGCTACTGAGATGCCTAAAATTGACTATCCAAAACCAGATGGTGTAGTGTCATTTGACCGTCTTAGCTCAGTGTTTATTTCTAACACAAATCATGAGGAAGACGAACCAGTACATTTGACTTTGAAAGATGCAGCTGTACCGCTTAAGGTTAATTTGGCAAAATATGCTGGGCCTGAGCAACGTTATTGTCCAGCAGGTGTATATGAGTTTATCAAAGATGATGACGGTCAAGATAAGCTACAGATTAATGCTCAGAACTGTTTGCACTGTAAAACGTGCGATATTAAAGATCCTACGCAGAATATTGTATGGGTGGCTCCACAAGGGGGCGAAGGACCTGTGTATAACGGTATGTAGGTGTAAAACTGGTGCGGCAATTAGCTGCCGCACCTCAGAGATTAGCTTAGTACCCACCAAGCTACAACAAGACCGAAGATAATTCGATACCATGCAAATGGGCGATAAGAGTACTTAGATACAAATAATAGCAACCCTTTCACCACTATCAAGGCACTCAAAAACGCAAATAAAAATCCAATACCTACGGCAAGTAGATTACTATCAGATAAGTGGCTACCATATTTGTAGAGACTTAAAGCAGTAGCTGCAATCATAGTAGGCATGGCAAGAAAGAAAGAGAATTCTGTGGCGGTCTTGCGTTGAATCCCAGCAAACATTCCTGCAATAATGGTAGAGCCAGAACGAGAAGTTCCTGGAATCATAGCCAAACATTGTGCAAAACCGACAATCAATGCTTGTTTGATGCTAATATCCTCAATGCTTGTCGTTTGTCCTTTAACATGTTCATCAGTAGAGTGCTTAGCCATGCCTGGACGGTTTTCTACCCAAAGCATGATTAAACCACCTAGCACCAAAGTGATTGCATACACGATAAATACATTGTTTAAGATTGCTTTGATATATTTGATAAGCATTAATCCAATAATAGCTGCGGGTAAAAATGCCAGTAATAGGTTACGTACAAACAACAACTCTGAACGTTGGCGTTTAATAGTGCCAACACAGAGCTGACCAATACGTTGACGATAAATCCACATGACAGCCAAGATAGAACCAAGTTGAATTACAATCTCATAAACTTTGTCTTGACCTGCATCAAAACCAATCCAGTCACCAATAATTAATAGATGGGCTGTACTAGATATGGGCAAAAACTCTGTAATGCCTTCAACAATCCCAAGAAAGGTGGCTTTTAGTAAGAAAAAAATATCCTGCATGATAAACCTTTTCTGAAAATACCAAGAAAAAAGCGCTATATAGTGATTAGACCATATAGCACCTTAACATTATCTTAATGTCAGTCTTAATTAAAATTGAGCTGCTTGTACTAGCAAGGGGAATAGTTTGGGAGATGCAGCAAGAACATTACCAGAACGCATCCAGCCTTGTTCGCCGTCGAAATCACCAATCAAACCGCCTGCTTCTAATACAAGTAAGCTACCAGCTGCTACATCCCAGGCTTGTAGGTTGGCTCCGTAGAAACCATCTAAACGACCACTTGCAACATAGGCCAGCTCAAGCACGGTTGAGCCTAGGCGACGATAACCGCTACTTTGGTCAACTAGTTGATAAAAACGAGTGGCATCACTTGAAGAGCCTGCTGGGGCACGACCTGTGATTAGAGATTCTTCTAGGCGACTGCGGTTACTTACACGGATACGGCGGTCATTGAGAAAAGCACCTACACCACGCGAAGCAGTAAAAATCTCGTTGCGATTGGGGTCGTAAATAAGACCATGCATGATTTTGCCTTTTTGAGCTACGGCAATAGACACGGCATAATTGGGTAAACCATGAATAAAGTTCTTTGTACCGTCTAGAGGGTCAATAATCCATTGGTATTCTGGTTCAGCTTTTTTACCCTTAATCAGACCGGATTCTTCGCATAAAATCGCATGATCAGGGTAGGCTTCTTGGATACTTTCAATAATGGCTTGTTCTGCAGCGCGATCAATATCGGTCACAAAATCATAAGGACCTTTGCGAGACACCTGAACCTTTTCGAGCTCTAAACTGGCTCGGTTAATAATACTACCCGCACGACGGGCTGCCTTCATGGCTATCGTTAGCAACTGATGCATTTTCTATAATCTATAAAAAGAGGTAAAAGAACTATGAATGAGAATAAGTCCTGCATTGATTAACTACTATTGCTAATCATAAAGGATTTATCACATTTTCAATAAACTGCTATTTTAAAGGACAAAGTCCTTATATACTAGTGAAATTCTGTTTTTTTATGTATTTTTTCAATGACAAAGCAAGACTTTTTTAGTCGTACTCGTTTTATTATGGTGGGTACAAGCCATCCAGGGAATGTGGGTTCCGCTGCTCGTGCTATTAAGACAATGGGATTTAAAGAACTGGTTCTTGCTGCTCCGCAAAAGGAAAATATGCTCTCTCATCCAGAAGCGCTTGCTTTAGCGAGTGGAGCAGTGGATATTTTAGAAAATGCACAGGTGGTGGAGAGTTTGGAACAGGCTTTGGCTCCTGTAACTCTCTCTTTTGCCTTGACAGCACGTACACGTGATATGGGGCCACCAGTTGTTGATATTCGCCAAGCAGCAGAAGAAGCTCATCAGCATTTGTTGTCGACTCCTTATGCTCAGATAGCGATTATTCTTGGGCCGGAGCGGATTGGTTTAGATAATGCACAAATCAGTCATTGTCACCGGATTTGCCATATTCCTGCCAATCCAGAGTATAGTTCTCTTAATGTGGCCCAGGCCTTGCAGTTAGCTGCATGGGAGTTGCGATATGCATTTATGAAAGAGCAAGAGGCTGTTGAGGGAGAAAACAGACTGCTGGAGGGGCAGGCTTCTAAACAAAAACATTATGCTTCTCAGGATAAGGTGGAGGCATTGTTGACGCATTGGGAGCAGGCACTCATTCATATTGATTTTCTCAATCCAGCCCATCCAAAGAAGTTAATGCCACGTATGCGATATTGGTTTAATCGTAGTCAGTTGACGCAAGAAGAAGTGGATATGATGCGGGGCGTATGCACACAGATATTGAAGCGGTGAGAGTGTTACAATACTTCAATCAACAATAACATATATCAACTATGGACGAACAGAATAATAATCCTTATGCGGGGCATACTCCCATGATGCAGCAATACCTACGTCTTAAGAGCGAAGTAGGAAATGTGTTGCTTTTCTACCGCATGGGAGATTTCTATGAAATGTTTTATGACGATGCTGTTGAAACAGCACGTTTACTCAACCTTACCCTCACCAAACGCGGAGTCTCCAATGGCGAGCCTATTCCTATGGCTGGGGTGCCTGTGCATGCTATGGAGCAGTATCTTGCTCGTCTAGTTGCTATGGGTAAGTCGGTAGCGATTGGTGAACAAGTTGGAGATCCGACAGGCAAAGGTCCTGTTGAGCGTAAAATAGTTCGTATTGTTTCTCCTGGTACGCTGACCGAAGAGAATTTACTTCCTTCTCGTGCCGATAGATTGTTGTTAGCTATATATAAGCCTTTTAAAGGTAGAAATACCAAGTATGGTTTAGCGTGGTTAAATCTTGCCAGTGGAGATTTTAAACTTGCTGAATGTGATGAAGAAAATTTAGATTCTGAGGTTTGTCGCATTGCTCCTGCAGAAATTGTCACGGGGGATTCTTTTGATATAACTGTTCCTATCCCTGCTGCCATGAGTAAAACAGCAGATTGGCATTTTGACTTTAAAGAGTCTGAGCAACAGCTTTGCGCCTTTTTTCAACTGGACTCGCTTACTGCCTTTGGGGCTGATGAGGTGCCTAATGCAGTATGTGCGGCGGGGGCATTACTGCGTTATGTTGCTCGTACGCAGAATCAATCACTCAGTCATATTCAACGGTTGACAGTTGACCATATTACTGATTATGTAGTGCTGGATCCTGTCAGTCGCAAGAATCTAGAAATTACTGAGACACTTAGTGGAGAAAACTCTCCCACACTATATTCACTACTAGATCATTGCAAAACCCCAATGGGAAGCCGTTTGTTGCGTCATTGGGTACATCATCCCTTGCGGGATAATCAACAAGTTATTCAACGGCATCAGCGTGTACAGGCATTTTTGTCGCCTACATCACTGAATGTGAGCACTCAAGCGATTCTAACCTCCGTGCGTGAGTATCTCACGGTTTTTCCCGATATAGAACGTATCAGTACACGTATTGCCTTGCAATCAGTACGTCCTCGTGAACTGGCAAGTCTGCGGGATGCTTTTCAACAGCTACCAGGATTGCAGCATTATTTATTGACAAATTTGCCTTTATCAGAGCAAGACGAATTAGTTGCTCCTCTTTGTTCCTTGCCGGAGATTTATCCGTTGTTGGCAAAAACACTAGCAGTAGAGCCTTCTGTTCAAGTGCGAGATGGGGGGGTTATTGCCCAAGGGGTTGATGCTGAGCTGGATGAATTGCGTACCCTAGCATCTGATAGTGGTGCCTTTTTAATGGAGTTAGAGGCACGAGAAAAAGAAGCAACGGGTATTCCTAATTTACGCGTAGAGTATAACCGGGTACAAGGGTTTTATATTGAGGTGACCAAGACCCACCTAGACAAAGTGCCAGAGCATTATCGTCGTCGGCAAACCCTCAAAAATGTCGAGCGCTATGTTACAGCAGAACTGAAAGAGTGGGAAGACAAGGTGCTATCGGCACAGGAACGAGCACTCAACCGTGAAAAATATTTATACGAGCAGTTATTAGCGACACTACAAATATGGGTGGTTGCCTTGCAGCAGTTGGCGAAGACCTTGGCTCATATTGATGTATTTTCCGGACTTGCGTACCATGCTCTTAAAAATGAGTGGGTGCGTCCAGAAATTGTGGATACCCCTACTATTCAGATTGAGTTAGGTCGACATCCTGTGGTTGAGCATAGTATTGAGCGATTTACTCCTAACAGTTGTTTGCTTTCTGAACATGACCGTATGTTGCTTATTACTGGCCCTAATATGGGAGGTAAGTCTACCTATATGCGTCAAGTTGCTTTAATTACTTTGCTTGCTCGTATGGGAAGTTTTGTACCGGCACAATCAGCTGTTATAGGTAGTATTGACCGTATTTTTACTCGTATCGGTGCAGCAGATGACTTAGCAGGAGGACGTTCGACCTTTATGATGGAAATGATAGAGGCAGCAGCTATTCTTGCTAATAGTACCCCACATAGTTTGGTGCTAATGGATGAAATAGGTCGAGGAACCTCTACTTATGATGGTCTTGCCTTGGCATGGGCGATTGCATGCCGACTCTTGACGCACAATAAAGCGTTGACACTCTTTGCAACGCATTACTTTGAATTAACCCGTTTGCCAGAACAACTTGCTGGCGTACGCAATGTACATCTTGCAGCAACCGAAACTAGTACTGGCATCGCCTTTTTACATGAGGTTCAAGAAGGTCCTGCTAGTCGTAGTTATGGTATTCAAGTTGCCCAAAAAGCAGGTATTCCTATGGCTGTTATTCGCCAAGCGAAGCGTGAGCTTGAACGTCTAGAGCAGGGGGCTACTCCACAATTGGATTTATTTGCCCAAGCGGATATTCATGACCAAGAGCAAAACGATATGGCACTAGAGTTGGCTGCTATGAAACAGGCGATTAGTGAACTTGTTCCTGATAATATGAGTCCTCGTGACGCGTTAGACGCCTTGTATAAACTGCAACATTTATTTGGAAATAGTCAGGGTTGATATTTATCTGGATAGGTGTTATTCAAATTCATGTTGTTTAATGGTTTGATACGTAGCTACGTTGTGCAGTTTTTATAGATATGAAAGAAAATGATGCTATGCAATGATAGGGGGTGTACCATACCTAGTTGTATAGTTTTTATAGATATGAAAGAAAATGATGAATATTTCTCTTACTGAAAAAATCGATCTCCTCGGTCAAATTAGTCCAGCCGAGTTTATGAAAAAATACTGGCAACGCAAGCCACTATTAATTCGTCAGGCATTTAAGAATTTTCAGCTACCTATTAGTATTGCTGAACTCAAAAAATTGGCAGCACGTGATGATGTTGAATCGCGGTTTGTGACTCGCTATGAGGGAGAGTGGAAACTAAAAAAAGGTCCTATTGCACGCACGCCTAGCATGAAACAAAACGATTGGACACTACTGGTGCAAAGCGTGGATTTACATCATGATGCGGTTTCTGAGATGGCACAACATTTCCGTTTTGTACCGGATGCACGATTCGATGATGTGATGATTAGTTTGGCGTCCCTTGGTGGAGGGGTAGGACCTCATTTTGATACCTATGATGTTTTCTTATTGCAAGGTCATGGTAAACGTCGTTGGCGTATCAGTCAGCAGAAAGATCAAACCCTTATTCCTGGCTTACCTTGTCGTATTTTGCAAGATTTTCAAGTTGAACAAGAATGGGTTTTAGAACCTGGTGATATGCTTTATCTTCCTCCCCAATGTGCCCATGATGGTATTGCTGAGACAGATAATTGTGTGACTATTTCATTTGGGTTTAGGACGCTCTCTATAGCAAATATGGTACGCGGTATTTTTGAAGTGGCAGCAGACCAAGTGAGTATTAATTCAGGTTTGGGTAGTGGGGTTTATTCAGAGCCTGCAATTAAAGGGTTTAATGTCAAGAATTACTATCGTGACCCTGGTGCTCCTGCCGTTGATACGCCGGCGTTACTTCCTGAAGATATGGTACAAAAAGCCTTGAAGGCAGCACAATCTATTAAGTTTAATGAAGAATTGGCAACCCGTTTTCTAGGGTGCTGGCTGACTGAGCCGAATCAATTAGCACAGTTTGATTTTGCTGAAGAAGAAATCAATATTGAAGACTTACCCCCTGACACTCTTCTTAAGACTGACCGTAAAACGCGCATGTTATACCGCGGTAAACAGCTCTTTATTAACGGTGAGGTAGCTCCTGTACCATTGAACCCTGTGCTACGCGATTTGGCAGATAAACGTTGTATCACAACTGGTCATGCGACGGCAAAGAGTGACATGGAGACGTTTGAGATGTTGCATCGTTGGTTGGATGATGGGTGGCTGGTAGTGGCATCGTAGAGTGTACATGGATGCCACCATGATTGACAGCAATAAAGCCCCAGTGTGCTTTGCCGTGATCAAGCTCCCAGTCGCTTAATACATAGCGCCAACGAGTTTTACTATCCAGCTTAGGAATGGCATGTACCGCTGGTCTATGCGTATGGCCGTGAATTACAAAATCAATCTCTGGATACTCAGAGATAATTTGTACCAACGTTTCCGAAGCTATGTCATAGCTGGTATAAGAGGTTGAAGAAGGTGTTTCTGTGGCAACCGTTATAGGCTGAACTTCGGTAAGAGGAGTCTCTACCCTTGAAGAGTTTGATGACAACGTGTTGTGGACTTGAGGATACTGCCGAGCTATAGCGTGGGACTGCTCGCTGTGGAGAGATTCTTCCGTGATGGGGGTAGCTGGATATTGCCCAGTTATAGCGTGGGACTGCTCGCTACGGTTTCTTAGATAATGTGCAATACCACGTCGCCAGGAGAAGGGGAGTGTCAGAAAAAGGTGTTGTAGCCACTGCATACGCAACACACGACGAAAACGCATATAGGCTTTGTCTTGTGTACATAACTCATCACCATGGCTGAGAAGAATCACCCCAGCATCCGTATGCAGTAAACTTTGCTCAGGTAGCAACGTTATCCCTAATGACTGGCATAGTTGCTTGCCAATGAGAAAATCGCGGTTACCATGTACAAGATATACGGGAATTTGTTTAGCACAATCTCGTAAGGCGGAAAGGGATTGCTGTAGCCAAGGCTCATGACTATTGATGGCAATGTCATCCCCAAACCAGACATTAAACACATCTCCTACTAGAACCAAGGCATTAGCCTCTGTGGCAGCACGCTTTAAAAATTGGAAAAAAGTCTGATTGGTGAGAGGAATATGCGGACCCAGATGAATATCAGATGCGATATACACCATGCCTGACAATGTGTAAGTAGGTAGTCCGCTCACAATCTAACCATGAATAAGGATGAAAATGTTGGTAGACAACAATAAGGTGACCTGCAAGCCACCCTATTGTTTAACAGCAATTACCCTGTATTTTAATAGTCTTGTAAAAGTCAATACAACAAAGGGTTATTCAACCACTGTCGCTTTATTAACAATCACGTCTTCTACAGGAACATCTTGGTGAAAACCACGGCTACCAGTGCGTACGCCCTCAATAGCATCCACAATATTTGTACCTTCTACTACTTTACCAAACACGGCATAACCCCAACCTTGTGGTGTAGGCGCTGTAAAGTTTAGGAAGTCATTGTCATTGGTATTGATAAAGAATTGTGCACTAGCTGAATGAGGGTCACTGGTACGTGCCATCGCAATGGTATATTTGTTGTTGGCTAAACCGTTGTCAGCCTCATTTTTAATCGGAGCTTTGGTTTCTTTTTGTTTAAGACCTGGTTCAAAACCCCCGCCTTGAATCATAAAGCGTTTGATAACACGGTGGAAAATTACGCCATTATAAAAACCATCTTTCACATAAGAGAGAAAGTTCTCAGTAGTGACCGGGGCTTTTTCCATATCAAGTTCTAAAACGATGGTGCCTTTATTAGTTTCTAATTTAACACGTGGATGTGCTGACATAGCAGATTCCTTTTGTTGAGCTTGAGCAGTCTGACTAACAGGAAGTATCAATAAACCTGTTAACACTAAACTACCTAAGCAAGATTTAAAAAAATTCATATCATTCCCCAAACTGAGGTGGTTGCAGAAATTTTATTGTATCAATAAAGTCCTGGGTAAAGCCTCAAAATCTGGTGGATTACTTTTTCTGTGACACGCCACTCTTGTTTAGAGAGCGCTGTGCAAGTAAGGAGTAGATATGGGCGATATTTTGATTTGCAATAGTATAATCAGGACGAATACTTAATGCCATTTGCAAAGAAGACAATGCTTCATCAAGTGAACCAGCACGAGCTTGGAGTATGGCCATATTATTCCATGGTTCAGCAAGCTCAGGGTAGCGATAAGTCATTTGTCGATAGATATCTAATGCCTGATTGAAGTCTCCCTTGGCTGTATAAGCACGGGCTTCTAAAAACATCAGCTGTACATTAGTCCCTAGGCTACCATCATCAGAGTTGGATTTGAGTTTGGCAATTTCGCTTAGAGCTTTGTCAGCATGCCCATTGGAAATAAGTCCACTAATGCGACTAGCTGCTTGTGAGGCAGTTTCGGGAATATCGGTATCTACACTGGGAGTTAGCCAATCTAGAAATTTAGCAACCGTTTCAGAACCTCCCTCTACAGGCTTTTCATCAATGGCATGTGGTGGTTGGGCAGTCACTGCAGGAGTTTGATTATCAGTAGCTGTATTTTGAGGAACATCAGGTAGGTCGCCAATAGGGACAAACTGTGCCACAGCTATAGAGGTGCTAAAAGCAAGGCTTATGCCTAATAACAATGCTGGTCTATTCACAAGAACTCCCTTTCTTTTACATAATCTAGTATGCAGTTAGTTGCGTGGATGTTATACTTACAGGTTTATATTTTAGCCTATTGAGATTTTGTCATGTTGATATATAACTCTTTATCGCGTCAAAAAGAATCACTTAAGACTGTTGAAGACAAAAAGGTGCGTATGTATGTGTGCGGAATGACTGTTTATGATTTCTGCCATTTAGGTCATGCCCGTATGTTAGTGAGCTTTGATGTGGTTCGACGTTGGTTGCGTATTAAGGGTTATGATGTTAACTATGTGCGTAACATTACCGATATTGATGACAAGATTATTAAGAAAGCCCTGGCGACGGGTAAGACACTACATGAGGTCACTAGTTTCTATACCGATGCTATGCATGCCGACGAGAGAGCTTTGGGTGTAGAACCGCCTAGCCATGAACCACGAGCTACTCAACATGTTCCGGGGATGTTGCAGATTATCAAGGATTTAGAGAAAAAGGGCTTGGCTTACCAAGGTGATGATGGTGATGTGAATTACGCTGTGCGTTTATTTCCGGGCTATGGTAAGTTATCAGGTCGTTCTTTAGATGATTTGCGTGCAGGGGAACGTATTGCTGTGTCTGAAAGTAAACGTGACCCCTTGGATTTTGTGTTGTGGAAGTCGGCCAAGGTAGAAGAGCCGGCAGATTCCAAATGGGAGTCTCCTTATGGTTGGGGGCGTCCTGGTTGGCATATTGAGTGTTCTGCAATGAGTAAGGAGTTGCTTGGTTTGCCACTTGATATTCATGGAGGAGGTCCTGACTTGAAATTTCCTCATCATGAAAATGAAATTGCACAGACAGAGGGGGCCTATGGTGGAACTTTGGCAAACCTTTGGATGCATTGTGGCCCATTGATGGTAGATGATGAGAAAATGTCTAAATCATTGGGTAATTTCCGTACCATTCGCCAAACCATTGGTGCAAAAGATGATGTTGCTACGGCAGAGTATGCTTTTAATGTACGTGAAGCTGAAATGTTGCGTTTCTTTATTGTACGCAATCATTATCGGAGTGCCCAGAATTTTACCCCAGATAACTTATTAGATGCACAGGCAGCTATCGATCGACTTTATCAAACGTTACACAATGTAGGTTACGATGAAGTTGAGGTTGATTGGGCTAGTTGCTATGCTGCTGAGTTTGCACAAGCAATGGATGATGATTTTAATTCTTCTCTTGCTGTATCAGTATTGTTTGACTTAAATACGGCGGCCAATCGTGAAAAATCTCGTGCTTTAGCTAGCCAGTTACGTGCATTGGGTGGGGTGCTGGGAATCTTACAGCAAGACCCTGTTGCTTATTTACGTTCCCCTACACGTTATACACGTCACGAGACGCAACAGTCGTTAGGCGAGACACAAATTGAGGCATTGGTGGCAGAGCGATTAGAAGCCAAAAAAGCTAAAAACTTTGCTCGTGCTGATGAAATCCGCCAACAGCTCAAGGATGCAGGTGTCGAGCTGGAAGATAAACCAGGTGGAGTGACTCAGTGGCGACGTATCTAGGTTTTATCACTCATGAGATTGGGCAATTACTCGGTCTGTCCCATTGATGTAGTTTGGTCATTATTTGGCTTGTCGCATTGATGGGATTGGGTAATTACTCGGTTTGTCACATTGCATCCTTATTTGGGCCAATGATTAGCCTTAATTAGGGTTAATCATTAGTCTTTATTAAAGGCTAATTGTCAGTCTTAAGCGAAGAATCACAATAGGTAAATAAGTCATATTGCGATATTATTTAGTGTTAATTGTCAGTAGTGTAGTGGTAGGTATTGGTTATAGGGACATGGCATGTGATGGTCGTTGGCATCTGTGATTGACATTTTTTAGGTTATAATGGTGAATTAGACTAACCGCTGTAAATATACTACGGGTGAGAATTTCATGAAAAACACATTTTTAGAATTTGAAAAGCCAATTGAAGAACTAGAACAAAAAATTGAGCAATTGCGCAATGTTTCCTCTGAATCGGCGGTGGATATTTCTGAGGAAATTAGCCGTCTACAACAAAAGTCTGAAGCCCAAACCAAGGCAATCTACGATAAATTGACACCTTGGCAAGTAGCACTTGTGGCGCGTCATCCACAACGCCCTTATACTATGGATTATGTCAATGGCATCTTTACAGATTTTCATGAGTTGCATGGCGATCGTATGTTTGCCGATGATCAGTCTATTGTGGGTGGTTTAGCCCGCTTTAATGGCGAGGCGTGCATGGTAATTGGTCATCAAAAGGGTCGAGACACCAAAGAGCGAGCTAAGCGTAATTTTGGTATGCCAAAACCAGAAGGTTACCGTAAAGCATTGCGATTGATGCGTTTGGCAGAGAAGTTTAATTTGCCGGTGTTTACTTTTGTAGATACTCCAGGTGCTTATCCCGGTATTGGTGCCGAGGAGAGAGGTCAGTCAGAGGCAATTGGTCATAATCTTTATGCAATGGCAGAGCTTAAAGTACCTATAATTTCAACGATTATTGGAGAAGGGGGCTCTGGCGGTGCTTTGGCTATCGCAGTGGGTGATGTGGTGCAGATGCTGCAATACTCAACCTATGCAGTAATTTCTCCAGAGGGTTGTGCATCTATTTTATGGCGTAGTGCTGATAAGGCATCACTTGCTGCCGAAGCATTGGGTATTACGGCTCCAAGATTACTAGAATTGGGACTCATTGATAAAGTGATTAATGAGCCTGTTGGTGGGGCTCATCGTGACCCTGTGACGATGTGCAAGACTCTCAAACGTGCTTTGGGTGAAGCATTGCGTCAAGTAGAGGGATTGAGTGCTTCACAGCTTATTGACCGTCGTTTAGAGCGACTCATGAGTTATGGTCGCGTTAGTGAGAAAAATTAATCGCAGAAAATAAGGGAGTTCTAATTCCTTACTTTAAAAAGCGAGGAGAAACATCAACTTCAATTTCAATATCGAAGTGAGTGTTTATAGGAGAAGCAATGGGGCAGACCCATTTATCACTGTCTCGTTTCCCTCATCATGCCAGCAGTTTGTTAAAGCCGCTGGCTGACTTATTTGCTGCCTTACGAGGCAATTCTGTTGCCATAGGGTTAAGCGGAGGGGCTGATTCTGCCATGCTAGCGGTTTGTGCAGCAGAACTTGCACATGAATATGATATTGTGTTGCACTGTGTTCATATTCATCATGGACTGATGGCCGCGGCAGATGATTGGCAACAGCATTGTCAACAATTAGTTGATTTACTCTCCCAATTTCACCTGTCTCGTATTATTTTTTCGCCTATAGCTGTCTCTGTGGATAAGCAGAGTGGCTTGGGTATAGAGGGTGCTGCACGTGAGGCACGCTATCAGGCCTTTTTGGGTTATGCACAGCAGCACCAGGTGCATCACTTTCTACTTGCTCATCATCTGGATGACCAAGCCGAAACCTTACTTCTCCGACTATTACGTGGTAGTGGTATTAAAGGAATGCAAGGAATGCGTGAAGAGAGTGTTCGCTATGTGGATAATGCCCTACCTACGATGTCATCAGGAGGAGAGCAGAGTATCTGCTATAAAGAGGAGGATGTTGCTGACAATACTGACGGTGTTTTAGTTACCTCCAACAATAAGGGTTATGCGGTGCATTTTTATCGTCCTTGGCTGTCGATAGAACGTAGTGCTATCCTATCACTTGCTGATTGGTTTGCTAAGCAAACACAGTGGTTGGCTGTGCAAGATGAGAGTAATTTAGATGTGAAATATAAGCGTGGAGCGATACGCCAGCATCTTGCACCAGTATTAAATGAGTATTGGTGTGGTTGGAAACGAAATATAGCACGGCATGCCCATCTGATGACAGAAGCACAGCAGATGATTGAAGATTTATCTGCACAGGATTTTGCACAGTTGACACCCAGTGAGGATAGGCGTAGCTTTGACTTAAAAGCATGGAGATCATTGCCAGCATATCGACAAAGCTATGTGTTGCGGTATTGGTTGGCACTGCATGGGGTAGAGATGCCGACAGAAAGGAGATTGCAGGAGTGGATGCGGCAGCTAAGAGGGGTGCACCAGTTGGGAACTGATCGTGCTGTCAAGTTAGTGCATGGAGAGTGGGTGGTAAGTGTCCAGAAAGGACGAGTACAGCTGATTGTTAGTGGCTTTGTCCCCAGTGCATAATCACCATGCCAAGAATAGCTAGTGGTGCTCCAATAAGAAGCGAATGATGAAGAGGTTCATTAAGGAAAATAGCAGAGATGCTGATACCAAATACAGGGACAAGGGCAATATAGGCAGATGCATTACCAGCACCTAAGGCTTTGACCCCATCAAAATACCAAGAATAGGCAAGAGTAGTAGAGCCTAGTGCCATCATAATAAGCGCAAATTTTACACTCCATGTTGAATGAAGTGCTGCTTCCCATGCTTGGATTCCCTCAGTCAATCCTCCTGCGATTAATAGCAAAATGGCACCTAATACACTTGCAAAGGTGGTAGCTGTAAGAGCGTCAATTCCTTTGAGTAATACACGTCCTAGTAAAGTGTATCCTCCCCATGCTAAGACACATCCTAGTAATAAATACTCTCCTAAGCCGACAGACCCAGAGAAAAAAGCGAGCGGATGACCTTGGGAAATGGCAAAAAGGGATCCAAAAACAGCCAGGCCTATGCCTAACAAAATGCTCTTGTTAAGTTTTTCTTTAAATAAAAGGGCTGCAAAGACCAAGGTAATAGCAGGATTTAGGGCAATAACGGCAGAGGCTTTGCCAGAAGGAGTCCATTGAAGAGCCGTTAGAAAGCATGCGGAGTAAGCAAAAATACCAGTAAATCCTGTAGCAAGTAATCCTAGCCATTGCTTGCTTGTGAGTGAGCGTGCAGTTTTAAAATTGTCCGCATAATAAAGCCAGATAAGTAAGGCAATACTGGCAATAGAAAAACGAATGGCTGATGCTGTAATAGGGGGAATCACTTGTGCTGCCATGCGTCCCCAAGGCCAAGAGGCCCCCCATAAACAAGCCATGCCAAGTAGGCGAAGATGTACACCTAGTAGAGATTGGTTCATAAAAATAAGTTTAATGATAAAGAGAATGGAGGTAGAGCATTCCCACTGCCAACGCAGGACAAATGATAGCATACTCAAACAAAAAACGTGTTGGTTGCTGGTGCATCCGCTGCGATTAAGTATACCTTGGATCTATGAATTTCCTTTACTCAAAATGGAGGTAATTTTGGGAATAAAGGAAAAAAGGGTCTCAAGAGACCCTTGGTTGTTAGGTTTGTGAGAGCTCTTCTGCCATAATTTCACGAATCTTGAATTTCTGAATTTTACCTGAGGCAGTCATAGGAAATTCTGTCACGATGCGGATATAGCGAGGAATTTTTTGACGAGAAATCTGTCCATCGCAAAAGGCACGGATATTTTCTTCTGTCAAGACACTTCCTTCACGCGGTTTAATCCAAGCACATAGCTCCTCTCCATATTTCTCATCAGGTACGCCTACGATTTGTGCCTCTAGGATATCAGGGTGAGTATAGAGAAAGTCCTCAATTTCACGAGGGAAGAGATTCTCACCGCCACGAATCACCAAATCCTTAATTCGACCTACGATAGCACAATAGCCGTCTTCATCCATAGTGGCTAAATCTCCTGTATGCATCCAACCAGCAGTATCGATAGCTTCTGCTGTTTTTGCAGGATCGCCCCAGTAACCTTGCATGACAGAATAACCCCGAGTACATAATTCTCCTGGTGTACCACGAGGGACAATACGTCCTTCGGAATCGATAATTTTGACTTCTACATGAGGATGGATGCGGCCAACAGTATTTACACGTTTGTCAAAAGGATCGTCTACATGACTTTGCATACTTACAGGAGAGGTTTCTGTCATGCCATAGCAGATAGTGACTTCGGACATGTGCATCTTATCAATCACTTTTTTCATGACTTCAGCGGGGCAAATTGTCCCAGCCATCACTCCAGTGCGTAGCGAACTTAAATCAAACTTATCAAACTCTGGGTGTTCTAACATATTAATAAACATGGTTGGCACACCATAGGATGCGGTACAACGTTCTTCGGCAATCGCTTGTAGGTTGGCGAGAGGGTTAAATACCTGGTCGTGATAAACCATAGTCGAACCATGTGTGACGCAGGCAATATTACCAATCACCATACCAAAACAATGAAAGAGGGGAACGGCGATAGAAACGGCATCATCGGAAGTGAGTTTAATAGTTTCACCAATAAAATAACCATTATTCAAAATGTTATGATGGGTGAGCATTGTACCTTTGGGATTGCCTGTTGTGCCTGAGGTAAATTGGATATTAATCGGGTCATCGAATTGCAGTTGCTCTCCTAGTTGCTGTAGATGTTTTAGCTCTTCTTCTGATGGTGGCTGTAGCAGATAACTATAATTGAGCATGCCAGCAGTAGGTTCTTCATCTAGTTTGATGACATAACGCAGGGTTGGTGCATTTTCAGCTTTCAGTTTTCCAATTTCTGAGGTTTTTAACTCTGGGACAACATCATAGACCATCTTAATATAATCGCTGTCTTTAAATTGAGAGATGATGACCAAACCACTGCACCCTACCTTATTTAGTGAGTATTCTAATTCTGTACGACGATAGGAAGGATTCATATTCACTAAAATAATCCCTGCTTTGGCGCAAGCATATTGAATAATTGTCCATTCTGCACAGTTGGTTGCCCATAGACCTAGACGATCTCCAGGGTTAAAACCAAGACGGATTAAGCTGCATGCAACAGTATCGACTTGACTTTTGAGTTGTTGGTAAGTAAGACGGATATTTTGATGACGGGAAACTAATGCTAGTTGGTCTGCATAGCGCAAACATGCTTGATCGAAATTTTGTCCTAAGGTTTCTCCGAGTAAAGGTTTATCTGATGCCCCATGTACATAACTCAGTTGGGTCATGAATAGTCTCCTAAAATAAAAACGCTGTTTTAATTATGATATTGGCATTATAGAGGAAAGTATAAGGAGATGAATATTGGTAGTCGTACTAGTTAGTTGATAATGGGATATTTTTAAAAGAAGGGCATATACTTTAAGGTTAAAAGAAAATTGCGATATGCTTTACTCGTTATAATGAGAAGTGTTTAATAACAATCAGCATCGGATTATTAATGCATAACAACAATAGTTTGTTGAAAGGAATGAATGCTGCAACAGGTTAAAGTGACTGGGATTTTTAACTTTGACTCAGCCAGAGTTAGCCGGAAAGGAGTGAATGATGCAACAGATTAAAGTGACTGATATTGGGTTTTTGATTGGTAATGTAACCAATAAAGAGGCAGCAACAGGGTGTACTGTGATTGTTGCTCCTCATGGTGCTGCGGCTGGAGTAAGTGTTCAGGGAAGTGCTCCAGCAACGCGTGAGACAGATAGTTTAAATCCTATTAATATGATTGAGGCTATTCATGCTGTAGTATTAAGTGGTGGCAGTGCCTATGGTCTAGAGGCTTGTGATGGAGTGATGCAGTATCTAGAGCAAAAAGGATTGGGATTCGATGTTGGGGTATGCTCTGTTCCTATTGTTTGTGGAGCATCGTTATTTGATTTGACATGTGGGCGCTTTGATATAAGACCTGATAAAGCGATGGGGTATCAGGCTTGCCAGTATGCCTATGAGCAAAACAACTATCAAGATGGTAATTATGGTGCCGGTACTGGAGCCAGTGTAGGGAAGTATTTAGGTATGGCGACGGCGATGAAAACGGGGATAGGAAGTTATGCTGTACAGATTGGGAATCTCAAAATAGGGGCTGTGGTAGCAGTTAATGCACTAGGAGATATTTTTGATTTGCATACAGGACAACAAATAGCGGGTATTCTCAATCAAGGAAAGTTGTGTAATACCGAGCAGGTTATGTTAGATAGAATCTTTGATCAACGAAATTCTTGGCGTGAAAACACCACCATAGGGTGTGTTCTAACGAATGCGCAATTAAGTAAAACAGCGGCTAATAAGGTTGCTCAAATGGCTCATGATGGCTATGCAAGAACAATTAATCCTGTTCATACTTCTTTGGATGGGGATACGATTTTTGCAATGGCATCAGGGGAGGTGGCTGATGTGAGTGTAGATATTTTGGGAACACTAGCAGCAAGAGTGATAGCAGAGGCAATTAATAATGCGGTACGTAATTGTGAAAGTGCTTACGGGTTGACTGCTTTTCAAGATATAAAGGTGTGATTGGTTTACTTGTGCAAAGATACGGGGGCAGAAAAATGCTATTTTTGAGCGGAAGATTGTTCCAATACATCGGAAGTAAAGTTGCTTTAGTAAAGAAGAGGGATTAAAAAGCAAAACGGACTTGAAAATGAATGTTTTCAAGTCCGTTTAAATTGGCGCGCCCGGCAGGATTTGAACCCACGACCCCTTGGTTCGTAGCCAAGTACTCTAATCCAACTGAGCTACGGGCGCATGTAACAACATACTAAGGAGATATATTATGAAAAATCTTGGCGCGCCCGGCAGGATTTGAACCCACGACCCCTTGGTTCGTAGCCAAGTACTCTAATCCAACTGAGCTACGGGCGCGTTAAGAACGTAATTATGTGCTAGTTTTAAACATTTGGCAAGGGCTAATATCTTTTTCTTGATAAAAGTGTTGTATAAATGCCTAAAATTTAGATTGTTTCCTGGAAAATAGGTTGAGTTAGCTCTTTTGATAGCACTCAGATAATCAATCTAAAACACTCTCTTTTAACCAGAGTTAGGGTAGTTTAAGAAACTAAAACAGACTTGTTTGTAGATCTTTGGGAGCTACCGTTTTAGGTGTATTTTTGCGTGTTTTGGTTTTTTTGGAAGTACGTGATTGGGTGACGGCCTTGTCCTTTGTGCTAGGTTTGACCTCGTTTTTTGAGGTGGAGTGTGATTGGGAGGAGGATGTTTTGGCTTTAGCCGATTTTTTGGTGGTTTTACGGTGACGAGGAGCTTCTTGAGTAGTAGATTTTGTATTGGTAGTTGCTACCTGCTGCTCGGATTTTTCTGCAAGAGAAGGGATGGGTTCTACCGGTGTAGATTTATGGTTTTTCTCAATATGACGCTGACAGTAACCACGAACATTATTCACATGGGTAATCACTCCATTTAGTTGGAGAAATTGCTGAATTTTGCTGTAGGACAATTTGGCTGCCCGTAATTTAGCAATATCATCATGGAATGCAGCTAAAGTAGAACGTGGAGTTATTTGAGCAAGAAACTCTTCAGCACTAATCATGTGTAAATCCTCACAAGAGAATGTCAAAATTTATCCTTGCATTGACACAATTTATCCTTGCATCAGCACAATTTATCCTTGTAATGTCAAAAATTATCCCTGCATTGACACAATTTATACTTGCATCAGCACGATTTATCCTTGCAGTAGCACAATTCCACGGGAAAGTCTTGTTTTCAACGACAAAAATTTCCTAGAGAAAGTGCCTGTTTGTTTTACCATTGCAATAGTATATAAAGAAAATACTTGCTCATGTGAGATGGGTAGCATTTAAAATAATATTTATTTTGGGTAATAAATATAAATAAAATGGATGTATTTTATATTTATACTATGTGTATATTATGTATGATTTATGTTTTTATTGAGTTGTCGACTTATAGGAGTAGCTATGTTGGGTGCTAAAACAAAGATTGTTGTTTTGGGTCTTGTTAGTCTTATTGCATATGCTTCTGCCTGGGCAGAGACACTAGAGGGGCAAGTGGTAGGTGTTGTGGATGGTGATACGATTAAAGTATTAGACAAGATGCATAAACAGTACAAAATTCGTCTGGATCAAATTGATGCTCCAGAGTTGCATCAACCTTTTGGACAGAGGGCGAAGCAGTATTTATCATCATTAGTCTATAAGAAAAAAGTGAATATTGAGTGGCATGATAAAGATAGGTACAAGCGTATTCTTGGGACAGTCTATTATCAGGGTAACAATATCAATTACCAGATGGTAGAGGCAGGTTATGCTTGGGCTTATACAAAATATTTGCGTGATGGGATTTATAAGACAGCCCAACAGCGAGCAAAGCAACAGCGGTTAGGATTGTGGAGGGAGAAAGAGACTATTCCACCATGGGAGTGGAGGAGAAAGTAGAGGGGTTTTCTGTTTGTTAGCATCCTCATCAAAGAGAATTTTTGATGCCCATTATGTCTCTTCCCATATACCAATACTATCTGGCCTTTCCTCTCTTATTAAAAGGGATTTTTGATGCCTATTGCAGGTATTGCATTGCTGCTAAATCTTGCAATATTGAGTATGGGGGAGAATGAGGGGGATGCCTATTATAGGTATCGCATCACCGCTAAATCTTGCAATATTAAGCGGTGATGATAGAAGGCAGCTGTAGAATGCAAATAAAAAAGACACTCAACAGAGTGTCTTTTTTAGCTTGAATGCCTCTGGGGCAGCTACCAGGCAAATTACACGCGACTACGATATTCGTTGGTACGTGTATCGATTTCAATCTTGTCGCCAATGTTGCAGAATAAAGGTACTGCTAATTCAAAGCCAGTAGCAATTTTAGCTGGTTTAAGTACTTTACCAGAAGTATCGCCTTTAACAGCAGGTTCAGTGTAAGTGATTTCACGAACGATAATAGTAGGTAACTCTACAGAAATTGCACGACCTTCGTAGAATACCACTTCTACAGTCATACCATCTTCGAGGAAGTTAAGTGCGTTACCCATGTTGTCCGCTTCAACTTCGTATTGGTTATATTCTTCGTCCATGAATACGTACATAGGATCAGCAAAATAAGAATAAGTGCATTCTTTTTTGTCTAATACCACAACGTCGAACTTTTCATCAGCTTTGTAAACAGTTTCAGAACCAGAAGCTGTTAATAAGTTTTTGAATTTTAATTTCACAACAGCGGCGTTACGGCCAGATTTGTTATATTCAGCTTTTTGTACTACGAGTGGTTGACCATCAACCATTACTACGTTACCTACGCGTAATTCTTGAGCGGTTTTCATTAAGAACCTCAAATAAAAAATAAAGAAAAAAGCTCATCGACGAGCTTTATGGAAATGGAAATCAAAAACCCAATGGGCTAGAGAAAAATATAGGTGAATCGCCTACAGCAACCTCTTATCCGTGGCAATCCCACCTGGTCTGCCGATATTTTACCTTTTTTATCTACAGTTTGCTTAAAAATCACACAAAATCAATGACAAAGTGGGTTTTTATGCAACAAACAAGACTTAACAATCTAGTACAGCTCTTGTCATAACGAATTTTGCAAAGTGAGGGCTGACAAAAATTACGGTGATGTCCTGTAGGGATGTGATTGCAGAATAGAATATCTTGGAGATAAGGAGTGAGAGATGGATAAAAAGACGCTTTTTTAACGTTTAGCAGGAGTAGATGATTCACCTTTGGCTGGAAAATTTAGAATACTCTCTGCTAAAGAAAGGTGTTGACTTTGTTGCTCTTGATAGTGGCGGTGGAAGGATGTAATTAGGTCGTAGTAAGGGTCTATCGGGGTCTTTGCAAGTTTAGCATTGTTGCTGTTTTTATTGTAAGGGGCTTTACTATTGGCATTTTCCCCATCGATAAAGTGTGCATTGATGGATTGAGGATTATTCAATGATTGCCAGTATAGTGCCAGAAGTTTTTCTAGTTGTGTTTGGTACGCATGTAGTCGGGTTTGTGCTTCTTTTTCTGATAGTTCAGGTGTTGTCTTAGTGTTCTCTGACTTGACATTATTTGTTGGACGAATAGCAGGATTATTCCATGCAGCATAACGATTCCAAGCAAGTTGCGTATCAGCAATAATCTGTGGTGCTTGACAGCTATCTAACCAGGCTTGTAATTTTTCCAAATGCGTCTCTTCTTGTTGTTCATAAATATGCCAAATAAAGGGCTTTCCAGACCAAATTGCACGCACAAAACTATCCTCTCCACGCACAATATTGAAATCACAAGCCGATAGTAGGTAATCGAACTGTTCTTGGGGTAAAAATTTAAATCGTTGGATAGTAATTGGAGGATTGTGACATAGGTGCTTTTTAGGGGGGGTATTATCTACATTTAACGTTTGTGCATGCATATTCAAATGGTGGTTGTTTGCAGCACAAGCATCAGTACAAATATCTGTGAGATGGTTATCTTCAATCGAAAGTTGATTACTAGGATTTAAAACATAATTTTCCAAAATATTGGCTAACTGCGCCTCTGCCTGAGGTAAAACGCCCTCTGGCATCAATAATACAGTGGGGCGTGTGTCCACACTATATTGCCGTATTAGTGATTGATTCAATCCAGCAAAAGGGGCACTAGGATAGCAAAATACACTAACCAGACGAGCTCCTACTTGGTAGGCTAATGCTACATCAGGATGGATATGAGTAGCTAACCATTGTTGAATTTGAGTCTTATCTTGTTGAAAAGCGGTTAATCGGGGTAATAACCCCTTTTCTTGAATTAACCCACCTGTCTTGTGTGTAAACCCTGGAAAAAAGAAGTATTTAGGCACCCCATTAGGTTGTGGAGAGGCTAGTCCATGCATTCCCTCTACCCATGTTTCTGCACTGAGGTATTCCAAGTTGAGCCAACAATGTGTATGTCCAGGCATTAATTGAATAAAATGTTCATCTAAATCCGTGCCAAATGCTTCAATAACAACAAAAGCAGGAATAATGTTTTTGTGATAAAGCGAATGGTCTGGCGTTGAAAGTTTGTGACTTTGGTTGTTTGCTGGGTTGGAGTTATTCCTCATATCTGTTGGTTGAGAATTATCCAGACGGTCTTTATCCAAGGGATTTTTGTCAACAGCAGTATTTTTATGCAATGCTTGGGTATTGGAGGAGGGTGCCATCCAATGCATTATACAAATACCTTTCACTATTTGCTGAATTAACTGTGGGTTAACTTGTGGTTCAATGCGTGCAAAACTTTGCAAATCATCCACCCATAAGCGTATAGGGTAATGCAGCAGGGGATTAAAATAGGTCCATAAACTTTCTGACTCTTTACTAGGTGTAGTCTTGTCGCTTGTACCAGGAGAATTTTTAAGATGATTAGAAATATAGGTCGTGTTGTTGGGTGATGTAGTTAATGAGACCAAACGTAGCTGTAAATCCCTTGCTAATCGCCAGCACACGCCAATATCACCGTAGTTGTCTACTACACGACAAAATAAATCAATAAAGGGGGTGCGAGAAGAAGAAACAGTAGCAGCCATAAATCATAAAGAGAGCAAGGGAAGTTGCATTATAAATAACACAATGCTGTTAAACCAGTCTCATGCGTAATATGATAGATTTTAACAAGAACAGATTGAAAAGATAAAACAGAGACAAATTACCTCCATAATAAAAACAGCGACCAAACCAAACATCTGGCCGCTGTGCCATCATCAGAAGATAATCCCTAAAGTTTCGCACTCTGTCATCAGAAGATAAGCTCAACAGTTTTGCACGTTTTAAATGATTATCTCCTCACTGTGCTTATTTAAATAGCTTGGACAAGTTTGCAATACCTATACGGATTTTCTCTTCTGGTACAGTCACAAAACTGAGGCGTAAGTGGTTGGTTGGTGCTGTTTGAGCATAAGGGTAGAAAGGTTGACCAGGAACATAGGCCACTTTTTGTTCTTCTACTGCACGAGCCAATAACTCAGTTGTATTGACATCACCATCAAATGTCATCCAAATAAACATGCCGCCTTTAGGACGAGTCCATGTTACGTTAACACCAGCAAAGTTTTGTTCAAGAGCTTCTAGCATATAGTGACATTGGCGTTTGTAAAGCTCACGTACTTTAGGAAGATGCTCTGCGAGGAAACCATCTTTAACGGCTTCATAAACAGCCATTTGAGTGACAGTGGCGGTATGGAGGTCAGTTGCCTGTTTTAGTTGGACAAGTTTACGGATAACGGCTTCAGGAGCAATGATAAAACCGATACGTAGACCAGGAGAAAGAACCTTAGAAAAAGAACCCATGCGGATAACAGTTGCCCCATGTTGTTGGGCTAATGCAAAAAGACCTGGCAGCGCCTCACCCTCAAAGCGTAACTCTCCATAAGGATCGTCTTCAACTAAAGGAAGATTCAACTCAGCAGCACGTTTAACCAAAGCAATACGACGTTCTAAGCTTAATGTACGACCTGTTGGGTTTTGATAGTTAGGCAGAACATAGGCAAAACGTGCGTCTTTGGCCAACTCATCTGTAAGGCCTTCGGGGATTAAACCATCATCATCCGTTGGAATAGTGGCATATTGGGGGCCGAATTGGCTAAAAGACTGAATAGCACCTAGATAAGAGGGTGACTCTAGAAGAACCTTGGAACCCTCGTCAATAAAGAGCTTACCGATGAGGTCCAAGGCTTGTTGAGAACCTGATACAACCAATACATTGTCTACACAGATATCTACACCGCGAGACTTAAAGTCGCTTACTACCCACTCGCGCAAGGGACGGTAGCCCTCTGTTGGTCCGTATTGAAGAGCTACCTTGGGTTGTGTGCTGAGTACCTTATCATAGGCTTGATGTAACTGCTCAACAGGAAAACCCTCAGGAGAAGGGAGTCCACCTGCAAACGAAATAATATCAGGGCGCTCAGTGACTTTTAAGATTTCACGAATAGCTGAACTGGTTGCTGTTGTTGCTCGTTTAGATAAAGGGAAAGAGAAATTATTCATATTGATTATTCCTGATACTTCTTAGCGTAATAGGAAGTATATTAACGCTTTTTCCCACATTTGATAAGAGATAATGTGAAAAAACGTTGTTTCTCTCGCGGATACGGAATAAATCTCTTTGTGTTATTTATCAGATAGCACAGTCCTGTGAGCGACTCACATTGACATACTTGCTCTCACAGGACTTCTATGATTGAGCATACAAACCGCTATGATTACTATCGAAATAAGCGTGCCAACTGGGCGACTCCAGCTCGAATCTTATCCTCTGGTACTGTGACAAAACTCAAACGTAAATGATTTTTTTCTGGTTTAGAAGGAAAGAACGGTTCTCCTGGAACATAGGCTACATGCTGTTCTTCAATAGCACGATAAAGGAGCTGAGTAGTGTCCATATCAGGTTGATGAAAAGTCATCCAAATAAACATACCCCCTGTTGGGCGTGTCCAGCTCACTTCCATTCCGGCAAAATGTTCTTCAAGTGCTTCAAGCATATAGTGACATTGTCGATGGTATAGTTCCCGTACCTTGGGCAGATGAACATCTAAAAAACCATCTTTGACAGTTTCATACACTGCCATTTGGTTAATGGTAGAGGTTTGTAAATCAGTCGCTTGTTTAAGTTGTACTAGTTTGTCTATGATATGGACAGGTGCGGTGATAAAACCAATGCGTAAGCCAGGAGAGAGAATTTTGGAGAAAGAACCCATGCGAATAACCGTCCCTCCATATTGTTGGGAGAGTGCAAACAAGCTTGGCAAAGCCTCTCCCTCAAAACGAAGCTCCCCATAAGGATCATCTTCAACCAAGGGAAGATTAAGTTCTGCCGCACGCTTAACCAATGCAATACGGCGAGCCAAACACAGGGTGCGTCCTGTTGGATTTTGGAAATTAGGTAGCACGTAAGCAAAACGAGCATCTTTGGTTAAGTCAGAAGTTAAAGCCTCAGGTATTAATCCTTTTTCGTCCGTAGGAATGGTATCGTAGCAAGGAGAAAACTGATTTAAGGATTGAATTGCTCCGAGGTAAGAAGGGGATTCAAACAATACTTTACTACCCTCGTCTAAAAATAGTTTGCCGATTAAATCAAGTGCTTGTTGAGAACCAGAGACAATCAGCACATTTTCTACCTGAATATCAACGCCACGGGCTTTAAAATCACGTACAATCCATTCTCTCAAAGGGCGATACCCCTCAGAGGAGCCATATTGTAAAGCTGTTTTGGCTTGTGTCTGAAAAATTGTATCAAAGGCTTTGTGTAGTTGTTCGACTGGGAATCCTTCTGGCGTAGGTAGTCCACCTGCAAAAGAAATGACTTCTGGACGCTCTGTCATTTTGAGAATATCGTAAATCACAGAGCTTTTCATTGTGGCCGCACGCTGAGAAATAGGAAAAGTAAAAGCATTCATAGTCAAACCTAAGATAAAGGGTATAAAGAATGGATTATCTTAACGTCTTTACGCTGAAATGATAAGTCTATACCAAAAAATGCTCTACTTTTGTGCAGATAAAATACCAAGACAGTGCAATGAATAATCTACTAGAGGAATATGAGGTATTTCCTTATAGGGGGGTATCCCTGCCTGATTTCCCAAAGAGGTGTGATCTTTTTCCTGGTGTGACCTTTTTAGGCTACATAGGCTAACTATTGGTCAGATTTTAACTGCACAAAGAGAATGGGAGAAACTCCCCTATAGGCTATATAGGAATTTTTAAAAAGATTAGATGGCCTTTGTTGTGATGGCAAGAGCATGGATAGGGTAGGGCATTAAATCCTCGACTTTCGCATATACAAGACGTTGTTGGGCAACACGACTAAGACCTTGAAAGCGAGGAGAAGCGATGATGACACGAAAATGACTAGCTCCCTCACGGTTGGCTGCATGACCAGCGTGTAGGTGAGAGTCATCAATAATTTCTAATTCTGTGGGCTCTAGTGTAAGAAAGCGTTGGCGTAATAGTTCAGCACGTTCAGTGGAATGGTTCATTGTCACAATATAATGAGTATTAAATAAAAAATATTAAAAGGGATATAGCTGTCTACACACTATGCGAGACTCGGCAATAAAGGTAGAACAGAGAAAAAGCCTAATTGTTAGGCTGATGTCATCATAGCATGAAAAAGAGCCACTTATTGGAGGCCTCTTTTCGATAGGGTCATGCCGATGTCATCATAGCATGAAAAAGGGTCACTCACTGGAGCGACCCTTTTTTATATCGGGGAATATTGCGATATTTCCCCTAGAGCATTCAATACTGTTTAGATTTGAACGCTTTCAGCCAATGTCTTATAGCTGTCGATTTGATCAAAGTTCATGTAACGATAGATCTTATCGCCATTTTCATTAATCACACCGATATTTTCCATGTACTCTTCGCGAGTAGGAATACGACCTAAGCGAGAGCAAATAGACGCTAACTCAGCAGAACCTAGGTACACATTCGTGTTTTTACCTAAACGGTTAGGGAAGTTACGAGTACTGGTTGACATCACTGTCGCACCTTCGCGTACTTGTGCTTGGTTACCCATACATAATGAGCAGCCTGGCATTTCAGTACGAGCACCAGCCACACCTAATACACCATAGTGACCTTCAGCAGTGAGTTGCTCTTGGTCCATCTTAGTAGGAGGTGCAATCCACAAGCGTACAGGAATATCACGTTTACCTTCGAGTAGTTTAGAAGCGGCACGGAAGTGGCCGATGTTAGTCATACAACTACCGATAAATACTTCGTCAATCTTCGCACCAGCCACATCAGATAATGTCTTAACATCATCAGGATCGTTAGGGCAAGCAACGATAGGCTCTTTGATTTCGTTAAGATCAATCTCAATCACTGCAGCGTACTCAGCATCAGCATCCGCTTTGAGGAGTTGAGGATTTTCTAACCAAGCTTCCATGGCTTTAATGCGACGAGCTAATGAGCGAGCATCTTGGTAGCCGTTAGCAATCATTGTTTTCAATAGAGTGATATTACTATTGATGTATTCAATGATAGGTTCTTTGTTCAACTGAACAGTACAACCAGCAGCAGAACGTTCTGCTGATGCATCGGTCAATTCAAAAGCCTGTTCTACTTTAAGATCGGGTAGACCTTCGATTTCAAGAATGCGACCAGAGAAGATGTTTTTCTTGCCTTGTTTAGCCACAGTCAATAGACCTTGTTTGATCGCGTATAAAGGAATTGCATTAACAAGATCACGTAAGGTCACGCCAGGTTGCATTTTGCCTTTGAAGCGAACCAATACAGACTCAGGCATATCCAAAGGCATAACACCCGTAGCAGCAGCAAAGGCAACAAGACCAGAACCTGCAGGGAATGAAATACCGATAGGGAAACGAGTATGAGAGTCACCACCTGTACCAACAGTATCAGGTAATAACATACGGTTTAACCAAGAGTGGATAACACCATCACCTGGGCGTAGGGAAATACCACCACGGCTGCTGATGAAAGCAGGTAATTCGTGGTGAGTTTTCACGTCAACAGGTTTTGGATAAGCCGCTGTATGGCAGAAAGATTGCATCACTAAATCAGCAGAGAAGCCCAAGCAAGCAAGGTCTTTAAGCTCATCACGAGTCATAGGACCAGTGGTGTCTTGACTACCTACAGAAGTCATACGAGGCTCACAGTAAGTACCTGGACGTACACCTTGACCCTCTGGCAAACCACAGGCACGACCAACCATTTTTTGTGCTAATGTAAAGCCTTTGCCAGTGTCTGCAGGGTCTTTAGGTAAGCGGAATAAAGTAGAAGGAGGTAAACCTAATGCTTCACGAGCCTTAGCAGTTAAGCCACGACCAATGATAAGAGGAATACGACCACCAGCACGTACTTCGTCAAATAATACGTCTGATTTCACTTTGAATTCAGCGATGACTTCACCGTTTTTAAGGGCTTTACCTTCGTATGGACGGAGCTCAACCTCGTCACCCATTTCCATCTTAGATACGTCTAATTCGATAGGTAATGCACCAGCATCTTCCATGGTGTTGTAGAAAATAGGAGCGATTTTACCGCCTAAACATACGCCACCGAAACGTTTGTTAGGGATGAAAGGAAGGTCTTCACCTGTAAACCATAATACAGAGTTAGTAGCTGATTTACGAGAAGAACCTGTACCGACCACGTCACCTACGTAAGCAACGAGATTGCCTTTTTCACGAAGCGATTGGATGAATTTCACTGGGCCACGTTTGCCGTCTTCTTCTGGCTCAAATGGAGCACCATCGCGTTTGTTTTTCAACATCGCTAAAGCGTGTAATGGGATGTCTGGACGAGTGGTTGCGTCTGGCGCCGGAGATAAGTCGTCAGTGTTAGTTTCGCCAGGTACTTTGAATACCGTGATTTTTAGGCTTTCTGGAACCTCTGGACGGCTAGTAAACCATTCTGCGTCAGCCCAACTTTGGAGAACTTCTTTAGCAAAAGCATTACCTTTGTCCGCTTTCTCTTTGACATCATGGAAAGCATCAAACATTAACAAAGTCTTTTTCAATGCATCAGCGGCAATTTGACCGAGTTCAGCATTGTCTAAAAGATCGATAAGTGGGCTGATGTTATAACCACCCAACATTGTACCTAATAATTCGGTCGCACGAGCTGGTGTGATTAATGGATTCTTCTCAGTACCAAATGCTAAGGCGGCAAGATAAGATGCTTTGACTTTAGCCGCATCATCTACCCCAGCAGGCACACGGTGAGTGAATAACTCTAACAAAAACTCTTCTTCACCTGCAGGAGGATTCTTGAGTAATTCGATAAGATCAGCCGTTTGTTGAGCTGATAACGGAAGGGCTGGAATGCCCAAGGCAGCACGTTCTGCTGCGTGTTTACGATATGCTTCCAACATAGTTTTTCTTCCTAAAGTCGGTTGAGGTAAATAATTCCTCTATTATAAAGGAAATTTCATCTTTATGTTAAGTCTTATATAAGACTTGAACAAAAACCAACAGCCATGGTTTTTACTGATTGCTTATCCTGTATGGTGCCGTTAAACTGTTGCTACTAACGAAACAGGGGTGCTACACCGACTGGTGAGGCTGAGAAATACCCTTTGAACCCGATCAAGGTAATACTTGCGAGGCGAAGTTTTTGTTGATAGTGGAAAATGCTGAGGACTTCTATATAGAGGTCGTTTTCATAGAAGTGATTATCTGCTAAGTAATGCGTGATTTCTTTGACCCAAATACTTATCTGTGCGATGAATGATACTCAAAAAGCCTTCATCGACTCAATAGGTAAAAGGGCTAGCAGATTGGTCAATGAGTAGATAGTGAAATAGACAGTATTTGACTAGAATACTACGGTGAGTGTTCATCGTTTATTGCCCATTGCTATCGCTTATCATCGCCCCATATGCCCACCTCTGTTTCCTGATGTGTGTTTTTTCTTTCAGGAGACCATGATGGCGAAACCTTCTCTTAATGTTGCCCACGAGCTTTCTCAATTAAGCCAATCTCTTGGCATTCAGTTTGCCTATCCTAACTCGCGTAAGCTTTATCTAAGTGGTTCACGTACTGATATACGGGTACCTTGTCGTGAAATTTCCCAAGATGATACAGTGACGGCAACGGGCGTTGAGCCTAACCCACCTATCCCTGTGTATGATACCAGTGGTCCTTATGGAGACCCACAAGCGAAGATTGACCTTAAACAAGGTTTGCCTGATATTCGTAGTGTGTGGATTGAAGAAAGAGGGGATACTGAGCGTCTTGCTGGGTTATCTAGTCAATACGGGATGGAGCGAGCCAATGATATCTCCACGGCCCATTTGCGATTTAAGCAAATTACCCAACCTCGTCGAGCCAAGGCAGGCACTAATGTGACGCAGATGCACTATGCACGCAAGGGGATTATTACGCCTGAAATGGAGTTTGTGGCTATTCGTGAACGGATGAAGTTGGATGAGTTAATGCGAGATGCTCGCTATGAAAAGTTATTAAAGCAACATGCAGGCGAGTCTTTTGGTGCCAATATGCCTACACATCCAGACCAAATTACTCCCGAGTTTGTGCGGCAAGAGGTCGCTGCAGGGCGAGCGATTATCCCTGCTAATATTAATCATACCGAGCTTGAGCCGATGATTATTGGACGTAATTTCCGTGTCAAAATCAATGGGAATTTAGGCAATTCAGCGGTGACATCATCACTGACAGAAGAAGTGGAAAAAATGGTGTGGGCATTACGTTGGGGGGCGGATACCATTATGGATTTATCTACTGGAGCGAATATTCATGAGACGCGTGAGTGGATTATTCGTAATGCTCCAGTACCAATTGGTACAGTGCCCATTTATCAGGCTCTTGAGAAAACAGGAGGAATTGCAGAGGATTTAACTTGGGAGTTATTCCGAGACACCTTGATTGAACAGGCAGAGCAGGGGGTAGATTACTTTACGATTCATGCAGGGGTGTTATTACGCTATGTACCACTGACGGCTCAACGCTTAACGGGGATTGTCTCTCGTGGTGGTTCTATCATGGCGAAATGGTGTTTGGCACATCACAAGGAGAATTTTCTTTATACGCATTTTGATGAGATCTGTGAAATTATGAAGGCCTATGATGTGTCTTTTTCATTAGGGGATGGTCTACGGCCAGGGTGTGTGGCAGATTCTAATGATGAAGCACAATTTGGTGAATTACATACACTAGGAGAGTTGACAGCCAAAGCATGGCAACATGATGTTCAAGTAATGATTGAGGGACCTGGGCATGTGCCATTGCAACGCATACGTGCCAATATGACGGAAGAATTACAACATTGTTTGGAAGCACCTTTTTATACTTTAGGCCCTTTGGTAACGGATATTGCCCCTGGATATGATCATATTACCTCGGGTATTGGGGCAGCGAATATTGGCTGGTATGGTACAGCTATGCTATGTTATGTAACGCCTAAAGAGCATTTAGGTTTGCCTAATAAAGAGGATGTTCGGACAGGTATTATCACCTATAAGTTAGCGGCACATGCAGCAGATTTAGCTAAAGGTTGGCCAGGAGCCCAGTTACGGGATAATGCCTTGTCTAAAGCGAGATTTGAATTCCGTTGGCGTGATCAATTCCGTTTGGGATTGGATCCAGAGCGTGCTGAGAGTTATCATGATGCGACATTGCCAGCAGAAGGTGCCAAAATTGCTCACTTCTGCTCTATGTGTGGCCCTAAATTCTGCTCTATGAAAATTACCCAAGAGGTTCGTGATTACGCCGAGCAACAGATGCAAGAAAAGTCGGTAGAGTTTATCAAAGCAGGTGCGAAGATTTATCGGTAGGAATATTGACTTTTGCAAATAGATTCATTAGCATAGTACATAAGGAGGTTGGCTAGCATTTCTACTAGCCGCACCATGGTGAGAGTGCTGGTCTCACTTTAGGTGTTATCTACGCTAATAAGCATTATTGCTTAGTAGCAGTAGAATAAAAAGGACGATGAGTAGTAAAGTGGTTTTCATCGTTCTTCTCCTTATCTCTAAGTTCAAGCTTAGAGCGCTCACCAGTTACATTATTGTGACTGATAAGACTATGATAGGGGATGTTGTTTGATTAGTCTGTATCTAGGGATGAAATTATCCACCTAGGATTTTTCCTAATGTCGCTTTAATCCTTATTTCTTCACTTCATTCATCACTCCTGCTGTAGGAAGATTTGCCTACCAAGGACTCCCTTTTTATCACGCAGTAGCACTTGAAACTTTTCGTAGTAAAACTTTTGTTTTAGCGCTTCAAAAGCTCACTTTTTTTCATCTTAAAACTTATTCCGCCAACAAATCCGCAAACTCAGGGTGGCGTTGGATATAGGCAGCTGTGTAAGAGCAGGTTGGAATAACTTTCCAGCCTTGTTCACGGGCTGTTTTGAGCGCAGCTTCATTTAGCTTGCCTGCAATACCTCGCCCACCAATAGCATCAGGGACGATGGTGTGCGTAATTTCCATCACATTGCCACGTAAGTCGTAGTCGACATAGGCTGTATTGGCATTTAATACGGTAGAGAAACGTTGTTTATCGGTGTGATGGAAGATGGTTGTCATGATGACTCCTTTGGAGTTGATAATATTGGGATAATTTGTCTATGGTAGCACAAGGATAGTGTATCCATAGGTAATAACAAGATAGGTTGATAGATTGTGATGTCTTAATTTATCACAATCACGCATATCCTCCACCTAGGAATAGTCCTAGTCTATGGACTGACAACGATATCCTATTTTGAGGCAAATCTGTGAAGCATAGAGGTGAATTTTACGTTGTGGAAGAAGTATACAATTCTTTCAAAATCGTTTTGAGTTGTTCAAAGATAAACATCACTCTATCAGTGACGATGCTTTGATAGGGACGATAGAGATACAGATGCCATGGTTGTTTTTCTAAATCAGGAAAAAGCTCTATGAGTTGTCCATTTTTGAGATAAGGGGCACAAATAACATCAATCAGCTGTGAGCAAGTTCTTCCCACTAAGGCAGATTGCAACTCATAAATCGCATCGCTACTCATAAAGCGAATTTGATTGGGGAAAAAATGAATGTCTTTGTTAACTTGCCAATCCCAGATGCGTTTTAGTTTTGGGTTGACTAATCCGCTGAGGGGATAGTTCTGTGCGAGGTCGGTGAGGTCTTTAGGCATACCTAGCCTTTCAATTAGCGAGGGGGCTGCTACAATTTTTTCATCAAAGGCACAAATATGCTGGGCAATCCAATGCGGCTCTGGCTCACGGCAGACGCGTAGCCCAATGTCAATATTGTCATCAATGGCTTTGAGCTTATCAATGGACACTTGCCAATCAATCGTAATATCAGGATAAGGGGCTAATGCGAAGAGAAGTTGACTCAGTAATTGATTGTTATAGGGAAGAGGGGGTAGAGTCATTCTGACCATCCCTTGCATCGTTTTTTGTGAGGGTTTATGGTGAGTAGAAAAAAGTCGTTCACTATCGGCTAATAGTTGTTGGGCTTGCGGAAGAAATTGGTTGCCAAACTCTGTTAAGCGAATATTACGTGTGTTACGCTTGAACAAACTTTCCCCTAATGTGGTCTCAAGTTCAGCAATCATACGCGTAACGACTTGAGGGGAGACAGATAAACGTTGTGCAGTTTCTCTAAAGTTAAGTGTTTCACTGGCAACGCAGAAATATTTAAGTGCTTCAAGTTTGTTCATAATACAAAATGCGGTTAACTGATGACATCGTAAAACCTCGTTGTTTACGACAGAAATACCAGAAGAAGGCGTGTTAGTCATTTCAAATGATGAATGTCTAAGGCCACGAGTCTTTGCAAACAATCTGACAGGTTGTGTTCAGAAATATATATCATTATTCCTTATATAGGAATAGTCTATTCTAATTTTATTCCTTTTTTGTGAGTTAATTTGGGAATACAATAGGCAACAGTATAAAAAACGGTTTATGGTTGTTTTGTACTATGTTTTGCAAAGGCTGTACGGTTCATTGAAAAGTAGGATGCAGGAAAATACTGGAAAATCGTACGGCTCTTTTGCATACATAAGAGAATATGATGAAAGTTTCTATCTTAAATTTAGTCCCTGTACGAGAAGGGCAGAATTATCAACAAGCCATTGCGTCGATGGTAAAACTTGCGCAACATGCCGAAAACATTGGTATTGAGCGTTATTGGATTGCTGAACATCACAATATGAAAAATTTAACCAGTTCAGCGACTGCATTATTGATTCAACATGCTTTGGCGAATACAAAAACTATTCGTGTTGGCTCGGGTGGTGTCATGTTGCCTAACCATAGCCCCTATGTGGTGGCAGAGCAATACGGCACATTAGAGACGCTCTATCCTGGACGTGTGGATTTAGGGTTGGGGCGAGCTCCTGGGACGGATATGAAAACGGCGGCTGCGTTGCGACGTGGACGTTATGATTTTGATTTTCCTACTGATATTGCTGAATTACGCGGATATTTTAAGAATACCAATGCGGTATCGGCTTATCCTGCAGCGGGTCTTAATCTTCCTTTTTATATTTTGGGTTCCAGTACAGAGAGTGCTTTTCTCGCTGCTGAGTTGGGATTGCCCTATGCGTTTGCTGCGCATTTTGCCCCACGTATGATGGAGATGGCGATAGCCATTTATCGACAAAATTTCCGACCATCACCTTATCTTGCAAAACCCTATGTGATTTTAGGGGCCAATGTTATTGTCGCAGATACTGATGAGGAAGCCAAGTATTTGGCCACGACCCAGACGCAATTCTTTTTAAATGTCGTCACGCACGCACAGCAGAATATGCAACCTCCAGTGGAATCAGAAGAGGTCTTGTGGACACAATATACGGCGTCTAAAGAGCCAGTGCATTTTGGTCCTGTCGATTTACAGACAATACCGATTTATCATCAAGAACGAGCAGCGGTAGAGCAAATGACCTCTTGTTCGCTAATTGGTAGCCCACAAACAGTGGCGTTTAGATTAGCACAGTTGCGTAAGCAAATTCATTTTGATGAGATGATGGCGGTGAGTTATATTTTTGATGAGGCATTACAAGCCAAGTCGTATACGCTATTTAAAGCAATTGTGGATGCTTATTCGACAGATGCATAAATGGAATGATTAAATTGTTTAAAAATTGATTTTCTGAATGGAGAAAATAATGCAAGCATTTAGTTTTCAAAACCCGACTCGTATTGAGTTTGGTGTCGACAAAGAAAAACAAATGGGGCAATACATGAGTGAGTTGGGCGCTAAAAAAGCCCTAATCGTTTATGGTAGTGAGCGGGTTAAAAAATCAGGCTTATTTGATGATGTGGTGAAAGGATTAAAAGAGCAAGGTATTGAATTTGTTGAATGTGGTGGCGTAAAAAGTAACCCTATTTTGAGCAAAGTGCGGGAAGGTATTGAGTTAGCAAGAAAATTCGGTGCTGATAGCGTGTTAAGTATCGGTGGAGGCTCCTGTTTAGATAGTGCTAAAGCGATTGCGGCGGGTACTGTTTATGAGGGTGATGTATGGGACTTTTTTACTGGTAAAGCCAAAGTACAACAAGCATTGAATGTTTTTGATGTGATTACTTTAGCAGCGACGGGTAGTGAGATGAATGACGGTGGTGTGGTGACAAATGATGCCACACAACAAAAATACTCCTTAAGTGGCTTTAGTCTTTTCCCTAAAGTATCGGTGATTAACCCTAAACTGCAATCGACAGTGAGTCGCGACTATTTGGTGTATTCTGCCTCCGATATTATTGCTCACTCTATTGAGGCCTACTTTACGGCAAAGGTACATCCTGAACTCATTAGTATGCAGGTAGAAGCCAATATCAAAACGGTGATTCGTACTACTGAAGCCTTGCTTAACAATCCAGAAGATTTAGATGCACGAGGGGAGTTTGCGTGGGCAGCGACGATGGCATTAAATGGTTTAACCCATGTGGGTATTGCGAAGTACGGTTTTCCTAACCATATGATTGAGCATGCCATGAGTGCGGTATGTGATGTGCCTCATGGGGCAGGTTTGTCAGTAGTGATGCCTGCCTGGATGACATGGTATAAAGATCAGAATCCACAACAATTTACACGTTTTGCACGCGAAGTCTTTGGTTTACAAACAGCAGAAGAAGGTATTCAAGCACTCAAACAATGGTTTGATAAGATTGGTACGCCCACTCGCTTATCTCAATTGAAGATTGAGGGGGCAGTGCTTGAAGAAGTGATTGATAATGCGGCGGGTAATGCGGTGGCTTGGCGTATGGATAAGGTCTATACCCGTGAAGCGATTGCTGACATTTTTGCATTGGCAAAGTAAGGTTTCCTTTACCTTTCCCTATAACAACAAAGCTCCTTTGATGGATTATGCTCCCTAAAATGGGAGCATTTTTTTAGTCTTTACTCCTGCTTTAACCGTAACGCTTCCGTTTGCTGAAATTGATCTAAAAATGCCTGATACTCTTTGGATTGTTTTAATAAAAGATGAGCCGCTTTTTTTAGATTATCAATATCTTTTTTGGGCAAATGAAAGCTGGTAGGAATATTGAGTACTTCTGTCTTGAAGTCTGAGTCTGGTAAATCGTATAAGTTAAGACTGACAAAATGTAGGGTGATAATATCCCCATGTTGGTTACGAATTTTGTTGTTATTCCATTCTTTTGCTAAATTACGAAATTGTTGTATAGACAATGCTGAATTGTTATCGATAGGAACATTAATAACGGCGTTGATAACTTGACTGATGCTAGGGACAGAGGCACTTTTGTCTATATCAGATTGCAATCTATTTTGTGCATTGACATTAATGATAACAATGTGGCGTACTTTCTCAGGGAGAAATTGGCTGGATTCTGTATTTTTCTTGCGAAAAGGAGCCAGTTCCAGCATACCTCGTAAACCTAGATTATCTGTTAGTCCTCCGTCAACAAGATGGATAAAGGGGCGTTTTTTGCTGTCTTCGTATTGTCGATTGTCCTCAGCGATGGCTTGTAGCGTTTTTTGTTGCTTAGCAAAGTGAGGGTCTTGGACGGTAAGATAGGCCGGCGCTTGATAGTGACAATGTCCTCCATGATTATTTAATGTCAGAGGAGAAAAAACAATTGGTACTGCACTAGAAGAGGCCACCGCACGTGCGATTTCCAAATCATTAAGATTTAAACACATCGCATCAAATGTTTCTTGGATAAAATCAAACCGTTTACCTGAGTTCATATCCGTGGCAGAAATAACCGCAAAAGGTCCTTTACGTTGCTTATCAAGAACAGCGAAGGTTTTTTTACCAAAGAGGTAATTCTCAAATTGTTCTTGTAGCAAGTCCCCTCGGCCATATTCATCAGCGGTTAGTTTAGGCAGATTAGCCAGTGAGATTACCTGTAAAATCATATCGCGTTGGAAGTTACGAAGCAGGAATTTTTTCTCAAAAGAGGGGACAGTCTCTTTCCCATTTAAACTGAAATAGCTTGCCAATACTGAGCCACCTGATACACCAAATACGAGGTCGATACTTTCTAACACATTCTTGTTATTTTTGAGTTGTACCTTGCTAAATTCCTCTAATACGCCATAACCAAATGCTGCGGCCCGGGTTCCTCCTCCTGATAATGTGAGTACCAGTTGCAAGTCATCGTCGACATGCGAAATATTATTCATCAGACGATAACCCGATTGTGTGTCTACTTGTGAGATGGTTTCAATGGGTTGGAATTTGGTGAATGAAGAACAAGCGGAAAGCGTAATAATAGATAAAGTAAGAATGGTACGTTTAAATACAGTAAACATAAGATAATGAGTTAGCCATGATGATAAATTACCAACAGTAGTTTAATAGATATGTTGGATTTAATGGGAATATTGAAGGAGAAAAATGATAGATGGATATTGAAGAGTCGTTCAACTATAGGTTATTCAGTGCTCAATGAATCTTTAGGATGAGGCGAAATAAAAACAGGCGATTTTAAAATCGCCTGTCGTCATTTGATGATGATAAGACTATTTACGCTCGTCTAGTGGTACAAATGGAATATCATCTGGACCAGTGTAGTTAGCCGTTGGGCGAATAATCTTGTTATCAGCACGTTGTTCAAGAATGTGAGCAGACCAACCTGCTGTACGTGCAATCACGAATAATGGAGTAAACATAGAAGTCGGTACCCCCATCATGTGGTATGACACGGCAGAGAACCAGTCAAGGTTAGGGAACATTTTCTTAATATCCCACATCACAGATTCTAGGCGTTCAGCAATGTCGAACATCTTGGTGTTGCCTTGTTCGTCTGAAAGACGTTTAGCGACTTTCTTGATTACTACATTACGCGGATCAGAAATGGTATAAACAGGGTGTCCAAAACCAATAATGACTTCTTTGTTTTCTACGCGACGACGAATATCTGCTTCTGCTTCGTCTGGATTCTCGTAGCGTTTTTGAACTTCAAAAGCAACTTCATTGGCACCGCCATGTTTAGGACCACGTAAAGCACCAATAGCACCAGTCACGGCAGAGTACATATCAGAGCCTGTACCAGCAATCACACGGCTAGTGAAAGTAGATGCATTGAACTCATGCTCAGCATAAAGGATTAATGAGGTGTGCATGGCACGAACCCAGCTTTCTGGTGGTGCTTCACCATGTAATAGGTGTAAGAAATGTCCACCGATGCTATCATCATCGGTTTGAACATCAATCACACGACCATTATGGCTGAAATGATACCAATAGAGTAGGGCAGAGCCTAAGCAAGCCATCAAACGGTCAGCGATGTCACGCGCATCAGCGGCATTGTGATCGTCTTTTTCAGGTAAGGTGCAACCTAGTACAGATACTGCTGTACGCATAACATCCATAGGATGACTAGCAGCAGGGAGTGACTCTAATACGGTTTGTAGATTAGCAGGTAAACCACGGAGACGGCGAAGTTTGGCTTTATATGCTTCTAATTCTTTGCGGTTAGGTAGCTTACCATGCACAAGTAAGTGAGCAACTTCTTCAAATTCGCTGACCTCAGCAAGGTCAAGAATATCATAACCACGATAGCTTAAATCGTTGCCTGTACGACCTACAGTACATAGGGCAGTATTACCTGCAACAACACCAGAAAGGGCAACCGATTTTTTTGCTTTTGGTTTACTTTCTTCAGCGCTCATTGAAAACTCCTTTTTGAAAATAATAAAAAATAGGTACGTATTTATTGTTATTTGTTTTTAGCAAATAAAGCGTCTAACTTTTGTTCAAATGCATGATAACCAATACGGTCATAAAGCTCTTCACGAGTTTGCATTAAATCTAGGACATTACGTTGATGTCCATCACGACGAATGGCTTGATATACGGTCTCAGCGGCTTTGTTCATGGCACGGAAAGCAGATAATGGATAAAGCACCATACCAACACCCACACCAGCTAATTCCTCTACACTAAACAATGGTGTCGCACCAAACTCGGTGATATTGGCTAATAACGGAACGTTGATGGCTTTGGCAAACTTCTCATAAGTCGGTAAATCATAAGCTGCCTCAGCAAAAATACCGTCAGCACCGGCTTCAGCACATTTGATAGCACGCTCAATAGCTGCATCAACCCCTTGGGCTTGAATAGCATCGGTACGAGCGATAATAAAGAAATTCTCATCAGTGCGAGCGTCAGCAGCTGCTTTAACACGATCTACCATCTCTTCAGTAGAAACGATTTCTTTGCCTGGGCGGTGACCGCAACGTTTGGCACCTACTTGGTCCTCAATGTGACAAGCAGCAGCACCTGCTTTAATCAGTCCTTTGACGGTACGCTCAATGTTAAAGGCAGAGGGGCCTAAACCTGTATCAATATCGACTAATAAGGGTGTATCACAAACATCCGTAATGCGACGTACATCAATCAGTACATCTTCAAGGGTATTAATACCTAAATCAGGTAACCCTAACGAACCTGCGGCGACGCCACCACCTGATAAATAAATAGCTTTAAAACCAGCACGTTTGGCTAACAATGCATGATTGGCATTAATAGCACCAATAATTTGTAGTGGTTTTTCTTCGGAAAGTGCTTGGCGAAACTTAGCACCAGCAGATTGGATAGGCATAATGTTATCTCCTATGTTACTTATATATGTAGTATGCAAAAAAATGGTTGATATGCCAATAGGGGAATACGCTTGATTGTGGCCACAACCATTTAGAGAATGGATTTCATTCTATTAAATTAGCCAGTGTTTACCTAAAGAGTATGAGTAAATCAGTGGGGTATTCGTCATGATAAAAAAGCCACGCAATAATGCGTGGCTTTTAGTATCTATTATTTCAACAAATCAGCAATGCCGTCACGCTCTTCAGTAAGCTCAGCAAGTGTTTTGTCCATACGCTCACGAGAGAAAGTATCAATCTCTAAACCTTGAACGATTTTGTATTCACCGTTTTCAGTGGTGACAGGGAAACCGTAAACGATGCCTTCAGGAATACCATAAGAACCGTCAGATGGTACACCCATAGTTACCCATTTACCGTTAGAACCTAATACCCAGTCACGTACGTGATCAATAGCGGCATTAGCAGCAGAAGCAGCAGAAGATAAACCACGCGCTTCGATGATGGCTGCACCACGTTTACCTACGGTTGGAATGAAAGTATCCTTGTTCCAAACATCGTCATTGATTTTCGCTTTTAAGCTTTCGCCGTTAACTTTGGCAAAACGGATGTCTGGGTACATGGTAGGGGAGTGGTTACCCCAAACGATTAAGTTTTCAATATCTTTAACTTCAGTGCCTGATTTTTGGGCTAATTGAGTTAATGCACGGTTGTGGTCCAAACGTAACATAGCAGTGAAGTTCTTGGCTGGTAAATCTGGAGCAGATTTCATAGCGATGTAAGCGTTAGTGTTAGCTGGGTTGCCTACAACAAGGACTTTAACATTACGGCTAGCTACTGCATTCAATGCTTTACCTTGTGCAGTGAAGATTTGAGCGTTTGCATGCAATAAGTCTTTACGTTCCATGCCAGGACCACGAGGGCGTGCGCCAACAAGTAAAGCGATATCAGCATCTTTGAACGCAGTCATTGGATCGCTGTGTGCAGTTACCTCTTTAAGAAGTGGGAATGCGCAGTCATCCAACTCCATAATTACGCCTTGAAGTGCTTTTTGTGCTTTTTCATCAGGAATTTCAAGAAGTTGAAGAATAACAGGTTGATCTTTACCTAACATCTCACCTGAGGCGATGCGGAATAGTAAAGCGTAACCGATTTGACCTGCGGCACCGGTAACGGCAACGCGTAAAGCTGGTTTAGACATATATATGCTCCAATAATAAAAGAATAATTTCGTTATAAAGAGAACGAAAGCATAAAAACTTTATACCCTTAATGTTAGCGGTAAAATGCTTTTTCGTCAATCACTCTTATATCTTATATATGAGTAGACAAGCGAAAGGATATGTGAAATAATCTTGGCTAGTTATTTTCTTTGGTTAGCGTTATGAATAAGACAGCTAAACGCGTAGCGAGATCTTCATCTAGACAATCGCCTGTGGCCGTGGCCTCTTTTAGCCCTTTGTATAAACAGATTAAAGACTTGTTGCTTCAGAGCTTGGAGTCTGGTGAGTTTAAGCCAGGAGAGATGATTCCAAGTGAGCAGGAGTTAGCGGTACGCTTTAAGGTTAGTCAGGGGACGGTTCGTAAGGCCATTGATGAATTATCAGCTGAAAATGTACTGATACGACGTCAAGGTAAGGGGACATTTGTTGCGACTCACCATGAGCCAGAGGTTCGTTATCGTTTTTTACGTATGGCAACAGATAATCCCGAAGGGGTTAAACGGACGCATAGTGAGATTTTGTCCTGTGATGAAATAGAGGCCAACGATGTGCAGCGTCAGGTTTTTGGCTTGTCAGTAGGTCAAAAAGTTATCTGTATCAAACGTGTGATGTATCTTTCCCATCAACCTGCGGTTTATGAAGAAATTTATCTTCCTGAACCTGCTTTTCAAGGCTTATCGTTTGCGTTGTTAACCACAGAGAAAATGCCGTTGTATGGTCTTTTTGAAAGCCATTTTGGTGTGCAGTTACTGCGCTGTGATGAGAAGTTGCGTGCTGTATCTGCTCCTAAAGAAGTGGCAAAATATCTCAAGATAGAAGAGGGGAGTCCTTTATTATCTATTGAACGTGTCGCTTATACCTATGGAGAAAAAGCGATGGAAATACGTAAGGGATTGTATTTAACGGAACATTATTATTATCGAAATAGTTTGAACTAGTTCATGAGTTTTTTGCCAAATAAAGAGTAGAAGGGTATTTTATTTCAGACTGTTTCTATTGAAATTCGCCTTTTTGCTTTTAGGAAGGTCGAAAAAATTCTATAATTAAAAGGTTTATTTTTTATTTTTTAAACTTAGAGGTCCATATGTCAGACACAACATCAAAACCTCGCCGTGAATTTCGCAACGTCGATTTTCAACTGATTACGACGAAGTATCGTTTGCCGTTTGCTGGTAAAGTGTCGATTCTTCACCGTGTTAGTGGCGCTCTTTTATTCTTAAGCCTTCCTTTATTGATTACTATATTTACGTATAGTGTAGCTAGTCCAATCACTTTTGCTGCATTGGGTGCAGGTGTTGGTGGGGTCTTCCTCAAACTTGTGCTATTAGTGCTTTTGTGGGGCTTTATGCATCATCTCTGTGCTGGTATTCGCTTCTTAATTCTGGACTTGCATATTGGTATGGACAAGGTGAGTGCTCAAAAGAGTGCCAAGGCTGTGCTTGCAGTGAGCTTGACATTGACTGTTATTTTTGCAATTAAATTATTCGGAGTGCTCTAATGTCTAAAGAACAATATGGTAGAACGCGCCGTGTAGTTGGTGCACATTATGGTACCGTTGGCTTTATCGTACAACGTGTGACAGCGATTATTCTTGCTGTATATTCTGTCCTTTTTTTGTTAGCCGCCTTGTTTACTCCTATTACTTATGAGAACTGGGTGCATTTCTTCACTTTCACCTGTTTTGGTGTGCCAGTGGGTCGTATGCTTGTCACTGTAGCGTTTTTCTCACTAGCATGGCATGCTTGGATTGGTGTTCGTGATATTTGGATGGACTATATCAAACCATTTGGTTTGCGTTTAGCATTATTTGCTTTGACCTTGCTTTGGTTAGCTGGCTGTGTTGCTTATTTTGCAGCCATTGTTTGGAGACTATAAATGACAGCGATTCTTTCTTCATTACCACGCCGTAAATTCGATGTAGTGGTTGTTGGTGCAGGTGGTGCGGGTATGCGCTGTTCTTTACAGCTTGCTCAAGCAGGCCTATCTGTAGCCGTTTTATCAAAAGTATTCCCAACTCGTTCGCACACTGTGGCAGCTCAAGGGGGTATTAGTGCTTCTCTTGGTAATATGTCAGAAGACCATTGGCAATGGCATATGTATGACACTGTTAAAGGGTCTGACTGGTTGGGTGACCAAGATGCGATTGAGTTTATGTGTCGTGAAGCTCCCAACGCGGTATACGAGTTAGAGCATTTTGGTATGCCTTTTGACCGTAACCCAGATGGTACGATTTACCAACGTCCTTTCGGTGGCCATACTTCACATTTTGGTGAAAAACCTGTTCAACGTGCTTGTGCTGCCGCTGACCGTACTGGTCACGCTTTATTGCATACGCTTTATCAACGCAATGTTGCATCTCGTACACACTTCTTTGTAGAGTGGATGGCATTAGACCTTATCCGTAATGATGATGGTGATGTTCTTGGTGTAACAGCACTTGAGATGGAAACAGGTGATATTTATATCCTCGAAGCTAAAGCGACAGTATTAGCAACTGGTGGTGCTGGTCGTATTTGGGCGGCTTCTACCAATGCATTTATCAATACAGGTGATGGCCTTGGTATGGTGGCTCGTGCAGGTATTCCTTTACAAGATATGGAGTTTTGGCAATTTCACCCAACAGGTGTAGCAGGTGCTGGTGTATTGATTACTGAGGGTGTTCGTGGTGAGGGTGGTATCCTTCTTAACAAGAACGGTGAGCGTTTTATGGAACGTTATGCTCCTAACCTTAAAGACTTGGCGCCGCGTGACTTTGTTTCTCGTTCTATGGACCAAGAGATTAAAGAAGGTCGTGGTTGTGGTCCCGACGGTAACTACGTTGTATTGAAACTTGACCATTTGGGTGCTGACGTAATTAACAAACGTCTCCCATCTATCCGTGAGATTGCAATTCGTTTTGCTAATGTTGACCCAATCAAAGAGCCTATCCCTGTAGTACCAACAATTCACTATCAAATGGGTGGTATTCCTGCTAATTACCATGGTCAAGTATTGACTTGGGATGCTGCAACTCAATCCAACAAAGTGGTTAACGGCTTATATGCTATTGGTGAATGTGCTGCCGTATCTATCCATGGTGCTAACCGTCTAGGTACTAACTCACTACTTGACTTGGTAGTATTTGGTCGTGCGACTGGTAATCATATCGTTAGTACTCACCTAGAGCGTCAACACGAACATCAACCATTGCCCGTTGAGTCTGTTAACAAATCTCTTGATCGTGTTAATGCACTTGAAACCCGAGCATCTGGTGAAAAAGTTCAAGATGTGGGTAATGCAATGCGTGTGGCTATGCAACACCACTGCGGCGTATTCCGTACACTAGACTTGTTGAATAAGGGTGTTACTAAGATTGATGAAATCGCTGAACAAGCGAAGAACATCTACTTCAAAGACAAATCTAAGGTCTTCAATATGGCTCGCCAAGAGGCATTAGAGATTGAAAACATGATTGAAGTTGCACGTGCTACTATTAAATCAGCTTCTCAACGTACAGAGAGCCGTGGTGCACATGCTCTTAACGACTACCCAGAGCGTGATGATGTGAACTGGTTGAAACACACTTTATGGTATTCAGATGACGGTCGCTTGGAATATAAACCTGTCCAAATGAAACCATTAACCGTTGACACAATCCCTCCAAAACCACGCACATTCTAAGCAGGATATTATGAGTAAACGTATCGTAAAATTTGAAATTTATCGCTATGATCCTGACAAGGACGAGCGTCCATACATGCAAAAACTCGAAGTTGAGTTAGGTCCTAATGACAAGATGCTTCTTGATGCGATTGTTCGCATTAAGAATGAGGTCGATGATAGTCTTTCTATTCGTCGTTCTTGTCGTGAGGGCGTTTGTGGTTCAGATGCAATGAACATCAATGGTAAAAATGGTTTGGCATGTATCACTAACTTACGTGATTTGAAAGAGCCTATCGTTTTACGTCCATTGCCTGGTTTGCCAGTTATTCGTGACTTAATCGTTGATATGACTCACTTCTTTAATCAATATCATTCGGTTAAGCCTTATTTGATTAACAATACGCCAGCACCTGAAAAAGAGCGTCTCCAAAGTCCAGAGGCTCGTGAAGAGTTAGATGGTCTTTATGAGTGTATTTTGTGTGCTTGCTGTTCTACTTCTTGTCCTTCATTCTGGTGGAACCCTGATAAATTCGTGGGGCCTGCTGGTTTGTTGCAAGCTTATCGTTTCTTAGCTGATAGTCGTGATGAAGCTACTGGTGAGCGTTTGGATAACTTAGAAGACCCATATCGCTTGTTCCGTTGCCATACCATTATGAACTGTGTGGATGTATGTCCTAAAGGTCTAAATCCAAGTAAGGCTATTGGTAAGATTAAAGAGATGTTAGTTCGTCGTACAGTGTAATTTATGGCAAACTTAACAGAGCTAGAGCGTGCACGCCTTCGTTGGCGTGCACGTCGTGGTCTTCTAGAGAATGACTTGATTATTACAGCATTTCTAGATAGATATGAGGATGAGTTAACAGATGCTGATGTAAGTAGCTTGACTCATCTTTTTGAGATGGATGATAATACGTTGCTTGAAGTCTTGCTAGGCAAATCGGAGCCAGCGGGGGACTATGATACAGCGAATATACATCGTCTGGTGAAGCTTATGCGTAATGCGTAGACTTTGAGTGTTTCTTCGGTATAACTTTACACAAGGAATCTAATATGAAGTTATCAGATAAAAAAGCCACCCTGAATATTGAGGGTGGAGCATCAATCGAACTACCCGTATATGAAGGTAGTGTCGGTCCTGATGTGCTAGATATTCGTAAACTTTACGGTCAAAGTGGCATGTTTACTTTTGACCCGGGCTTTATGTCAACAGCCTCGTGCGAGTCGGCGATTACGTACATTGATGGTGACAAAGGCGAATTGTTATACCGTGGTTACCCGATTGAGCAATTAGCGGTAAAATGCGATTACCTAGAAGTGTGCTACTTGTTGTTAAATGGTGAATTACCTAATGCACAACAAAAAGCAGATTTTGAATATTCTATCAATCATCATAACTTAGTGCATGAACAAATGCACTTCTTCTTGCGTGGTTTCCGTCGTGATGCACACCCAATGGCTATTTTGACTGGTCTTGTTGGTGCCATGTCTGCGTTCTACCATGATTCTACAGACATTACTAACCCACGTCATCGTGAAGTGTCTGCTATTCGCTTGATTGCTAAAATGCCTACATTAGTTGCTATGGCATACAAATACTCTCGTGGTGAACCTTACGTTTATCCACGTAATGAGTTGTCTTACTCTGGCAATTTCTTACGCCAAATGTTTGCTACACCATGCGAAGATTACAAAGTAAATGAAGTGGTAGAGCGTGCGTTTGACCGTATTCTTACTTTACATGCAGACCACGAACAAAATGCGTCTACTTCTACTGTACGTTTATGTGGTTCGTCTGGTACTAACCCATTTGCAGCGATTGCGGCAGGGGTTGCTTGCTTGTGGGGTCCATCACATGGTGGTGCCAACGAGGCTTGCTTAAATATGCTTGAGCACATCCAAGCTAATGGTGGTATCGCTAAAGTAGGCGAGTTCATGGAACAAGTTAAAGACAAAAATTCTGGCGTACGTCTCATGGGCTTCGGTCACCGTGTATACAAAAACTACGACCCACGTGCTAAATTGATGCAAGCGACTTGCAAAGAAGTATTGGCTGCATTAGGTCTAGAGAATGACCCATTGTTCAAATTGGCAATGGAGCTTGAACGTATTGCACTTGAAGATCAATACTTTGTGGATCGTAAACTTTATCCTAACGTTGACTTCTACTCTGGTATTGTTCAACGTGCAATTGGTATTCCTACACAGTTGTTTACCGCAATCTTCGCATTGGCACGTACAGTGGGTTGGATTGCTCAATGGAATGAAATGCTTTCTGATGCAAACTACAAAATCGGTCGTCCACGTCAATTGTATGTGGGTCATACTCGTCGTGATGTTCCATCATTAGCAGATCGTAAATAATCGTTGATTGAGTATTTACCTATATACTAAAAACCTCCGTTTGATACGGAGGTTTTTTTTAAAACATATAGCGAAAACCTGCGTTCCATTGCCAGTTTTTACCGATATTTTTACCCACATTGCGTTCTATATCAAAGTAGAAATATTTGTTTCCTTTTTGAATAGTCTTACCCTGATTATCTTTATCATCAAAGCGATAACTAATACCTAAGCCATATTGCCACCATGTTCCTGTCCAGTCTTGGTGGACTTTGGCGGCATCATTGTGGTAAGCATAGTAAGTATTACTCTTACCTAGGAATTCATGCAATACATTAAGTTTTGCATAGAAGATTCCGCGTTTCTCATCAAATTCCTTACCTAGGTTAAATCCAGCTCGACCAATCAGAGATAAAGAGTGATTAGTTTTGATGTGTGTGCCATTGGAAAGGGTATAGGCACTGCCACTCATCCAACCAAGAACAGCTTGTGCTTGGGGTTCAATATACCAACCATTATCGTTTTGATATTTACGACCGCCTTCTATGCTGAAAGATACTGCATGAATATCGTCATCACCTTTTAATACCTTGCCCTTATTATCGGTAGTACGGTAATAGTGATCAAAGAAGTTATATCGCAAAATTAAATCACGATAAGCACCATTGGTGTAAATATCACTTTGATAGAGCGATAGTCCAATGCCATTGACATAGCTACGTCCATTTTGGTAGTTAATACGCCCTTCATTAAAACTAACAGAACCGCCGCGATAACGACGTTTTTCAACTAAGTTGTTAGGAGTTTTTTCTTCTTTCAACTTATCTTTGTTAATTTCATCTTCTTTATAGCCTTGTTTTTTGGCCTCATCCGTCAAAATAACTTTTTTCTTGTCATAACCGATTTCATAAGAGTTAAAACGCGATTGAGAACCAAAAGTACCTGTGTGGGTAAAGAAATTACCTTTAGCGCGGAACCACGCTCCCTCATTATCAAAATTATGCTGACGTAGTTCACCCATGCGTTGCAAGAGTTTATCTAGGTCTTGTCGCCAACCAAGATAGATAGCTTGGCGAATACTGGGTTCTGCAATAACAGTAGGAGTGGGCTTGATTTCAGGATTGATACGGGTAGCACGTTTAAGATACCAATCCGTTGTAAAAAGACCGCTATCCTTATATTCACTAGGTTTATGGTCTAGCTCATAATGTGTGTAGAAAAGAGTATCTTCTCTATCTTTGGCTTTGAATACTCCGTCGCCAGACTTAACACGAGCTAATACGAGACCAACACCTTCTACATAGTCATCTTCTGCAGGACGGTAGTTATCTTTTTGGTAAATATCAAGATAATGTTCACCAGTGAAGTTACCGTGAACAAGTACTTTGTCACTTTCCATAGTACGTACATCAATATCCTGTAAAATCGTGCCACCTGTACCAGTTAAGTTTTCTGCGACGAGGTAACTATAGCGATTATCATCCGCACGCATATTAGCAATAGCATTATTATTCATATCAAGATGACTGAGATAGCTGGTATCTGTCATATTCCATCGTGCATTATTGAGACTGATGTTATTAAGACCAGCATCGGCTTGTTGTCTATTCAATACCCGAATAGTGTCATGGACGCTGATTTCAGGATTATCAGCAGTTATGTTACTCGTGTCATTTATATTGGCTGCACGTAGTAGTCTCTCTGCTTTGGGTTGACGAGTCGCTTTCCCTGTCCAAGAGGCATTGTTAGCAAAGTTAAGTGTATTTTTACCGCTATCGGTAGCAAGAATATCCCCTTTGAGATAACTGCTAGGAGAGTTAAAGAACCATGTGTTTTGTGCACCATTGGATGTTGACATTTGTCCCAATGCCTCAATGCTGTCGCTTGTGTTTTGAGTATTGACACGCAAGTGACTTAGTCTACCTTCTAACATGGAGACATAGCCATGCTCTTTGTTTGCAACATGGGTTTGTGCATCAATATGTGTAGGTCCTTCAAGAAGTACATGATTACCCACATTCCCCGCATCGGCAGAAGAGGCAACAAGAGTAGGGTCAAGTTCTGCCTCAGTAGGGGATGAGAGGTAAACGCCAATAGCATAAGTGGGGTTTTCTTTGTAGGATTCTTCTAGTGTGGCTAGGTGAATGTTTGTTCCCTTGTCTACCTTGACTGTTTGAGAGCCATTGATGCCTGTAATAAGTTGAATACCTAAGGCATTTTGTTCAGTAGCTTGTGCGTCAATATTTAGCGTATCGTGGAAGTGATATTGCACATGACGGCGGTGATCTTGGGTAATGACACGAGAAATATATCGGTCATTTTCATCTTTGACATAAACTAATTTTCCATTTTTTACTGCCTGCTTCCAATTTTTTAGTGTTGTCCAATTGGTATCATCTAAACCTAAAGCCGCCGCTCCCTTAAGTCGCATATCTACTGTTTTATAAAACTCTGAGGTATTGTTGATAGATTCGTTTTGTTCATAAAGTGCTTGTGGATCAACCTCAGGGCTACCTGTGGGAGTATAACGATAATTTTCTAACGAAATATCCATTAAATCTAAATCACCTGCTCGCCCTATTAAGCCAGTACTTGCTTGTTGCGAGGTAAGATTGATGGTGGTCGTATCCTTTGCAGTAAAGGAGGTATCCGCCTTAATAATATCTCTAAGCTCTATGCCTGTCAGGCTACCACTACTTTGGGCTTGGATAGATAATGGGCCTTGGACAGAAAGGGTATTCTTACTACTAGGATTTTGTGCCAAAGCCTCATAGACAAATTGAAGTTGTTGGTTAAAGTAGGATGAATAGTCATATCCTCTCTTGACCCAGCCCTCGTAGATAGGTGTACGAATATAGGCACGATTATCCGTTCCCATAAATAGCCCTGTGAAGTCAGCATCATTTTGCGTGTTAAGTGAATCGCCTTGGGCATTTTTAACTCTATCGTTAATGGTGAGGGATTGCTTAAAGACAGTGTTTACTTTACCGCCATATACGGCTGTTTGTTTAATACCTTGTGCATAATTTTCTCCTCCTCCTTGGACTGCAATAACGGCACTACCGCCTATGGTATTTTTAAAAGAACTTGTTGCTGGGGTATAGTGTAAAGCCTCTACCACCATGCCTTCTGCAATATTTTTTGCTGAGTAAGTATTAATATTTAAATTACCATCGGTCGTAAAATCTACAGTAAGCTGCTGGCCAGCATTAGCATTGTTGGTTGAAAGACGAGAAGTCATACCCACTGCTTTTTGATTGGCAAAAACGTGGATATTCAAATTATTAAAATGTGCATAGGTGCCTAACACACTGGTATCTTGATAGTCAGAGCCATCACCAAGGGTATCAATATCATCTCTGGCAACGTAAAGACCACGAGCAGAAACGAAGTCCTGTGTATTAGCATTGTTTCTCAGAGTAGTAGCTTGGGAAAGGACAGATAGGTTTGTGGTTTTGTTATTGGTAAAAGACGTATTACCAGCTCCCTTTGCTTGGATAGCCAAAGCTTCTAAGCGAGCTTGTTTGCCCGTACCTTCTCCCCCAGAGGTATCTATATTTTGAATATTTAAATCAAGGTCTTTGAATACAAAGGAAGAGGAACTTCTACCCATCTGAACGGCATCGTAATAACCTTTGTTAGATGTATCAGATTCTGCTTTTAAAGAGTATTCTAGCGTAAGTGCATTGTTGCCATCTCCTTGATAAGTGAGTTGGGTACCTGGTTTTGCTGTCCAAAAGAGGCTTGAACCACTGTTTACATGTTCATTAGAAATAACCAGCGAGTTATTTCCCAAGTCATAGGTTCCTACAGGAGACGTGCGTTGGTTTGATCCAAAATTAATCTGTCGGATAGCATTTACGAATTGTCGAATATTCTCTCCGCGCACGGTAGCGTTTTGGATTGCCAACGGATTAGATAGATAGTCTGACTGAATATTTTCTGCTGCAACGGCCCAATATTCTTCATCTCTTGCTTGTCTACCCTTTAATGCCAAAAATTTTTGCCACGCTTCTTGTGATATATCGTGGTGGTAATCGACGTCTAGTTCGTTTATACCACCATAACCACTATAGTAGGTATACTCAGCTCCTACTGCATACCCTGTTCCCACAGCCATAAATATAAAGGCTGTAAGAAGATGACGCTGAAATGGATGTAATTGAAATGTCTGTACTACTTTTGACATGATATTTTTCTCCCTTTGTCATATCATGTTTCAGTATAAAACTTATTAACATTTTGTTTTTTTTTTTTTTGATTTGTTACAATTTAGTTTAAGTTGTTATTTTTTAAGGATTTATAGGCTATTTTGTTTAAGATTTTTCATGATGGGCTTGCAGGTATTTATTAGATTTTCTTTAGTATCAGGAATCTTGGTAGAAGTTTCTTTAAAAGCAGCAGAGTTTCCTTATAAGCTATCTATTTGCTTAGAAAGAATTTTTCCAAAAACCCAGTGATTTATAGGGTTTTTTACAGTTTTGTGAGGTATAATACCGCTAGAAATAAAAAAGTGTTGTTAAAAACCACAATTCCCTAGCAATTTACTCGGGTATTTGTTATACTTGAGTAAAATACTTGGTTATACAAGGAAATTGCTATGAGATTAACAACTAAAGGTCGTTTTGCAGTGACTGCGATGATTGATTTAGGTTTACGCCATCATGCAGGCCCTGTCACTCTTGCGGCGATTAGCCAGCGTCAGAATATTTCCCTTTCCTATCTAGAGCAGCTTTTTGGTCGACTACGTCGCCATGAGCTTGTCGAGAGTGTGCGTGGTCCAGGTGGTGGATATACGCTAGCGAAGTATGCTCGCGATATTACAATAGCTGACATTATCTTTGCTGTTGATGAACCGCTTGATGCTACAGGCTGTGGCAATAAGACACCCTGTACAAGCGGGCGAGATGGCAGAGATAGTGGTCATTGCATGACACACGAGCTCTGGAGTAACTTAAATCGCCGTATGGTGGATTATCTTGACTCCGTAAGTTTACAGGAGCTTGTGGATCAACAACGTATGCGACAAATTCAAAATACAGAAGCTACTCCCGTTCACCTTCAACGCAAAAGTGACGCGTTGAGCTCTGTGTTAGCTTAAGATTTTTGGAGTTTTAATAATTATGTCAACTCGTCCTATTTATTTAGATTACTCTGCGACTACGCCTGTTGATCCCCGCGTAGCCGAGGAGATGATTCCTTGGCTTACTGAGCATTTCGGTAATCCTGCTTCACGTAGTCATGCTTACGGTTGGGAAGCCGAAGCTGCTGTCGAAAAGGCACGTGCGCAAGTGGCTAGTCTCATCAAGGCAGACCCTCGTGAAATTATTTGGACCTCAGGGGCAACTGAATCAGATAACTTGGCGCTGAAAGGGGCTGCACATTTTTACAAGGAAAAAGGTAAGCATTTAATCACTGTTCGTACTGAGCACAAGGCGGTATTGGATACGATGCGTGAGTTGGAACGTCAAGGGTTTGAAGTAACCTATCTAGACGTGCAAGAAAATGGTTTAATTGATTTAGATGCCTTTAAAGCTGCCTTGCGTCCTGACACGATTTTGGTTTCTGTGATGATGGTTAATAATGAAATCGGTGTGGTTCAGGATATTGAGAAAATCGGTGAGATTACCCGTGAAAAGGGTATTATATTCCACGTGGATGCTGCACAGGCTGCAGGCAAAGTAGATATTGATTTAACTAAGTTAAAAGTTGATCTTATGTCACTTTCTGCACATAAAATTTATGGTCCCAAGGGTATTGGTGCCTTATATGTGCGTCGTAAACCTCGTGTACGTATTGAAGCGCAGATGCATGGCGGTGGTCATGAGCGTGGTTTTCGCTCGGGTACTTTACCTACCCATCAAATTGTCGGTATGGGCAAGGCGTTTGCATTGGCTGAGGCGGAGATGGCTGAAGAAAATAAACGTATTCGTGTGTTGCGAGACCGTTTATTAGAAGGGCTGTCAGAGATTCCTGAGACTTATGTTAATGGGGATATGGAACACCGTGTTGCACATAACCTCAATATTAGTTTTAACTATGTCGAAGGTGAGTCCTTGATTATGGCGATTAAAGAGTTGGCAGTATCAAGTGGTTCAGCATGTACATCAGCGAGTTTGGAGCCTTCTTATGTGCTGCGTGCATTAGGTCGCAATGATGAATTAGCCCATAGTTCTATTCGTTTCACAATTGGTCGGTTTACCACAGCAGAGGAGATTGAGACAGCGATTTCTCTCATTAAGGCACGAGTAGGTAAGCTACGTGAAATGTCTCCTCTTTGGGAAATGGCTCAAGAAGGCATTGATTTAAGCACTGTTCAGTGGGCAGCACACTAATTGGTTTTTTGTGAGACTCTAATGCTATCGGGTAAGTTGTTATAGAGTCTTCTATCAGAAATAAAGCAAGACAGAAGTCAAATCCCGACAATGACTTCTGGTATACAAAAAATTTTTAGGGAAATTTATTATGGCATACAGTGATAAAGTGTTAGATCACTATGAAAATCCACGCAATGTAGGTTCTTTTGATAAAAGTGATGAAAACGTAGGTACTGGTATGGTAGGTGCACCAGCCTGTGGTGATGTGATGAAATTACAGATTAAAGTGAACGATGCTGGTGTTATTGAGGATGCTCGTTTTAAAACTTATGGTTGTGGTTCAGCTATTGCTTCTAGTTCTCTAGTAACAGAATGGGTGAAAGGCAAGACATTAGATCAAGCTCTAGAAATTCGTAATGCAGATATTGCAGAAGAATTGGCTTTGCCTCCTGTAAAAATTCATTGCTCTATTTTGGCAGAAGATGCAATCAAGGCGGCAGTAGCCGATTACAAAAGTAAAAAAGCATAAGTGAATATCATGGCAGTTACTCTTACTGAAAAAGCAGCTAAACATGTGCAACGCAATCTTGATAAAAGAGGTAAAGGTTTAGGATTGCGTGTGGGTGTTCGCACTTCTGGCTGTTCAGGTATGGCATATAAGCTAGAATACGTCGATGAGCTAGATGCTCATGATCAAGTGTTTGAGAGCTTTGATGTAAAGGTTTTTGTGGATCCCAAGAGTCTTCCCTATATCGATGGTACAGAGTTGGACTTTGTGCGAGAGGGCTTAAATGAGGGATTTAAATTTAAAAACCCTAAGGAAAAAGCCAGCTGTGGCTGTGGTGAATCATTTTCAGTCTAATTTGTTGAGATAGCGACTTTTTAATAATAGAGATTTCGCTGTTTTGCCAATGACATGGAAAGGGCAGGATTGTCTATTTCATGTGGATATTGGATTGAGTGGATTTTTCATGGATACGTATTTTAGTTTATTTAATTTACCAACAAGTTTTGCTCAAGACCTCACTCAGCTTGAAAAAGCATGGCGTGAGGCTTCTGCACGTGTACATCCAGACCGTTTTGCTACAGCTAGTGCGGCAGAAAAGCGTATCGCTATGCAGTGGGCTGCACGTATTAATCAGGCCTATGACGTACTCAAGAATCCTGTCAAACGTGCGTCCTACCTATGTGAGTTAGCTGGGCAGGCGGTGGATGCTGAAAATAATACACGCATGGATACTGCATTTTTAATGAAGCAAATGCAATGGCGTGAGACATTAGATGACGTGCGTGAGGATGCGGCAGGGCTGGCTGAGTTGGCTGCTACTATAGACCAAGAAGAACAAGCGTTGGAGAGTTGCCTAACTGAATTGTTGGATCATAGAAAAGACTATGCAACCGCAAGTGAAAAAGTTCGGCAACTCATGTTTGTGGCTAAAATTCGACAAGAAATACAATCAATAATGGCATAAGTTTATGGCACTTTTACAAATTTCAGAACCAGGTCAAGCTCCCGCACCGCATCAGCGCAAACTAGCTGTGGGGATTGATTTAGGAACCACGCATTCTTTGGTAGCAACAGTACGCAACAGTAATGTAGAGGTGTTGCCAGATGAACAAGGTAAGATGTTGCTACCATCAGCTGTGCGTTATCTCAAGGATGGCTCTGTGCATATTGGTGCACAAGCAGTACGAGCACAAAACCGTGATCCCTATAATACGTTATTATCCATTAAACGTTTAATGGGTCGTTCTTACGAAGAATCTGTAGGTTTGGGTTTGCCTTATCAGTTGAAAAAAGATGAGGGAAGTGTTCGTATTAAGACAACTCAGGGAGATGTTAGTCCAGTTGAGGTGTCTGCACAGATTTTGGCAAAGTTGCGCCAACGAGCTGAGGATTCTTTGGGTGATGATATTACTGGCGCAGTGATTACAGTGCCAGCGTATTTTGATGATGCTCAGCGTCAAGCAACTCGGGATGCTGCTCGCCTGGCTGGGTTGAATGTCTTGCGTCTGCTAAACGAGCCTACTGCTGCTGCTATTGCTTATGGTTTAGATAATGAGGCAGAAGGGGTTTATGCGGTATATGATCTCGGTGGTGGTACCTTTGATATTTCAATTTTGAGATTAAGTAAAGGAGTTTTTGAGGTTATTGCTACAGGCGGTGATACGCAATTAGGTGGCGATGATTTTGACAAGATGATTGTCGATGATGTAATGAAGCATCACGATACTAGCACTCTGAGTGCACAGGATAAGCGTTTGCTCTTGTCTGTAGCCAAGACAGTGCGTGAGCGTTTAACGTCACAACCCAAGGCTTATTTTCAGGTTAATTTATCAGATGGTTTGCATATTGATTTGAACTATCCGAGAAACCATTTCGAGAATCTTGCCACAAGTTTAGTTGAGCGTACTTTGGAGAAGACGCAACAGGCTTTAAAAGATGCTCATCTTAAGCCTAGCGATGTAAAAGGTGTCGTTATGGTGGGTGGCTCTACCCGTATGCCTATTGTTCAGCAGATGGTGGGAGCTTTTTTTGGAAAAACGCCACTGACTAACTTAGATCCTGACAAGGTTGTTGCGATGGGTGCCGCACTGCAAGCAAATAAGTTGGTGGGTAATCGTATGGCTGGTGAAGATTGGCTGTTGCTTGACGTTACTCCTTTGTCACTAGGTATTGAGACAATGGGGGGGTTGGTTGAGCGTATTATCGACCGTAATAGTACTATTCCAGTCGCTCGTGCACAGGACTTTACCACCTTTAAAGATGGTCAAACTGCGATGAGTATCCACGTTGTTCAAGGTGAGCGTGAGTTGGTTGATGCTAATCGCTCTCTGGCTCGTTTTGAGTTGCGTGGTATTCCTCCTATGGTGGCAGGTGCTGCGAGAATTCGGGTGACATTTCAAGTGGATGCTGATGGTCTATTAAGTGTGACTGCTCGCGAGATGAGTACTGGCGTTGAGGCATCTATTACGGTTAAACCAAGTTATGGTTTGAGCGATGAAGCCATTACGAAAATGCTAGAAGACAGTATGTCACAATCTGACTATGATGCACAACAACGAATGTTGCGAGAAGAGCAAGTGAATGCACGCCAATTAGTCGAAACGGTTCAATCTGCATTGGATGAAGATAAAGATTTATTGAGTGAGCAAGAGTTAACTGCCATTGAAGAAATGCTTGCCAAAACCCAGCAGATGGCAACCTCTGATGATGTAAATGCTATCCGTGCTCAAGTGGCTGCTTTTTCTAAGTTAACCGATGATTTTGCTGCTAGACGCATGGATCGTAGTATTCGTCGTGCTTTGGCTGGTAAAACATTAGAGAGCTTATGATTTATGTCTAGGCAAAGGCAGTTTGGTGTTGTTATCTTTAATCAGCAAATGAAGAGCTGTCTTTTATTAGATAATCAAAGATTGTCTTTGATGTTTTTAGTGTAATAATTAAAACCTCTTTTTATTGAGCTTAAATAAAAGGAGATTGATTCTGAGATGAAGTTTTAAAATGCCTAAAATTACTGTATTACCCCATGAAGAATTGCTACCTGAAGGTAAAGTTATTGACAATGCACCCAAAGGGGAGTCTATTTTAGACGTATTGTTGGATAATGGGATTGAGGTTGAACACGCTTGTGAAAAGTCCTGTGCATGTACGACTTGTCATGTAATTGTGAAAGAGGGTTTTAATTCACTCGAAGATGCGACAGATGACGAGGAAGATTTATTAGATAAGGCGTGGGGGCTCAAGCCTACATCAAGACTTTCCTGTCAGGCAAAAGTTGCTGACACTGATTTGGTGATTGAAATTCCTAAATATACCATCAACCACGCTAAAGAAAATCACTAGAAAATCATAGGTTGCTTATTAATAAGGCCATCAGACATTTAATGGGGGGTAAAGAGGTGTTTGTCCGTTCATTAGAAAAACAAGATTTTGATGCTTGGCAACCGCTATGGTATGACTATTTAAACTTTTATGAGAATAATCTCTCGGATGTTGTAACTCAAAATACATGGAATAGATTGACAACCAGAGCGGATATGGTGGCTTTAGGGGCTTTTAATGATATGGGGATGTTATTAGGGTTTGCTCATTTGTTGATACACCCCAATACGTGGAATATCGGTGAGTGTTGTTATTTGGAGGATTTATTCGTTTCTCCTACAGCAAGACGGCAGGGGGTTGCAAAACGTTTAATGGATGCTGTGTACAACTATGCTAAGGAGCAAAAATGTAATCGGGTTTACTGGATGACTGCAAGGGATAATGAGGTAGCACAGAGTCTGTATAAACAGTATGCAGATGAGCAGGCAGTTATTCAATTTAGATCGCAATTAGGCGAATAAGGAGGTAGTATGAATTACGGGTTGATGGTGAAAAGGGCGGTCATATTATTTGCATTGACAGTGGGTACCGCTGCATCTGCCAACGACTACATTATGAATCGCTTAAATCACCCTGTGCCAGGTGGTGTGGCGGTAGTGAAGCTCCCCGTTGCGACGGCAACATTACCTGAGGTGCGGTATCAAGGCAAAAGAGTATTGGTATTTAAATCGGATAATGAGGTCTTTGCTTTGGTAGGTATTCCACTTAAAACACCGACAGGTAAGCAATCACTTCAGGTGACGTCATCAGGCACACAGACAACAGTGTCTTTTGATGTTCAACCTAAACGTTATAAAGAGCAGCATATTAAACTAAAAACCAATAAACACGTTAATCTATCAGCGGAAGACGAGGCTCGTTTTAAACGAGAATATCAGGAACAAATTACTGCTTATCGTCAATACCGTGCTGGCGTGACCCCTAGTAATATTGTGCTGGATCGTCCTGTCGATGGTGGGCGCTACTCAAGTCCTTTCGGATTAAGACGTTTTTTTAATGGACAGGAGCGCAATCCCCACTCAGGATTGGATATTGCTGTGCCTGCGGGTACACCAGTCAAAGCCTCAGCAGATGGGGTGATTACCATTGTTGGTGATTATTTTTTCAATGGTAAAACCGTTTTTGTTGATCATGGACAAGGCATGATTAGTATGTATTGCCATCTATCTGAAATTGATGTGAAAAAAGGACAGACGGTCAAAAGAGGGGAGATTGTCGGTAAAGTGGGGGCGACTGGTCGAGCTACAGGACCGCATTTACATTGGAATGTGAGCTTAAATGATGCGAGAGTGGATCCTGCGATTTTTGTCGGGGCATTTCAGCCTTGAGTGAGGATTATCAGACCCAGTTTTCAAGTTTAAGATTAGGAATTCCTTCAAATTCTTTGACATTATTGCTCACAAGGGTAAATCCCAGGGAGCGAGCATGGGCAGCAATGAGCATATCTAAGCTACCTATAAGTTGCTCTTTCTTTTCTAGTTGAGAGCGAATATCTGCATATTCCCAAATAACACCATCATCTAAAGGAAGAACAGTCAGAGGAAACAAGAAGTTTTGTAATGCTTGTTTGTTGCGAGTAGAACCTGACTTGGTAACGCCAAAAGCCAGTTCACAGGCAGTAATGCTCGAGAGACACAGATTACCAAAATCAACTTGTTGAAAACGTTCAAAGACGTGGGCAGGTCTGTGGTTAATGATATAAATACAGATATTCGTATCAAGGATGTACATGAATATCCTCCCGAAGTTGTTCTGGCTGCTCTCCTCTCTCAATTTTAAAGTCTGGTTCAAAGGTATTTACGGCTTCTTGCAGCATCTGTCCAATATTGGTCATAGGCAAAAGTAATAAACCATTGCCAACAGGTTTGATGACAACAGAATTACCTTTGAAACGATATTTTTGTGGTAGTCTGACAGCTTGACTGCGACCATGCATAAATAGTTTAGCTGTTTCCATATATTTAACTCCTTTGATATGTATCAACATATATATCCATTGGGTTTTGTATGTCAACACCATTCTAAATATGTTGATAACAAAATACATTTGCCATGAATATTAGCAATGCTTACCATGACAAAACAACAATACAACATTTAATCTCTTGATTTTTCTTCACTTTATAGACAAAAAAATAAATCAGTGTTAGAATAGCAAGCTTGTCTAGTTCCTAGGCTTATCGCTATTTTCTAGTGAAGTAGTGGGTAAGTTCGACAGAATGAAGACAAAATTTAACTTTGGGTTTTACAAGCGTTAGGATTGCCTAAACACCTAAAGCTAACATTATAAGAGTACTTATTATGCCTAAAATGAAAACCAAGAAAAGTGCTGCAAAGCGCTTTCAGGTACGCGGTAGCGGTTCTATTAAGCGTGGTCAAGCGTTTAAGCGCCACATTCTTACTAAGAAAACCACTAAAAATAAACGTCAATTACGCGGTTCAGCTGCAGTTCATGAGTCTAACTTGGCTTCAGTTCGCGCAATGATGCCTTTTGCTTAATAGGAGAATACTATGCCACGCGTAAAACGCGGTGTAACCGCACGTGCTCGTCACAAAAAAGTTATTAATGCTGCTAAGGGTTATCGTGGTCGTCGCGGTAACGTGTTCCGTGTTGCTAAGCAAGCGGTAATGCGTGCTGGTCAATACGCTTACCGTGATCGTCGCAACAAGAAACGCACTTTCCGTGCTTTATGGATTGCTCGTATCAATGCAGCTGTTCGTGAACAAGGTCTTACTTACAGTGCATTCATCGCTGGCTTGAAGAAAGCTGCGATTGAGTTGGATCGTAAAGTGCTTGCCGATATGGCTGTTAACGATAAAGCAGGTTTTGCTACTATCGTTAATCAAGCTAAATCAGCCCTTGGTGCTTAATTATCGCTTTAGATAGTGAGTTATCACTACTAAACGATAACTACTCAAACCCACAAGCGGGGCTCATTTTGGGCTCCGTTTGTTTTTTATACAAATGGTAATGTTGTCATGTCTCAGACTCTGGATGAATTAGTTCAAAAAGCCAAAGAATTGCTAGAACAGGCTGCTGAAAATGCTCTTGATGATATTGTCTTCAAGGCAAAAGAAATTTTTGAAAAAGCAACAGACCTTGCATCTCTTGAAAACGAGAAAGCAAAGTTTTTGGGCAAAAATGGTGTTATCACCTCCTTCATGAAAGGATTGGCACAACTTAGTCCCGAAGAAAAACGTTCAGCAGGTGCTCGTATTAACCAAGCCAAACAGGCGATTGAACAATTCTTAAAAGAGCGTCGTGACGCGTTTGCCCAAGCCGAATTAAATGCTCGTCTAGCAGCAGAAACCATTGATGTGACTTTAGCTGGTAGAGGTATGGATGTTGGTGGTATTCATCCAGTGATTCAGACTTGGCAACGTATCGAACAAATTTTCCGCTCTATCGGTTTCGATGTGGCAGATGGGCCAGAAATTGAAGATGATTGGACCAACTTCACAGCGTTGAACAACCCTGAAAATCACCCTGCACGTTCAATGCAAGATACTTTCTATGTCGATATGCAAGACAGCAAAGGATTGCCTTTGTTACTGCGTACACATACTAGTCCTATGCAAGTACGTTACGCTCGTATGCACAAGCCCCCAATCAAGGTCATTGCTCCCGGTCGTACCTATCGTGTGGACTCTGATGCAACGCACTCTCCTATGTTCCATCAAGTAGAGGGACTTTGGATTGATGAGAATATCTCCTTTGCTGACTTAAAAGGTGTATATACCAATTTCTTGCGTGCCTTTTTTGAAACAGATGATTTATGTGTTCGGTTTCGTCCATCGTTTTTCCCATTCACTGAGCCTTCAGCAGAAATTGATATGATGTTTACCTCTGGTCCTAACAAAGGCCGTTGGTTAGAGATTTCTGGCTCGGGACAAGTACATCCAGTAGTGGTTCGCAACTATGGTTTAGACCCTGAAAAATACGTGGGCTTTGCCTTTGGTTCAGGCATTGAGCGTCTCACAATGTTGCGTTATGGTGTGAATGACTTGCGTCAATTCTATGAAGGCGATTTGCGTTTCTTAAAGCAATTCAATGTTTAACCTTATATTTAGCTGGATAGTGAAATGTTAGTCTTAGAGTCTTGGTTACGTGAAGTTGCTAACCCTAATTTGAATACACAGGAGCTTGCTGATCGTTTGACGATGGCAGGTTTAGAAGTTGAAGGTGTGGAGCCAGTTGCTCCTGCTTTTTCTGGTGTTGTTGTTGCTGAAATTAAGACCATTGCACAACACCCTAATGCCGATAAATTGCGTATTTGCCAAGTAGATGCTGGTACAGGTGAGTTGCTTCAGATTGTATGTGGTGCACCAAATGCAGCGGCTGGGATTAAAGTGCCTTTAGCTATGATTGGTGCTGTGTTACCCGGTAATTTTAAAATCAGTAAAGGCAAACTCCGTGGTGAAGAGTCTTTTGGTATGCTTTGCTCAGCACGTGAGTTGGGTATTTCAGAGGATAGTTCAGGATTATTGATTTTGGATAATAGTCTGCCTGTAGGCCAAAATATCCGTGAAGCCCTTAATCTTGACGATCAGATTTTTGAAATTAAACTGACACCAAATCGTGCTGATTGTTTATCCGTATATGGTGTTGCTCGTGAGGTAGCTGCCTTGACGGGCGTACCTCTCAAAGTATTCGATTTTACGCCAGTGAATCCTGAAATCACAGATACACTTAAAGTAAATGTTCATGCACCTGATTTATGCGGACGTTTTGCTGGTCGTGTGATTCGTGGTGTTAATGCTAAGGCACAAACGCCAGAATGGATGAAAAAGCGTTTGGAAGGAGCAGGCCAACGCTCTGTTTCTGCACTTGTTGATATTTCTAACTATGTGATGTTAGAGTTAGGTCGTCCAACCCATATTTTTGATTTGAATAAAATTCATGGTGAGTTGAATGTACGCTGGGCCAAAGAGGGCGAGTCTTTAGAGTTGCTTAATGGTCAAACTGTCGAGTTAGATAGTAGTGTGGGTATTATTGCCGCAGGAGAGACTATTGAAAGTTTAGCGGGCATTATGGGGGGAGAAGCAACAGCGGTATCGTTAGACACCACGGATATTTACTTGGAAGCGGCTTTTTGGTATCCCGAGGCGATTGCAGGTCGTGCCCGTCGTTTTAAATTCTCATCAGAGGCAAGCCACCGTTTTGAACGCGGTGTGGACTTCCAAAATATTCAAGAGCATATTGCGTATATTACTCGTCTTATCCAACAAATCTGCGGCGGAAAGGCGGGTCCTGTCGATGACCAAATCATCAATTTACCAGAGCGTAAACCCGTACAAATGCGTCTTGCACGTTGTCAAAAAATTCTTGGCGTGCAAGTGTCCAAAGAGCAAGTTGCTAATATCTTTACTCAGTTAGGTTTATCTTTCACCGAGCAGGATGAGGTGTTTACAGTTCAGTCTCCATCTTTCCGTTTTGATATTGAAATTGAGGAAGACTTGATTGAGGAAGTTGCACGTATCTACGGCTTTGACAATATTCCTGATGTGGCTCCATTGGCACCAGCTGTGATGTTGCCTACCCATGAAACAGTGCGTAGTGAGCATGTGATGCGTCAGGTGATGGCTTCGCAAGGCTATCAAGAGGTGGTGAACTTTAGCTTTGTTGAACGTGCATGGGAAGAGGACTTAATGGGTAATAAAGACCCTATCGCCTTACTTAACCCTATTGCTAGTCAGTTGGCGGTCATGCGTTCTGGTCTTATCGCTGGTCTAGTGGCTAATATTATTTCTAATGCCAAACGCAAACAAAATCGTGTTAAAGTGTTTGAGCTGGGTCGAGTATTCTCTCGTAATAGTGCGATTCAAGATGGTGATTTAACTGTCGCTAATGTAGATCAACCCTTACACTTGGCTGGTGCCTCTTGGGGCTTAGCTTATCCAGAGCAATGGGGTGTTCCAGCACGTCAAGTCGATTTCTTTGATGTGAAGAAAGATATTCAAAATCTCTATGGTAAGTTAGCAAGTCAGTTGCAGTTTGTTCCTCTCAAAGATCATCCTGCATTGCATCCAGGCCGTAGTGCTCAGATTTTACTCAACGGACAAGCCATCGGTATGGTAGGTGAGTTGCATCCAGTGTGGGTGCAAGCCTATGAACTGAACCATGCTCCAGTAGTATTTGAGGTAACAGTTGCATCACTTAAAAAGCTACCTCTTCATCAACCACGTGAGTTGTCTAATCAACCCGTGGTGATTCGAGACCTTGCTATTTGGGCACCAAATACATTAGAAGTCCAATCATTGCTAGATGCGATTAAAAAGGCTGTTAAGTCTACTCCAGAATTGGCTATTGTTCAGGATATTAATCTATTTGATATTTGGAAGGATGCTAAGAGCACAACTCAAGAACGCAGTCTAGCTTTCCGCTTTACTTTGCAAGACGCTGCTGTAACATTAGAAGACGCACGCGTAGAGCAATGTATGGCAAAAGTGTTAGAAACTTGGGTAACACAGTTTGGCATTCGTCAACGTTAACGATAAGGAAAATAAAAATGCAAGAGGAAAATAAAACGCTGACCAAAGCGGATTTAGCAGATATGTTGTTTGACTTTGTAGGTCTTAATAAACGTGAGGCTAAAGAGCTGGTTGATACTTTTTTTGATCAAATTAGAGAGTCATTAGCTAATGGAGACTCGGTTAAACTGTCTGGGTTTGGTAATTTTCAAGTCCGAGATAAACCTGCTCGTCCAGGTCGTAACCCCAAGACTGGTGAGTTGATTCCTATTGATGCTCGTCGCGTGGTGACTTTCCATGCCAGCCAAAAACTCAAAGCAGTTATTGAGAACCCTAGCACCTACACTAGCCGTGATTTCGATGTGATGTAAAGTACACATGGCGGTTTTATAGTGTATAGGCACTTAAATCACGATACCCCTTATCTTCTTATGAAGGTAGGGGGTATTTTAGTTATCTTATCCTAATAATTTATCTAAATCCTTAATTACCTTACTGAGTTCCGTGCGTAGGTTTTGGATTTCTTGTGCGCTAAAGCGTACTGCTGTTTCAACTTGGGACTTGCTATCGCGTGTATCACTTAAACGATTACGTGCACCACTGATAGTAAAACCTTGGTCATACAATAATTCGCGAATCTTACGAATAAGCAGTACCTCATGATGTTGATAGTAACGACGATTACCACGACGCTTAACAGGGTTAAGCTGAGTAAACTCTTGTTCCCAATAACGTAAAACATGGGGTTTCACATCACATAGTTCAGCGACTTCTCCAATGGTGAAGTAGCGTTTTGCAGGAATAGGAGGCAGGGATCCTGTAGGTAAAATCTCTGTTTGCATCATATTTATACTCTTTCGTGGCAAAACTGTAAAACTCACCCCATTGTACACTATTTCTGTGTTTTGTCGTTGAGGGAATGCCCCTAGATGCGGATTTGTACTTGTAGTAGAGAAAGTGTACCTAGGTATGATTTCCCCCCTATGGTGGGGGCGCGCCTAGGTACAATCTGTCCCTATGCTTCGTTATATTAAGAATAGTGTTGTCTTAATGGAGTGTGATAATTGTATAGGTAATTATCCTTATAGAGCGTCGCTCGCATAATCTGCCAAACGAGAGCGTTCACCTTTTTGTAAGGTTACATGTCCTGAGTGTGGCCAGCCTTTAAAACGGTCTACAACATAGGTAATGCCTGAGCTACCTTCGGTAAGATAGGGGGTGTCAATTTGTGCGATATTGCCAAGACATATAATCTTTGTGCCTGGGCCTGCACGTGTGATAAGAGTCTTCATCTGTTTGGGAGTGAGATTCTGTGCTTCATCAATAATAACAAACTTGTTCAAGAATGTCCGCCCACGCATAAAGTTCATGGACTTGACCTTAATATAAGATTGGATGATTTCTTTGCTAAGACTACGTTCCCATTGGATAGAACTATCTTGGCGTGCATGGGTATTAAGGAATTCAAGGTTATCTTCTAATGCTCCCATCCAAGGTTGCATTTTTTCTTCTTCTGTACCAGGTAGAAAACCAATATCTTCGCCGACAGGTACGGTCACACGTGTCATAATAATTTCGGTAAAGCGTTTGGTTTCTAGTACTTGTGTCAATCCTGCTGCTAGTGCTAACAAGGTTTTGCCTGTACCTGCTTGTCCCAATAAAGTCACAAAATCAATGTCTGGGTTCATTAATAGATTAAGAGCAAAGTTCTGCTCTCGGTTGCGTGCTGTCACCCCCCAGACATTATTTTTGGGATGCGTATAGTCGCGAATCGTGGCTAATACAGCAGATTTACCAGTAAGTTCTTTGACTTGTGCATAGAGCGGCTGATCTCCCTCTAGGTAGACAAATTCATTAACACGAAACTCAGGAACTAATGGACCACGAACTTTATAAAAGGTAGTACCTGATTGTGTCCATGACTCCATACCTTTACCATGTTTATTCCAGAAGTTGTCAGGTAGGTGACGGTATCCTTCATAGAGTAAGTCAGAATCTTCAACCATATGGTCGTTGAGGTAGTCTTCTGAGCTTAAGCCTAAGGCACGAGCCTTAAGTCGCATATTAATGTCTTTGGATACAAGAATAACTTGTCGGTGAGGATATTGATTCTGTAAGGTCTGCACCACACTGAGAATCATATTATCTGCTTTACCCGAGGGCAATGCGATTGCAAGGGGGTCATCAAGTTTACCTGTTTGAAACCACAAACGACCAAGAGCTTCTTTGTTGCCTAAAGTATTAAGAGGTATTCCTTGTGAAAGCTGGCTAGTATCTGCACAGAGATCATCTAAGGTACGGCTGACCTGACGGGCATTGCGGGCAACTTCAGTCATACCCTTTTTGTGCTGGTCAAGTTCCTCTAACGCAATCATCGGAAGGAAAATGTCATGTTCCTCAAAGCGAAAGAGGGAGGTGGGGTCATGAAGAAGGACATTAGTATCTAGGACAAAAAGTTTAGTAGTGGTAGTTTGCTTTGCCACTGATGGAGACGATTGTTGGGTGGTTGATTGAACAGTTTGTGTTGAAATAGATGTTGTTTGTTTCGTTGATTTTTCCTTGGCTGTTTTGTTTACAACTGCTTTAGCTGGTTTACTGCTAGTTTGACTAAGCGCTGTTGCACTTGTTATGGGTGATTTATCAGTGATTGTCTTACCAGTTTCAGCTAATGGTTGTGGGGTAACAGGTTTATCTTTAGAGGTTAATCGACTATTTGTCGATTTAGTTAAAACTGTATCTGTTGTTTTGGAAGTCTGATGTTTTGTCTTGCTTATCGATGAGCCTTGCTGCAAGGATTTTCTTGTTGGGGTAGCAGTCTCTACCTGCAATGCCTCAGTATTAGCCACTTGAGATGCTATGTCACTATCGGGAGTGCGTGCAGTAGGTTTACTACGTACTGTAGCTTTAGGCTCAAGACTAATATTGAGTTTATCTGCACGTTTACGAGGCATTTGAGGTAAAGGCATAATGATTTCCTTTTTAAAATGATAACAAATAGGCGAACTTACAACGCTTTAACAGCTTCCAATACAGCGTCTACATGTCCAGGGACTTTCACACCTCGCCATTCTTGGGCAAGTTTGCCGTTTTCATCAATCAAGAAAGTTGAGCGTTCAATCCCACGTACTTGTTTACCATACATATTTTTAAGTTTCATGACACCAAAGAGTTCACAAAGTTTCTCTTCTGGATCGGAGATAAGTGTAAATGGCAAAGATTGCTTGGTGATGAAGTTTGCATGAGATTTTAGTGAGTCGCGAGAAACTCCCACGATAACGGCATTTTCTGCTGCAAAGGCATCTACTGCATCGCGGAAATTTTGAGACTCTGTGGTGCAGCCTGGTGTGCTGTCTTTGGGATAGAAATATAGCACTAAACGTTTGCCAGCAAAATCGGCCAAGGATATATCACCATTACTGCTTTGTGCTGTCCAGGCAGGGACTTTTTTACCAGTTTCAACCATAATTACTCCTTCTGTAAGTTGTTATTCACATCACTTAAATCTATTACTGCGATTGCATTTCACCTTGCATTTTCATTATACCCATGTAATAAGTCAATCAAACGATTAATCAAGTGTCTGTTGTGACTCATCGTACACCTTGTAAATGCATTTGAATTTGGGTAATGAGAGGGAAATGTTTTGGTGGTATCAGTCTATAGGGTTTAATTGCCCTTGAGGACCTACTATCAGTCAATCAATAAAGCCACCGCCACCTTGCGTCCCTCGGACATTAGCACATTATATGTACGTGCAGCAGCTTTGGAATCCATGGTTTCAATACCGATGCGTGCATGTAATAAAGGAGCAAGAATTGCAGGAGAGATAAAGGCCTGACGCTTACCCGTACCAATGATAATTACTTCTGGTGCTTGGGTATAACGAGGAGCAGGATTGTCTTCTAGAAAATCAATTGCAGACGGTTTTTCAACCACTAAACCAGCGGCTTTTTCAATATCTGCTAGGGTGATTTGGGAGAAGTGGGTAATTTCCCACGCTTGAATTTCGCCCTCTGGAGCGAAGTAAATTGGGTGGTGATAACGCTGATCATTGACCTCTATATAGTCCTCTCCGTAACCTGTGACAGTGTTTAGAGAGGTGCGTTGTTCTCGGTGTAATTGCACATGGACTCCTTGTTATGGGGCTAATTTACCTCCCATTATAACGCAGAGGGGTGAGCGAGATAAAAAAGTATGTTGAAAGTCAGCAAGGGAAATCCAAGATTGGGGGGATGGGAAATAGCCTCTCCCCCCGGTTTTATTATGGTTGTTGTGTTGGATTTTCTTTGCCTGGCAATAACAATGTAATAATCACACTGAGATAACAAAAGAATGCAAAGGGTAAATAAGCCAGTACAGATACGCCGAGTTGTTGAGCAATAAAGACTCCGCACACACTCCATGGTACTAGTGGATTAATCACTGTGCCAGCATCTTCTAGTGTGCGAGATAGATGTTTGCGTGCCAAATTCAACTTGTCATAGACAGGTTTGTAAGTTTCCCCTGATAACAAGATGCTCAAATACTGTTCGCCGATTAGTACATTGACCAATATACTTGTCGATGCCACAGCCACAGTGGCTCGGCGTCCATTGCTGAGCCAATTAGCCAAAGCTGCCAGCAGACGAGGAATGACACCAAGAGCAAACAACAGCCCCCCCATACTTACAGCAAGCAATACGATGGTGAGGGTGAAAAACATGCTTTCCAAACCTCCACGTGATAGCATGCGAACTACATCTGGAGCCCATTCTGCATTTGGTTTAAAACCGCCGAAGAAGTAGCTGCCATATTGAGTAAAATCGCCAATCCCTGTGAAATGAGCAATCACCATAGCTGTGATAGAGGTATAGATAATTGCCATCACGGCAGGAATACGGAAAATTGCTAAAGCAATCAGAATAGCAAAAGGAATGAGTGAGTAAGCATGAACTAGTTGTGTTTGTGCCAGAGCCTCTCTAAAAGCATCAATTTTAGAAATATCTGCTTGAGAAGCATCCCCCATTAGGCTTAAACCTGCATAAGCAGCACAACATAGAATAAAAGCAGGGACAGTGGTGCGCATCATATTGCGAATATGTTCAAACAGGTCAATCCCTACAATAGAGGCGGAGATAGAGGTAGTATCTGAAAGGGGTGACATTTTATCTCCTAAAAAGGCTCCCGAAACCACTGCTCCTGCTGTAATTGCTGCTGAAGCTCCAAAAGCCTCGCCAATCCCCATAAAGGCGGCGCCTAGGGTAGCGACAGTCGTCAGACTACTGCCTAGAGAAATACCGATAATGCTGGTAATCAAAAATACTGATACATAGAACCACTTTGGACTCATTAATTCGGTACCGTAATAGATGAGACTTGGCATTGCACCACTCACAATTAAGGCAGTGACTAATAAGCCGATAAAGAAGAATAGATAAACCGCACCAACACTCGACATGAGTGTTTTTGCCATGGCTTGTTGCATGGCATCGTAAGAAACATCACGTAGACGACCATAAAGTAGCAGTCCAATCATGACAAAAACAATACCAATATGAGGTACCCAGCCCGTACCAATAATCAGAAAAGAAAGCAGTGCTATGGTTACTATTGCAATAATACCAGCCTCTGCCAATGAGGGTTGGTAAAGCGTGTTGTGTTTAAACATATTATCCTCCATGATGTTTAAAACAGCGTTAATAAAAGTTGTTGTTGTACTTCATAAAACAGCGTTAATAAAAGTTGTTGTTGTACTTCATAAAACAGCGTTAATAAAAGATGTTGTATTGCAACCCAAGGGTGAGACGTTGTTGAACCACATTGGGTTATGGTTAAATGGATATTTCTCCTCTAGGTCAAACAAAGAATGTGAAAACTGTAAGGTGCTTGCTACAAAATAGCGCTCCTACAAAACCCATTAGCGTAGTGACCAAGTCTTTTTGAAATTATCCATTTCCCATCTTCTTGGCAAAATTGCTAAATGCCCCCAGCATGCCCTGATTGTTGGAAGGTGGTGTACCCTCATTAGGCTTGCTGACATTTAAAACTTTTTGCAACTCATATTTGGTTTGATCAAGCAAAAATGCCAAATAATCAAATCGTAAATCCTCGCCTTTGCAGTTGACAAGTGCTTGTGTAATTTGGAGACGATAATAAGTACGTTCTAATAATTTTTCTAGGGAGTCTGTATTTGTTTCCAGAAGTTTGTCGATATAAAAATTTACCTTTGGGTATTTGTCCATAAGGTGCTTGATATTACGCCATTTTTCTGGATGTAATGTGTTTTCTTTTTCGTTATCACTTTTTTTCTTAAGCATCACAAATAATGGAATAGGATAATTTTCTAAATCATCAAAAGTGCGAGTCTTGAACAGTTTCACTAGTTCAATAGTGGAGTGTGATTTTATTTCCTCCGTTTTTTTCTCATCTTTATTTATTTTTTCTATTTTGTAAATCAGTGAACGATTATATTGAAGCTCTCGTACCAAACGCTCTAGATAAGAAATTTGTAAGTTTCGGAACTCTTTGCTTTTTGTAAACCCTTCAATGCCATTTTCGATAAACATTTTAACGGGTTCTAGTAATAAATCCAGCATGATGCCTCCCTCTATAGTATTGCTGTGACATTATTATGACGCTTATTTTACGTTAAATTTCATCAACATGGGTAAATTTAAAGAATTAGTTCTGAAGAGTAGTGATTCTACTTAAATAAAGATGTTTAAATGAAGAAAAGAAAAGGCTTCTGAGAGGGGTATTTGATAAACTGAAAATATTTTTTCGTGTTTGCCTAAAATCCCTTGCACTTTGAGGTGAAAATACGCTATTTTTAAGGGTTTACTCTACATTACTTTTAAGGTTATCAAAATGAGAAACTTTCCTCGAATTCAGCGTTTGCCTCCCTATGTGTTTAATATTACTGGCGAGCTCAAAATGGCCGCGCGTCGTCGAGGAGAAGATATTATTGATATGTCTATGGGTAATCCAGATGGTCCTACACCAGAGCATATCGTGAAAAAAATGGTTGAGGCGACACAACGCCCTAATACACATGGGTATTCTGTTTCCAAAGGTATTCCTCGTCTACGTAAAGCGATTACTGATTGGTACTTGCGTCGCTATGATGTAGCCTTTGATCCAGACTCAGAAGCGATTGTGACTATTGGCTCTAAAGAGGGTTTGGCTCACTTGATGTTGGCAACATTGGCAGAAGGGGATACTGTGTTGGTTCCTAACCCAAGTTACCCAATCCATATCTATGGTGCGGTGATTGCCGGAGCAAATATCCGTTCTATTCCTATGGGGCCAGGTATCGATTTCTTTGCAGAGATTGAATATGCCATCCATAATACATTCCCCAAACCTAAGATGCTCATTATTGGTTTTCCTAGCAATCCGACAGCACAATGCGTGGAGCTAGAGTTTTTTGAGCGTATTGTGAAATTAGCCAAGGAAGAGGACATCATTGTAGTACATGATTTGGCCTATGCTGACATCACTTTTGATGGTTATGTGGCTCCGTCTATTATGCAAGTGCCTGGAGCCAAGGATGTGGCGGTTGAGTTCTTCACTATGAGTAAAAGCTACAATATGGCGGGCTGGCGTGTTGGCTTTATGGTAGGCAATGCAGAAATTGTGAATGCTCTTGCACGTATTAAAAGTTACCATGATTACGGTACCTTTACACCTATTCAAGTGGCTTCTATTGCCGCACTTGATGGCCCTCAAGATTGTGTGAAAGAGGTGGTACAAGAATATCAAAAACGTCGTGATGTCTTGGTAAAAGGCTTGCATGAAGCTGGTTGGATGGTGGATATTCCCAAGGCTTCTATGTATATTTGGGCCAAGATTCCTGAACAATACGCTCATTTAAAATCGCTTGAATTCTCTAAAAAATTATTAGCACAAGCAAAGGTGGCTGTTTCTCCTGGGATTGGGTTTGGTGAGTATGGAGATGATTATGTTCGTTTTGCATTGATTGAAAATGAACAGCGCATCAAACAAGCCGTGCGTGGTATTAAGGATATGTTTAAAAAGGATGGCTATCTGAAATGAGTCAATTAAATTCAATTAAAGTTGGTTTGCTAGGTTTTGGGGTTGTTGGTAGTGGTACTTGGCGTGTATTGGCTCGCAATGCACAAGAGATTGCACGCCGTGCCGGACGTCGTATTGAAATTGTCCGTATTGCAACACGTACACCTTCCAAAGCAATTAGTGTTGTTGGTCAACTTGTTCCTGTCAGCAATGATATGATGGGTTTGGTAAATGACCCTAGTATTGATGTGGTGGTTGAGTTGATTGGTGGCACAACATTGGCTCGTGAGTTAGTTCTTAAGGCTATTGAGAATGGCAAACATGTGGTGACTGCCAACAAGGCATTACTTGCGATGCATGGTAATGAGATTTTTAAAGCAGCGAGTGAAAAACATGTGACGGTAGCATTTGAAGCGGCTGTTGCTGGAGGTATCCCGATTATTAAAGCGATGCGTGAAGGCTTAACTGCTAATCGTATCCAATGGCTTGCTGGTATTATTAACGGCACCACTAATTTTATTCTCACTGAAATGCGTGAGAAAGGTTTGCCGTTTGCCGATGTGTTAAAACAAGCACAGGCTTTAGGTTATGCTGAAGCTGACCCTACTTTTGATATTGAGGGGGTTGATGCAGCACATAAATTAACTTTATTAGCTTCGATTGCTTTTGGTATTCCTGTCCAATTTGACAAAGTATATGTTGAGGGGATTAGTCGTTTGGCTCCCGAAGATGTTGTGGCAGCCGGTCGTCTAGGTTACCGTATCAAGTTACTTGGTATTGCTAAGCATCGAGAAGATGGTGTTGAATTGCGTGTACACCCTTGCCTAGTGCCACAAGATAAGCTCATTGCTAATGTAGAAGGTGCTATGAATGCTGTTGTTGTTAAAGGCGATGCCGTAGGCGAGACACTTTATTATGGTGCTGGAGCGGGTTCTGAACCTACTGCTTCTGCAGTGGTGGCTGATTTGGTTGACGTTGCCCGTTTACAGACGGCTGATCCTGAACATCGCGTACCTCCATTGGCATTCCAAGCAGACGCTTTAGCGGATTATCCTATCCTGCCTATTGAGGATACTATTACGTCCTACTACTTACGTTTACATGTCGAGGATCGACCAGGAGTGATGGCGGATATTGCACGTATTTTAGCGGATGGTAATATTTCAATTAACTCGATGATTCAAGATCCTCAAGATGATGGTGCTTCGATTATTTTCCTTATTCATAAAGCAAGAGAGGGTAATGTAGTAGAAGCTATCCAGAAGATAGAATCCTTGTCTTTTGTTAAATCCAAAGTGACCTTTATTCGTTTGGAAGAATTATCATGAAATATGTATCAACACGAGGCGGTGGTGAGCCTGTAGAATTCTCTGCTGTATTGTTAGAGGGCTTGGCACGGGACGGTGGTTTGGCCATGCCTGAAGTTATGCCCCAAGTTAGCACAGAGACATTGGAGTCTTGGCGTTCGCTGAATTATGCAGAGCTTGCTACTGAGGTATTAAGTCTTTTTATTACTGACATCCCTAAGGGGGATTTAGCTGAGTTGTGCCGACGTAGCTATAATACACAAGCATTTCGGTCTACAGATATTGTGCCACTTAAAAAGTTAGACAATCAGGTCTCTATTGTTGGTTTGTCTGAAGGTCCTACACTGGCTTTTAAAGATATGGCGATGCAGTTTCTAGGTAATATTTTCGAATATGTGCTAGGAAAACAAGGACGTACATTGAATATTCTTGGTGCAACCTCTGGAGATACAGGCTCTGCTGCTGAATATGCACTACGTGGCAAAAAGGGCGTTAAAGTTTTCATGCTTTCTCCTTTTGGGCGTATGAGTGAGTTTCAGCGAGCACAAATGTACTCTTTGCAAGATGATAATATTTTTAATTTATCAGTCAAAGGGGTATTTGATGAATGCCAAGATATTGTTAAAGCTCTGGGCAATGATTTAGCTTTCAAAGAAAAATACCATCTAGGAGCGGTGAATTCCATCAATTTTGCTCGTATCTCTGCACAGGTGGTATATTACTTCTGGGCTTGGTTGCGAGCTACCAAGAAAGCGGGTGAGCAAGTGTCTTTCACTGTGCCGTCAGGTAATTTTGGTAATGTGCTATCTGGACATATTGCCCGTATGATGGGCTTGCCGATTCGTCGTCTTGTCGTAGCGACCAATGAAAACAATGTATTAGAAGAGTTCTTTAATACTGGTGTATATCGTCCCCGTTTGCCTTCACAGACTTACGCAACCTCTAGTCCGTCTATGGATATTTCCAAAGCATCGAACTTTGAACGCTTTATTTACCATTTGATGGGTAATGATGGTGGGCGTGTTAAGGCATTATGGCAAGAGTTAGCTGATAAGGGGCAGTTTGATTTAAGCAATCGTTTGACTGAGGTTCATGAGAAGTTTGGCTTTGTAGCTGGTAAAAGCTCTCATGCAGACCGCTTGGCTACGATTAAGCGTGAATACGAGGAACATGGTTATTTGCTTGACCCTCATACAGCGGATGGGGTTAAAGTAGCACGTGAGCATTTGGAAAACGGTGTTCCTATGCTAGTGCTTGAGACCGCATTACCAGCCAAGTTTACGGAGACTATTCAAGAGGCTATTGGTCAACCAGCTCCTGTGCCAGCACATTTAGTGGGTTTAAAGGACTTACCACAGCGCGTGCAAGTGATGGATTGTGACGTAGAGGCTGTCCGCCACTATATGGTGGAGCATATCGACAGCTAATTGTTTGAGGATAATAAGTATTGGTGTGCTTATTTAGGGTGGTAGTGCTTTGCCCAACAATAAAAAACATAAATATTTATTATCCGACTCTGGTCATATGTGGTATTGCCTCACCACAATACCTATATAAGAAAATACCTCTCCTTGGTTGGTGGGGTATTTTGTTCTTTTAGAGGTGGTTTATGGGGTCTTGGAAAAGTACCTTGATGCCTGTATTACGCTTTGCCCATCAGTTGGTGCGAGAGCGAGTAAAAAAGGGCGATTATGTGATTGATGCCACATTGGGTAATGGGCATGATACCTTGATGCTTGCTCAACTTGTTGGGGAGCAGGGTATCGTTATGGCTTTTGATGTGCAAGAACAAGCATTTCTTAAGAGCCGAGAATTGTTACAGCAGTATAATGCACTTGGACCAGTTGTATTTGTTCATGATAGCCATGCAAACATGCAACAGCATTGGAATATATCTGCCCCTAAAGTGATTATGTTTAATCTAGGTTATTTGCCAGGAGCGGATAAGCAATATACTACTCAGGTAGAGAGTACTTTAACAGCATTAAAACAATCGCTTGAGTTGTTAGATAAGCAAGGGCTTCTTGTGGCAGTGATTTACCCTGGGCATCCTGAAGGTAGGCAAGAAGATATTGCTGTTAGTCAGTGGGCAAGTCAACTCAATCAACGAGAGTTTCAGGTGTTGCGTTATGATTTTATTAATCAGATTAACTCTCCTCCATATTTATTAGCGATAGAAAAGCTCATTTAGTAAGTGTCTTTCGTTATTGCAATATTGCATCAATAGACAATACAGATACACTAAGAACAATTTTCATGAGAGTGGTAACCTCCCGTTATTTAGAAAAAATTAAATCAGATTTATCTCAAGCAGGAGTTATGAATGAATATCCTTTTAATTGATGGTGGCAAAGCATTTGCTGGTTCAGAAGGCCAATTAAATCATAAGCTACATGCGGTAGCTCTTGAAGTTTTGACAGCATCGGGTCATCAGATTAAAGAAACGGTTATTGAGGATGGATACGATATTGCCGAAGAAATAGAGAAATTATTGTGGATGGATGTAGTGATTTGGCAAATGCCCGCTTGGTGGATGGGGGCCCCTTGGACTGTTAAGAAGTATGTTGATGAAGTATTTATTGCTGGGCATGGTACACTTTATGCGAATGATGGTCGTCATCGCGATAACCCAACCAGAAATTATGGAAAGGGAGGTTTGCTTCAAGGCAAAAAGCACATGCTCTCACTTACTTGGAATGCACCGTTAGAGGCATTTACTGATCCCGAAGAGTTCTTTGAAGGTAAGGGTGTAGATGCTGTTTATTTTTCTTTCCATAAAGCTCTTGAGTTTTTAGGTATGGGAACATTACCTACCTATATGTGCAATAACGTCATCAAAGAACCTGATGTACCAAGATTTATTGCAGATTATAAAGCACATTTAACCAAACTATTTGCACTGTAACGCATTAAAAAAAGAGGGTGGGCATACCCTCTTTTTTAATGGATTAACCCTATCATCATTGCTGATATGGGGTAGGGTGATTGCTCACCCTTTTTAACTCATTAATGATGATAATCGATTATTAATCATTTTGTTGTGCATCAATTACCGCTAATGCTGTCATATTAACGATACGGCGAGTAGTGGTACTTGTTGTCATGATATGTACAGGTTTTGCTGCACCTAATAGGATAGGACCTAAAGCAATACCCCCACCACTAGTCATCTTAAGTAAATTATAAGAAATATTACCCGCTTCAATAGTAGGCATTACGAGCAAGTTTGCACTTCCACGCAATGTGCTTTCTGGGCAAGCTTCAAGACGGATACGTTCATTAAGTGCTGCATCAGCATGCATTTCACCATCAACTTCTAAGTGGGGAGCCCGTTCTAATATGATATTGCGGGCTTCTGCCATTTTTTGTGCACTAGCACTGTTTGGACGGCTACCGAAGTTAGAGTGTGAAAGTAGGGCAATCTTAGGTTTAACACCAAAACGTACCATCTCTTCTGCTGCAAGTAAGGCACTTTCAGCAATAGTTTCAGCATCTGGATTCTCGTTGACATGAGTATCAGTGAGGAAGAGGGTTTCGTTTGGCATAATGATTACGTTCATAGCTGCGAAATTCTTCACACCAGGCTTTAGTCCAATCACATCAGAGATGTGGTGAAGTTGATTTTCCCAACGTGAACTAGTACCGCAAATCATAGCGTCGGCCTCACCTAATTCCAGTAGAATAGCTCCAATCAGGGTGTTGTGCTTACGGACCATGGCCTTGGCAATGGCAGGGGTGACGCCTTTACGACTGCGAAGTTTATAATATAACTGCCATGCATCGTTGTAACGATGGTCATCTTCTGGGTTGACGATAGTGATGTTTTGTCCGTTTTGTAAACGCAAACCGAGTTTCTTGACACGCATTTCAATTACGCTAGGACGACCAATTAACATAGGAATGGCAATTTTTTCATCGACTACTGTTTGGACAGCCCGTAATACACGCTCATCTTCACCATCAGCATAAACGACACGTTTTTGCGAAGATTTTGCCTGCATGAATAATGGACGCATTAACTGTCCAGATTGATAAACGAAGTTCATCAACTGGGTGCGGTACGCTTCCATATCGGTGATGGGCTTGGTTGCTACACCAGAATCCATTGCTGCTTGGGCGATAGCAGGAGCGATTTTTACGATTAAACGCGGGTCAAAAGGCTTAGGAATGATGTACTCAGGACCAAATTCTAGAGATTGTCCTTTGTAGGCATTAGCAACTTCATCACTTTGCTCTGCTTGTGCTAATTCAGCAATCGCATGTACGCAAGCCATTTTCATTTCTTCATTAATAGTAGTTGCACCTACATCTAGGGCGCCACGGAAGATAAATGGAAAGCAGAGTACATTATTTACTTGGTTTGGATAGTCAGAACGGCCAGTTGCGATAATCACATCAGGACGTGCAGCTTTAGCCTTTTCAGGAGTAATTTCTGGATCAGGGTTAGCCAAGGCAAGAATCAAGGGACTATCCGCCATTGTTTTGACCATCTCGCCAGTGAGTACACCTTTAGTAGAGCAACCAAGGAAAACATCAGCATCTTTTACAACATCAGCTAATGTGCGAGCATCTGTTTCTTGTGCATAGCGTGCTTTGTTTTCTTCCATATTGGCGTCACGACCTTTGTAGATGACACCCTTGGAGTCGCATACGTAAATGTTTTGATGAGAAACACCTACACGGACTAATAAGTCTAGGCAGGCAATAGCAGCAGCACCTGCACCAGAGCAAACAAGTTTCACTTCAGCAGGATTTTTGCCGATGAGCTTAAGACCGTTAAGAATCGCAGCAGAAGAAATAATTGCGGTACCGTGTTGATCATCATGAAAGACAGGAATCTTCATGCGTTCGCGTAATTTTTTCTCAATGTAGAAACATTCAGGAGCTTTAATATCTTCGAGGTTAACACCACCTAGAGTAGGTTCTAAAGCACATACGATATCGACAATTTTGTCTGGGTCGTTTTCTGCTAATTCAATATCGAATACATCTACACCTGCAAATTTCTTGAATAGGCAGCCTTTACCTTCCATCACTGGTTTAGCGGCTAGAGGGCCGATATTACCAAGACCAAGTACAGCAGTACCATTGGTAATCACACCAACCAGGTTGCTGCGAGATGTGTAGCGCGAGGCAGCTGCATTGCCTTCTTCATAAATTGCCATGCAGGCATGGGCAACGCCAGGAGAATAGGCGAGAGATAAATCGTCTTGGTTTGCCATTGATTTAGTAGGCGTAACAGAAATTTTACCAGGGCGAGGATATTCGTGATAATCGAGAGCTAATTTTTTAGAATCTGTAGGCATAATAAGTCCTATCAATAAACAATTTAAGATAATTTTAAATATCCTCAATGTTACTGTTTTTTGCTTAAAAAATCTTGTTTTTGAGCGGATTGTAGGGATTTTGTTATACCGTTTTAATTCCTGTTTTCTTATCCGTCATATCACTGTCATTAAAAGAAACTTTTTATCTGGCAAAAAGCCACATTCCCGACTATTTCAGTTATACTACTGCCTAATCGGATTTCTATTCCTATTAATCTGTATAAGAAATCTGCCTTCTTTTTCTCGCTATCCGTAAGTCGGTAGGCCCGTAAATCGGAAGGTTTTCCTGCATCCATATATGGTGAAACACTTATAAAGGTGAAGCGTCGTATGACTACTACTTTTGATGAAAAGAGCAAAAGCTCATATCTATTTGGTGGTAACGTTCCGTATGTTGAAGAACTGTACGAAATGTACCTAGAAAATCCTGAATCTGTTGATGCTGAGTGGCGTGATTATTTTGATAATCTTAGTCATTTGCCAGCGGTCGACGGCAAGGAAACAACCCGCGATCAAAATCACTCTTCTGTTATTGCATCATTTGCCCAACGCGCTAAGGCAAATACTCTGTTAACACAAGCAGCACCAGCGAACTTGGAGGTTGCTAGTAAACAACTTAAAGTACAGTCTTTGATTGCAGCATACCGTACTTTAGGTGTGCGTTATGCTAATTTAGATCCTCTCAAACGTCGTGAGCGTCCTGAGATTCCAGAGTTGGACTTGGCATTCTATGGATTGACAGAAGCAGATTTAGACGAGGTTTATTCTGCTACCAATACTTACTTTACTAAGAAGTCTACGATGACTTTGCGTGAAATTCTCAATGCCTTGCGTGATACTTACTGCCGTTCTATTGGTAGTGAGTATATGCATATGTCAGATCCTAAAGCCAAGCGTTGGATTCAAGAGCGTTTGGAAAGTACTTTAGGTACAGCAGAGTTTTCTGTTGCTGAGAAAAAGAATATCCTTAAACAGCTTACTGAAGCCGAGGGGTTAGAGCGTTACTTACATACTAAGTACGTGGGCCAAAAGCGTTTCTCACTTGAGGGTGGTGAAAGCTTTATCGTAAGTATGGATGAAATTGTTAACCATGGTGGTCAGGTTGGTGTCCAAGAGGTGGTTGTCGGTATGGCACACCGTGGGCGTTTGAATATGTTAATCAACGTGATGGGTAAGCGACCAGGCGATTTGTTTGCTGAGTTTGAGGGTAAACATGCCGAAGGTCTTACTGATGGTGATGTGAAGTACCACAACGGTTTTTCCAGCGATATTTCTACCGCGGGTGGTCCTGTTCACCTGTCATTAGCATTTAACCCATCTCACCTAGAGATTGTAAACCCAGTCGTTGAGGGTAGTGCACGTGCTCGTCAAGAGCGTCGTAGCAATAAGCGCGAAGTATTGCCTGTATTAGTGCATGGTGATGCAGCGTTTGCCGGTCAAGGTGTAGTTCAGGAAACTCTTAACTTAGCACAAACACGAGGTTATGGTACTGGTGGTACTTTACATGTGGTGATTAATAACCAAATTGGTTTTACAACTTCTGATCCACGTGATGCACGTTCGACTTTATATTGTACCGACGTGGTTAAGATGATTGAGGCTCCTGTATTCCATGTGAATGGTGATGATCCAGAAGCAGTCGCTTTTGTCTCTCGTTTGGCATTGGATTACCGCGAAGAGTTTGCACATGATGTTGTGATTGATATTGTATGTTTCCGTAAATTAGGACACAATGAACAAGACACTCCAGCATTGACTCAGCCATTGATGTACAAATCGATTGCTAAACACCCAGGTACTCGTAAGCTATATGCCGATAAACTTGTTGCACAAGGGGTATTAAGTGCTGATGAGCCTGAAGAAATGGTTAAAGAATACCGTGCTCTTATGGATAAAGGTCAAGACTCAGTTGAGCCTGTATTGACTGACTATAAGAACAAATATGCAATTGACTGGACACCTTTCTTGGGAGCTAAATGGACAGATAAAGCAGATACTGCTATTCCTCTTACCGAGTTGCAACGCTTAGGCGAGCGTATTACAACTATCCCTGAGACCTTTACACCTCACAAACTTGTTGAGAAATTACTTGCTGATCGTGCAGCAATGGCACGGGGTGAGTTGCCACTAGACTGGGGTATGGGTGAGCATCTTGCATATGCCTCTTTAGTCAGTGCAGGCTTTAATATCCGTATTACTGGTGAAGACGTGGGTCGTGGTACCTTTACACACCGTCATGCAGTATTGCATGATCAAAATCGTGAACGTTGGGATGATGGTACTTATATCCCACTGCAAAACGTTAGCGAAAACCAAGCAACTTTCACCATTATCGACTCTGTATTGTCAGAAGAGGCAGTACTTGGTTTTGAATATGGTTATGCTTGCTCAGAACCTAATACATTAACTATTTGGGAAGCTCAGTTCGGTGACTTTGCCAACGGTGCTCAAGTTGTTATCGACCAATTTATCGCGGCTGGGGAAGCAAAATGGGGTCGCCAATGTGGTCTTGTGATGATGTTGCCTCACGGCTATGAGGGTCAAGGTCCAGAGCACTCATCAGCTCGTATCGAACGTTACTTACAATTATGTGCTGATAACAATATGCAAGTGGTTCAACCAACTAATGGCGCACAAATTTTCCACTTGTTACGTCGTCAAATGATTCGTAAGTTCCGCAAACCGCTTGTTATCTTTACGCCAAAATCATTGCTCCGTAACAAGGATGCTAGTGTACCTATTACCGATTTATCTGAAGGCTCCTTCAAAACTATTATTGGTGAAGTAGATACAGGTATTAAAGCAGACAAGGTTAAGCGCGTACTCGTATGCTCTGGTAAGGTTTACTATGACTTGGTACATGCCCGTAAAGAACGCGAAGCGAGTGATGTTGCGATTGTTCGTGTTGAGCAGCTTTACCCATTTGCACATAAAGATTTCGCTGCTGAATTGGCTAAATACAAGAATGCTAAGGAAATCGTTTGGGTTCAAGATGAACCTCAAAATCAAGGTCCTTGGTTCTATGTACAACACCATATCTTTGAGAACATGAAAGAAGGTCAAAAACTTGCATTTGCAGGTCGTCCAGCTTCTTCTTCTCCTGCAGTTGGCTATTTGGCTAAACACGTTGAACAACAAAAGGCATTAATTGAGCAGGCTTATGCTAGTCGCTTGAAAGGCTTTGTATTAACTAAATAATTTAGAGTTTAAAGGATATTTCAATTATGGCAATTATTGATGTAGTCGTACCACAGTTATCAGAGTCTATTTCTGAAGCGACATTATTAGAGTGGAAATTTAAAGTAGGTGATGCAGTTTCTCAAGACGAAACACTTATTGAAATCGAAACAGATAAAGTAGTTCTTGAAGTGCCAGCTCCTGAGTCTGGCGTTATCACTGAAATCGTTGAAGGTGATGGTAGCACAGTGACTTCAGGTCAGCTTTTAGCGAAGATTGATACAGAAGCCAAAGCAGCGGCTGCAGCACCTGCTGCTGAAGCTGCTCCTGCACCAGCGGCGGTTCCTGCAGCAGCTCCAGCACCAGCAAGTGCTTCTAAAGGGGATATTGCATCTCCTGCAGCTAGCGTTATTCTTGCAGAGAAAGGTCTTAAAGCCTCTGATGTAGCCGGTACAGGTCGTGATGGTCGTGTTACCAAAGCTGATGCACAGGCAGCCTCTGCTAAACCGGCTGCTCCTAAGGCTGCTCCAGCTCCAGCACCAGCACCAATTCCTATGAATTTAGAAGGTCGCCCAGAGCAACGTGTTCCTATGACTCGTCTACGTGCACGTATTGCTGAGCGTTTACTTCAATCTCAACAGGATAACGCTATTCTTACTACTTTCAATGAAGTGGATATGAGCGCTGTTATTGCTTTACGCAATCAGTACAAAGAAAAATTCGAGAAAGAGCATGGTGTTAAACTTGGTTTTATGTCTTTCTTTGTGAAAGCAGCCGTGGCAGCGTTGAAACGCTTCCCAATTCTTAATGCATCGGTTGATGGTACAGATATTATTTACCACGGTTACTTTGATATCGGTATCGCGGTAAGTAGCCCACGTGGTCTTGTTGTACCTATCCTTCGTAATGCAGACCAATTAAGCTTAGCTGACATCGAGAAAGCTATTGCAGACTTTGGTGTACGCGCACGTGAGGGCAAATTAGGTCTAGAGGACTTGACTGGTGGTACATTCTCTATCTCTAATGGTGGGGTATTCGGTTCTATGATGTCTACTCCTATTATTAACCCTCCACAATCAGCTATCTTGGGTATCCATGCTACTAAAGAGCGTCCAGTAGCGATTAACGGCAAGGTTGAAATCCGTCCAATCAACTACTTGGCAATGTCTTATGATCACCGTATTATCGATGGTCGTGAGGCAGTATTAGGTCTAGTAGCGATGAAAGAAGCGTTAGAAGATCCTCAACGCTTATTGTTAGACATCTAATTTTGAGATGATGCAGGGCGCCCCTCGTTGTTTAGGGGCGCTTGTCTTTTAACGAATTTTAAAGAGAAGAATTGATATGGCAACACAATTTGACGTCGTCGTTATCGGTGCAGGCCCTGGTGGTTATATTGCCGCTATCCGTGCTGCACAATTAGGTAAAAAAGTAGCATGCATTGATGCATGGGTGGATGAAAAGGGTAATGCTAAACCTGGTGGTACTTGCACTAACGTGGGTTGTATTCCTTCTAAGGCATTATTACAATCTTCTGAGCACTATGAACAAGCTCAACACCACTTTGCTGAGCATGGTATTGAAGTGGGTAGTGTAAAACTCAAATTAGATACATTGATTGGTCGTAAGGATAGCGTTGTTAAGCAAAACAATGATGGTATCCAATATCTATTCAAGAAGAACAAAGTGACTTTCTTTGTAGGTAAAGGCTCTTTTGTAGGCAAAGAAGCTGACGGTACTTACAAGATTAAAGTAGAAGGTAAGAAATCAGAAGAATTAGTGGCTACTCATGTTATTGTGGCAACTGGTTCTGCTCCTCGTGCTTTACCTGGCCTACCATTTGATGAAAAACAAATCCTTTCCAATGATGGGGCATTAAGCATGACTTCTGTACCCAAGAAACTAGGTGTGATTGGTGCAGGTGTTATTGGTCTAGAAATGGGTAGTGTATGGCGTCGTTTAGGTGCTGATGTGACTATTCTTGAAGCAGCCCCAGCATTTTTAGCTTTAGCTGATGAAGCGATTGCAAAAGAAGCGAAAAAAGCCTTTGACAAACAAGGCCTTAAGATTGAAGTGGGTGTGAAACTTGGTGAAATCAAGACATCTGCTAAAGCTGTCAAAGTACCTTATACTACAGCTAAAGGCGAAGAAAAACTTCTTGAAGTGGATCGTTTAATTGTATCTATTGGTCGTGTTCCTTATACAGAGGGTCTTAATGCAGCAGCAGTAGGACTTGCTTTAAATGAACGCGGTTTCATTGAAGTCGATGGTGACTGCAAAACTAACTTGCCCAACGTATGGGCGGTAGGTGATGTGGTACGCGGTCCTATGCTTGCCCATAAAGCTGAAGAAGAGGGTGTTGCTGTAGCAGAGCGTATTGCTGGTCAACATGGTCATGTGAATTTTGATACGATTCCTTCTGTTATCTACACATCTCCAGAAATGGCATGGGTTGGCAAAACTGAACAACAGCTTAAAGCCGAAGGTCGTGCAATTAAAGTCGGTACTTTCCCATTCTTGGCTAATGGTCGTGCACGTGCTTTAGGTGACACCACTGGTTTTGTGAAAATTATCGCTGATGCGACAACCGATGAAGTGCTTGGTGCACATATCATTGGTCCTATGGCATCAGAGTTGATTTCTGAATTAGTGACAATCATGGAATTTAAAGGGGCAGCTGAGGATATTGCACGTATTTGCCATGCTCACCCAACCTTATCTGAGTCAGTAAAAGAGGCTGCTTTAGCGGTGGATAAACGTTCATTAAACTTCTAAATTGATACCGATGAAGTGAAAGCTCTGTGGTTTTCTGAAGAGCTTTCACCTAATTGGACTATCTTTAGAATATATGAAAATACGCGAAAAGCCGCCGACTTTTGAGAAGGTGGCTTTTTTCATGTATGAGTGCTGTAGCTTTTTTATTGGGAACAATGTTCACCTTGATGAAAGGTTATGGTTGAGATGTTAACACTGGATGTCACATCTTTAAAAATTCCTGTTGTCTTATACGGATGATTATTTGAAATGAACGTTATTCAATATTATGAAAAAGCACTTGCAGATAAGGGATATAAACCTGATGCTGCACAAGTTAAGGCGATTGAACGTTTACAAAAATTCTATGATGATTGGGTAAATTTACCTTCACCCTCACCAAAGCCTTTTTTTAAGCGTTTACTTGCTAAACCTGAGGCTCCTACAGCTCCCCGAGGGGTATATATGTGGGGAGGGGTTGGTCGCGGGAAGAGTTTCTTGATGGACTCTTTTTACAATACAGTTCCTTTACAGCGTAAGACCCGTATTCACTTTCATGAGTTTATGCGCGGAGTTCATGCCCATTTGCAAGCCATTAGTAAAGAAGCAGATCCTCTCGATATTGTTGCCAAACATATTTCTGAAAAATATCAACTTATTTGCTTTGATGAGTTTCATGTGTCGGATATTGCAGATGCGATGATTCTGTACCGTCTGTTACAAAAACTTTTTGATAATGGTACTAGTTTTGTGATGACTTCGAATTATGAGCCATCGACCTTGTACCCAGATGGGTTGCATCGCGATAGGATTTTGCCAGCGATTGCTTTGATTAAAGAGAAAATGGACATTATCAATGTGGATACTGGCGTGGATTATCGCCGTCGTACATTAGAGCAGCTAAAGTTGTACTTTACTCCGATTACTTCTGAGACAAATAAAGAGCTAGAAGCTATTTTTGACTCGCTTACTACACGCCATAATGAAGTAAAAACAGTGACTGTAGAGGGGCGTGAGTTACCTGTAGTAGCAGAGGGAAGAGGGGTAATTTGGTTTACTTTTGCGACACTTTGTGGAACAGCACGCTCACAAAATGACTACCTAGAATTAGCGAATCGTTATGAAACATTGATTTTATCCGATGTGCCTAAATTAGCCCCTAAAGATGCTTCTGAAGCTCGTCGTTTCACATGGTTGATTGATGTGCTTTATGACCATAAGGTGAAATTAATCATGTCAGCTCAGACCGAACCAGAACAGATTTATGTAGAAGGTGTACAAGCGAGTGAATTTCACCGTACAGTGTCACGTATGGTAGAAATGCAATCTAAAGAATATATGGAAGCGGAAACTCGTCATTCTGTGACTTTATAATTGTAAAGTGTTAGGATAATGAGATTGGCTAGTGTATCGTTGCTTAGTGACGATATTCAGAATTTAGAGATGCTTATTTGATTGTATAGCCCATATAAAGTGTTGTGAATATTTTTTGAGCCCTATTATGTGAGCGCACTTTGTATTAAATAGAGGGTTTTGAAACGCTATCATGTGATAAGTATTTCATATGGAATAAAGAGAAGATGATGAAAAGAACACGTGTTTTAACTGGTATTACTACCACAGGTACTCCACATTTAGGTAATTATGCAGGGGCATTACGTCCAGCTATTGAGGCAAGCCGTCGTCCTGAAGTGGATGCCTTTTTCTTTTTAGCAGATTACCATGCCTTAATTAAATGTGATGACCCTGTGCGTGTGGCACGTTCTCGTTTAGAAATCGCAGCGACTTGGTTGGCGGCAGGTCTAGACTATGAGAAAGTCACTTTTTATCGTCAATCTGATATTCCAGAAATCCCCGAATTATCTTGGATTTTGACTTGTATGACGCCTAAGGGCTTGATGAACCGTGCCCACGCTTATAAAGCATCGGTAGACCAAAATATCGCCAAAGAAATTGGGGCAGATGAAGGGGTGAGTATGGGTTTATACTCTTACCCTATTTTGATGGCCGCAGATATTCTGATGTTTAATGCGAATCTTGTACCTGTTGGCAAAGATCAGGTGCAACATTTAGAGATGGCACGTGATATTGCCCAACGCTTTAATTACCATTACGGACAAGGGCGTGAGTATTTTGTATTGCCATATGAACAGGTTGATGAGGATGTTGCCACCTTGCCTGGTTTAGATGGGCGTAAGATGTCTAAGAGCTATGGCAATACTATTCCTCTTTTTGAGGGTGGTGAGAAAGCCTTGAAAGCCGCTATTGCACGTATTCAGACGGATTCCAAGCTTCCTGGTGAAGCTAAAGATGCGGAAAGCTCACATTTATTTAGTCTCTACCGTGCTTTTGCAACTAGTGCCCAAACAGCTCAATTTAAAGCTGATTTAGAAGCTGGTTTAGGTTGGGGGGAGGCCAAGGAAGTATTATTTGGTTTGCTAAACGATATGCTTGCTCCTATGCGTGATCGTTATGAAGCATTGATTGCAAAACCCCAAGAAATAGAGGAGATTTTACAACTCGGTGCAGCCAAAGCACGTAAATTAGCTATTCCATTTATTCAAGAAATTCGTGAGGCAGTAGGGTTGCGTAATGCAGCAGCAGCGGTTGCTGTGAGCAAAAAAGAATCAAAAAAGTCTAAATCAGCGCGTTTTGTTAGTTTCCGAGAAGATGATGGACAATTTAAATTCCGTTTGATAGCTGCGAATGGACAAGAGTTGTTATTGTCTGTACCTTTTATAAATCCTAAAGATGCAGGTGTGTGCATAAAAGCGATTACGCAGATGGATATTGATAAGGCTATTATGACACGTATTGATGGTGGTTTTGATGTGGTGCTAGATGGGGTCGTGGTGGCTTCTAGTGTACAAGTAGGCTCTAATGTGGAGCGTGAAGCTGCACTGGCATTGCTAGCAGAGAGTTTGGCACAGTTAAATGCTGAGTAAATCATCTCATTTAACATCTTTGATGCTGCGTAGTAGAATGGCTGTGTGAATGGGTGGTGGAAACAAATAATCCAACAATAACAAAGAGGGTGATGGCGAGTAATCGTCACACCTTTTTTACTTGGGAATATGATTAATAAGTCACCAACTAAGTGGCGAATTATTCCTTTTTTGATTTGATTGAGATAAGAATATGGCAAATACGAATTTAAGTATTATTACCGAAGAAGAGTTTGGTGTTAAGATTGCTTTAGCCTATGGTACTACGGATAATTTTACGGGAAAACTTATTTATAAAAATGCTGTCTGTGCATTGTTGCCAGAGGCGGCTGAGTGTTTGCGTAGCGCAGCAGCACATGCTAGGCGTCTGGGTTATACACTAGTGATTTATGATGCCTTTCGTCCTAGGGAAGCCCAACAAAAGTTATGGGATTTTCTTCCAGACCCTCATTATGTGACCTCACCTGAGCAGGGTTCTGCACATACACGTGGAGTGGCAGTTGACTTAGGTTTGCTAGATGCAGAAGGGAATGTGGTTAATATGGGTACTGGTTTTGATGATATGACAGAGCTATCTCATACAGATTATGAGAACTTGCCATTGGAGGTTTTGCGAAACCGTGCTGTGTTACTTGGTATTATGTTGCATGCAGGCTTTAAAGAAATTAAGTATGAGTGGTGGCATTATCAGCTTCCCAATGCGTTTGAGTATCCATTGCTGGAAAGTGATTTAATTAAAGTGGTAGATTGAGTTCAATAAGATTGTATTGACCCCTATAAGTTAAATGCTAACTATAGGGGTTTTTAAATGCATGGACAATAGAACAAAGAATCATCAACCTACCTGCCTAGGGTTGTAATATATTCACTTCTGTTTGAATTGCATTCAAAATTTAATTAATAAAATCAAATAATTAGATTAAAAAAACAACAAAAAAGGTGGACAAATTTATCCACCTTAATTTTTTTCTTGAGAAAATTAGGGCATACTGGAAGTGCTTTATAAGTGGTAGCAGTAATCTTTGTCATCTAGGATGTGGCTGATATTGTTTGTACGGGTAGGATGATGTGTTATGGATTAAGTTGGCAAGTGTAGTCAGGGGATATATTTGCTCAAAAGGGGATAAAAGAGGGGGAAGATATGGGAAATTTGGCAATTTTATATAGTTGTGCCTTGTCTGGTGTGCAAGCACCAACCGTATGCGTGGAGGTTCACTTAGCAGCAGGATTACCAGCTTTCAATATTGTAGGTATACCTGATACGGGAGTACGAGAGAGTAAGGAACGGGTACGTTCAGCCATTGATTTTTGTGGTTGGGATTTTCCCCCAGGGCGTTTTACCGTCAATTTATCGCCAACCTCTTTGCCCAAAGAGTCCGGCCGTTTTGATTTACCTATTGCTTTAGGGGTATTGATAGCGACAGGGCAGTTGGTGGTAAGCAAGGAGCATCAGCAACATCTATCACAGATGTACTTTATTGGAGAGTTGTCATTGACTGGGGCACTCATTTCTGTACAGTCCCCTTTAATTATCGCCCTATCTATTTACAAACAGAATCCTAATGCAGTTTTAGTTTTACCCCTAGAAGATGCCAAGGTTGCTGCAAGGATTGAAGGACTCAAGGTGATTGGAGCTCAGACCCTTAATGAGGTCGTGCAGTATTTGGCAGGTACCCAGAAAATGTTGCCTATTGAGGCTCCAAGTGATGAGGTTGAGGCTCCTTATAATGATGTGTGCTTATCCGATATTCGAGGGCAACCTTATGCATGTAAAGTACTGGAAATTGTTGCTAGTGGCGGACATGGTTTAATTCTATCTGGGGCTCCTGGAGTGGGTAAAAGTATGCTAGCACACCGTCTGCCGACTTTATTGCCTTTATTAGATAAACAGCAGCAACTTGATGTGCTTGCCATTTATAGCCTGGTGCGGTCGGTTGATGCCCCTCTAGTAGGTGTCGTTCCATTTCGTGCACCGCATCACTCTAGTTCCATGGTGGCTCTGGTGGGAGGAGGAGCTAAAGCCTTGCCTGGAGAAATTAGTTTAGCTAATCATGGAATATTGTTTCTAGATGAGTTACCAGAGTTTGATAGACGTACTTTGGAGGCATTGCGTGAGCCACTGGAAACGGGGGAAATTCATATTGCTAGGTCTAAGCATACACAAACTTATCCAGCTCGGTTTCAATTAATTGCTGCCTATAATCCTTGTCCTTGTGGGTATTTAGGACATGCGACGAAAATGTGTAAATGTACTCCTGATCAGATTAACCGTTATCAGAATAAGTTGTCGGGACCTCTATTGGATAGAATTGATGTGCATTTGCAAGTGCATTCAGTAGGTAAGGATTGGTTAAATGCAGAGAGGGCAGAAACTTCAGCAGTGGTACGAGAGCGAGTGACTGCATGTAGGGAGTTGCAACGGCATAGGCAAGGGGTTTTGAATGCCTACTTAAGTGATGCACAAGTACGAGAGTTCTGTAGCTTGGATGAAGCAGGAAACACATTATTATCCCAGGCGATGAATAAGTTTTCTTGGTCTGCAAGGGTAAGCCATAAAGTGCTAAAAGTTGCTCGTACTATCGCTGATATGCAAGGTCATAAATATATTCAGAGTGATGATTTATCTCAGGCGATGATGTGTAGAAGTATGAATTAAATATATTTAAATAGTGTTTAAAAAATATGATAAATATGTTTGTTATATGAATATTGTGAAAAGACATATTAAATAGAAATAGTGATAAGGATGCAGTAGAGCATGGATATTTGGATTAAAAGGGAGAGAGTACTAGTAAGGAGGGTAATATTAGAATCGGGGATGAGAGTGTAGTAAAGGAAATAAGATGGAGAGTAGCCGGAACAAAGAGGGAGCAAATAATGATGGATAGCAGAAAAAAAAGAAAAAATAATGGTGGGTATAGGATACAATTCATAAAGGAGAATGTTGACCATGATGCAAAGCACCGCACTAAAATTTACCTTTTTAGGGACAGGGAGTTCCTCTCAAGTGCCAGTTTATAATTGCTTTTGTCCAGCCTGTCAGCGTGCAAGATGGGATAAAGCATTTAGGCGTCGTCCTTGTAGTGCAATGATTGAAACATCCGCAGGTAAGTGGTTGATTGATAGTGGTCTGACGGATTTGACAGAGCGTTTCTTTGCTTATGAACTAAAGGGGATTTTGCAAACGCACTACCATGCCGATCATGCACAAGGGCTATTACAGTTACGTTGGGGAGTGGATGCAACAATCCCTGTTTATGGTCCTGTGGATGAAGTAGGGTTTGCTGATTTATATAAGCATCCAGGTATTTTAGACTTTCAGCCTGGTTTTACCCCCTTTGAGGTAAAACGGCTTGGTGATTCATATGGCTTTTCTGTGATGGCGTTGCCACTGCAGCATTCGCGCCCTACGGTGGGATATTTAATTTCTTCACTGAATGGGGAGAGCTTGGCGTATTTGACCGATACAGCAGGCTTGTCGGCTGAGGTAATGCAGTTTTTAAGTTCTATCCCTTTGCGTTATGTGGTGTTGGATTGTTCTTATCCTCCATCAGATTTATCACCCCAGCATGATGCAATAACTAAGTATCAGCCTCAATGTGATAGCAGTACTGATGCTCTAGATGGGCATGATGTTGGTATGAGAAATCAATCTGTACAACAAAGTCATTCTAAAACTTCAGGTGCTCATAGTGCCAAGAGTAGAAATCAAACAAACCAAGACGAGCCTCAGGGAGAAGGGCTGTTGTCACAAAAAGATGATACTATTAAGCAAAAAACAAAGAACCATAATGATTTGTGGGCAGCACTAGATATTCTTGAGCAATTATCACCCGAAAAGGGATTTCTCACACATATCGACCACAAAGTAGACACTTATATTATGCAAAATCCCCATGTCTTGCCTGAGAATGTAGCACTTGCACAAGATAATTTAAGCCTAGTATTAAGGTAAGTCATTTTTGTGGAGGCAGCAAAAGAGAGGAAGCGGTATTACTTATCGAAAAAAGAAGGTAAGTGATTAGTAGTTATGGCTCTTTACATTAAAAATCTTCCCTTTAATTACGTATTGAAAAAAGGAGATAAGTAATCAGCATCTCCTTTTTTCATCTATTTAATAAATCCATTAATGATTTTGTGCAAAGTCATTAGGGATAATCAAAATATCTTTATTTACTTTATTAATATCTGTATGACCGCAGAAAGCCATACTGATGTCTAGTTCTTTTTGCAATAGCTCCAATGCCTTATAAACACCAGCTTGTCCATAAGCACCTAGTCCGTAAAGGAATGCTCGACCGACCATCACGGCATCAGCCCCCAATGCATAGGCACGGAGAATATCTTGACCTGTACGAATACCACCATCAATATAAATCTCCATAGAACTGCCAAGTTGTTTGACACGTTCTACAATAGCAGGAAGTGCTTGGATGGTTGATGGTGCCCCATCTAGTTGACGCCCCCCATGGTTAGATACAACAATAGCATCAGCCCCATGCTGGACAGCCATTTCAGCATCACGTGGATCAAGTATTCCTTTGAGAATAATCTTGCCTCCCCACTGTTCCTTAATCCACTCTAAATCGTTCCAATTAAGAGTGGTATCAAATTGTTCCACCGTCCACTTAGATAGCACCTTGAGATTATCCGCTTGGGGGATATGTCCTACAATATTACCAAAGCTACGACGGTTGGTATGCAACATATGCCAGCACCATTCAGGTTTAGTGGCTAGGTTGAGTAGGTTGCGTAGTGTAGGCTTAGGGGGAGTTGATAAACCGTTTTTAATATCTAAATGACGTTGTCCTGGAACCTGTAAATCTAGGGTTACAACTAGTGCTGAGCAACCTGCTTTCTTGGCACGTTGGATAAGACGAGCCATAAAGTCGCGATCTTTCATCATATAGAGTTGAAACCAAAACGGACGAGTGGTATTGGCTGCCACATCTTCAATAGAGCAACAACTCATGGTTGATAGTGTGAAAGGAATGCCAAATGCCTCTGCTGCTTTAGCAGCGAGAATTTCACCATCGGCACGTTGCATACCTGTAATACCAGTTGGAGAAATGGCTAATGGCATAGAGACTTTTTCACCAAGCATGGTTGTTGCAGTACTACGGTTAGAAATGTTTACTGCAACACGCTGGCGGAATTTCAGGCGTTCAAAATCTGTTGTATTTGCATAGTATGTCGATTGGGTATAAGAACCACAATCGACATAGTCATAAAACATTTTAGGGACTTTACGTTTGGCAACTTTACGTAAGTCCTCAATACATGTGATTTTGCTTAAATCCGCCATGATACTTGTCCTGCTAAATGAAAACGGTTGTGAAAATTATCACCGTTAAAGTTGGTGTTAATCAAAGGTTGTGTCACCTGAGTAAAGTAAGCCTTTAATCATACTACTGCAGGTTTGTGCAGAAGACGATTAGGTGGCAAGTGACTTTATGCTAAAGTGATGGCAACTAGATAGTAATGATAGCATGAACAGTATCTGCTGATGAATAGGATTACTCAATGAGTTGAATAGTTAGTTCATAGGATGACTTTTCATCTTTGCGAGCGGAATTGCGTGGTTGAGCTACACGAACTTCATATGTGGTAGTTTCTGGCAAAGTATAAGGTTCACCAGAAATAAAGTCGTCATAACCATAGAGAAAAGCATCAGCATGACCTTGAGATTTAATAGTAATGAGGGCTTTTTGGCCTTTTTTCCCTTCAAACGAAAAGCTTTTGTAGTCATAACCAGAGATAGTGCCCTTGTAGGTTACTGGTAGGGACTGTGCTGATGTGTTGGCTTGTTTACTGTTGGTAGCTGTTGTAGCTGGAGCTGTTGTAGCTGGAGCTGTTGTAGCTGGAGCTGTTGTAGCTGGGGCTGCTTGTTCAGTTACAGGAGCGGCAGGGGTAGCCGATTTATCCTCGTTGCATGCTGTTAATAATACCACAGAACCAACCACAGCTAATAAGTAATGTAATTTCATAACTACTTCCTTTAAGAGAAAAGATAAGGTTTTACGGTAACAAAGATAATGCGATTTTGACAAGCTATATGAAAGTGATTGTAACATGGATGCTGAAACCCTCTTTTTGTTTAGTAGACGGTAGGAATAGCAAACTTGCGAAGAAATATCCCTTGACATACTAAACAACGGTGAATGTTAAACAACCGTGGGTGTTAAATAATCCCAGAGACTAAATAGTTGCAAATATTAGACTATCATAGATGCTAAATGATCATGAGAAACTATACAGAATTTTGTTTTAACTTCTCTTGAATTTGCTGGCGAAAACGGGCTGCCATTAAATGATAAAAAGGTTTGGGACAAAACTGCCGAGATACAAGAGAGGCTATTAAGCAGGTAGGCAACAGCCAAATCAGCTCATGTTGACTGCTTGTCATCTCCATGACTACCACACTAGCAGTAACGGGTGATTGAGTAGCAGCAGCTAAAAATGCTGCCATAGATAAAAGAACCAAAAAGCGTTGATCAACAATCCCATCCGTGAGTTGCCAGAGAGTGCTGCCAATCGTAGCACCAATAGTTAATGAGGGAGTAAAAATTCCTCCGGCAATACCAGTCCAATAGGTAAAGACCGTTGCAAAAAATTTGGTAATACTCAATGAAATATCTAGGACACCACCATCTAGAGCTGTAGTAACGACGTTGTAACCCGTGCCATAAGTTTGACCTTGTGAGAAAGTACCCAGAACAGCTAGTAGAATCCCTAAGAAAAAGGCCGTTATCACAGGGTGATGACGGACGAAACCACGCACCCGACTAGGGACATAAGAGGCAACTCCTTTAGCCAGTAGGCGAGCGAATAAACCACCTGTAATTCCTGTCACAGCAGCACATAGCAATAGCCATAGCACTACATTGGGAACAGATTCAACTCCTTGATATTGGGGGAAATAGGGGTTATTGCCTTGGATAAGTACTAGCATAAAACCTGCAGCTAATACACCGAGCAGGACTCGTCTTTCCCAGCGTAATGTTGTACCTCTTCCAATCTCTTCAATAGCAAAGATAATTCCAGCTAGTGGGGCATTAAAGGCGGCAGCAAGTCCCCCAGCAGCACCAGTGGCAATAAGTTCGTTATAACTGAGACTTTTAAAAGCGAGGTTATATTTACGGCAAAATTTGCCCCAAGCAAGCATGACTGCAGCCCCAACTTGCACAGATGGACCTTCACGACCAACTGATGCACCACAACACATAGCTAAAAAGGTGAGAGGAATTTTCCAAATGGTTTGAGCGAACCGTACTAGCATTTCTTTGGGATTGCCATGAGGTAATTCAACCGAGGCGATTACTTGAGGAATACCGCTACCGGCCACATAAGGGGCATATTTTTTCGTAAACCATGCCAAGATTGCCATGCCAAAAGGGAGTAGTACCCATGCAATAAGAGGATTGTGCTTAACTAAGTCAGTATTAAGTTCCAACCCAAACTCTACCAACATAGCAAATCCCCATGATACCAATGCTACCAATAAAGCACCGCCCAGTAAACAAGTAAACTCAATGCTTTTTTGAGATAAACGCCATGTTTGATGTTCTTTGTGTTTCAGAAAGCGACGCAGTTGCGTGATTTTGGCTTTGAGATGGGCGGACATAGTATGGATAAGAAGGTTAACTGTAAATACACGTCATTATAACTGAACTCATATGAAAACCTTGTCATTAGCTTAGGTTTTTACCTAGGAGAAAAGTAATTGCACATCAAAATCTCACAAAGGTGTCTAATATTGGTAACGCCACAATTGTGGCAAAACCATGTGTAGTGGTGAAATTGGAAAAATATGAGTAACGCCACAATTGTGGCAAAACCATGTGTAATGGTGAGATTGGAAAAATATGAGTAACGCCACAATTGTGGCAAAACCATGTGTAATGATGAGATCGGAAAAATATGAGTAACGCCACAATTGTGGCAAAAGCATATAAAAAACAGTTAAAACCAGTCATATTTGGAAGATTGCTGAATTTATAACTTATTGATTTTATTAGACTTCCAAAAATAAACTGGTCGGAGCGGCGGGATTCGAACTCGCGACCCCTTGCACCCCATGCAAGTGCGCTACCAGGCTGCGCTACGCCCCGAACAGAAAGCGTAATTCTAACACAGCCCAAGAAAAAGTCAAGGTTTGGCATAAACCTCCTTAATCCATAAAAGTCGATACGTAATAAAAATAGTAACAGCCGTGTTTATTGCTTATTTTTCTTAAGCAGTTATGCTAATATGAATTCATACAGTGTTTTAATTATTAAACATCTGTTTTAAAAAGATTTTTGGTTTTTATCACAAAGTTGAATATGCAATCCTTTTTTGATTTTTTGGCAGCTGGTGTACTCCAGCTTAGCGTATGGCAGGTTATCCTCATTACTCTTGTGCTTACGCACATTACTATTGCGTCGGTGACGATTTACCTTCACCGTAGTCAAGCCCACCGAGGTCTTGATTTACACCCAGCCGTAGCCCATTTTTTCCGCTTTTGGTTGTGGATGACTACAGGTATGATTACCCGTGAGTGGGTTGCGATTCACCGCAAACATCATGCTAAGTGCGAAAAAGAAGGGGATCCTCATTCTCCTATGATTTATGGCATCAGTCGTGTCTTATGGCGTGGTGCAGAGCTTTATCGAGATGAAGCAACTAACCATGAGACCATTAAGCGTTATAGTCATGGCACACCTGATGATTGGATTGAAAAACATGTGTATTCTGCTCATTCTTCCTTGGGGGTGATGATTACCCTGGTAATTGACGTGGTGTTATTTGGTGCGATGGGCTTATGTGTTTGGGCAGTACAGATGGCATGGATTCCTTTCTGGGCAGCTGGTGTAGTCAATGGTATAGGTCACTATATTGGTTATCGTAACTTTGCTAGTCCTGATACAAGCACCAATATTTTTCCTATTGGTATCATTATCGGTGGTGAGGAGCTACACAATAATCACCATGCTTATGGAACATCAGCGAAGTTTTCTAGCAAGTGGTATGAGTTTGACTTGGGCTGGATTTACATCTGCATCTTGAAGTTCTTTGGTTTGGTTGAGGTGAAAAAGGTTTTACCTAAATTAAAATTAAGTAAACAAATTGAAGAAGAGGTCACTGAGAAAACGCTGCATGGTATCATTACACATCGTTATGAAATTATGGCTCGTTACGCGACTATTCTCAAACAGACAGCCTTGCAAGAAATTTCTCGTTTGAAAAACATTCCCGAGTCGGCTTCTGAGTTAGCAAGTGTGATGTTTGTTTCCAAGCATGTGACCCAATCAGAGCAGGGTCTTAGCGAGGCACAAAAACAACAGCTTGCTCATGGCATTAGTCAGAACAAAGCATTAGCCCAATTAGCGGCAATGCGTGAAGAGTTAATGCGAGTATGGAGTAGTTCTACCGCTAGTAGCGAGCAGTTGTTAAACGACTTACGTTTATGGTTACAACAAGCGCAGCAAAGCGGTGTTCATAGTCTTGAAGAGTTTGCACTGCGGTTGCGTCGATACGCAGCATGATAGATATTGAATCTTTAAATCCTGAACAACGTACTGCCGTCACTACCGATGCGCAGTACGTTTTAATTTTGGCAGGTGCGGGTAGTGGCAAGACTAAAGTGCTTACCACACGCATGGCATGGTTAATTGAGCAAGGTTTGGTTAGTCCAGGGGGTATCCTGGCCGTGACTTTTACCAATAAAGCCGCCAAGGAGATGCTAACACGTGTAGGCAGTTTGTTGCCTATCAATACTCGAGCAATGTGGGTGGGGACTTTTCATGGGCTTTGCAATCGTTTGTTGCGAGCTCATTATCGTGATGTTGGTTTGCCACAGAGCTTTCAAATTCTGGATATGCAAGATCAGCTATCCTCTATCAAACGTTTATTAAAACTTTATAATGTTGATACCGAAAAGTTCCCTCCAAAAGATATTCAGCACTTTATTAATCGCTGTAAAGAACAGGGTTTACGTCCCCATGAAGTGGTGCCTCGTGATAATGAGGAAGTACGCTGTATAGAGCTTTATGAGTTGTATCAGACCCAATGCGATAAAGAGGGGGTAGTAGACTTTGCAGAATTGCTATTACGCTCTGTGGAGTTGCTCAAAAATAACGGACCTGTGCGGGAGCATTATCAGCGTCGTTTTTCTCATATTTTGATTGACGAGTTCCAAGATACGAATGACCTACAGTACCAATGGTTACGCCTGTTAGCAGGACAGCATAATGCTATTTTTGCCGTGGGTGATGATGATCAGTCGATTTATGCTTTCCGCGGTGCCAATGTTGGCAATATGCAGTCCTATGAGCATGACTATGCGAGAGGCAATATTATCCGTCTTGAACAAAACTATCGTTCCTATCAGCATATTCTTGGTGCAGCTAACCTATTAATTGAACATAACAAAGATCGCCTAGGTAAGAAGCTCTGGACAGCACAAGGAGAGGGTGAACTTGTACGGATTAATGAACTTAATGATGACCGTGCCGAGGCACAATGGATTGTAGATGAGGCTAAATCCTTGATGCGAGAGGGTGTGGAACCAGAGCAGATAGCCGTGTTATACCGCAGTAACGCTCAATCCCGTGTCATTGAGCATGCTTTTTTTAGTGTAGGTCTGCCTTATCGTGTCTATGGTGGGTTGCGTTTTTTTGAACGCCAAGAGATTAAGCATGTTCTAGCCTACCTGCGACTGATTCATAATTTGGATGATGATACTTCATTTTTGCGAGTGGTAAATTTTCCAGCAAGAGGTATAGGTGCACGTACTTTAGAAAACCTCGGTGATGCTTCTCGTCAAATAGGGTGTAGTTTAGCCTTGGCTATTGGTGCCTTGAAAGGGGCGCCTGCTGCTAAGCTGGCAGACTTTGTTGCTTTAATTCAGCGTCTTAAAGAGATGGCTAAGGTATTAACGCTTCCTGACTTAATTCAGCAAGTGATGCATGATACGGGTTTAGAAGCGTTTTATCAGTCAGAGCGTGATGGTGAAGATCGCCTGGATAACTTACAAGAGTTAGTTAATGCTGCTCAGGTATTTTGTGTAGAGTATGCTTTTTCGGATACCCCAGCTGCTCAACTGGTGACATTAAGTGATAACACTGGGAGTATAGAGGATGAGGTACCGTTTCAAGCTCCTCCTGAACAAGTTTCTGCCTTATCTGAGTTTCTCGCCCATGCGAGTTTGGAAGCAGGGGATAATCAGGCAAAAGCAGGTGAGCAAGCCATTCAGTTGATGACCGTACATGCAGCAAAAGGTCTGGAGTTTGATGTTGTGTTTGTTGCAGGTATGGAGCAGGGACTTTTTCCTCACAAAAATAGTATAGTGGCAAATGGTGGGCTAGAAGAAGAGCGGCGGCTAATGTATGTAGCGATTACGCGAGCTAGACAGCGTCTTTATTTGACAGGGGCCCACGTACGCATGATGTATGGGCAGACAGAGTATACGATACGTTCACAATTTCTTGATGAAATCCCTGAAGAACACACAAAGTGGCTTTCTCCTCGTGTACGGGAGGCAAGTAGTTTTGGTGGGGGATTTGCCACCCATAATCGTTGGGGTGCTGAGTCTTTCTCTGCGGGAAGTGCTGAGTTTCTAGGAGAGAGTGCTCAAAAAAGTGGATACTCTACCTCTTCTAGTTCAAGGGATGCTAGACATGCAGCAACATCTGGAGGTGTCCAGGTAGGAGATAAATTGTTCAAAGTTGGGCAAAATGTCTCCCATCCCAAATTTGGAGAGGGAATTATTATCAGCGTACTAGGTCAAGGTTCAGAGGCTCAGGCCCAGATTGTATTTGCTAAAGCAGGTGTTAAAACTTTGGCTTTAGGCATTGCTAAGTTGGATATTGTCTAAGTGATTGGGGTCTGACCTCGCTCATCATTTGTAATAGCAGAGAGCTTAAAACAGTCAGACTAAATGCTTTGCTAATGTATTAACCCTTTGATGGTGATATAAGGTGAAATAATTGTTTAAGTTTGAATGATTTTTCACCTTTTTTCTTTTTTACAATGTCTTAAGTGATTTTAGTACACCAAGTTAAATCATAGAATATTGAGTATCCTGTAAGTACAGACAATATGGAGATATAGTAATGAAAAACTTAATAAAACTCAGCGTAGTAGGTATGATAGCCGTTTCTTTGGCTGCTTGTGCAGTTCCTCCAGGACACCGTTATCCCCCAGGCAATAGTGCTTATGGACATGCCCAGGGTAAAGGTCCTCACAAGAAATCTTCTGTTGGGCTATATGGTACGGCTGATGCAGGAATAGGCTATAGACATCAAAAAATTAAGAGGGATTAATACAGACTATAGCTCATTAAGTCCTATGTGAATTAGCATAGTCAGTTAGTGGGTTTTGATGATTTTGAGGAAAAATGATGCCTCTGTTTAGTTTGGCATCAGTTTGTTAGGCTAATTTGTGCCTTATGTCCACATCATAAACGATAAGGCTTTTATGGAGCTGTCAGTTAAAACAGTCCCTCATGAGTAGGTTAAACCCACTGTAGGAACTAATGTGCTAATAGCATTTTTTTATCAGATAAAACCAGCCCCCATAAGTGGCTTGAATCCACTTATGGGGGTGTTATCACTTAAGGATGCTATGAATAGCGGTTTTTTAACGTTTTAGTTTTGCAAAAGCAGCTGCCATTGCTCCCATCCCTTGGCTTGACGCATTAGCATCTCGACGTATACGACCATCATGACGTGAGCTGCCATCACGGCGTACTTCACCACGTTTGACAGGAATACTCTCATCATTAAGACGCATAGTTAGACCAATACGTTTGCGAGGGGCATCAACCTCTTGCACTTTTACTTTGACTGTTTGTCCGACACGTACCACATCTCTTGGATCCTTAACAAAGGTGTCCGATAATGCAGAAATATGCACTAAACCATCTTGATGAACCCCAATGTCTACAAAGGCACCAAAGTTTGCTACATTGGTCACTACACCTTCAAGAATCATACCAACTACCAGATCATCAATGGTTTCAACCCCTTCTTTAAATGTCGCTGTCTTAAACTCAGGACGAGGGTCACGGCCTGGTTTTTCAATTTCACTAAAAATATCGCGGACAGTTGGAATACCAAACTTTTCATCGGTGAAATCTGCTGGTGATAAGCCTTTTAAGGCATCTTTTTGACCAATGATACTTTTCACATCTTGCTGTAGTTTGCTTACAATGCGTTCAACTACTGGATAGGCTTCTGGGTGTACAGCAGAGGAATCTAATGGATTATCCCCTCCATTGATACGCAAGAAGCCTGCAGCTTGTTCAAAGGCTTTTGCCCCAAATCTAGAGACATCCATCAATGCTTTACGGTTGTTGAAGCGACCATGCAAATCACGGTGGTTAACGATATTTTGAGCAAGTGACTGATTCAAACCAGAAACGCGGCTTAATAGGGCAGCAGAAGCTGTATTCACATCTACACCAACAGCATTTACACAATCTTCAATGACTGCATCAAGAGAGCGAGCAAGTTCGCGCTGATTTACATCATGTTGATATTGACCAACACCAATAGCCTTAGGCTCAATTTTTACTAATTCTGCTAATGGATCTTGCAGACGGCGAGCAATGGAGACAGCACCACGTAAACTTACATCAAGTTCAGGGAACTCTTTGGCAGCCAGTTCTGAGGCAGAATATACTGATGCCCCAGCCTCTGAAACTACAATCTTCTTTACACCAGCATCAGGAATTGATTTCAATAAGTCACCAACAAGTTTCTCCGTCTCACGAGAGGCAGTACCATTACCAATGGCAATTAATTCAATTTGGTGTTTAGCAATTAACGCGAGTAATGTATTGATTGAGCCAGCTACATCACGGCGCGGCTCAAAAGGATAAATAGTGGCAGTTTCTAGTAGTTTGCCAGTTGCATCAATGGCAGCAACTTTTACTCCTGTACGGATACCAGGGTCTAAACCTAATACAGCTTTAGGACCAGCAGGAGCTGCTAATAAAAGATCTTTCAGATTAGCAGCAAAAACACTGATAGCCTCTTCTTCGGCTTTTTCTCTTAATTGAGTGATAATCTCTGTTTCAAAAGAGGGAAGCAACTTTACACGCCATGTCCAGCGAGATAGCTCGCCTAACCACTTACCACGAGGACTTGCTTCAACGCCATATTCAGCCTTTAACTCAAGGAAATTGCTAATGCGTTCTATGCAAGGATGAGGGGTAAGAGCATCTTGTTCAGGGTCAAGACCAATGCGTAAATCTAATACACCTTGGGTGCGTCCACGTAATAAGGCAAGAATACGGTGTGAAGGAAGAGTGCGTATTGTTTCAGAGAAATCAAACCAGTCACGGAAGTTGTCGCCTTCTTGCTCTTTGCCTTCGATGACTTTGGAATAGAGGTATCCACTTTTTTGAAGATAGTCTCGCATATCTGCCAACAAGTCTGCATTTTCTGAAAAACGCTCAGCAAGAATATCACGAGCCCCATCTAATGCTGTTTTGGCATCTTCGATTTTATGCTCGGGATTGAGGTAGTTGGCTGCTAACACTAGAGGGTCACACTCAGGAGTGTTTAAAATTTCGTCAGCTAATGGCTCTAAGCCTGCCTCTTTTGCGATTTGTGCACGGGTACGACGTTTAGGTTTGTACGGTGCGTAGAGGTCTTCAAGACGTTGTTTAGAGTCTGCTGCTTGAATTTGAGCCATTAATTCATCTGTCATTTTGCCTTGTTCTACAATAGAGTTAATAATTGCAAGGCGACGAGCTTCTAACTCGCGTAAATAGACAAGACGAACCTCTAAGTGGCGTAATACAGTATCATCCAAACCACCTGTTACTTCCTTACGATAACGTGCAATAAAAGGCACTGTGGCTCCATCATTGAGTAGCTCTACTGTTGCAGCAACTTGCTGTGGACGGACATTAAGTTCTGTTGCTAACTGTTCAATAATGCGATTTTCGTCAATAGTTTCGAGAGTTGTTTCCATCATCATGTCTGGTTAAAAATATAGTTATAAAAGTTATTAAACGAAAGTGGTTATGAGAAATAGGAATAGCTATTGTTGTCACCGTAATAGCTGATTGTTGATAGTTGCACAGGAGTATTACCGTTTTGAAGAAAAAGCTATCTCTTGAATGAAAAAGGCACTTTGCTCCAGCAAGTGCCTTTGGGAATACTTCTGAAAAGAAGCATCAATACTATTTAAACCAAGATTTTGGAGTGAAAAAGTCTGTCCAAGAACGTTCACCCTCTATGCCATAGGTGTAGTATTTGCTATCAGGGAAGTTATGGTCTAGGATACGTTTAGTATCGGCTGCTTCCTGAGTCATATCAAGGGCTTCATAGGATTTCATCATGATATAAAGAGCCTTTTCTGCAGCGGTTACGCCAGAGAAATCTCTTAACACCCCTTGGGCACGGTTAATTGCAGCAATATAGCCATGACGAGTATAGTAGTACTGAGCAATGTTGGCTTCGCTATCAGCAATTGTGCTCACCAACCAAGTCAAACGCAACCTAGCGTCATTAGCATAGCGACTCTCAGGATAACGATCAACTAACTCTTTAAATGCTTGGTAAGATTGGCGTAGACCTTTGGGGTCACGTTCACTAGGATCTTGACCTGTGTAGCTTGATAAGAAAGAGCTTGGAGGGGTGAATGTCAGCATGCCTTTAAGGTAGAGCATGTAGTCTGTATTAGGGTGGTTGGGATAAAGAGCCAAGAAACGGTCAATTGCAGCACGCGATTGATCAATGTCATCGTCTTTCCAGTTTACATATGCCAAGTCAATTAAAGCTTGTTGGGCATAAGGACTGTAGGGATGGCGACCCTGGATAGCACCTAAATAGCGACGAGCAGCCTTCCACTCACCATCGCGTACACTTTCTCTGGCTGAATCGTAAAGTTTGGCAGGTGCCCAGCCTTTGGTTTCGTCAACTTCACTTTTAAACATACCACAACCAGCGAGAATGGCTGTACTTAGGATAATTAAGCTACCTTTGTAGAGTCTTTTCATAGCAAATATTAGTGAATAATGAAAAATAACACCCATCATAACACACATAGCCTATTGGGCGTATGAAAATTTGGTGCATATGATGAGAACGGACACGTTATTATAGTGATTTTTCTCCTCTTATAGGAAAATTGGGATTTACAATAAGCAATATTTTTGGAAAAACACCCAAAATTTTCAAAAAACACTCAAACTATAGGGAAAAAAGAGGATTATTGACAGGTTAGGTAGCTTAAGCAGCAAAATGGGCATAAAAAAGAGGATTTAAAATGAGGATTTGAAAAGGAATTTAAAGTACACATTTAAAAAGAGTTTAAGGTACACATTTAAAAAGAAAGAAAATTTAAGGTGTACTTTGATGAAAGATAAAAGGTGAAATGAGTAAAATAATACCAATAGTCTATGAGAGTTTTGGTATAAATCTAATATTATGAAGTTATCTATTGATAAAAAGACAGAGATAAATGTACCCTCGTCGCCGATGAGCGAGTCATGGGAGGAAGACATTCTTGATGATGCAGATAGCTCAGATAGCGCAGTAAAAGAGCCTCAAATATTTCGTTTAGGTAGAGATACAGCGGCAGACCGCTTGGACAAACTGTTGGCGAAGTTGCTACCAGAGCATTCACGCGCACGTCTGCAAACATGGATTGAGGATGGGTTTGTTACGGTAAATCAAAAGGCTGCAAAGGTGCGTCAAATTGTAGGGCCGGGAGATGTTATTAGTGTCATAGAACAAGCCAGTGAACAAAGTAAAGCATTTGTTCCCGAACCCGTGGAGTTTGGAGTGGTTGCAGAATCGTCGGCTTGGATTGTGGTGAATAAGCCTGCAGGACTTGTTACGCATCCCGGTGCTGGTAATTGGCATGGGACTTTGTTAAATGGCTTGCTTTATCGTTATCCTGAATTAGCTGTTGTACCTCGTGCAGGAATTGTGCATCGTTTGGACAAGGATACCTCTGGCTTGTTGGTGGTGGCTCGTACGGAGACGGCACAAACGCATCTGGTGCGTCAATTACAGGCAAGAACCATGGGGCGCCGTTATTTGGCTTTAGCTCAAGGTGAGATGCTAGACGAGGGGGCAGTTGACCTGCCGATAGGACGCGACCCTCGAGTACCGGTGAGAATGTCAGTCGATAGACCAATAGCCCCTAAACCTGCTTTGACACATTATGCTTGTTTAAGGGTAGGTAATTATCAAGATAAGAGGCAAGAAAAGAGAGTGAGTTTGGTAGAGTGTCGATTGGAAACAGGGCGGACACACCAAATTCGAGTGCATATGAGTTATTTGGGGCATCCTTTATTGGGGGATAGTCTTTATGGTAGTCATATTGCAGTTGGGCGGCAGATGTTACATGCTTACCAGTTGAGGTTTGTGAATCCTGAGAGCGAGCAAGAGGTAATGTTTGAGGCAGAGCTGCCAAGTGATATGCAGGCAGTGATTGATATAGTGCAATGGGACTGATTCAGCTCTTTGCAAAAGAGAGAAAGAACAATGGAACTAGTGACAGGCACCAAATGGAGTGGTGTAAATTACGGAACGACAACACGAGATATGAAAGGGGTGAGTGTTGCCCCTTTTGATTGCTTTAATTTGGGTTTGCACTGTGGTGACAATCCAGAACATGCACAAGCAAACCGCCATGTCCTTGAGGCTACTTTGCCTAGTCGCCCAATCTGGCTTAACCAAGTACATGGTATTGCTGTATTAGATGCAGATAGTACTTTTGAATATCCTCCTCAGGCAGATGCAGCATTGACCATGCAGCAGGGGCGAGTACTTGCCATTATGACGGCAGATTGTTTACCTGTTGTTATTGCCGATGACGCAGGCACTATTGTTGGTGCTGCTCATGCTGGTTGGCGTGGATTACAAGCAGGGGTATTGGAGAATTTAGTTGATAAAATGCGACAAAAGGTGCCAGATGCTAGGCTAAAAGCATGGATTGGGCCAGCTATTTCACAACCTGTTTTTGAGGTGGGAGGCGAGGTCTATGCAGCTTTTGTGCAAGCAACCCCAGCATTAAAAACCTTCTTTATCGCTTATGGTGAGGAGGTGGATTGGTCTAAGACGCGTTTTGTTCATTTACTTCATGCTTTGCATAAAAATAATGACAAAGTAAGTGATACTCTGTCCCACAACCACTCATTTAGCCCACAATTTAAGCAGCCGGCCAAAGGTAAATATCTAGCAGATTTAGCAGGTATTGCCGAATATAAATTGCGTCAAAAGGGTTTAAACGAAGTCATACAGAGTAACCAGTGTACCTATTTACAAAAGGATAAATATTTTTCTTATCGTCGTGAAAACCCCACCGGGCGAATTGTTACCTTGGCATGGCTAGGAGAACATCTAACATAACGGGAACTTACTAAAGTCGCACTGAATTACTAGGGTATAGGGGGGTATAAATCCCTATTTCACTAAGTGATAAAATTATTTACACTGTACCCATCTAGCTAGGAGTGTATATGAGTGCGTCAAAAGATTTACCCCCCACAAATCCATGGCTTGTATCCATGGTGAGTGCTTCTGAGCATTGGTTATCCTTGCAAAAAAGTTTTATGGATGGGTTTCAGCAGGTATTTAACCAAGCGACAGCTGGGACTTTGCCAGAAATTAAAGATAAGCGTTTTAGTAGTGATGCGTGGAAGCAGAATCCGCAGCTACTAAGTCTAGCTCACCTGTATTTACTTTCTTCTAAAACTTTGTTCGATATGTTAGAACAGGTTGAGATGGATGCAGAATCTAAAGATAAGCTACTTTTCGCAATGCATCAGTGGGTGGATGCAGTGGCGCCTTCTAATTTCTTTGCACTCAATGCTGATGCACTCGCCACTTTTGAAAAAACACATGGAGAGTCTTTGCAAAAAGGGCTTCAGAATCTTCTCCAAGACATGCAAAAAGGGCGTATTACTCAGACCGATGAGCAGGCATTTGAAGTAGGACGTAATTTAGCCGTAACTCCAGGTAAAGTGGTCTACAAAAATGCATTCATCGAGCTTATTCAGTATTCGCCATTAACTCCGCAGGTTTATGAAATTCCTTTATTGGTCGTGCCTCCTTGTATCAATAAGTTCTATATCCTTGATTTACAAGAAGATGACTCCTTTGTCCGCGGTGCTGTAGAGCAAGGACATACAGTATTTTTAATCTCCTGGCGTAATCCCTTGCCCAATGATGTTGATCAGCCTGACTTATTCACTTGGGACGATTATATGGAGCAAGGAGTTATACGAGCCCTCCAAGCTGTTTGCGATATTACGAAACAACCTAAAATTAATACCTTAGGTTTTTGCGTGGGCGGTACCATGCTGGCGACGGCATTGGCGGTAGCCAAGGCTAGAGGTCAAGACTATGCCAATAGCATGACTTTATTAACTACTTTTCTTGATTTTTCTGATACTGGTGTAATGCATGTTTTTGTGGATGAACCTAGTGTGGTGATGAGAGAGCAGACTATAGGGCAGGGAGGGTTAATGCCTGCCAAGGATCTTGCTGCGAGCTTTTCTATTTTGCGACCAAATGAACTCATCTGGAACTACGTAGTTCAGAACTATTTTAAAGGTGAGACACCAGTCCCGTTTGATATTCTTTACTGGAACTCAGATAGTACGAATTTACCAGGTCCTTTCTATGCCTGGTATTTACGCAACACCTATTTAGAGAATAATTTACGCCAACCAGGCAAGGTAACTGTGCTAGGAGAGCCTTTAAAATTATCCACTTTGGATATGGATACCTATTTATATGCCTCTAAAGATGATCATATCGTTCCCTGGAAGTCAGCCTACCTTAGTCGCGATATTTTGAGTGGTCAGGTGCAATTTTGTCTGGGAGCCTCGGGTCATGTTGCAGGGGTGGTGAATCCTCCTGCTCGCCATAAACGTCATTATTGGACCAATGAATACAAATATGACGATGGCTATCTCAGTAGTGAACAATGGTTTGAAGATGCCACCCAACACCCTGGCAGTTGGTGGGTTAATTGGTATGAGTGGCTTGCTCCACGTGCAGGGCGTAAGATTAAGGCTAAAAAGACCCTTGGCAGTCGTCAATATCGTCCGAGTGTAGATGCTCCAGGTGACTACGTGAAAGTGCGGGCTGTGCAATAATTGGGTGAGTAATGGCTGAGGAGAGCTAAGGTTAGTTGTGTTTATAAAGTCAAAAACAATGCAACAAAAATGTCATTAGACATCGCTAAGCTAGTCAGAATAAGTAGAGGTTTTTATTTTTAGGAGATTACAATGAGTCGCAAAATTGCGTATGTTACGGGTGGTATGGGCGGTATCGGTACGGCTATCTGCCAACGTCTGGCAAAAGATGGTTTTAAAGTGATTGCAGGTGCAGGGCCTAGCCGTAACTACCAGAAGTGGCTAGATGAACAAGCAGCTTTAGGATTTACTTTTTATGCCTCTGTGGGTAATGTGTCTGATTGGGATTCTACAGTAGCTGCTTTTAATAAAGTCAAAGAAGAGCACGGTGATGTTGATGTATTGGTGAATAATGCTGGTATTACGCGTGATGGAGTGTTCCGTAAGATGAGCCTAGAAGACTGGACGGCTGTGATGGATACCAATCTTAATAGTCTCTTTAATGTCACTAAACAAGTGATTGATGCTATGTATGAAAAGCGTTGGGGGCGTATCATTAACATTAGTTCAGTAAATGGTCAAAAAGGGCAATTTGGTCAGTCCAATTACTCTACTGCAAAAGCAGGTATTCATGGTTTTACCATGGCTTTGGCACAGGAAATGGCTAGTCGTGGAGTGACTGTTAATACTGTTTCTCCAGGGTATATTGGTACGGATATGGTGCGTGCCATCCGCCCTGAAGTGTTAGAGCAAATTGTATCGACTATTCCTGTTCGCCGTCTAGGTACTCCAGAGGAGATTGCCTCTATTGTTTCATGGTTAGCCTCTGATGATTCAGGCTTTGCAACAGGAGCTGATTTCTCTGTCAATGGCGGCTTACATATGAGTTAATATAAAGATAAGTGATGTATCACTGAGTCGGTGATGCATCACTTTTATTTTTGAGTGAGTAATTCAATGCGCATTATTAAAAAATACCCTAATCGTAGACTTTATGATACCCAGACGAGTACTTATATCACCTTGGCTGATATTAAGCAGTTTGTTTTGGATAATGAACCATTTCAAGTAGTGGATGCGAAGAAAGGGGATGATTTAACGCGTAACATTCTTTTGCAGATTATCCTAGAGCTAGAGAGTGAAGGGGTACCTATGTTTAACGCCAACACTCTCAAACAGATTATTCGTTTTTATGGACATGCAATGCAGGGTGTGATGGGTGCCTATTTAGAAAAGAATCTTCAAGTATTGGCTGAGATGCAAAATCGCATGAGTGATCAGTCTGATGCCTTGTATAGCCAGCAGTTTAACCCAGAGGCTTGGGCACAGTTTATGAATTTCCAAGCCCCCACTTTTAACAAGATGATGAACAACTACGTAGAGCAGTCTAAGAACATCTTTTTGCAAATGCAAGAGCAGATGCAAAGTCAGACAAACTCTATGCTAAACGCATTTAATCAGTTTGGTCACAAGGACCACAATAAATAAAACAAGGCATGAAAAGCACTGAATTACCGAAATAGTGAATGCTTTTTGCTGATGGATTTTCGCTCTTGCCATTGATGTTGGTAGGTTGATAGGAGGGCTTTATCTAATGTTGCCAGAGGTAGTAGAGGGGCTGGCACTATATCTGGTTGGAAACAGCCTATATGCTCATAGACTTGGGTCATTAACTGTTCAAACAGGGATTTGTCATGTTGTTTAAAAGCATCCTGGGTAAATAGCATGACATCTGCATTAGCAAACAGTGGAATATAAGTGCTGATTTGGCTAATATCCCAATAGTCTCCACCAGCTTTATGAATGAGCTCATCTACCAGTGGTTGGCTCACAAGCAATAAGGCCCCAGCCCAGCGAAATCGCTCTTTTAAGAAAAAGTCTTGGGACAAGGTATAAATTATACTGGCAGGGTCTATGCCAGTAGCACAACGCAAAAAGACTTGTGAAAAGGGGGGGATTTGTTTGTGTAAAGCTTGCATAAATAAACCTCGCAGCACTTCAGAGGTCTCGTTATGCATTTGACAACAAAGACACCAGCCTTGCTGTGTAAGTATGGGAGTTTGAGTTAGCGAGGCAAACTGAGCAGTAGAGGTGAGGGAGCGTAGCCTTGTATCTAGCAAACCCTCATCATCCCCAAGAATAAGATTAACCGTAATCAGTGACATAATCCAATTAAAAATTGCCTTGACCTCATAATGTAGGTATATACAGTATGATTAGTCATATTGTGCATTACCAACCCATTGGTGACTATGTTATCTACTTATAGATAAGATAAGTAAGTTTACTCAATATTCTGTGCTTGTTCCCGTAGTTGTTCAACCAATAATTTTAATTCAATCACTGCTTGTGTAATCGTAATGGCAGTAGATTTAGAACCTAGTGTATTGATTTCGCGATTCATTTCTTGAAAAAGAAAATCTAACCGTTTCCCCAGACTTTGTTTATTTTTGGCTTTAGGAATTTGGGTTTCTGTAATGGGGGGTTGTATTGCCAATAAATGTGTTAATTCTTTTTGGTGCGAATCAAGACGGTCTAACTCTTCTGCCACATCAATACGTAGACTAAACAAGCTGCTTTCACTTGCAATCCGCGCACTTAATTCCTCCCCCTTAATTGCTTCAAAACCATTGGGAGCTACCAACTCTAGTGTTTCACGTAATTTACGTGCTAGCTTTTCTCGGTATTCTTCGTGAATGCGAGGCAGTTGTTCTCTCACGGTCACCAGGATTTTTTCTATTTGCTGCACATAGCCAAGCATTGTTGTAGCGAGGCGCTCCCCTTCACGAGCCCGATTGAGTAGGAAACTATCAATAGCTTGATTGGCACATTCTATGCAGAGATTTGACCATATATCGCAGGACTCATCGGTTTTATGGCTCTGTTGTTGATGACTGAGATTAATCAATTCAGAGAGGGTGGGGGCTTGAGTTTCGGGAATAAAGCCACGAGCATGTGCATATTGCTGAGAAAGCACAGTAAGCAATTTCTCATCTAAAGTAATGTCTGCTAATGTTTTGTTTTTATTAAGACTTACCCGGATTTCAATTTTACCGCGACTTAAACGGGTACTAATGAGCTCTCTTAAAGCACTTTCAGTTGCACGCAATTCATCTGGCAAACGAAAGTTCAGGTCTAAAAAACGGTTATTAACACTCTTTAGTTCCACGGTAATGCTGCCAAATTCATGTTCTTTTTGTTGGCTAGCAAAAGCGGTCATGCTGTAAATAGTCATTCTGTGTCTCTTAAAAAAGTAGGATGATGCTTATTTAGCCATGAGTAGGTAATGAAATAGGCGTTAAGAAATAGGCATCAATGTGAAGAAATTTCGACAATATAGGTAGGGATTGTAGCCCTTATGGCTGCGAATGTCACGGAAATATCTCGAATATGTCATGATAGGACGATTGTATTAACCAAGGGGAAAAGGGTTGCACAACGATGTCTCACTTGATTTACGGTATCCTACTTGATTTACCATACAACAATACCCTAATCTCAATGTTTGTGAACCATTTGGTTAACGGTGTCCTGCTTGATTTACCAAACTCGCAGAGGTGTTATTATCTGTAAAACATTGAAATTGCAACACTGTCACACATAATACTCTCTGATAAAGAGCATGAATTCTTTGAAAGGCTATACTAGCAGTTGTAGTATTAAACATCGCAAGAAAAAAACAGTTGAATCGTTTACAATCTCGGATAACATAATTTTATTGGAACACAGATTATCATGTCACAAGTAACTACTTCACGTCATAGCGGTCGTCAAGCTAACGAACTACGTAAAATCACTATCGAACGCCAATACACTGCCTATGCAGAAGGTTCGGTAATGATTAAAGTGGGCAATACTCATGTACTCTGCAATGCTAGTGTACTTGACAAAGTTCCCCCATTTTTAAAAGATAAAGGTCAGGGGTGGGTGACGGCAGAATATGGTATGTTACCCCGTGCAACTCATAGTCGTTCCGATCGTGAGGCGGCAAAAGGCAAACAAACAGGGCGTACTCAAGAAATTCAACGTCTTATTGGTCGCAGTTTACGAGCTGTCATTGATTTAGAGAAACTTGGTGAACGCACTATTCATTTGGATTGTGATGTGATTCAGGCAGATGGTGGTACGCGTTGTGCTAGTATCACAGGGGCTTGGATTGCTATGGCAGATGCGGTACAGAAATTATTGGATGATGGTGTATTGACTGAAAATCCTCTCCGAGACAATGTTGCTGCCATTTCTGTTGGTACGGTTAATGGGCAAGCCGTGCTAGACCTTGACTATATAGAAGATTCTGGTTGTGATGCAGATATGAATGTGGTGATGACTGGAGCTGGGCATTTTGTTGAGGTTCAAGGTACTGCTGAAGGGCAAGCCTTTACACGCAGAGAACTGGATACTTTGTTAGGATTAGCTGAGCAAGGGATTCAAGATTTAGTCAAGGCACAAAATACTGCTAGAGTGTCAGTATAAACTGGTCTCATGTCTTTGTCTAAGATGCCCTCCATCATTTACACAGTGATGTATTGAGTGATGATGCATAAAAGCATACTTAAATTGTTGTGTGCATTGTGGGTAATGAATGCTTGGATTAATAAATTCAAAAGGTATTAAAAATGCAGAAAATCGTATTGGCTTCTAATAACAAGGGTAAGTTGGCGGAGTTTCAGCAACTTTTCCAACCATTAGGTTTTGAGCTAGTTCCTCAAGGTGCTTTAGGGGTAGGAGAGTGTGAAGAGCCTTATTTCACTTTTTTAGAAAATGCATTAGCCAAAGCACGTTTTGCTAGTCAAGCGACAGGCTTGCCTGCGATTGCCGATGACTCAGGATTGGTCGTGCCAGCTTTAAATGGCGAGCCTGGCGTGCTATCAGCTCGTTATGCTGTGACCAAGGGGGGCGAGAAGTCTGACGCTGCAAATAACGCCTATCTGCTTAAAGCCCTTGAAAATGTTAATGACAGAAAAGGTTATTATGTTGCCTGTCTTGTCTTTGTCCGTTCGGCAGATGATCCATGCCCTATTGTAGCTCAGTGCTTTTGGGCTGGAGAAATTGCAAAAGAGGCAGCTGGAAAAAATGGTTTTGGCTATGATCCTTATTTTTATTTGCCTGATATAGGGAAAACGGCGGCAGAGCTTAGTCCAGAAGAAAAAAATAAAGTCAGCCATCGAGGTCAGGCATTACGTAAATTATTAGTAGAAATACAGGCGTATCTCTAGACTATCATGCAGGATATTCAGTTAAAACGTAGCTTACAACAGGGAATTCAATTTACCCAGTCTTTGCCTCCATTATCACTCTACATTCATGTACCCTGGTGTGTGCGTAAATGTCCTTATTGTGATTTTAATTCACATGCCATAAGAGGGGGGGAGCATTCACTGGGTGAAGAACTCGAACAGGCCTATCTACGTGCTTTGGAGCAGGATTTAATCGGCGTACTCCCATCTGTATGGGGGCGACCTATTCATACAGTATTCATCGGAGGAGGAACTCCTAGTTTATTGTCTGCCAAGGCGATGGATGGGTTACTAACAATGTTGCGTAATCTATTTAACCTGGCTCCTGCAACAGAGATTACTATGGAGGCCAACCCTGGTACCGTTGAGGTGGAAAAGTTTGCCGACTTTGCTGCCTCTGGGGTTAATCGTGTGTCGTTGGGGATTCAAAGTTTTGATGATGAAAGTCTACGCCGTCTAGGACGCATTCATAGCAGTGAACAGGCGAAAAAAGCGATTGATGTTGCACAGAAATATTTTTCTCGTGTTAATTTAGATTTGATGTATGCATTGCCATATCAGACCCTAGAGGCTTGTCATCAAGAAATAAGTACTGCACTGTCTTTTGGTACTGAGCATTTATCACTTTATAACCTGACCTTAGAGCCGAATACCGTTTTTGCTAAATATCCGCCAGAAGGTTTGCCTGACGATGATTTGGCTGGCGATATACAAGATTTATTAATCGAAGAGACAGCCAAAGCAGGGTTTGAACAATATGAAGTCTCTGCTTATGCACAGAACCAAGCGCGCTGTTTGCACAATTTAAATTACTGGCAATTTGGGGATTATATTGGAGTAGGTCCTGGTGCCCATGGCAAGATTTCCTCTCATGACCGTATTGTGCGTACCGCACGAGTAAAGAATCCTGAAAGTTGGATGGCAAAGGTGGCAACAGGAGAACATGTCGCTGAGGAGCGGTTGCTAATGCCAGAGGAATTACCGTTTGAATTTATGCTCAATGCTTTGCGTCTCAAGCAAGGAGTGCCAACGTATTATTTTGCTGAGCGTTGTGGTGTGAATCTCAGCATCATGACGGGGATGATTGATGAGGCAGTGCATAAGGGTTTGTTAGTGGATGATCCAATGCGATTGCGGGCGACGGAGCTAGGCTGGAGGTATCTCAATGACCTGCAAGAGCTATTCTTGCGGTAATTTCAATATTGATAATAGCCCAAACCAAAATCACCAAAATGGTGCAAAAAATCATATTTGCACCAAAATAATACGAACACACTTGAATAAATCACCAAAATAGTGCAACAATACTCCTACCTAAAGCATAAATGCCCTTTTTATGGCATAAAAAAGTTGGCACGATAATTGCTATAGGTAAATCGATAGGTCAAACAAGACCAACTATTTACGATTTTAGGAGAAATCAATATGGCAAACGCAAGTGACGTATTAAAATTAATGAGCGATAACGAAGTTAAGTTCGTTGATTTCCGCTTTACAGATACTTTGGGCAAAGAACATCACATGACTGTTCCTGCTCACACAGTAGATGAGGATAAATTTGAATCAGGTCAACCTTTTGATGGTTCATCTATCGCTGGTTGGAAAGGCATTGAAGCATCAGATATGTTGCTTGTGCCTGATGCAGAAACTGCACGTTTAGACCCATTCCGCGAAGAGTCTACTCTTATTCTTACATGTGATGTCGTGGAACCCTCAGATCTTAAAGGTTATGACCGTGACCCTCGCTCTTTAGCGCGTCGTGCAGAAGCCTATTTGAAATCATCAGGCATTGGTGATACTGCTTATTTTGGTCCAGAACCAGAGTTCTTTGTATTTGATGGCGTATCATGGGGTGATGATATGTACAATCGCTTTGTTAAAGTATTCTCTGACGAAGCGGCTGGTGCTAGTGCATTAGAAAATGATGGTCGTAATCATGGTCATCGTCCAGGAGTAAAAGGTGGTTATGTACCTGTATCGCCAGTAGACTCATTTGGTGATATGCGTTCTGAAATGTGCTTAATCCTTGAGCAACAAGGTGTACCTGTAGAAATTCACCATCACGAAGTAGCTAATGCAGGTCAATTAGAAATTGGTACTAAATTTAGCACCTTGGTACGTCGTGCTGACTGGAATCAAATCCTTAAGTACACTATCCATAATGTAGCTCACGTATATGGTAAAACAGCGACATTCATGCCAAAACCAATCGTAGGCGATAACGGTTCTGGTATGCACGTACACCAATCAATTTGGAAAGATGGTCAAAACTTATTTGCAGGCAATGGCTATGCAGGTCTTTCTGAAACAGCGCTTTACTACATCGGTGGTATTATCAAACATGCCCGTGCATTAAATGCAATCACTAACCCAACAACTAACTCTTACAAACGTTTAGTTCCAGGGTTTGAGGCTCCTGTTAAATTGGCTTACTCAGCACGTAACCGTTCTGCCTCTATCCGTATTCCTTACACTGGTAATCCTAAGGGTCGTCGTATTGAAGCCCGCTTCCCAGACCCAATGGCTAACCCATACTTGGCATTCTCTGCCTTGTTGATGGCAGGTCTTGATGGTATCCAAAACAAAATCCATCCAGGCGATCCAGCAGACAAGAACTTGTATGATTTGCCTCCTGAAGAGGACAAGAAAGTGCCAACAGTGGCTTCTTCACTAGAGCAAGCCATTGAAGCTCTTGATGCAGATCGTGAGTTCTTGACCCGTGGCGGCGTATTTAGCAATGATATGCTTGACGCTTATATCGATCTTAAGATGCAAGAAGTTACACGTCTTCGCATGACAACTCATCCAATCGAGTTTGATATGTACTACTCTCTATAACCATTTGAATGCCAACTTTGCAGGAGGAAAACTATGTCGAACCCATCGTTGAATTCTGCCCAAGGTTGGCAGTCATTTGATTTACTCCTGACTTGCATGGTCGTTGCCGACCGTGCAGGTCGAATTGAGTGGGTGAATATCGCTACTCAACATCTTTTTGAACGTTCTCGCCGCTCCTTTCAGGATTTGCCTTTGGCAAGCCTATTTGAAGATAAGGAGAATTTTCAAAAAGCATTTGAGACTGTTGTCTCGCAGCGAGCAATCTCTGTGACGTTTACTGGGACGATTGCAAAATTAGATGATGCTTCATTAGTGAGTGTTTCTTTACATTTCGATGGTAATAATGACAAACTTATGGTAGAGCTTCATCCTATTGATCAGCAAACCATCTCAGATCGTAATGTGCGTCTTGCAAGAGAAATTGATATTTACCAAGAAACTTTCCGCAACCTTGCTCACGAAGTGAAGAACCCACTTGGAGGCATTCGTGGGGCAGCACAGTTGTTGGAAATGGAACTAGATAATCCTGCGCATCGAGAATATACGCAGGTCATTGTTGCCGAGGTTGGGCGACTTCAACAACTTGTTGATAGGTTGATTCGTCCAGCTCAAGCTAGCCTGTTACTAAGTTCTTTCAATATTCACGAAGTCTGCGAACGTGTTTGTATGCTGATAGGTGCTGAGTACAAGGATAAGATTACGATTATTCGTGATTACGATGCTTCATTACCAGATATTTATGCAGATAAAGAAAAACTTGTTCAGATTTACCTTAATATCTGTCGTAATGCAGCACAGGCTTTGTTGGGAGCCGCTAAAGCAACAGTAGCTCCTAGACATACAGAGGCCGAGTTTGAGTTATCTGGTGCACCAGAAGCAAAATTGAATCAAGGTGAACCTACGATTATCTTGAGAACCCGCGTGAAAACACGTCAATTCCTATTGGATAAGGTCTATAAGCAGGTCATTGTGCTTTCAGTGATTGATAATGGTCCTGGTATTCCTACTCATATTATTGATCGTGTTTTCCATCCATTGGTGACTGGTCGCCCTGATGGTACGGGCTTGGGCTTAAGTTTGGCACAGGAATTAGCACGTCAACAAGGAGGGGTGATTGAGTTTGATAGTCATCCCGGACGTACAGAATTTAGGATTTTATTACCCATGGAGAGAACATGAGCAAGATTTGGATTGTCGATGATGACCAAGGCATCCGTTGGGTATTAGATAAAGCATTACAACGCTCTGACATGGCTGCACGCTTCTTTGAGCAAGCAGAGGATTTATGGCAAGCGTTGGAGATTGACATACCGGATGTATTGCTTACTGATATTCGTATGAGTGGCATGTCTGGCTTGGAGCTACTTAAGAAAGTTAAAACAAAGTACCCCCAAGTCGTTGTTATTGTGATGACGGCGTTCACTGACTTGGATAGTACAGTAACTGCTTTTCAAGATGGTGCGTTTGATTACTTGCCTAAACCTTTTGATGTCAATGAGGCAGTTGCACTTATTCAGCGAGCCTGCGAACATGGTAAGGCACTCAGTTATGAACCACCAGCGCCAGAACCAGAGCCAGTTGTACCTGCCTTCAAGAAAATGATGACACAGTCACATTCTAAGGCGATGCAAGAGGTGTTTAGAGCAATCGGACGTCTAGCCCCCTCTAAAGTGACAGTGTTAATTACTGGTGAATCAGGCTCAGGTAAAGAGTTAATTGCACGAGCAGTACATGAGCATGGTAGTCGTGCAAATAAGCCTTTTGTTGCCATTAACGCTGCTGCTATCCCCAAAGATTTATTAGAAGCAGAGTTATTTGGACATGAGAGAGGGGCTTTTACTGGTGCTAATCAGTTGCGTAAAGGACGATTTGAGGAAGCGAATGGTGGCACTTTATTTCTTGACGAAATCGGGGATATGCCGCTCGACTTGCAAACCAGATTGTTGCGTGTACTTGCTGAGGGAAGTTTTTATCGTATTGGCGGTACTCAACCTGTTCATGTGGATGTTCGCATTATTGCAGCAACACACCAACCGCTAGAAACACGAGTTGAACAAGGAACATTCCGTGAGGACTTATTCCATCGACTTAATGTAATTCGTTTGCGTATACCCCCTTTGCGTGAACGCAAAGATGATATTCCACAGTTAAGCCAGTATTTCTTGCAAGCCTCTGCAGCAAGTTTAGGAGTACCAGCAAAGCAATTAAGTCCAGAGGTAATTGATGTACTTAAGAGCTTTGATTTTCCAGGTAATGTTCGCCAATTAGAAAATTTCTGCCATTGGCTGACAGTCATGTCTCCCGCTGCATTGATTACGCTAGATGATTTGCCTCAAGAGCTGTTGGCAAGTTTGCGTAGTCATGTGGTGCATCCTGAGGCAAGTAGTGCTGATTTGACAGGAGCTAATGTGGCACTACTAGGCATGCCTTCCGTTGCTTCTCATCAAGAGCCTGTTTTTTCATCTGAACCCCCTTGGGCAGAAGGACTGCGTATTGATGTTCAACGTCGTCTTGCTGCACAAGACCAAGACATCATGGATGAGTTGACTCGCATATTTGAAAAAGCAGTGTTAGAAACTGCTCTTAATCAATGTCGAGGTCGCAAGATTGAGGTGGCAGCTCGTCTAGGGATAGGGCGTAACACAGTAACGCGAAAGTTAAAAGAGTTTGACTCTACCAACGATTAAGCACTAGAGGAGTTTTGGTACAGAAGTTACTAGCATAGTTAATCCCGATAAAGTCAATAACGATAAGATAAGTTGTCTGAATCGTTGTTGACTGATACGGTGGTAGGCTTTTGTGCCAAGATAAGATGTGCATATCACGATAGGGGAGACAATGAGAAAAGTAGGCAGCATCTCTGTTCGTATGATACCCTTGGCACTATAGCTGATGAGTACCACAACCAGCATGGCAAAATTAAAATTTTGCATAATAGCCCGTTGAGTATCTCGGTCAAACCCTCTCAAGGTACACCATAGGGCTGGTAATGTGCCTGTAAAGCCTCCAAAGCCCCCCATAACACCGCCACCAAGGCCTCCTACTATATCCCAGAAATGATGCACCTTGGTCATCTTAGGGATTTTGTCAGCAAACAGCATAAAAGGGCAGACGATAATTAAAAAAGTACCAAGAAGTGCTTTAAATTTATAAATATCTAGGTAGGGAAGAAGATAAACCCCTATAGGAATACCGCAAAGTCCTCCGACAATAAAAGGAAGCAATAAGCGTAAGTTAAATCCTCGACGGACAGTAAAGGCAGCGATAATTTGTCCAGTGAACCCTCCAATGACTGAAAGTGCAGCTGCTTGCTGAGGATCCACGACCCAAGCCCAAAAAGACATGGCTACTAGCCCAAAACCAAAACCAGAGATGCCTTGGGAAAAACCAGCAATTAAAGCACCAAGTGCAATAAAAAGAGTCACAATATCCATGGGCTATGTCGTTAAGTGGAGAAATTTTTTAAAGAGAAGAAGTAGGTAACATCATAACAACTTTACACTTAAAATAAAATAGTTTTTTTATAAGGGATGGTTTGTTGAGGATGCTGTATTCAATGATGTTGTGCCAGAAAGTTCTCCTATAAGTCTTTACTAAAAATTATGCTCTAGACTTTTTAAATATCTCTCTAGTTTTTTAAAAGAAAATAGAAATACGATAATTGACAAGGAAGCTGCACCTAATATTTGCCCGATAAGAGCACCAGAGGATCCAGCTAACTTACTTCCCAGCCATATAAGTGGAATTGTTGCTACAGTGGCTCTAGCCCAAGCAATGAGCGTTACATAGGTTGCGTGGTTCATGACAAGCAAGATAGAGATCGAAACAAAGAGTAATCCAATGGGAATCCATAGAAACACTCCTATATGTGTGAATGTTTGTAGTAATTGAAATCCATCAGCGTTAAGGTGAAATATCCGCCCTATTGTGTTAGTGAGAGGGAGCAGGCAAAGGGCTATTTGATTGCGTCTGACGGAGCGTAGAATTTGTAAAGAGACTTGTGCAACAGATAGAAATATTGTGCTTGGCAAGGCTATCAGTAGGTATTCATACGCGACTGATGCGATATCCTGTTGTGCACCTAACTTTAGTAGTATGTAAGGAGAAAAATGAGACATTATAATGACTAGAATAGTACTTAAAATCAATGCGAAGATGATTCCGATGACGTAGATTTTTTTAGCACATTGAAAGTCCATTTTTCCCCAACTTTTAGAAAAATGGACACCAACACCAATGGCAATTCCACTGCACGATAAGGTGAGTATAAAATGTAAGGTCTTTGCAAACATCAGAGCAGCTAGGAATGATTCTTTACCTGACGTTGAAACATAATAATATAGGGTAACGATGTCAGTAAAGGCATTGTTTGTGCAACTTCCCGCACGTCACTCATCATGGAATAAAGTTACTAGAAGTGCATTTTGCACAGTACATTTATTGATTTGTTGTTTCAATAGGAAAAACCCCTAATAATGAACTGACCCCCATAAGTTGGACACCAACTATGGGGGTTAAATATGAGCAAAAAATATAGTGTTCAACAGAAGATAGATGCCGTATTGCACTATCTAAATAGTCATGATGGTTATAAGCTAACAG